>JANRIO010000056.1:0-62336 GCA_033764875.1 Hyphomicrobiaceae bacterium | reverse complement strand
GAGGTCAGCGCCGTCTGCAGCGCCTCGGCCTGCGCGACGTCCGCGCTCGAATAGCTGATGAACACATCGGCCGGCTCTTCCGGCTTGGCCGTCGCCGCCAATTCCATCGCGACCATAATCCACCGTCCCCGCGCAATCCGTTGCGAGTATCGGCTCAGTCCTAGACTGGAATTATGGCTGCGGCCAGCCGCGCGCCCGGCGGCTCAGTTGTCGTCCATCTTGAGGGCGGCGATGAAGGCCTCCTGCGGGATGTCGACCTTGCCGAACTGGCGCATCTTCTTCTTGCCCTCCTTCTGCTTGTCCAGCAGCTTGCGCTTGCGCGAGATGTCGCCGCCGTAGCACTTGGCGATCACGTCCTTGCGCAGCGCCTTGATGGTCTCGCGCGCGATGATCCGCCCGCCGATCGCCGCCTGCACCGGGATCTGGAAGAGATGCGGCGGAATCAGCTCTTTGAGCTTCTCGCACATGGCCCGCCCGCGGCTCTCGGCACGGCTGCGGTGGACGATGATGGACAGCGCGTCGACGGGCTCGGCGTTGACCAGGATCGACATCTTCACGAGGTCGCCGGTCTCGTAGCCCTTGAGCTGGTAGTCGAAGGAGGCATAGCCGCGGCTGATCGATTTCAGCCGGTCGTAGAAGTCGAACACCACCTCGTTGAGGGGCAGCTCGTAGACCACCATGGCGCGCGTGCCGACGTAGGTCAGCTGCTTCTGCCGCCCGCGCCGGTCCTGGCACAGCTTCAGCACCGAGCCGAGGTGCTCGTCCGGCACCAGGATGGTCGCCTCGATCCAGGGCTCCTCGATGTGGTCGATGCGCACCGGGTCGGGCATGTCGGCGGGGTTGTGCATCTCCACCTTCGACCCGTCGTTCAGGTAGATGTGGTAGATGACGCTCGGCGCCGTGGTGATCAGGTCGAGGTTGAACTCGCGCTCCAGCCGCTCGGTGATGATCTCGAGGTGCAGCAGGCCGAGGAAGCCGCAGCGGAAGCCGAAGCCGAGCGCGGCCGAGCTTTCCGTCTCGTAGGAGAAGCTGGCGTCGTTGAGGCGCAGCCGCGCCATCGCCTCGCGCAGGTCCTCGAACTGGGCCGCATCGACCGGGAACAGGCCGCAGAACACCACCTGCTGCACCGGCTTGAAGCCGGGCAGGGCCTCGGTGACGGGGCTCTTGGCGTCGGTCACGGTGTCGCCGACGCGCATGTCGGACACCTGCTTGATGGCGGCGGTGAAGAAGCCGACCTCGCCGGGGCCGAGCTCGTTGAGCATCTCCTGCTTGGGCCGGAAGATGCCGACGCGGTCGATCTGGTAGTCGAAGCCGGTCGACATCAGCTTGACCTTGGAGCCCTTCTTCAGGACCCCGTCGATGATCCGCACCAGCACGATCACGCCGAGGTAGGCGTCGTACCAGCTGTCGATCAGCGAGGCCTTGAGCGTCTTGGTCCGGTCGCCCTTAGGCGGCGGCAGCCGCTCCACGATGGCCTCGAGCACGGCCTCGACGTTCTTGCCGGTCTTGGCCGAGATCGGCACCGCGCCCGAGGCGTCGAGCCCGATCACGTCCTCGATCTGCTGCTTGACCCGGTCGACGTCGGCCGACGGCAGGTCGACCTTGTTCAGCACGGGCAGGATCTCGAGATTGTTGTCGAGCGCCTGGTAGACGTTGGCCAGCGTCTGGGCCTCGACCCCCTGGCTGGCGTCGACCACCAGGATGGCCCCTTCGCAGGCCGCCAGCGACCGCGACACCTCGTAGGCGAAGTCGACATGGCCGGGCGTGTCCATCAGGTTGAGCTGATAGGTTTTTCCGTCCTTGGCCTTGTAGTCGAGGCGCACCGTCTGCGCCTTGATGGTGATGCCGCGCTCGCGCTCGATGTCCATCGAATCGAGGATCTGCTCCTTCATCTCCCGGTCCGAGACGTTGCCGCACAGCTGGATGAGCCGGTCGGACAAGGTCGACTTGCCGTGGTCGATGTGAGCGATGATCGAGAAGTTGCGGATGAGGCTGATGTCCGTCATGGCCGCTGCTTAGCACGCCTCGGTGGGCCTTGCGCAACCGGAGGTGCCCACGAAGGAAAAAAGTTGGGTGCGTCGGAGGGTCTCAAGTCCATCCAACCGATCGGCAGACTTTGCCCAAAGGGTCGGTGTGCGGCCAAATAGTACCACTAGGCCCCTGATGCGGCTTGCGGGCTTGCCGTAGTACGCACACTGAGTGTTAATACGAGGGCCGGCGCTTGCGGGCCGCGAGGGGGCTCTCGCAGACGCGAGATGCGGGTTCCGCAAGCACATTTTTCTCCAAATTTCGCAGATGTTTCGGGGCGCAATCGTCCATTTTTGGCGATGCGTTTCTGTCACTTATCTGCGAAACGGCAGGGGTATGAACGAGACGCTCGCTCCCCAGGTCAGGACGCAGTTCGCCAGGCGCCTGAAAGCCATGCGCACCCAGCGCGGCTTCCAGCGGGCCCGCTATTTCGCGGCGAGCCTCGGCATCGAGGAGAACCGCTACACGCGCTACGAGCGGGCCGAGGTCGAGCCGAGCCTGACGCTGATCCACAAGATGTGCGAGACGCTCCAGGTCACGCCGAACGAGCTGCTGGGCTTCGACCCCATGGATGCGAGGGCCTCCGAGGCGGCCGGGTTTGCCGAGCCCGAGGCGTCGGCACGGGCCCCGCAGGCCGAATCCAAGGCGGCGGACGGGCTCGGGCCGCTCGCCTGGGCGCTCGCCAGCGAGATGGTGGGCATGCGCACCCAGGGCCGCAAGGCCGTCGATCCGCTCGTCGCCGTCCGCGAGACCAGCGCGCTCTACCGCAGCCTCCTTTCCGAGCCCTTCGAGACCATCGCCCAGATCGCCGAGGAGCCGGCCCTGGGGAAGGCCAACGCCAAGCGCAAGGCCGAGGTGGCGGGGCTCATCGGGCGCATCACGGCGGCCCTGCGGTCGCACGGGCCGCGCTGACCGCGCCGCCTCCTCTCCGGGCGCGGCGTGCGCGGCACCGGTCCGGCCCGCGTCCTTTCGCGTCGGGTTTCGCCTGCGGCTACGGGACCGCAGCCGGTGGTCCGGCGCCGCGAGAGAGACGGCCGTGCGGCTCGGCTATCCCCGCGCTTCCGCGCGATGCGACACTCCTCCCATCGCCGCCCACGAGGGAGTGCTCTCGCGAGGCATTTCGAGCGTACGGGACGGCGGGACTTGGCGACGGTGGCTCTCTATCCGGAGTGGCTGATCGCCCACCACCTGCCCGGGAAAGAACGTTAGGTAAGCGCGTGGCTCACGCTAGGCGCCGTGCCCGGGCGCCGTCGTGAAGTCGCGGGGCGTGGACGCCCTCTCTTGCACATGAGCCAGGCCGAAGCGCCCCGCTCCCTCGCCATTCGCAACACCCGGACGCCGTGGCGTGCCGGGCCATCGGCGTGCGTTGCGCCCGCCCCCGGCAGTGCCGGCAGGCGGGCGGAAGGACGCAGCGGCCTCAGGCGAGCGCCGGGTAGTCCACGTAGCCCTTGGGGCCCTGCGCGTAGAAGGTCTCGGCGTCCCAGGGGTTGAGCGGCGCCCCTTCCGCGAGCCGGCGGGGCAGGTCGGGGTTGGCGATGAAGGCCTTGCCGAAGGCGACCGCGTCGGCCTCGCCCTTGCGGATCACCTCCTCGGCCGTCTCCTTCTTGAATTTCTCGTTGGCGATGTAGGCGCCCCCGAAGGCCTTCTTGAGCGCGGGGCCCAGGCGGTCCGCGCCCAGCGCCTCGCGCGCGCAGAGGAAGGCGAGGCCGCGCTTGCCGAGCTCAGTCGCCACGTAGCCGAAGGTCGCCGGCAGATTGCTGTCGCCCATGCTGTGGGCATCGCCGCGCGGGGCGAGGTGCATGCCGACGCGCTTTGCCCCCCACACCGAGACCGCCGCATCGGCCACCTCCAGCATCAGGCGGGCGCGGTTCTCGAGGCTGCCGCCGTAGCGGTCGGTGCGCTTGTTGGTGCTGTCCTGCAGGAACTGGTCGATGAGGTACCCGTTGGCGCCGTGGATCTCGACGCCGTCGAAGCCGGCGGCCTTGGCGTTCTCGGCGCCCTTGCGGAACGCTTCGACCACCTCGCCCACCTCCGCCGTCTCCAGCGCCCGCGGCGTCTCGTAGGGGAGCTGCGGCCGGGTCAGGCTGACGTGGCCCGGCATGCCGACGGCGCTGGGCGCCACCGGCAGGCGGCCGTCGTGATAGATCGAGTGCGACACGCGCCCGACGTGCCACAGCTGCATCAGGATCAGGCCGCCGGCCTTGTGCACGGCCTCCGTGACGTGGCGCCAGCCCGCCACCTGCTCGGCCGACCAGATGCCGGGCGTCTGCGGATAGCCGACGCCCATCGGCGTCACGCTCGTCGCCTCGGTGAGGATCATGCCGGCCGAGGCGCGCTGCACGTAGTACTGCGCCATCAGCTCGGTGGGCACGCGCCCCGGCATCTGGGCGCGATTGCGGGTGAGCGGCGCCATCACCACCCGGTTACGCAGCTTGAAGTCGCCGATCTGGACCGGCTCGAGAAGGATGCTCATGGATGTCCTTTGGCAAAGCGGGGTGAGGTGGAAGGATGTCTCGGCAGAGGATGTGGGCGCAGGTGCAGCGATCGGCAGCGCGCGCCGCGTTCACGATCTTGCGATCTCTCGACGATAAGGGGAAGTGGCGATCGCCGCCAGCGGCCGCGGCTGCGCCGGGACGCCATCGATGCAAGGGACGCCATCGCGCCAGCCCCGCCGCGCTACGGCCCTTCGCCGAGCCCGGTGCCGCCGTAGAGCCAGGCCAGCCGCTCGTAATACTCCGCAGGCGTCATGCCGCGCATCACGCCGTTGCGGATCGCGGCGACGGCGCCGGCGGGATGGTAGATGTACTCGCCGATCAGCCGCGACAGCAGCTGCAGCCGCCCGGTGCGCACCGTGCGCAGCCGCGCGTAGGCCGCCAGCGCCCGGTCGGCGTCGTCGTGCGTGGCCAGCATGTGGCTGAGGCACACCGCGTCCTCCAGCGCCATGCAAGCGCCCTGCGCCGCGTATTGCAGCATGGGGTGCGCGGCGTCGCCCAGGATCGTCACGCGGCCGTCGATCCATTTTTCGACGGGGTCGCGGTCGCACAGCACCCAGCGCTTCCAGGTGCGGCCGTGCTCTACGATCTGCTGCGCGCGCGGATGGATGTGCACGAACCAGCGCCGCACCTCCTCCAACTCCACGGGCTCGCCCGTCACCGCCTTGCCCGGATCGTTGTGGCAGGTGACGACCAGGTTGAACAGCTTCCACCCGGTCAGCGGGTAGTGCACCAGGTGCACCTTGGGCCCCGCCCACAGCGTGGCCGCGTTCCAGCGCAGGTCCTCCGGCATCTGCTCCGTCGGGATCACGGATCGGAACGTGGAATGGCCCGAGACGCGCGGCTCGCCGTCGGCGACGAGCTGCGCCCGGATCGCCGAGCGCAGGCCGTCGGCGCCGATCAGCAGGTCACCCTCGACCGGCTCCCGGTCGCGCACCAGGGCCCGCACGCGGCTGCCGTCCTGCTCGTAGCCCGTCACCGCATGGCTGGTACGCAGCTCCACGAGCGGGCTGCCGCGGCAGGCGTCGAGCATGGCGCCGTGCAGGTCGCCGCGATGCACCACCGCGTACGGATTACCGAAGCGGGTGCGGAACGGCTGATCGAGCGGGATCCGCGTGATGGGCTCGCCGGAAACGGCATCCATGAGGCGCAGCTCGTCGATGTAGACCGCGCGCTGCCGCGCCGCCTCGCCGATGCCGAGCGTGTCGAAGGCGTGGAAGGCGTTGGGGCCGAGCTGGATGCCGGCACCGATCTCGCCGAGCTCCCTGGCCTGCTCCAGCACGATCACGCGGAAGCCCTTGCCGGACAGCCCGAGCGCCGCGGCCAGCCCGCCGATGCCGCCTCCGGCGACGATGATCGTCCTCGGTGCCTTCCCCTGAGCCATGCGCGTCCCCACCCGTCTTGCTTTGTCCTGACTATGCACCACCCCGCCCGCCGAGCGCAAAGCGCGTGCGGGCCTGCACTTCGCCTCCGCACTGATGCAGCATTGCCGCACGCCCATCCTTGCGGCGCCACACTCTCTGCCTATCTTACAGGCAGTAGCACGTGCATTCGATGGGAGGGGTCGTGCAGTTCGTATTGGATGTCCCGCCGAAGACGTGGTTTCGCATCGAGACGGCCGGCGAGGCCGCACTCGAATCGCAGCTCATGCAGCACGCCGTGGAGAAGTACTTCGAGCAGGCCTACGAGGAGGCGGCGGCGAGCTTCGTGCCGCCGGCGAGCCGGCGCTATGTCGAGCAGGCCATCGGCCGCAATGCGCACATCCTGCGCGTCATGCCGATGTTCCTCACCCTGCGCGACGGCGAGGGCAAGGGGCTGTGCACGGCGATGCTGCCGCCCGAGGGCGGCAGCGAGGGGCAGTTCCGGCCGATCGTGGTCGGCCCCGGCAACGGCGATCCTTATCCCGAGCACGGCGAGGCCATCGCGGCGCTCGGCGCCCACTTCGGCCTCAAGCTCGATCCGCTACGCTGCTATCCCTACCGCCGGCGCTAGCTAGGGCCGCACCGACCCAGCGCCCTGATGTCCGAGGTCCAGCCGCAGCTCAGAACCCAACAAGCGTCCCTCAATCTCACTCTGGTTTGAACGATGGATCGATCCAAGCATGCGTCACATCTCCCGGTGCCAGCTTCACGGTCGAACTATCGAACGGCGCCAGCGCTTCAAGAAACTTGACAAGGCTGGGCGCCACCAACGCGTCTTCACCTTCAATTTCATGATCCCAGAAGTGCACGCTGCCTACCGCTCTATCCATGTAGAAGAAGTTCCCGCAACCGTCCTCGCCAAGCGGGATAACCGTCGCGGGAAAGCCCTCAACTCCAGTGACGACCGTTGCTGCATCTGCAGCGGAAATGAAGCGTGTTACGTTGGACTCGTTGGCGCTTCCGATAGCGATGGAATTGTGCTCGGGCGTTGCTCCGTCATGGATGCGAATGAAGTCCAGATACTCGATGGGCAATTTTCCACCTAGCACCTCCTCCAAACGAGCGATGTCGCTTTTCTGCGGCTCCTGCATCTTTGGAATTGCTATGGTCACCTATTCCTCCTCGAGCATCCGCAATCCGGGAGCAGCGATCGTCCTCGCGGTCAAGTGGCTCCAGAATTGGTAGCGCTCTTGGATATAGCGCCCGACGACGGCGAGATGTCGGTGAGCCAGGGCCAGAGCGCGTCCGCCCCGTTGTGCATGGCGAGGCCGCCGAGCTTGTCGTACCAGAAGGCCTCGTTGCCGCACTCCTCCCGCCACGACCACAGCCGCCGCGTCAGCGGCTGCAGCCGGTACTCGCGCGTGAAGCCGATGGCGCCGTGCACCTGGTGGGACGCCGCCGCGATGTGCCCGGCGCTCTCCGACGCCAGTGCCTTCGCCACCCACGCGAGCGGCCGTCGCGCCGGCTCGCCGATACTGGCCGCCGCCTGCTCCAGCGCCACGGTCGCGGCGGCAAGTTCCTCCGCCATGCCGGCGAGATGGCTCTGGATCGCCTGGAACTTGCCGAGCGGCCGGCCGAACTGCACCCGCTCGTTGGCGTAGCCGACGCTGATCGCCACCGCCGCCTCCATGGCCCCGACCATCTGCGCCGCGCGCATCAGCGCCATCATCGCCAGCACGTCCTCGGCGGGCCGCGCGAGGCTGCGCACGTCGCGCGGGCCGGTCTCGACGCCCGTGAGATGCACGCGATCGCGCGGCTCGTCGGCAAGGTTCGCCGCCGGCGTGAGGCGCACGCCGGTCGCCGCGAGGCCGATGCGCACGAGCTGGCAGCGATCCCCGTTGGGGATCACGAGCAGCAGCACGTCGGCGTGCCGCGCCCACGGCACCCGCGCCAGCTCCGCCGAGATGGCGGCGCCCGCCGCCACCGGCGCCAGCCCGTCCGCGATGTGCATCGTCAGGCGCTGGCCGAGCGGCGCCTCGGGCGCCGGCTGCGCTCCTTGCGCGCTGTGCCAGAGCCATTGCGCGAGCAGCGTCTCGGCGAGCGGCACCGGCGCGGCGTGGGAGGCCGCCACGCGGGCCATGAAGACCGCCTCCTCGAGGCCCAGGCCAAGGCCCCCGGCGTCCTCCGCAATGGTGCTGCCCGGCACGCCCGCCTCCTCCAGGGCCGACCACAGGTCCCCGCTCCAGGCGCCGCCGTCGGCCTCGCGCAGCGCCTTCGCGTCGCAGCGGGCGCTGAGGATGCCGCGCAGCGTCTCGGCGATGGCCGCAAGCGTCTCGTTCATGGCTGTGTCTCCGCCGTCTGTCTCGGGCCCACTATCTCGGGCCCACTATCTCGGGCCCCCTATCTCAGGCCCCCTATCTCAGGCCCATGTGCCGCGTGATGATGCCGCGCAGCACCTCGCGCGTGCCCCCGCGCAGGGAGAACGAGGGCGCAAACAGCAAAGTGCGGGCGAGCTGCTGCTCGTAGGGGTCCGCCGTGCCGGCGCCGGGCTCCAGCGGCAACAGCAGCCGCGCCTCCTCCGGCAGGTCGCGCTCGAACTGCATGCCGTGGTCCTTGACCAGCGCCGCCTGCAGCTCCGGCGACACCCCGCGCGCCAGCATGCCGGCGACCGAGATCGACATCTCGCGCAGGGCGACGAGGCGCGCGACCATGCGGCCCACGTCCTTGCGCGCGTGGGCGGCGCCGTCGAGCCTGCGGATCAGCTCGACCAGCAGGTTGAAGTCGCTGAGGAACCGCTCCGGCCCGCTGCGCTCCTGGGCGAGCTCGTGCGTGACCAGCTTCCAGCCCTGCCCGGGACCACCCAGCACCTCCTCGTCGAGCGCCTCGTAGTCCTCGAGCACCACCTCGCAGAAGTCCCGCTCCTTGGCCAGATTCTCGATCGGCGAGATCTTCAGGCCCGGCCGCGACAGGTCGATCAGGAACTGCGTCAGCCCGGCGTGCCGGCTCTCCCCGCGCGGCTCGGTGCGAACGAGCGCGATCAGGTAGTGCGCCCGGTGCGCGCCGCTGGTCCACACCTTGGTGCCGTTGATGCGCCAGCCCCGGTTGCTGCGCTCGCCCCGCGTCTTGACCGAGGCGAGATCGGAGCCGACGTCGGGCTCGCTCATGCCGATGCCGAAGTAGCAGGTGCCGGTGCAGATCCGCGGCAGGATGCTGCGGCGCATGTCCTCGCTGCCGAAGTTGAGGATCTGCCCGCCGCTCTGCCGGTCGGCGATCCAGTGCGCGCCGACGGGCGCCCCGTGCGCCAGCATCTCCTCGACCACGACGAAGCGGTGCAGCGAGGACAGCTCCCGCCCGCCGTAGGCCTTCGGCCAGGTCATGCCGATGTAGCCCTGCGCCCCGCAGCGCTGGCTGAAGCCCTCGTCGAAGATGGTCCAGGAATTGGCGCGCGGGCTCCAGTGGCCGGCCGCGATCTCGGCGGCGAGGAAGGCGCGCACGTGCGCGCGCAGGGCGCGCACGTCCTCCGGCAGCAGGGCAGGCTCGAATGTCGGCAGCACGGGTGGTCCTCCGGCGGTTCCTCTTGTCGGGCGTTGGTGCCTTTGCCGTGACGTTAGGGCGATCCCCTGCCGTTCACAACTGGCGCTGGTGCTCCCCGCCGGACGGATCAGCCCCGCGCTCAGCCTCGGGCGTGTCGCGAGGATCGAGCCCTCCACCAGCGTCGCAGCATGAGGTCGGATGGATTGGTCGGGACAAGTCCGGCCAAGACCACCAGGGTGCCAAGCCAAGGGCGCGCAACACCAGGGCGTCTTCCACAAGGCGGGCGCGCGGGCGGCCGCCGGCTGGCCGCGTCTAGGCTTTGACAAGCCGGCCCCTGGGCCCTAGACGGGGCCCACGCTGCAAAACCGAGGCCGAGGCCATGAGCAAGGGTCTATCCCGCCCGAAGAACCAGATCCGCTTCCTGCTGCTCGAGGGCATCTCGCCGTCGGCGGTCGAGGCGCTGGCCGCGGCCGGCTACAGCAATGTCGAGGTGGTCGCCAAGGCGCTCGACACACCGGCCCTGATCGAGGCCCTGCAGGGCGTGCACATGCTGGGCGTGCGCTCCCGCACGCACGTGACGCGCGAGGTGATCGAGGCGCCGCAGGCGCGCACGCTCGTCGCCGTCGGCTGCTTTTCGGTTGGCACCAACCAGGTCGACCTCGACATCGCGCGCCTGCGCGGCATTCCCGTCTTCAACGCGCCGTTCTCCAACACCCGCAGCGTCGCCGAGCTGACCATCGCCGAGATCGTGATGCTCTATCGCGGCATCTTCACCAAGTCGACGGCGGCGCACGACGGCCGCTGGCTGAAGAGCGCCACCGACAGCCACGAGGTGCGCGGCAAGACGCTGGGCATCGTCGGCTACGGCAACATCGGCACCCAGCTCGCCATGCTGGCCGAGGCCATGGGCATGCGCGTCATCTTCTTCGACCGCTCCGACAAGCTGCGCCACGGCAACGCCGAGCCGACCGGCTCGCTGGCCGAGCTGCTGCAGCGCGCCGATGTGGTGTCGCTGCACCTGCCCGAGACGCCCGACACCAAGGGCATCATCGGCGCCGCCGAGATCGCCGCCATGAAGAAGGGCGCGTTCCTCATCAACAATGCCCGCGGCACCCTGGTCGACATCGAGGCGCTGGCGGCCGCGCTCCGCAGCGAGCATCTGCGCGGCGCCGCGCTCGACGTGTTCCCGTCCGAGCCGAAGTCCAACTCGGATGCCTTCGCAAGCCCCCTGCGCGGCCTCGACAACGTCATCCTCACCCCGCACGTGGGCGGCTCCACCGAGGAGGCGCAGGAGCGCATCGGCGACGAGGTGGCGCGCCGCCTGATCGAGTACTCCGACGTCGGCTCCACGGTCGGCTCCGTCAACTTCCCGCAGGTGCAGCTGTCCAAGCGCGGCAATGTCACCCGCTTCATCCAGGTGCAGTCCAACACGCCGGGCGAGCTGCGCCGGCTCAACGACGTGTTTGCCAGCCGCAGCATCAACATCTCGGCGCAGAGCTACCAGACCGACGGCGAGATCGGCTACGTGGTGCTCGATGCCGAGGGCGACGTCGACGGCGCCGTCGACCTGCTCGAGGAGATCCGCAAGCTCTCCGGCACCATCCGCGCCCGCCTGCTCAACCGGGTGTAGCCTACCCCGCGGCGCCGTCACCCTCGTCCGCTGCGAGGCCGTCGGCGGCGGCGGCGACGAGGCGGGAGATCTTGGCCGCGTCATCGATCTCGAGCATGGCGAGGACGGCGAAGCGGGCGAGATACAGCTCCGTCCGTCGCTCGCCGAGGTGCGTCATGGTCCGGCACAGCTCCGCGTAGGCGCTGTCGAGCTCGGCGTCGGTCATTGCAGGGTCTCCTTCGGTCCGAGCGTTGCGAGCACCGTCTCGCGCACGGTCTCCGGCCGGGCGCGTCGCCAGCGCGCCAGCACGTGCCCGTCGGGCCGCAGCAGGTAGGCCGTGCCCGGCGTCGCATCGAACAGGGCGAACACGCGCTCGTTCGTGTCCCAGGCGCAGTCCCCGTCGTGCCCCATCGGCGCCTCCGGTGCGATGGCGGCGGCATGGAACGGGATGCCAGCCTTCGCGAGCGCCTGCGCGGCGTCCGCCATGGCCTCGGGCATGCGCCCGTCCTCGGTGAACAGGAGCGCCGTGAACGCGGGCCGGGCGAGGTCCGTGAGAAAGCCCGCCTCCGTCCGCCCGCCGCGCCGAATCGAGAGTGGCGTCTCCGGCAGCACGGCGCCCGGCTGCGGGCCCGAGGAGAAGCGCTCGCTGTCCCCCGCCGTGCCGTTGAGCGGCGAGCGCTCGTAGCTGATGGCCGACGTCTGCCGCGGGTTGATCAGCGAGCGCACGCGGGGTCGGATGGCGGCAAGTCCCAGCACCGCCTCGCGCATCAGCGCGAACGCGTGCGAGGGCGGCGCCATGAACTCGGTGCTCTTGCTGCCGTGGGCGAGATTCTCGCGCGTAGCCGCCACCCGCTCGGCCGAGTAGCTGTCGAGCAGGCGGCCGCCCAGGCCGAGCTTGACCGTCAGCGCCAGCTTCCAGGCCAGGTTGTCCGCGTCGTCGAGACCGGAGTTGAGCCCGCGCACGCCGAAGATGGGCACGAGGTGCGCGGCATCGCCCGCAAACAGCACCCGTCCGTGCCGGTAGCTGGCGAGCGTCAGCGCGTGCGCGCGGTAGATGGCGATCCAGATCGGCGCCCACGGCCCCGTCTCGCCGATCATGCGCAGGTGGCTTTCCACGCGCGGGATCACGTTCTGCGGCTTCACGGCCTCGTCGGGGTCCTCGCCGTCGGCGAGCTGGTAGTCGATGCGCCAGATGTCGTCGGGCTGCTTGTGCATGAGGATGGTCGAGCCCGGGTTCGACGGCGGGTCGAACCAGGCCAGCCGCTCCGTCGGCCGCTGCGATTTCAGGTGGATGTCGACGATGACGTAGCGCCCCTCGTAGGAGGTGCCTTCCAGCGCCAGCCCCATGGCCTCGCGCACGCCCGATCGGCCGCCGTCGCAGGCCACGATCCAGCCGGCTGAAAGTCCGTACACGCCCAGCGGCGTCGACAGCGTCAGCTCGGCGCCGTCCGGCCTGGTCTTGATGTCCGTCATCCGCGTCCGCCAGCGGATCTCGATCAGGTCGCTCCGCCGCTCCGCCTCGTCGAGCAGGATCTGCTCGATGTCGTATTGCGAGATGTTGATCATGGGCGGCAGCTTCTGGTGCGCGTCATGCGGCATCGTGAAGGCCAGCACCTCCCGGTCGCGGTAGAAGCTGCGCCCGCCGGTCCAGGCAAGGCCTTTGTCGAGGAAGCGCGTGGCGACGCCGAGCCGTGCCAGGATCTCCAGGCTGCGCCGCGAGATGCAGATGGCGCGGCTGCCCAGGCACACCCGCTCGTCGGCCTCCAGCACCAGGCAGGGTATGCCGTGGTTGGCAAGGCCGAGCGCAAGACTCAAGCCCACCGGCCCGCCGCCGACGATCACGATCTTGTGCCGCTTGCCCTCGCGCTCGCCCGCCGCCACCGGCATCCGCGCCTCGTAGATGCGCGGCGCGAACGGGTACTGCGCGAACTTGACTGGGACGGATGCCATCGCCTCCTCCTTGTGCACGCCGCCTGCCGCCTCTTGCCGAGCGGATTGGCGGGGCTTCCTCTCACGCGGTCCCCGCGGCCCTCGAGCGACCCGGACCGCGCCTTGCTCAGGCCGAGCGTTGCCGCGGCCTCCGCCATGCGCATCGCGGCTCATGCGCGCCTCCCGAGGATGCGGCCATCGCGAGCGTTGCCGTCGATCTTGCGCCAAACCGCCGCCGATTGTGCAGCGGCGATGCGTCGCTGGGTGTGGCCCGCCGGTCAGCGCAAACGTTGCCCGTCCCGGTCTAGTATCGCGCGCGTCCGAGTGATTCACCGAGCGTCCCGCGATCCTGCAACTGGAGCCTCCGCGATGCGAAGTCTGATGGCTGCACTGTTGTTGACCGGCGTTCTTTCCGCTTCGGCGGGCGCCGTCGGGGAGGCGCCTGGACCGTTCGAGCGCTTTGCCGGCCGCTGGGTCGGCGAGGGGCGCCTCGGCATCCGCGACGGCGCCACCGAGCAGGTCAGGTGCCGCGTCACCTACAGCCCCACCGGCAACGGTCAGCTGCTGCACCAGTCGATCCGCTGTGCCTCCCCCTCGGGCAGCATCGAGGTGCAGACCGACGTCAAGCACCAGGACGGCCGGCTCACCGGCAAGTGGAAGGAGCTGACCCGGGACTGGGGCGGCGAGGTCAGCGGCAAGGTCACCGACAAGGGCCTGCGGGTGCGCGTGACGGGCGACGCCTTCAAGGCCAACATGAGCATCGACCTGCGCGGCGACAAGCAGGTCATCGACATCCAGTTCATCGACAGCGCCCTCATCGGTCTGACGCTGGCGCTGACGCAGGGGTAGCAGGCGGCCCACGCGCGTGGGCCGCCGCAGCGAAGGGCCCGGACCACGGGCGGTGCTCGACCATGGCGAACGTCACCTATCGCGCGGTCGTCTGCGACACGCTCGGCCCCCCGGACCAGCTCGTGCTGCGCCTGCTGACGCGGCAGCCGCTCGGCCCCCGTCAGGTGCGCCTGGCGGTGCGTGCCGCGGGCCTCAACTTTCCCGACGTGCTGATGGTGCAGGGCCTCTACCAGCACAAGCCGGACCTGCCCTTCGTGCCGGGCATGGAGGCAGCCGGCGTGATCGTCGAGCTGGGCGAGGACGTCGCCGATCTCGCCATCGGCCAGCGGGTCATCGCGCGGCTGCGCACGGGCGCCTTTGCCGAGGAGGCAGTCGTCTCCGAGGGCGACGTCGTCCCCGTGCCCGAGGGCTTCACCGACGTCGAGGCGGCGACGCTCCTCGTGGCCCACGTCACCGCCTACCACGCGCTGGCAACGCGCGCCCGGACGGCCCGCGGCGACACGCTCCTGGTGCTCGGGGCCGGCGGCGGCGTCGGCCTCGCCGCTGTCGAGGTGGGCTGCCTTCTTGGCGCATCCGTCATCGCCGTGGCCTCGAGCGAGCCCAAGCGGGCGGCGGCGAAGGCCAAGGGCGCGGCCCACGTGCTCGACCCCGCGGCGGGCCGGCTGGCCGACGCCGTCAAGGCCCTCACCGACGGCAACGGCGCCGACATCGTGCTCGACCCCGTCGGCCTTGCGGGCGACGAGGCGCTGCGCTGTGTCGCCTTCGGCGGCCGCCTGCTGGTGGCGGGCTTCGCCGCCGGCAGCATCCCCGCGTACGCGGCCAACCGCATCCTGCTCAAGGGGGCCTCGGTGCTCGGCATCCGCGCGGGCGAGGCGGCGCGGCGCGATCCCGATCTGCGCGCGCAGGAGACGAGGCAGGTGATGGCCTGGGCCGACAGCGGACGCGTCCGCCCCTTCGTCAGCGCCACCTGCCCGCTGGCGCAGGTCGCCAAGGCCATGCACCTGCTGAGCGAGCGCGAGGCCGTCGGCCGCGTCGCCCTGACCATGGGCTGAGCCGCGCGGCAGGGGAAACGCTCCAATGCGTCGAAGCCAATGCGCACGCCGGGCTCGACGCCTATGCTGGAGCCTCCTTCGCAGCAGGAGAGCCCCATGCCCACACCGAGACGCCGCGTCAGCAGCCCCAACGTCGCCGAGCCGCCGCCCGAGCGGTGGTCCAACTGCATCGTCGTCGGCGACGTCTGCTACGTCTCCGGCATGACCTCGCGCGCCAACGACGGCAAGACCATCCTGGGCGCCAACGCCTACGAGCAGGCGCAGGTCATCTTCGGCAAGATCAAGCATCTGGTGGAGGCCGCCGGCGGCGGCATGGGCGACGTCACCAAGCTCGTGATCTACTGCACCAGCATCCGCGACAACACCGAGGTCTGGCGGGCGCGCCGCGAGTTCTTCACCGGCGACTTCCCCGTGAGCACGCTCGTCGGCGTGAAGGAGCTCGGCACTCCCGATACCCTGGTGGAGATCGAGGCCATCGCCCACATCGGCTCGGGAAAGGCGTAGGGCCGCGCAGCTCAGACCGAGAAGCCCGCCTCTCCAGTCCGCCGTGCGGGATGCGACGGGCCTCTCGGTCGCGCCCGGCCAGGCCGCGACCTCCCGCGCCGTGCTCGATCGGGCCCCCGCTCGAACAGTCCGGCACCGGACGATCTGCTCGCGCGTCGGCACCTCGCCGTTGCCGATGCGCACATCGGCAGATCCCGCTCCAGCAGCCGCGCACCGCAGAGAAAGGCAGCAGCAGCGCGCACCAGCGATGGTGCGCGGCTTGCCCGCGAGCGAGAGGGACCTCGAAGAGCGGCTCTGCAAACAGGCGGCGCCAATGCGCGACGGAGGCGCTGTCCAGCAGACCAAGGGGCGTCAGGCATCCAGGACACACCGCCAGGCCCAGCAGAAGAGGTCGGCGCCGCGCGAGGATTCGCAACGCGTCGGCCCTGGGCTGAGAAGCGACGGCGGACTGCCCAGCGCGCCACGCAGCGACGCGAGACTCTGCGTTTCAGGCAGTTTGGAACGGCATCGAGCGCATATTGCAGTGCAAAATTGACACACTGACATACGTCGCATACTCCTCTTGCTCCGGCATTGTCACATGTGCGGTGCCGACGCCTAGGGAGATCCACCATGAATATAGAAGTTTCGCGCCGGCACTTCTTGAAGCTGGGCGGAGCTGGTGTGGCCGGAACTGCCATCGCCGCTTTCGGATTCGGCGATGCTGAGGCGCAGGTTGCTGCGCACGTCAGGCCCTTCAAGCTCGCCAAGGCAACCGAGACCCGCAACACCTGCACCTATTGTTCCGTCGCGTGCGGCATCATCATGTACAGCCGCGGCGATATCAAAAAGGGCGAGAAGGCCGAGATCTTCCACATCGAGGGCGATCCGGACCACCCGACCAACCGCGGCACGCTGTGCCCGAAGGGCGCGGCACTCCTTGACATGGTCAAGTCGGAGACCCGCACCAAGCATCCGCAGATGCGCGAGCCGGGCTCGAAGGAGTGGAAGCGCATCTCCTGGGACGACGCGCTCGATCGCATCGCGCGTCTGATGAAGGACGATCGCGACCAGAACTTCATCAAGGCGAACAAGGACGGCGTCACGGTCAATCGCTGGCTGACGACGGGCTTCCTTGCCGCCTCCGCCACCTCCAACGAGACGGCGTTCCTGACCTACAAGGCGGTCAGAAGCTCCGGCATGCTGGTGTTCGACAACCAGGCGCGTGTCTGACACGGCCCGACGGTAGCCAGTCTGGCTCCGACGTTTGGCCGCGGTGCAATGACCAACTCCTGGACCGATATCAAGAACACCGATCTCGTCGTGATCATGGGCGGCAACGCCGCCGAGGCACACCCGTGCGGTTTCAAGTGGGTGACCGAGGCGAAGGCCAACCGTGGCGCGAAGCTGATCGTGGTCGATCCGCGCTTCACGCGCTCCGCAGCCGTCGCCGATGTCTACGCTCCCGTTCGGCAGGGCAGCGACATCGCCTTCCTGCTGGGCGTGATCAACTACTGCATCCAGAACGACAAGGTGCAGTGGGAGTACACCAAGAACTTCACCAACGCCGCCTACATCGTGAAGGAGGGCTTCGGGTACCAGGACGGCCTGTTCACGGGCTACAGCGAGGAGAAGCGGGACTACGACCGCTCCACCTGGAACTACGAGCTGGGTGAGGACGGGTTCGTCAAGACCGACGACACCCTGCAGAACCCGCGCTGCGTCTGGAACCTGCTGAAAGAGCACGTCAAGATCTATACGCCCGAGATGGTCGAGCGCATCTGCGGCACTCCCAAGGACAAGTTCCTGAAGATTGCGCAGATGATCGGCGAGACCAGCGCGCGCAACAAGGTCATGACGTCCATGTACGCGCTCGGCTGGACGCAGCACTCGAAGGGCTCGCAGAACATTCGCTGCATGGCGATGCTGCAGCTCATCCTGGGCAACATCGGCGTGCGTGGCGGCGGCATGAACGCCTTGCGCGGCCACTCCAACATCCAGGGCCTCACCGACCTCGGCCTCATGTCCAACCTCATCCCGGGCTATCTCACGCTGCCCTCGGATGCGGATCCGGACTATGCGACCTACATCGGCAAGCGGCGCTTCAAGCCCGAGCGTCCGGGCCAGATGAGCTACTGGCAGAACTACAACAAGTTCTTCGTCAGCTTCATGAAGTCCATGTACGGACCGGCCGCGACGAAGGACAACGACTGGGCCTATCACTACCTGCCCAAGCTCGACGTGCCGGCCTACGATGTGCTGCGTGCATTCGATCTGATGCACCAGGGCAAGATGAACGGCTACTTCTGCCAGGGCTTCAACCCGCTGCTCTCGTTCCCGAACCGGGGCAAGGTGCAGGCGGCGCTGTCCAAACTGAAGTTCCTCGTGGTGATGGACCCGTTGCAGACGGAGACGTCGCGCTTCTGGGAAAATCACGGCGAGTACAACGCCGTGAGGACGGAGGAGATCAAGACCACGGTCTTCGAGCTTCCGACCACCTGCTTTGCCGAGGACGAGGGCTCGCTCACCAACTCGGGCCGCTGGCTGCAGTGGCACTGGGCCGGTGGCACGCCCCCGGGCGAGGCCAAGACCGACATCTGGATCATGGCGCAGCTCTACCTGCGCCTGAAGGCCCTCTATCAGAAGGAGGGCGGCGCGTTCCCCGATCCGATCCTCAATCTGCATTGGCCCTATGCCGATCCGAAGGATCCGACCCCGGTCGAGATCGCCAAGGAGATCAACGGCAAGGTCCTGGAGGATGTCCCCGATCCTGCCGACAGCTCGAAGCTGCTGCTCCAGAAGGGCAAGCAGGTGGTGAGCTTCGCGGTGCTGCGCGACGACGGCACCACCTCCTGCGGCTGCTGGATCTACTCCGGCTGCTTCAACGAGGCCGGCAACAACATGGCCCGTCGCGACACGTCAGATCCGGACAACACCGGCGCCTACCTCAAGTGGGCGTTCTCGTGGCCGGTCAACCGCCGCATCCTCTACAACCGCGCGTCGGCGGATCTGCAGGGCAAGCCCTGGGATCCCAGCCGCAAGCTGCTGGAGTGGGATGGCAGCAAGTGGTCGGGCTACGATGTGCCCGACATCGCGCCGACCGCGAAGCCGGATGTGGTCGGTCCCTTCATCATGAACCCCGAGGGCGTCGGCAGGCTCTGGGTCCGCAGCATGATGAAGGACGGTCCGTTCCCGGTTCACTACGAGCCGTTCGAGAGCCCGGTGGCGAACGCGATTGCCCCCAAGATCCGGGGCAATCCGGCCGCCCGCGTGTTCAAGGGCGACATGGAGGTGTTCGGCGACGCCAAGGAGTTCCCCTACGCGGCGACCAGCTACCGCCTGACGGAGCACTTCCACTACTGGACCAAGCACGTCCACGCCAACGCGGTGCTGCAGCCCGAGTTCTTCGTCGAGATCTCGGAGGAGCTCGCGAAGGAGAAGGGCATCAAGAAGGGTGGATGGGTGCGGGTGTGGTCGAAGCGCGGGTCTGTCAAGGCCAAGGCGGTCGTCACCAAACGCATCAAGCCGCTCATGGTGGACGGCAAGCCGGTGCACATCGTCGGCATTCCGCTCCACTGGGGCTTCACAGGTGCAGCGAGGAAGGGCTTCGGTCCGAACTCGCTCACGCCGTTCGTCGGCGATGCCAACATCGAGACGCCTGAGTACAAGGCGTTCCTTGTCGACATCGAGCCGATCGGCAGCGGCCCGGTGGCCTGAGGGAGGATGAACCATGGCAACGTTCAAGCCGTTTGATGTCATCCGGAAATCGGCCTCGGTGACGGCCACCCCGGAGCCCAATCGGGCCCCGGAGGTGGTGAAGCTGATCGACACCTCGAAGTGCATCGGCTGCAAGGCCTGCCAATCGGCGTGTCTCGAATGGAACGACATGCGCGAGACGGTCGGCGTGAACGTGGGGGTCTACGAGAACCCCCACGACCTCACCCCGAACATGTTCACGCTCATGCGCTTCACGGAGTGGGAGAACCCGAAGTCGGGCAACCTCGAGTGGCTCATCCGCAAGGATGGGTGCATGCACTGCGAGGATCCGGGCTGCCTCAAGGCCTGTCCGGCGCCGGGCGCGATCGTGCAGTACGCCAACGGCATCGTCGACTTCGTGAAGGACAACTGTATCGGCTGCGGCTACTGCGTGAAGGGGTGCCCGTTCAACATCCCGCGCATCTCCCAGGTCGACAGCAAGGCCTACAAGTGCACGCTCTGCTCCGATCGCGTTGCGGTCGGCCAGGACCCGGCCTGCGCCAAGGCCTGTCCGACGAAGTGCATCAGCTTCGGCACCAAGGCCGAGATGGTGGCGCTGTCCGACAAGCGGATCACGGACCTCAAGTCGCGCGGCTTCGACAAGGCGGGCCTCTATAACCCGCCTGGCGTCAGCGGCACGCACGTGATGTACGTGCTGCATCATGCCGACCAGCCGAGCCTCTACGCCGGCCTGCCGGACAATCCGCGCATCAGCCCCATCGTCGAGATGTGGAAAGGCGTCAGCAAGTACGCCGGCATGGCGATCGTCGGCCTCGCGGCCGTCGCGGGCGTCGTGCACCACCTCCTAACCGGCGCCAACAGGGTGTCGACTGAGGACGAGGCGAACGCGGAGAAGCTTGCGGGAGGCAAATCGTGAGCACGCACGACGATGGCGCACGCGTAAGGGTGCGCCGCTACTCCGGGATGGCGCGGGTCAATCACTGGGTTGTGGCGATCACGTTCGTCCTCCTAATGCTGAGCGGCGCCGCGCTGTTCTATCCCACCTTCTTCGGCCTCACCGCGCTGTTCGGCGGAGGCCAGATGGCGCGGTGGCTGCATCCCTGGCTGGGCGTGATCCTCGCGGTCTCGTTCCTTGGGCTGTTCTTCCGCTTCTTCTGGGCCAATCTGCCGGAGAGCACGGACTTCGTCTGGCTCGCGCGCATCCGGCATGTCCTCAGGGGACACGAGGAGTACTTGCCGGAGATCGGCAAGTACAACGCCGGGCAGAAGTTCGTGTTCTGGTCCCAGTTCGTGCTGGTGGCGGTGATGTTCGTCACCGGCATCGGCCTGTGGGACCAGGGCCTCGCGTTCGTGGAGCAGACCATCGGCTTCAAGGCCACCATCGACCAGAGGCGCTGGGCCGCGCTGCTGCACGCCTCGGCGGCGATCCTCGCCGTCACCATCTGGATCATCCATGTCTATGCGGCGATCTGGGTCAGGGGTACCATGAGCGCGATGCTGAGCGGCGTTGTCACCGGCGGCTGGGCCTGGCGGCATCATCGCAAGTGGCTGAGAAAGGAAGTGGGCAAGCAGGTCTCGCCCGCGGAATAGCACTGATCACTGATCTGGCCGGCCAAGCTCCAATCCTCAGTTTGAGGTGGTTATGTCTGATACCGGCGCCGCCAAAGGCGGCCTGACCAACATCGGGGAGGAAGCGAAGCCGCCCTTCGCCGTCCTCCCCGATCCGTCCTCGCTCTTCCTCAAGCGCTCGCAGCGGTTTGCGGAGCTGGCGCCGGGGCACGACCTGGAGCCCTACCTGGCCTTCCTCGCCCATCTCACGAAGGCCCAGCACGACATCCAATCCGGACTGCACGAGGCCACGCTCGCGCCCGCATCGGAGATGGCGCAGGCGCTCGACCACGGCATGCCGCCGCTCCGCCTGGAGACGGTGTCGGGCCGCGCCGGGTGGGAGACGCTGCAGGCGCTGCTCAAGGCGCTGGCGGCGGTCGAGATGCCCGCGCAGGCCCGTGCCGCCGCCGAGGCCCTGGCATCGGTGTCGCCCGACATGCTCGGCGCATTGGCAGCCGAGGCTCTGGGCCCCGTCGCCTCGAGCCTGGACGCGGCCCAGCGTACGCTGCTGATCGCCGCCCTGCAGGTTGAGGCCTCGCGGCTCGCCGCCAAGCTCGATGCGGAGGCCCTGAAGCCGATCGCCGACGGCGTCTGCCCGACCTGCGGCCAGCCCGCCGCCGCGAGCGCCGTCGTCGGCTGGCGCAATGCCCACAACGCACGCTTCTGCGTCTGCTCGCTTTGCAGCACGCACTGGAACGTCGTGCGTGTCAAATGCGTGCTGTGCGGCGAGACGGGCGGCATCACCTACCACACGGTCGAGGGCCAATCCGACGCGGTGAAGGCCGAGACCTGCGCCAAGTGCCAGCACTACCTCAAGATCGCCTACCAGGTGGATCATCCCGGGCTCGAGGAGCTCGCCGACGACGTCGCGACGCTCGCCCTCGATCTGCTGATGCGCGAGGAAGGCTGGACGCGCGGCGGCCGCAATCTGTTTCTCCTGGGCTACTGACATGTCACGGAGCACGCGCGGCGGCGGACAGGCTCTCGAGGGCGGTCGGCGGTTCCGGCTGCCTTCGGTCGACCATCTGCTGCAGTCGGACCTGTCCACCGAGCTGACGCTGCGCTTCGGGCGCACCGCCACGGTCGACGCCATCCGCCGCACGCTGGAGGAGTGTCGCAGGGCGCTGCGGGCGGGCGCCGAGGTGCACGCCGACGCTGCCTCGGTCCTGCGCGCGACGGCGAGCTTGCTCGCGGAGGAGGACGCCCCCAGCTTGCGCCGCGTCATCAATCTCACCGGCACGGTGCTGCACACCAATCTCGGACGGGCGATCCTGGCCGAGAAGGCGGTCGCGGCGGCCGTCGAGGCCATGCGCTCGGCCGTGACCCTGGAGTTCGATCTCGGCGACGGGGTCCGCGGCGAGCGCGACGACCATGTCCGCGGCCTCCTGCGCGAGCTCACCGGCGCCGAGGACGCCTGCGTCGTCAACAACAATGCCGGCGCCGTGCTCCTCACCCTGAACACGCTCGCCGGCGGCAAGGAAGCCCTCGTCTCGCGCGGCGAGCTGATCGAGATCGGCGGCGCCTTCCGCCTGCCGGACATCATGGCGCGGGCGGGCGCGCGCCTGGTCGAGGTCGGCACCACCAACCGCACGCACCTCAAGGACTACGCGGGCGCCATCGGCGCGGAGACCGGGCTCGTGCTGAAGGCCCACACCTCCAACTACATCATTCAGGGCTTCACCAAGTCCGTGCCGCCCGCGGAGCTCGCCGCCCTCGCCCGCAGCCACTCTGTCCCCTTCGTGCACGATCTGGGCTCGGGCGCGCTCGTCGATCTCGCCCGCTATGGTCTCGTCTCCGAGCCGACGGTGCGCCAGACGCTGCGCGAAGGCGCCGACCTCGTGACCTTCTCGGGCGACAAGCTGCTGGGCGGCCCCCAGGCCGGGATCATCGCGGGACGCAAGGATCTCGTGGCCCGCATCGCCAGGAACCCGATGAAGCGGGCGCTGCGCCTCGACAAGATGCGTCTTGCGGCTCTCGAGGCGACGCTGAGGCTCTATCGCGATCCCGACCGCCTGCCCGAGACCCTGCCGACGCTGCGGGCCTTCACGCGCTCGCGCAGCGAGCTGGAGGCGGCGGCCGCGCGTCTCCTCCCGCGTGTCGGGGCGGCACTTCCCTCAGGGCTCGAGGCGTCTCCCATCGCGTGCATGAGCCAGATCGGCTCCGGCGCGCTTCCGCTCGAGACGCTGCCAAGCGCCGGCATCTCCATCCGCGCCACCGGCGCGCGCAAGAGCAGCGGCGCCGTCGAGCGGCTGTCGCGCGCGCTTCGCGAGCTGCCCGTCCCCGTCGTGGGTCGCATCAAGGACGGCGCGCTGATTCTCGATCTGCGCGGGCTTGATGACGAAGGCCTGCTCATCGCGCAGCTCGAGGTGCTGGCATCTCGGGCAGGGTCCGCAGGAGGGGCCGATGTTCAAGCCTAGCTCCGCGCCCGTATCCGATGCGGCGCGCATCAGCGCCCAGCTCGCCGAGGCCGGCGCGGCAGCCGAGCGCCAGGACTACGAGGCCGCGCTTGCCATCTGGGTCGGCCTCGCGCACGCCGGCAACGCGCGCGCGCAGGCCGAGATCGGACGCTGCTTCCTCAACGCCTGGGGCGTCGAGCGGGATGCCGGGCTGGCGCGCACGTGGCTGCATCTTTCGGCCAAGGCCGCGGACCCGCTGGGCCAGCGCCTGCTCGGCGACTTCCATTTCAACGGCGAGGACGGCAAGCCGGATCGTGCCATCGCCGAGGAGTGGTACGCGCGCGCCGCGGCCCAGGGCGACGCGCAGGCGCAGGATATGCTGTCCTGGATCCTCACCGATGGGGACCATCGCAAGCCCGACTATGCGCAGGCGCGCGCCTGGGCGACGGCCGCCGCCGACCAGGGCGTCGCGGCCTCGATGACGCGGCTGGGCCTGCTCTACCACAATGCCCTCGGCGTCGAGCGGGACGCCCTGGAGGCCGCGCGCTGGTGGCAGCGGTCCGCGGCGCTGGGGGACGCGGATGGGCAGGCGATGCTCGGCGTGGCCCACCACCTCGGCGCCGGTGTCGCAAAGGACAGCGTGCGTGCGCTCGCCTGGCTGACGCTTGCGCGCGCGGCCCGCAGCAGGTTTGCCGATCGCTACTACAACGCCGTGCGCGCCTCGTGCACGCCGGACCAATGCCGGCAGGCCGAGGCGATGGCCTATCTGCCGCCCGAGACATGGGGGACCGCTCCATGATCGTCGGGACCGCCGGACACATCGACCACGGCAAGACCTCGCTCGTGCGCCGCCTCACCGGCGTCGAGACGGACCGCCTCAAGGAGGAGAAGGCCCGGGGCATCTCCATCGACCTCGGCTTTGCCTACTGGCAGCGGCCCGGCGGCGAGATCATCGGCTTCGTCGACGTGCCGGGGCACGAGGGCCTCGTGCACAACATGCTCGCCGGTGCGACGGGCATCGACTTCGTCGTGCTCGTCATCGCGGCCGACGACGGCGTCATGCCGCAGACGCGCGAGCATCTGGCGATCATGGACCTCCTCGGCCTGCGGCACGGCCTGGTCGCGCTCAACAAGTGCGATCTCGTCGATGCGGACCGCCTTGCCGCCGTCACCGCGGAGATCCGGGCGGCGCTCGCGGGCACCGGGCTCGCAGGCGCCGACATCGTCCCCGTCTCCGCCGTCTCCGGCGCCGGGCTCGACGTCCTCGCGCTGAAGCTTGACGCGGCCCTCGCCGAGGTCACGGCCCGGTCGACCGCGGGCCTGTTCCGCATGGCCATTGACCGCTGCTTCACGCTCGCCGGTCACGGCACGGCCGTCACCGGCATGGTGCTGTCCGGTGCCGTCGCGACCGACGAGGCCATCATCATCAGCCCGGGCGGGCTCGAGGCGCGCGTGCGCTCCATCAACGCTCACAATAAGCCGGCCGGCCGGGGCATCGCCGGCCAGCGATGTGCCCTGGTCCTGAGTGGCCCCCAGATCTCCAAGGACACCGTGCGCAGGGGCGATGTTGCGCTGTCGCCGGTCCTGCACGCGCCGACGCAGCGCATCGACGCGCGGCTGCGCGTCCTCGCCTCAGAGCCCAAGCCCATAGGCCAGTGGTTCCCCGTGAAGGTGCATCATGCGGCAGCCGAGGTGCCCGGCCGCATCGTCGTCCTGCGCGAGGCTGCGCTGAGGCCGGGCGAGCAGGAGCTCGTCCAGCTCGTCCTCGAGAAGCCGATTGCGGCCGCCGCAGGCGACCGCTTCGTCGTGCGCGATACCTCCTCGAGCCGCACCATCGGGGGCGGCAGCTTCCTCGACGTGCACGCGCCCGAGCGCAAGCGGCGCACGCCCGAGCGCCGGCGCGAGCTGGAAGCCCTGACCTGCCACGATCCCGGCGGGGCGCTGCAGGCTTTCCTGGCGGCCCCCGGCGCCTGGATCGATGTGGAGGCCTTTGCCCGCGACCGCGCGCTTCCGGCGGCGGTCCTGCTGGCGGCTGCCGCGCAGGCCGGCGCCAGGAGCCTGCCGCTGGGAAAGGGCAGCGCGGCGATCGGCGCGGCCACCTGGGCCGACCTGGCTGCCACGCTTGGCGCCGAGCTCGATCGCGTCCACGCCGAGCATCCCGATCAGCCGGGGATCGGGCTCGAGCAGTTGCGCCGCTGCTATCGCCCCATGCTGCCGGCGCCGCTGTTCCTCTCCGCCCTGAGGGAGCTCGCAAAGGACGGCCAGCTCGCGCTCGAT
Organism: Hyphomicrobiaceae bacterium; assembly: GCA_033764875.1. Lineage (GTDB taxonomy): Bacteria > Pseudomonadota > Alphaproteobacteria > Rhizobiales > Hyphomicrobiaceae > AWTP1-13. Next base: position 37,001 of record JANRIO010000056.1, on the reverse strand, counting down.
CGCACCTGGGTTCGGCGCCCTGAGCACCGGGCGCGCGTCTCGGACGAGGAGGAGCGGCTTCTCAGGCTGGTCGTTGCCCGCCTCGACGCCGAGCCCTATCGCCCGCCCCGCGTGCGCGACATCGCCAAGGCCATGGCCATCGAGGAGACCTTTGTGCGGCGCCTGCTCCGGCTTGCCGCGCGGCGCGGCGACGTCGAGGAGATCGCCCACGACCATTTCTTCACCCGGCCGGTGGTGGAGCGGATGGCCGCCATTGCCATCGAGGTCGCGGCGGCGGCGCCCGAGGGGCGCTTCACGGCCGCAGACTTCCGCGATCGGCTCGACAACGGCCGCAAGGTCGCGATCCAGATCCTCGAATTTTTCGATAGACACGGCTTCACGATCCGGCGACAGGATCTGCGCCGGATCAATCCCCAGCGCATCGAGTTCTTTGCGCCGAGGCTGATGCAAGACCAAGACGGAGGAGTCCCGCTCCCGGTGGAGCGACCGGACTTCAAATCCGGGTGGGGCCGTCAGACGGTCCCAGGTGGGTTCGACTCCCATCCTCCTCCGCCAACCATTCAGAAGGCCTCGTCATGACACCGGCAGCCGCGACCTTGCTTGCGCACTTCGAGGCGGCGGCCAAGGCCGCAGGAGTAGCGGAGACGGAGCTGCGCAAATCCCTCGCCGCCCAGATCGCCAAGGCTGAGCAGCGGCGCGTGTACGCCTTCCGCCGCTCGCGTCTGATTGCCGGGCTCGCCCGGGCCGTGCCGGCCCCGGCGGTCGACGACGAGGCTTGGGCGCTGCAGAAGCGCGCCATCTGTGACGAGCTGGGCTGGTCGACGCTGTCGGCGAGCTACGAGGCGATCCTCGACCGGATGCAACCGCTCGCCGCCGCCGTCCGCGCCGCTCTCGCCTCTCCCGGCGAGGCGGAGGCTGCAGCCGTCGAGAGCGAGCTGCAAGGCTTCGAGGCGTGGTTCGGCGAGACCCACGGCAAGGCCTTCTACGTGCTGTTCGATCAATATGTGCCCGAGGTGCCTGTTGTCGACTTCTGAGGACACCGAGTTCAACGCGTGGCTGTCGTCCATGGTGCGCGAGCACGGGGAGTTCACCGTGCTCGTGGTGCTCACCGATATCGGCGAGCGCTCGGTCACGCCGTTGTGCTCGACGTATTTCCACGTCATCGGCGACGAGGTGGACTGGGACGATATCACGACCATGTTCGCAGGCTCCGGCCAGGACTGGAAAGGCGCCGCGTTCTTCCCGACCAAGGCGCGCGACGGCGGGCCGATCGACAATCCGACCGCGCGGCTGCGCCTCAAGGAGCTCGAGGCAGGCGTCGCCGCCAACCGCATGCTGCTCAACGACGGGCATTTCTTCGATACGCTCGGGCGCAGGATCAAGATCGAGCCGGAGGACGCGGCGTGACGCGCTCCCTGCGCATCCTCGACACCGGCCCCGGCGCGGCGCGCTGGAACACGGCGCTGAGCGCGGCCCTGCTGAAGGTGCACGCGCTTGGAGGCGGCGCCGACGTCCTGCGCTTCTACCGCTTCCCCCGCTGCGTCCTGCTTGGCGCCAGCCAGGACGCGGTCGACGTCGTCGATCTGGCCTGGTGCGCACGCGAGGGGGTAGAGATGGCTCGGCGCGTCACCGGCGGCGGCGCGGTCTACATGGCGCCCAGCATGCTCGCCTGGGATTTCGTGACGCCGTCGGCAGCGCCGCTCCCGGCCCTGGGCGAGGCGATCGGCACCGCGATGGCCAAGGCCTTGCGGCAATGCGGCGTGCCGGCCGGCTTCGCGGCGCCCAGCAGCCTGCTCGTGCGCGGCCGCAAGGTCTCCGGCGCCGCAACCACGACGCATGGCCGCTCGCTCCTGCATCAGGGAACGCTGCTCCTGCGCGATGAGACCGCGGACATGGCGCGCGCATTGCGCATTGCCCCCGATGCCCTGCGCTCCGCCGTCACGAGCCTCGACGAGGCGGGCGCTGATCCCGTGCCGCCGGAAGCCCTGCAGGGCGCCGTCGCGGGTGCCCTGGCCCGCACCTTCGGCCTCGCCGCGGCCGCATCCGCGCTCACCGACCAGGAGAGCGAGATCGCAGGCCAGGAGCTTGCCGCCGAGATCGGCAGCGACAGCTTCGTGCGCGGCGAGGACTGGCGTCTTGGCGCCGGAGCCGTCGCATGAACAAGCTGATCATCGTGCTGGTGAACACTGACCCGCGCAACCCGGAAGAGCTCGGCGCGCCGTTCTACCACGCAGCGGTCGCCGCCGCGATGGACTACGAGGTCGACGTGATCTGCGCGGCGACGGCGGGCAAGCTGATGCGCCAGGGTGTGGCGGCGGCCATCGAGATCAAGCCCGGCGCCGGCAAGACGGCCTACGACTGGATCCGCGACGCCCACGCCAACGGCGCGCGCTTCTGGGCTTGCCCGGCCAACCTCGAGCTTTTCGACATGACGCAGGCGGATCTCATTCCGGAGTGCAGCGGGTTGATGGGCGCATCCGTCATGCTCCAGCGCATCATGTCCGACGACCACCGCGTCCTCACCTATTGAGGGCACCATGGCACTCGTCGCCTCGCATGAGTTTCCCGAGCACCTCTACTACGACCTCGCCAACCAGGTATGGTATGCGCCGCTCGACAACGGCGACATCCGGGCCGGCTTCACGCCGCTGGCGATCGAGCTTGCCGGCGAGGTGCTCGTGTTCACGCCCAAGCGGGTCGGCAAGGATTTCGAGCCGCAGCGGTCCTTCGCGACCATCGAATGCGGCAAGTGGGTCGGGGCGGCGCGCGCGGCCTTCGCTGGCATCGTCGTCGCGGTCAACGAGGAGCTGATCAAGCACCCGCGCTTGCTGAATGCGGATGCGTTCGGCGCGGCCTGGATGCTGGTGGTCCGCCCCGCGGCCGACAATTGGCGCGACGGCTTGCTCACGGGGCCCGGGATTGGCGAGGCCTTTGCGGCCTGGCTCAAGGCCGAGGCGTTCAAGGACAGGTCGAGCTGAGCGTTGCTCCCACGTGCACGCCAACACCGGCGTGACCGGCTTCGGGCGCGCGACAGACCGCGCCCGGGCGGGCCGGCGCCCTACATCTCCGGCTGATGCACCGCCTCGACCTCGGCGACCTTGCCGCCGCCCTTGGCGGCGACGCGGCGCTCGCGGGTGACGGCGGCTTGCGCGTCGGCCGTCTGCGAGTAGAGGCGCAGCGTCTCCTCGCCGTCGGCCGGCACCGGGGTCAGCGCCTGGTCCATGTAGGTGCGGCTCGGGTCCTCGCGCGCGATGCGCTTGCACAAGGCGTCGAGCTTGCGGTAGCGCGTCCAGAAGCTCAGGCCCTTGCGCACGGTATCGGCGCCCTGGCGCAGGTAGAACTCCAGCCACGGCTCGCGCGGCAGGCCCGGGCGGCGCTCGTCCCGGCGCTTGCGGCGCAGGATGCCGGTCTGCAGCGGGTGCAGGCCTTCGACCGGCACCGCCACCGAGAACCACAGCAGCACCAGGGCGAGGCGGCGCATGTCGATGCCGCTGGCATGGGCGCGGCGCAGGATCGTCTCCAGATGCGCGTCGGAGTAGAACTGGCCCCAGGCCGCCTCGTAGCAGGCCTGCAGCGCCTCGCGCGACATCAGCGCGTGGTCGGTGACGACGTTCTCGAGCGTGTACTTGTTGAGGTCGCGGTCCATGTCGACGCCCTTGGCCGCGAGCACCTTGTGGTCCTCCGAGCCCGGCAGCGGCGTCAGCACGAAGAACTCGAGGGCGTCGAGCGGCAGCTCCTGCTGGATGATCTGGATGTCGCGGGCGATGCTCTCGGGCGTATCGTGCGGGAAGCCCAGGATGTAGCCGGCGAAGGTCATGATGCCGACCTTTTTCCAGTCGATCAGCATCCGCCGGTACTCGGTGAGCTTGTTCTGCCGTTTCTTGGCGGCGATCAGGTTCGCCGGATTGATGTTCTCGAGGCCGATGAAGACGCGCGTGACGCCGGCCCGCTTCGACTTCTCGATGAAGCCCGGGATCTTGTGGCACAGCGTGTCGACCTGGATCATGAAGCCGAGGTCGAGGCCGTCCTCCTCCCTGAGCTTGATGATGCGGTCGTAGATCGCCTCCCAATCCTTGTTGCGGGCGAAGTTGTCGTCGGTGATGAAGAAGCGCTTCACGCCCTGCGCGTAGTTGGAGCGGATGATCTCCTCCACGCTGTCGGGCGAGCGGTGGCGCGACTTGCGGCCCTGCACGTTGATGATGGTGCAGAACGAGCACTGGTAGGGGCAGCCGCGTCCGGCATCGAAGCTCGTCACGTTGCCGACGGTGCGCTCGACGAACTCGCTGGCCAGGAACGGCGGCGCGGCAACGGCGCCGATGTCGGGCAGCACCGACATGTAGCGGTACATGGGCTTCAGCGTGTCGGCGGCGGCGTCGAGGATGACCTCGTCGAGGTGCTCCTCGCACTCGCCGAGGAACAGCGAGATGCCGAGGTCCGTCGCCTCCGTGATCTCGCTCGGGATCGCCGGCAGCATGGCGATGGAGCCCGAGACGTGGAAGCCGCCGATCACCACCTTGATGCCCGCCGCGCGCAGGGCCCGCGCGTTGTCCATCGCGCGCGGCAACTCGTTCGACTGCACGCCGACGAGGCCGACGAAGCCGAAGAAGCCGTTGGCCGCGAACTCGCGGATGATCCTCGGGATGGCGACGCGCGCGTTGGTCTCGTCCATGGCGCGCACGGAGATGGCGACGTCCTCGCCCAGCACCTTGCGTCGCGCCGCGCCCAGCGCAAGGCCGTTGACCACGGCCAGCGAGTTCGACGGCATGGTCGATTTCAGCCAACGGATGACGTAGCCGTCGTTGTCGTAGTGCGAGGGTTTGATGAGCAGGATGTCGAACCTGCGCGACGGCGCCAAACGCTGCATGCTTCCCATGTTCCCCCGTACGGCGAGCCCATGCGGGCTTCCCCAAGGATCGAGCCGGCGCAAGCGCCGCGTCTCGCACGCGTCGTCCGGAGCCTCGCCCCGGCAGCTCTCATCTGGCGCCCCTCTGGGCCTGTGCGGCCCTATCCGGGTCCGAGGCACGCGACGCAGGTTCCGTGCCAAGCAAAGCCCAGGGCGTCGGCTGCGCTCTTGTCCCGAGCGCTGAATTCCCGAGTAGCCGATTCGGGATTGCCCACTCAGTAGCGCACGGCGTCGCGTTGCTCATGTTCAAACGCATCGCAATCGCGTGAGCGGTCGAGACCCCTGTCGCAATCGGAGGCGCTTGTAACAAATATGCCCCACTTTGGGACGCTGCGCGCACAATAAAACTGTGGCTATTGTCCAGGGTTAATGGCGTTGGGGCGCCATCGGCGGCCCGGCTTGGAGGTAGCATGCTACCCATGCACATCTGGCCTTTCGGAGCATATCAGCGGCGGCGCCTGTCCCGACCTTGGGGGCGGCGGGCGGCGACCGGCAGGTTGGCTCTGAGCGCGCTCATGCTTCTGGCCCTGGCCGCGCCCGTGCCGGCGCACGCCCAGTCGCCCGTGACCCAGCCGCAGCGGCCTGGAGGGCCCAGGCTCGACGTCGATTTCGAGGCGACGCCAGCCGTCGTGGCGCGGGCGATGCTCGATCTCGCCCGCGTCGGCCCTGGCGATGTCGTCATGGACCTCGGCTGCGGGGAGGGTGACATCGCCAATGCCGCGGCCAAGCTCAAGGGCGCGCGCAGCATTTGTGTCGAGCTCGATCCGCAGCGCATCGCCAAGGCGCGGGAGAACGCGGCGCGGCTCGGCGTGGCCGACAAGGTGACGTTCCTCGAGGGCGACCTGTTCGCTGCCGACCTCGCGCCCGCCAGCGTCATCACGCTGTTCCTCTGGGACACCCTCAACCTGCGCCTGCGGCCGCGGCTCCTTGAGCTGGCGCCCGGCACCCGCATCGTCTCGCACGGCCACAACATGGGCGCCTGGAGGCCCGATCGCAGCGAGTGGCACAACCACCGCAGCAAGGACGGGCCGAGCGCGATCTACCTGTGGTACGTGCCGGCCAGGCTCGCCGGCAGCTGGACGCTTCACCTCGACGGCGAGCGCTACGCGCTGAGGCTCTCGCAGAGCTACCAGACGCTCGCCGGCACCGCGACATCGGCAAAGTCCGTGACCCGGTTGCGCGCCGGCCGCGTGGAGGGGACGGCCGTGGTGCTCGACCTCGTGACGCAAGGCGGCCGCCTCGTGCGCATCGCGGGGCGCGCCGAGGGCGATCGCATCGTGCCCGACGTGCCGGCAGGTGCCGCCGTCCGCCCCCCGGCTGCGGCGCACTTCGAGCTGGTGCGCGAGGGGCCCTGAGGGCAGATCGCGCTCACGGGTCGGCGTCTGTCGCGTGAGGAGGCTCGCACTGTTCGGAGCATGGCGCACGCATCCGAGCCTGGAGCAACGGAACGCGCGTTGGCGTTGAGAGGCTTTCGCTTGGACGGAGGTCGTCATGGTCGGGCTCGCCCCGACCACCCGTCATGCCCGCGAAGGCGGGCATCCAGGCAAGCCTGCAGTGGGTCGCAACGTTCCGAGGCAAACCGGAGGCAAGCTCGAGGATGACTGCGGGCCATCCGTCGGAGCCGGAGCCCCCGGGGCCGCTTCGCCGACGCCGTCTCAGTGCGCTTCCGCGGCGGCCTGCGCCTCGACGCGGATCAGCTCCGTGAGCTGCGCCTTGAGCTCGGAGAAAGCCGGGCTGGTCTTCACCGTGTAGTGGCGCGGATGCGGCAGGTCGACCCTGATGTCGGCCTTGATGCGCCCGGGGCGCGCGCTCATCACCACCACGCGCGAGGCAAGGAAGATCGATTCCTCGATGTCGTGCGTGACGAACATCACCGTCTTGCGCTCGCGCTCCCAGATGCCGAGCAGCGTCTCCTGCATCAGGCCGCGGGTCTGGTTGTCGAGCGCCCCGAACGGCTCGTCCAGCAGCATGATCTTGGGGTCGTTGGCGAGCACGCGCGCGATCGCCGTGCGCTGCTGCATGCCGCCCGAGAGCTGCTTGGGGAAGTGCGTCTCGAAGCCCTTGAGGCCGACGCGCTGGCACCACGCGTGCGCGATCCTCAGTCGTTCGGCCTCCGCAACCCCGCGCTCGCGCAGGCCGAAGGCGATGTTCTGCGCGATCGTGAGCCAGGGAACCAGCGTGTAGGACTGGAACACCATGCCCCGGTCGGGGCCCGGCGCCGTCACGGCCGCGCCGTCGAGCAGCACCTGCCCCGTGGTCGCCCGGTCGAGCCCTGCCACGATCCGGAGCAGGGTGGACTTGCCGCAGCCCGAGGGCCCCAGGATGGTGATGAAGTCGTTGTCGGCGATGGCGAGCGAGGTCGGCTCGAGCGCCCGTGTCGGCGCGCCGCCCTTGTGCGTGGGCGGGAAGATCCGCGAGACGTTGTCGATGACGAGCTTGCTCAAACGAGGCTCCAGGGGAACAGCCAGCGATTGGCGAGCTTGAACAGGAAGTCGGAGACGAGCCCGATCAGGCCGATGACGATGATGCCGAAGATGATCTGCCCGGTGTTGAGCAGCGCCTGGCTGTCCACGATCATGTGGCCGATGCCGGAGGACGATCCGATCAGCTCCGCGACGATGACGTAGGTCCAGGCCCAGCCGAGCACCAGGCGCAGGATCTCGGCGATGGCCGGCGCGCTCGAGGGGATCAGCACGCGGGCGATGATGCCCCAGTCCCGGGCGCCGAGCGTGTAGGCGGCCTCGACCAGGTCGCGCCGCGTGCCGGCGACGGCGACGGCCACCATCAGGATGAGCTGGAACACCGAGCCGATGAAGATCACGAGCAGCTTCTGCGCCTCGCCGATGCCGGCCCACAGGATCAGCAGCGGGATGAAGGCGGACGCCGGCAGGTAGCGGGCGAAGGAGACGAACGGCTCGAAGAACGCCTCCACCGCCCGGTAGGTGCCCATGGCGATGCCGATCGGCACCGCCACGATCGCCGCCAGCACGAAGCCCCCGACGACGCGCCAGATGGTCATGCCGATGTCGTGCAGGAAGCCGTGCTTGACGAGCAGCTCGTAGCCCTCGCGCAGCATGGTCAGCGGATCGGCGAGGAAGGTGCGCGTGACGTAGCCGCCGAACGTCGCCCACGCCCACAGCGCCACGAACAGCACGAAGAACAGGATGCCGAGCCCCACGCGCGCGGCATTGGAGACGGGCTGCAGCGGGCGAAGCATCAGCGACCGGGCCTCAGAGGCGGCATGTGCGTCCCATGCGGCTCTTGCCTCGCTCTATTGAGAGCTTCGAGGATCGTATCAAGAACGCCATCCATATTGGAGTACACGTCGACGTTGTCGATGCGCATCACTCGAAAGCCGGCCATCTCCAGCGCACGCGATCTAGCCGCGTCGGTTGCGCGCTCGCCAGCTTCGGAGTGCGTGCCGCCGTCGAGCTCAATGATCAGCCGGCAAGCCCTGCAGGCAAAGTCGGCGAAATAGCTGCCGACAGGAAGCTGCCTGACAAACTTGTGGCCGCCAAGTTGCCTGCTCCTGAGTCGGCGCCACAACAGCTCTTCAGCGCCAACATGCTTGGCTCGAAGCGCTCTCGCACGATTTGTACGCCAAGGCTGGGCGGAACGCATGACTGCCGACTACTCCCGCGTTGTGTCCCTGGCTGCCCCTCACCCCGACCCTCTCCCCGCTTGCGGGGAGAGGGAGAAGAGGGCGGCTTTCCCTTGGCGATGCACTCCGCTCGCGTGCGGTGGCATGACCCCGGCGGGGCGACCTGTGCCTCGTCCCCTCTCCCCGCGTGCGGGGAGAGGGTTAGGGTGAGGGGCAGCCGCTTGCTCTGATCGTCGGCGGCGACACCAGCTTGCGCACGGCGGACGAGCCTTCCGTGCACACACCCATGCCCTGCCGCTACTTCACGTAGCTGGCGTCGATGATGGTGGTGATGTCGGGCACCTGCTTGATGATGCCGATCTCCAGCAGCAGCTCGGCCGCCTCCTTGGAGAAGGCCTGCAGCTCGCCGGCGAAGAACTTCTGGTTCGCCGCCTTGTCCTGCCAGCGCAGGTACTTTGCCGAGTTGCCGAACTGCTCGCCCGACTGCTTCACGTCGGCGCCCATGATCTCGTAGGCCTTCGCCTGCTCCTTGCCGATCATGGCCACGGCCTCGAAGTAGCTGTCGGCCAGGGCCTGCGCGGCCTTGCCGTTCTCGGCGAGGAACTTCGGCGTGCAGCCGAAGGTGTCCATGATCATGGGATAGTCGAGCGTGGTGGCGATGATCTTGCCCTTGTCGGGCGCCGCCCGCACCGTCGACAGGTAGGGCTCGTAGGTCATGGCGGCGTCGTTCTGCCCGGCGACGAAGGCCTGCGCGGCCGCCGCCGGCTCCAGGTTCACCACCGTCACGTCCTTGACGCTGAGGCCGTTCTTCTTGAGGAACCAGGCGAGCGTGAAGTAGGGGGCGGTGCCGGGTGCCGAGGCCGCAACCGTCTTGCCCTTGAGCTCCTTGATCGACTTGACGTCGTTGCGCACCGCCATGCCGTCGGCGCCGTAGGACTTGTCGAGCTGGAAGATCTGCTTCGTCGCCACGCCGTTGGCGTTCCAGGCAATCCACGTCTCGACCGTGGTCGCCGCGCACTGGATGTCGCCAGACGCGATGGCAAGGTGCCGGTCCTTCTGCGGGATCTTCTTGATCGTCACGTCGAGGCCGTTCTTCTTGAAGATGCCGGCCTCCTTGGCGAGCGTCAGGGGGGCAAAGCCCGTCCAGCCGGAGATGCCGATGCCGACCTTGGTCTCCTGCGCAAAAGCCGCAACGGGTAGGGACACGAGTCCGGCCAGCGCTGCGGCCCTCAACATGGCGTACATGGACGAATTCTCCATTGATCCTCGGGTGAAAGCCGGGCCCGACCGTAGGGCCATGCCCCCGCCTTGTCCATACGACGGGCGCCGCCGCCGCCGGCCGTGCGCCGGTCTTGGGCGTTTGCCGCGCAACTGGTCAACGGCGCCCGCCGTGGGAGGTTGTCAGGAGGTCGTGGGGAAGGCTAAACCGGCTCGGTAAGGCAGCAAGCCTGCTGCATCGGGTCCGGCTGTCGCGGGCTGCAGCCCGAGAACGCCGCCTCGGCCCTGCACGGGGGACGGGGCGGGCCCCTGCCCCGGCAAAGCCTCGATGCTCCAAGTCCTCAACCTCGCCCTTCCCTTCTTCGGCCTGATCCTGATCGGCTTCCTCAGCGGCCGGTTGAAGAGGCTGCCCGATGCCGGGCTCGCGTGGATGAATTTCTTCATCGTCTATGTGTCGCTGCCGGCGCTGTTCTTCCGCATCCTTGCCCGCACCCCCTTCGAGCAGCTCGCCCGGCCCGACTTCATCTGCGCGACGGCGCTGGCGACCAGCCTGGTGTTCGCGCTGTCCTTCGTCATCGGGCTGCTGGCCCGCCGCGGCCGCATCCGGGAGGCGACGCTGGTTGCGGTGGCCGGCGGCTTCGGCAACGTCGGCTACATGGGGCCGGGCCTGGCGCTCGCGACCGTGGGTCCGGACGCTGCGGCACCCGTGGCGCTCATTTTCTCCTTCGATGCCATGCTGGTGTTTGCCCTCGTGCCCATGCTGATGGCCTTCTCGGGAAGCTCCGAGGCGCCGCTGCTTCGCGTCATCTGGCAGGCCGTGCACGGCATCGTGACGAACCCGCTGCTGATCTCGGCGGCCGCCGGTGTCACGGCCGCGGCCTTCCGCTTCGAGCCGCCGACCGCCGTCGAGAAGCTGCTCGACTTCCTGTTTGCGTCCGCCGCCCCGTGCGCGCTGTTCGCGTTGGGCGTCACCGTCGCGCTCAGGCCCATGGCGCGGCTGCCGCGGGAGGTGCCGCCGATCGTCGCCGTGAAGCTCCTCGTCCACCCGGCGCTGGTGTTCGTGCTGCTGCCGCTGTTCGGCAGCTTCGATGCGGGCTGGGTGAACACGGCCGTGCTGATGGCGGCGCTGCCGCCGGCGCTCACCGCCTACGTCTTCGCCCGCCAGTACAACGCCTGGATCGAGGAGGCCTCGGGCAGCATCCTGATCGGCACCGTCGCCTCGATCCTGACCCTGACGGCGGTGATGTACCTGGTGCAGAGCGGTGCCATCGCCCGCTGATGCGTCGGCGCCCCGCGCTGACGGAGAGGGATGCGTGCGCGGGCGGCTGTCGCGGCAAGCCCGCCTGCCGCCCAGCAACGTGGAGACCGCGGCCGCGGGGAGACGCCGGCGCGGGATCCCGCTGCAATGGGTGCAGCTCATCCCGCCCGCATCTCACCCGTGCTCGAGGCGGGGTCTCAGCCTTGCAGCGCGGCCCACATGGCCCGGTCGCGCTCGGCCGTCCAGATGCGGGGCGTATCGATGCCCTGCGCCTCGTCGTAGGCGCGGGCGATGTTGAAGGGCTGGCAGTGCTCGAAGATCGGCCACTTGCCGTACTTGGGGCGCATGGCCTCAGTCGCGGCGTCGAAGCACTCCTTGAGGCTGGCGCTGCGGGCGACGCCGCGGCGCACCGGCTCGTAGGTGTCGTGCAGGAACTCGCCGGTGAGCTCGATGGCCTCCATCACCGTATCGGCGCCGACCAGCGCATCGCCGCGGCCGGGCACCAGCGCATCGGGCTCGAAGGCGGCGATGTTGGACAGCGTGCCGCCCCAGTCGCCGAAGTGCGCATCGCCGCAGTAGCAGGCGGACTTGTACTCGACGATGTCACCCGTGAACATGACGTTGGCGTCGGGCACGTAGGCGACGATGTCGCCGGCCGTGTGCGCGCGGCCCAGATGCATGATGTCGACGCGCCGCCGGCCGAGATAGAGGGTCATGCGGTCGCGGAAGGTGAGCGTCGGCCAGGTCAGGCCCGGCACGCTCTCGGCTGCCCGGAACAGGCGCGGGAAGCGGCCGTACTCGCTGTCCCAGTCCTCCTTGCCGCGCTCGGCGATCATGGCGCGGCAGGTGTCGGAGGCGATGATCTGCTGGGCCCCGTAGGCGGAGGCGCCGAGCACGCGCACGGCATGGTAGTGGGACAGCACCACGTACTTGATCGGCTTGTCGGTGACCGTGCGCACCCGCTCGATCACTTGGCCGGCCATGACAGGGGTCGCCTGGGCGTCGATCACGATCACCCCGTCGTCGCCCACGATGATGCCGCTGTTGGGGTCGCCCTGCGCCGTGAAGGCGTAGAGATCCTTGCCGATCTCATTGAAAGTTATGATTTTTTCTTCCATGTCGCCGGTCGAGGCGAAACTCTTGCTCATGCCGTCTCCTCCTGTTTCGGCCCGACAGTCCGACTTTCCCGTCCGCCGATCAAGCGGGCAGGGGGCGGGATGCCGGCGGCGCCCGAGCAGGAAAAGGCGTTGCACGGGCCGCAACCCTGGATTATGACCACGCCACAAGTCGCCCGGCGGGGCATGCCGTGGCGGCTTTCATGCTTTGACAACGTGCGCCTCTCGCGCCATCGGCCCCTGAAGGGGTTCGATCAACAACCCGTGCGGGCCTCGCAGCCTCGCGCAACAGGAGAAAGCAAAATGCCCAAGCTGAAGACCAAGAGCGGCGCCAAGAAGCGCTTCAAGGTCACTGGTACCGGCAAGGTGAAGGCGGCGGCCCAGGGCAAGCGCCACGGCATGATCAAGCGGACGGCGAAGTTCATCCGCACGGCCCGTGGCACCATGGTGCTGACCGACAGCGACGCCAAGATCGTCAAGAAGTACATGCCCTACGCCCGCTGAGGCGCGACGATCCGCATAGACTTGCAGACCAGATAGACGGAGAAGCTCCATGGCACGCGTCAAACGCGGCGTCACCGCCCACGCCAAGCATCGCAAGACCCTCAAGGCCGCCAAAGGCTACTATGGCCGGCGCAAGAACACGATCCGCATCGCCAAGCAGGCCGTCGAGAAGGCGCTGCAGTACGGCTATCGCGACAGGAAGCGCAAGAAGCGCACCTTCCGCGCCCTGTGGATCCAGCGCATCAACGCCGCCGTGCGCGAGCACGGGCTCACCTACGGCCGATTTATCAACGGCCTTGCGCTCGCCGGCGTCGAGGTCGACCGCAAGGTCCTTGCCGACATCGCGGTCAAGGATGCGGCAGCCTTCAAGGCCCTCTGCGATACGGCCGCTGCGCAAGTTTCGGCCCACCTGAAGAAAGCCGCCTGAGCAACACGCTCGCTGGGCAGTCCCGGATCGAGCTGGCGTAGACCCATCCCTTCGCGGGGGTGACGTCGGCGGGTGTGATAGCCCGTTCGCCTTCTCTCGACGTCATGCCCGCGAAGGCGGGCATCCACGCCACGCGAAGAGGCATGCTGGCCGGGCGTCACGTCGCGTTTGCGCAAAGGTGCGCTGAGTACCGAGGTGGCCCGCCGGCGGGCGTGCCATCGCGCCATTCAATAGGGTGCACCTCATGACGGACAACTCCGACATCGCCGCGCTCGAGAAGGCGCTCGTGGGCGAGATCGCCGCTGCGAGCGACCTGGCGGCGCTGGAGCGCGTGCGCGTCGCGGCGCTCGGCAAGAAGGGCAGCGTCTCGGAGCTGATGGGACGGCTCGGCGGGCTGCCGGCCGACCAGCGCAAGGCCTTTGGCCAGGCGGTCAACAGCCTCAAGGATCGCGTGTCCGCGAGCCTGGAGACGCGCAAGGCCGCCCTGGAGGGCGCGGCGCTGTCGGCCCGGCTCGCCAGCGAGCAGGCAGACGTGACGCTTCCCGTGCGCGCGGGCCCGTTGAGCGAGGGCCGCATCCATCCCGTCTCCCAGGTGTTCGACGAGGTGGTGGAGATCTTCGCCGACATGGGCTTCGCGGTGGCCGAGGGTCCCGACATCGAGAGCGACGATCTCAACTTCACCAAGCTCAACATCCCGCAGGAGCATCCAGCGCGCCAGGAGCACGACACCTTCTACATGAAGGGCACAGGGCGAGACGGCGACAACAACCCGGTGATGGTTCTGCGCACGCACACGAGCCCCGTGCAGATCCGCACCATGCTCAAGCAGAAGCCGCCCATCCGCATCATCGCGCCGGGGCGCGTCTACCGCTGCGACAGCGACCAGACGCACACGCCGATGTTCCACCAGATCGAGGGCCTCGTCATCGACGAGGCCACGCACATGGGCCATCTCAAGTGGTGCCTGGAGGAGTTCTGCAAGGCTTTCTTCGAGGTCGACGAGGTGCGCATGCGCTTCCGCGCCTCGCACTTCCCGTTCACGGAGCCGTCCATGGAGGTCGACCTCGACGCGGCTGCCATCGGCAAGCCCGGCGATTGGCTCGAGATCCTGGGCTCCGGCATGGTGCACCCGAACGTGATCCGCAACTGCGGCCTCGATCCGGACAAATACCAGGGTTTCGCCTTCGGCATGGGCCTCGATCGCATCACCATGCTCAAGTACGGCATTCCGGACCTGCGCGACATGTTCGCGGCCGACCTGCGCTGGCTCCGCCACTACGGCTTCCCCGCACTCGACCTGCCGACGCTCGCCGGCGGCCTGTCGGCGTGAGGGGCAGCAGAAGACTCCCAGGCTTCTGAAGGCACGCGACGGCGCGAGCCTCAGTCCCAGCACCAAGGTGCAGCGATGAAATTCACCCTGTCCTGGCTCAAGGATCACCTCGACACCGACGCCTCAGTCGAGGCGCTCGCCGACAAGCTCTCCAGCATGGGTCTCGAGGTGGAGAGCGTCGTCGACCCGACCAAGGCGCTGGAGCCGTTCCGCATCGCCAAGGTGCTGGAGGCCAAGCAGCACCCCAACGCCGACCGCCTGCGCGTGGTGCAGGTCGACACCGGCGCCGGCGTGCTCGAGGTGGTGTGCGGCGCGCCCAACGCGCGCGCCGGCATGGTCGCGGTGTTCGCGCCCATCGGCGCCTACATCCCCGGCACCAAGATCACGCTCGACAAGCGCCCCGTGCGCGGCGTCGTCTCCAACGGCATGCTGGTGTCGGAGCGGGAGCTGGAGCTGTCGGATGCCAACGAGGGCATCATCGAGCTGCCCGAGACCTACGCCGACAGGATCGGCCAGCGCTATGCCGACGTGGTGGGCCTCGCCGACCCGGTCTTCGAGGTCAAGCTCACCCCCAACCGCCCCGACTGCACGGGCGTGCGCGGCATCGCGCGCGATCTCGCCGCCGCCGGCCTCGGCAAGCTCAAGCCGGAGCGCAAGCTCAAGGGAGTCGAGGGCACGTTCGAGTGCCCCGTCGACATCAGGCTCGAGCTGCCGGACGAGGCCGCGGACGCCTGCTCCTGCTTTGCCGGCCGCTATCTCAAGGGCGTCAACAACGGCCAGGCGCCGGCCTGGATGCAGCAGCGGCTGAGGGCCGTGGGGCTCAGGCCCATCAACGCGCTGGTCGACGTGACCAACTACATCTCCATGGACCGCGGCCGGCCGCTGCACGTCTACGATGCCGACAAGCTGCAGGGCGCCATCCGGGCGCGGCTGGCCCGCGAGGGCGAGAGCTTCAAGGGCCTCGACGGGCGCACGCACATGGTCGATCCGGCCATGTGCGTGATCGCCGATGAGCGTGCCGTGCTGGGGCTGGGCGGCATCCTCGGCGGCGAGGACACGGGCTGCAGCGAGGAGACCAAGAACGTCCTCATCGAGTGCGCCTACTTCGATCCGCTGCGCACGGCGGCCACGGGGCGCAAGGCCGGCATCGTCTCGGATGCGCGCTACCGCTTCGAGCGCGGCGTCGACCCGGCCTTCGTGCTGCCGGGGCTCGACCTCGCCACATCGCTGATGATGGAGGTGGCGGGCGGCAAGCCGTCCAAGGCCCGCGTCGCCGGCACGCCGCCGGTCAGGGCGGTGACGGTCGACTTCGACAGCGGGCTGATCGAGAAGCTCGCCGGCATCAAGCTCGCCGACAAGGAGATCCGCGCCACGCTGGAGGGGCTCGGCTGCGCCATCGAGGGCAAGGGCCAGCGCGTGAAGGTGACGATCCCGACCTGGCGTCCGGACATGCACGGGGCCGCCGACCTCGTCGAGGAGGTGGTGCGCATCGCCGGGCTCGACCGGGTGCCGTCAACGCCGATGCCGCGCGCGGCCGGCGTCGCGCGGCCCGTGCTCACCGAGACGCAAAAGCGCGTGCGCCGGGCGCGGCGCGCCCTGGCCGCGCGCGGCATGGTGGAAGCCATCACCTGGTCGTTCATCCCGAGGAAGGAGGCGGAAGCCTTCGGCGGCGGCCGGCCCGAGCTCGATCTCGCCAACCCGATCTCGGTGGAGATGTCGTCCATGCGGCCGAGCCTGCTGCCCGGCCTGCTCACCGCGGCGCAGAGGAACCGCAACCGCGGCAACGCCGACATCGCCCTGTTCGAGGTGGGACAGGCCTATCGCGGCCCCGGCGAGAAGGAGCAGCTCGTGGCTGCAGGCGGCGTGCGCGTGGGCGCCTCGCACATGGCGGGCTCCGGCCGGCATTGGCAGGGCACGGCGGCAGAGGCCAGCGTGTTCGAGGCCAAGGCCGACGTGACGGCGCTGCTTGCCGACCTCGGCTTCGACATCGGCAAGGTGCAGATCGCGCGCGAGGCGCCGGCGTGGTTCCATCCGGGGCGCTCCGGCGCGGTCAAGCTCGGGCCGAAGACGGTGCTCGCCTATTTCGGCGAGATGCATCCCGAGACGCTGCGGGCGCTCGACGTGGCAGCACCGATCGCGGCCTTCGAGGTGTTCCTCGACGCCCTGCCGGCGGCGAAGCGCAAGGGCCCGCGCAAGCCGGCGCTGGAAGCGGCCGACCTGCTGCCTGTGCGGCGTGACTTCGCCTTCGTGCTCGAAGCCAAGGTCGCGGCCGGCGACGTGGTGAGGGCCGCCAGCGGCGCCGACAAGAAGCTGATCGCGGGCGTGAGCGTGTTCGACCTGTTCGAGGGCGCGAGCCTCGGCGCGGGGAAGAAATCCATCGCGCTCGAGGTGGTGCTGCAGCCGAGGGAGAAGACGCTCACCGACGCCGAGATCGAGGCCGTCGCCGAGCGCATCATCGCCGAGGTGAAGAAGGCGACCGGCGGGGAGATCCGCAAGTAGGCCGCCGCCGCCGCCGCTGCCCGGCGGCAGCCTGTCCCGCGACCGCGCGAGGCCGAGGCGACGGGATGCAAGACCGGCACCTGCCCCAGGCGCGGGCGCCCGCGGCGCTTGTCGTGCGGGCTCAGCCGGCCCGGCGCCGGAAGCTTGCGAAATGCAGGGCCACGGCCGCCGCGTTGGAGACGTTGAGGCTCGCCAGCGGTCCATCGGCCGCGATGCGGCACAGCTGGTCGCAGCTCTCGCGGGTCAACTGCCGCAGCCCCTTGCCCTCCGCGCCCAGCACCAGCGCCACGCGCTGGGCCCAGTCCACCTCCTCGATGGCGGCCTCGGCCTCGCCGTCGAGCCCGACCACCAGGAAGCCCAGCTCCTTCAGCTCCGCGATGGCGCGGGCCAGATTGCCGACGAGGCTCACGGGCACCAGCTCCAGCGCGCCGGAGGCGGATTTGGCCAGCGTGCCGTCGAGCGGCGGGCTGTGCCGCCGCGTCATCACGAGGCCCGCCGCGCCGAACACGGCGGCCGAGCGCAGGATGGCGCCGACGTTGTGCGGGTCCGTCACCTGATCGAGCACGAGCAGCGGCCGCGCGTCGGCCCCCTCGGCGAGCGCCTCGAGGTCGGGCTCCTCGAGCGGCCCCGTCTCGAGCATGGCGCCCTGGTGCACGGTGTCGGGCCCCAGCAGTCGGTCGAGGTCCTTCGGCGCCGCCGCCTCGGCGGTGGCCCCGCGCGCCTCCAGCGCCGGCTGCAGGCGGCGCTGCGCGTTGTCGGTCAGCAGCAGCCGGCGGATGCTGCGGCCGGGGTTGCGCAGGGCCGCCTCGACGGGGTGGATGCCGTAGAGCACGACGTGGTCGGGGTCGTCCGCGGCCGCCCTGTCGGGGCGGCCATGGGGCTGCGGCCCGGGCTTTGCCGGCCTCGGCTTGTGCCAGTGCGGCTTGCCGCCACCGTGCCGGTGCCTGCCGGCGTCGCGTCTGTCTCGCATGGGGCTTCAGTCCTGCTGCCGCTGTCGGGACCTCTGGGTCGAGGCTCCTGACATGGCTGGCCTTTCGGGCCTGCGTCAATGCCCGCCATCGGGCCCGGCCGCCGGTCCGGAGGCCCGCGGGACGGGTTGACAGCGCACCGGCCAGTCAGCATAACACGCCCGGCTTGGCCCCCGCCCACGGCGGGGCCATTTCGTTTGCAGCATCGGGACTGCAGGTCTTGCGGCGCACGGCACCTCGGCTTCGGCCGCCGTAGCCCGGCCGGACCCTCATGGAGGGGTGCCCGAGTGGCTAAAGGGGACGGACTGTAAATCCGTTGGCTTAGCCTACGTTGGTTCGAATCCAACCCCCTCCACCATCACTTTCATTATTGGTGTCTGTGTTGACTTGCCCAGCCCCGATCGGTGGGCGGGCAGCTTGCTGCATCCCAGCACGATGTTGGTCAATGCGGCTGCGGTATCGGCGCGTTCGAAACGGACCGCTGGGCGGCCCTTGGATCCTTCACGCCCAAGAAGCGGTCTCTACGACCGACGTCACGAGGGGCGGGAGGAGCTGCGATCCGGACGTGAACCAACGACAGCAGCGCACTCGCGTGTGCCCTTGGGAATGCCGAGAGGCCACAGGCCAAGCTTCACGCGAAGCGCCAAGCTCTCCTCGGCCCGGAGCACCGTCAGGACAATGTGCTGTCCAGGCCTCAGCGCCAGTACACGGCAAATCAGATCATCGGCATTGCGCAGGTCATGACCTTCCAGCGCGAGCACGATATCGCCAGCGGAGACACCGGCCTCGCTGGCCGGCGATGCGTGCTCCACGCGCAGCACGGCAACACCAGCGGCAAAGTCTCCGATCCGCCAATCCTCAATGTCAATTCCGATCCAGGGACGATCATTGCCCGAGGCGACCGCAACAGCGTGCGCGAGGATTGTCAGGACTAACGCCAGGGCAGCGGGTCTCAGAGCTACCATGCGGCCGAACGACGACGAGCGACGCCTGCCATCTGCGCAGCGCGGGCTTGTGAGGTCGGTTGCGCTGCGCTGCGGAACTGGACACTCGATCGTGCGACGGCCGCATTCCGTCCGCAGGGCGCGCAGCTTCACTCGCCGTGAGGTGCTGGGGCGTGCGCCAAATCTCGGCATGTGCTGCTCTTGGCATGCGGCATCGTGGAATTGCCGCCCTCGCGCCGTTGAAGGCTCTCCGACAGAGGGTGGTAGGGCGCACGAGCCGTTGGGATCGAGGGACAACACTCAGAGCATGACCGCTCCTGGGAGGGCCGCGCGGCGAGCGCTCAGAAATCCACCAGCGATGGCCATCTAAGCCAGGAGAAGTCCCCACGATAGGCGGCGTACCCCGATGGGTCTCCCTTGTCCGTCGCGCGGTCGCGGGACGGGTCATGCCGAGGCTTCTGCTCGACGATACCGCAACTGTCCACCCGTCGGGCGTTTCGTTCGAAATGACTGTAGCCATAGCCGGCACCGGCTCCCAGACACCCGGCGGCGACCGACACGATTGCGTATAGCGATAGCGACTGCCTCATGGTCCTCTCCACTTTCGTCTGATCAAACTGCTGCAAATGGCGCGCCTAGCTGCGCGCCGGCTCGAAGACGCAGCGCACGACCGTTTGGTCCGAGTCGTCCGCCGCGATGCAGACGTGCCATCGCTCGTCTCGCGATAGTCTCCTGGGCTGGTTGGGATCGACGGCAATGGTGAGACCGTCCGTCGTCGTCATCCAGAAAAGGTTGCGCTTCTCCTCGATCTTCGCGACCGGACGGCAATCCCTGCCGTGACAGCACTCGAGGGGATACCAGTCGACGATCCGACCATCGGGGTCGGCATGGGTGTGCGGTGCTGCAGGATGAACAGCGGCAACGAGGCACATGAGAAGAACTGCTGCGCCGATACGGGATGGAGAATGCGAGCGCATGGTCAGGCCCTCGCCGCGCGATCGGACGCGCGAGTTCGTGCCGTGCTGCCGGACGTCACCGGCAGCGTCCGGCTTGATGTCGAGAGCGACGAAACACGGGCTGGGATCTTGTCGAGGTCGCAGCACCACGTGCCCGGCGCCGACCAGGGCCTCCAGCGCGAGACGCGCGCGGTGGGCAGGACCGGCAAGCTCCCGCTCGCGCCTGCCTGATAGACGAGACGCAAGATCCCGCGTTCGCGCGCATCGCGAATCGCGTGTGCTGTGACCCGTGCCTCGGCGTCGCCGAAACGCGCTTCAACAGACAGGGCGAGCTCTAGCATTTCGACGAGACCACCGGTCTCCCAGAGTTCGGCGGCGGCACGAACGTGCCCGTCAGCGCGCGCGATGATGACGCAAACCGCATCGCGCGCTGCCAGTCGCGCGCGCTCCGTCAGCGCTGCCGGCGCGAGCTGGCCAGCAAAACGCCGGCTCTGCGCACTGCGGTCGAGCCGCCTTAGATGCGCGAGATAGTCATCCCCTTCATGCGCTTCGAGCCGGGCGGTCAGGAAGATTGGACGACGCGGAGACATGGCTGCCCTCATGGAAATGGGTTGCGCGCGTGAGTGGCTTTGCTGTTTCGGAGCAACGTGAGGCGATGAGGAGCCGGAGCTGAGCGCCTTCCCACTGCCGCCCTTACGGCGGAAGCGGCGGCGGCAGGAGCGCCGACACTTGCAGTCCAGGCCGCGCGGCGAGGATCGCAAGGGCAGAGACAATCAGAACCAGCGCCACCGCGCCGACACACCATCGCCAACTCAACGCGCGCTCGTTGTCGCGATCGGCGGCCGCGTCGCTCTCGCTTGCGAGCAGTGCCAGATCGTAGGCGAGAAGGGGATCCGAGCTCGGCTCGCGATCCTGGTTCTCCCGAGGCTGTGACCGCGCCCGGTGCAATCGCTCCCGGGCCTCTTCGACCTTCCGGTCAAAGCGGGATTGCCGCATCATGTTCGCCTCCTGCTGCTTCAGCGGAGTGTGAGCCGATGTCTGATCTCGGGTCGGCCACGTAGCCGAGATTGGTGCATCGCCATCAATCGGGCGTCGGCTCTTCGTCAATGATCCCTCGCGGGGAACATCCCGTCGCTGTTCGTGCTGCTTGACGCTGCAGTGGCGAGGCTTGAATTCGCCGCGAACGGCCTTTGCGAGGCAATCTGGCATTTCCCGATGCGGAGTGGACCGCGCGGCTCAGGACGAGCGACAGTCGCAAAGTACGCGTGAACCGACCGGCTGCCCGACACGGAGAGCAGCGCCGGCGTCCTGCCAAGATGTGGGAGGGAGAGACTGCTGCGAACGACGCGCAATGCTTCGAAAAAGGAGCGCAGCGGCGCCCACGAAGTGCCAATCGGGCGCGCGAGCGGCGCGTGTCACACAAGACGCGCATCATTCACCGATGCGCGTCTGCAGGCTGGTGCGGGGCCGTTCGCATTCGGCTCAGGCGATGCGCTCTCCGAGAGCCGCTTCGCCACCTGGCCCGGGCGCACCCTGCCAAGCACCAGTGGCTTGGCTCAGTCTGCGGCGTCCCGAACGGCCGCCACGCACTGCAGGAGCCCCAGATATGATGGGTTTCTGGTGAACCGCGAATTGACGGTGAGGCAATGCGAGACGAGATCCGGGCTCGTTCTTTTGAGTTCGGCCCATTGGTGGCGAAGCAGACTGGTGATTGCGTGCTCGCGATCCTCGCAGTCGTGCCTGTACTTTAGCGCTCCAGACGCGAACGCATATTGGCAATGAGCGCTGACGTTGTAACTTGGAAAGGCGGCACTCTCCTCGGCCACGGCGACCACGGACCCATAGAGCACAGTGGCGATGCCAAGTGCGCATGCGGTAGGAACGCCCAAGCGGCGGCTACGCGACATCCCTGCGGTATGCTTCATCGTGTCCTCCAGTTTTGCTGATCGGGCCGGCGCTGCTCTGCCTGGTCCTCGTGCGTCGCCAGCGTGCCGGAGGCGCGTCATCTTTCCGTCAACGCCACATGCAAGGGTCGCGAGTGTCTGGGTCGCTTCGCGTCCCTCGTGCACGAAGATGACCGTGAAACGAGACGCACTCTGCTCAGTCCCGGCGCTGCGCTGACGCTCAGCGGTCTATCGCGGCCGTCTCAGATTGACGGATTGGTGCAATCTGGACGGCGCTTGCGCGGGTGCATCTCCCTTGGGCGCGCTGCGCACTATGCCCTGCGTGTTGCTCGACAACGAGTTTCTGTCGGCTAGATGAAGCCCTGCGCTGAGGTCGTTCGAAGTCGTCGGGACGCCGCCCACGACGGTGCTCCGGCGGGTTCACATCGACAACTCTCGCACCGATTGCTATGCCATTGCATGTCGACTGGCGTCATCGAGCTCCGTGAAATCGACCTGTCGGGGGACAAGCACCTCGAGGCGGTTGCTGTTGAAAGGCACGGCGCTGCCCTACTTGGGGCGAGCGCATTCCTGACCCGCTTGTTTCAGCTCTCTTCACCTTGGGCACCGGGCCTGTGCTTTGTGGGGGCGGAAGCGACATGCCCCAACGTGCCCGGTCTCGCTCCGATCTCAACCAGGCTTCACCTGGCCGGCGGTGGCCTCGAGCTGGCCGATGCGCTGGGCGGCTGCCTGGGTGAGTGCGTCGAGCGCTTGTCGCTGATCGAGCACGATGGCGACGTCGTCTCCACGGCAACGCACGACAATGCGGGCCCCTTGGCTCCGGCATTGCACGAGCTCATCAAAGGTCACGCGGATCGCCTAGGCGCGTCGCACGATGTGCCATTCGATTGGATCGCTGGCCGATGTCTGCACAGCGATGACCTGCGCCTCGTGCCTGCCGACTGGGTCCTGCGGCGGGCACGTCCCGGCCCCTTGTTCGACGCCCCTACGGCCCTCAGCACGGGAGCAGCGGCTGCCCGTTCGTTCGCCGACGCCGCCGCGCGGGGGTTGCTCGAGTTGGTAGAGCGGGACGCGGCTGCACAGTGGTGGCTGGGCG
Source organism: Hyphomicrobiaceae bacterium (assembly GCA_033764875.1). Classification (GTDB taxonomy): domain Bacteria; phylum Pseudomonadota; class Alphaproteobacteria; order Rhizobiales; family Hyphomicrobiaceae; genus AWTP1-13. The sequence goes on along the minus strand of JANRIO010000056.1, from coordinate 14,278 downwards.
GGCGGCGCGCCCGACCGCTGACGTTGGAGGCGTTGTCGAATGGCCGGGTTGCCGAGCAGGTCAATCAGCTGCGGCAAGGGTCGCGAGAACGCGCCACCTGGCTGCTCGATATCACGACAGACCTCGCCATCCCCGTCGTCGCCGCCGTCTCCGTCGATGCGGGTGATGGCCGCGGCTTCGCCTGCGGGCTTGCCTCAGACTTGCAGCTGAGCGATGCGGCTGCAAAGGCGCTGCTCGAACTCTGCCAGATTGAATTGGGACTTCAGCTCAGTCTGATGCGCCACCGCGAGCGCGGGGGAGACCGCCTGAGCGAGGAGGACCGACGCGTATTGGCTCGGGCCGCGGCGCTGGACGCGGCACGTTGCGAACTCCTGCACGCGACGGGCTCCCCGATCCGACACGCTCCAGCCATGACAGGGGCCGACGCAGAATCCAGGCTCAAGACCATTGCTCAGGCGTTTGCGCACCACGATATCGAGGCCGTGCTCGTGGACCTCACTCGGCCGGAATTCTCTGTTCCAGTGGCGCGTGCATTGGCGCCCAGCCTCCAACTCATGCCAAGCCGACTGGATACGTCACGGCTAGTGGCGGCGCGAAGCTTGCATGGCGGTGGCGAGCGCTGGACCAATGGCATTTCCTTGATGTGACAGGGAAAGTCTTTGCACTCGAGGGACTTTTGCAGTGCAGCATGGGGACGCTGGCTTAGGTCGTGACGCCGCGGTTCAGGGACCGCTACACTAGAGAACTGCCATCCACGGATCGACGCACAGCAAGACTTGCGCGGATCACAAATGACAACAGACGGCAAATTACAGAGCCGATCGAACGACCAAGACGGCAGGCCCAGGCTTGCGGTCAACACCATCGGAAAGCTCGTTCTGCGCGTCGAAGATCGCGTGGTGCCACCCATTCTGCGGAAATCGGCGGCGCTGATCACCTACCTTGCGGTCTCCGAGCCTGGTCAGGAGACACGCGAGCGCCTCGTTGGGCTCCTGTGGAGCGAGTCGGAGGAGGAGAGGGCTCGAGCATCGCTACGCCAGACACTCTACGAGTTGAAGGGCGCGCTGGAGGCGGTCGGCTTTGACGGTCTGCGGGTGGACAAGATCGGCCTCTCCCTCGACAGGTCGCGCGTAGACGTCGACCTGTTCTCGATATTTGAGAGCGTCGCTTCGGGGCATCCGCATGAAGCGCTGCTGCAAACCGATCGGCCCTTGGAGACATGGCTCGAGGAGCTCGAGTCACTCGACCCGGCGTTCCGCGTCTGGCTTCTCGCAAAGCGTCAGTCGCTCGGCGATCGTATGATACGCCTTGTCGAGAACGCGCTGGGTCACGGGGCTGGTGGCGACGGCGAGACGCTGGCCCGGCTGTTGATAAAGCTCGATCCCACCCACGAAGGCGCCGTCCGCTACCTCATTCGCGCCCGCCGTGCCGCAGGTGACGTCGGTGGCGCGCTTCGCGCCTACAAGGCGCTTTGGGACCTCCTTGAGACCGACTACGATGTCGAACCGTCGAAGGAGACGCAGGCCCTGATCGCGGAGGTCAAGCTTGGAGAAGCCGAGCCGGGTTCGCCCCTCGTCCCGGCGCTGCCACAGATCATCCCGGCCGAGCGACCCGAGAGTCCTGCAGATGCATTCAATGTGTCGATACACGAGAGAAAGCATTTGCCGAAGCTCATGGTCTCCGTGGCCGGGTTTGACAGCTCCGGGACGGGCGAGGCGCACAGATACTTGATCCAAGGGTTTCGACGGGAGCTAATCGCGTACCTCGTCCGGTTCAGGGAATGGGTTGTGCGAGATGCGACGATTTCCGCCACCCCGCGAACAGACATCGGCGAGTACGTCATCGAGGCGTCGGCACTGGGCGCCGAGGCGGCGCTGCGCCTGGTGATCACCCTGCGCGACCGGCGCACCAGCGAGTATCTGTGGAGCGAGCGCCTCAGCATCTCCGGCAACGATTGGTTCGAATCGCAGCAGCACATCGTGCGCCGCATCACGACGGCGCTCAATGTTCACCTTTCCATGAGCCGAATGGTGCGGCTGATGGAGGACGCTCCGAGTAGCCTGCAGGCCTACGATCTCTGGCTGCTCGGGCAAGCGACGTTTCTGAACTTCGACGTCAACAATTGGGAGAAGGCCAGAGGGCTGTTCCGCCAGGTCATCGCCCAGATGCCGGACTTCGCGCCCGCGTATTCGAGCCTGGCCCAGCTGAACAACTCCGACCATATCGTTCGAGCCGGGGTGTTTCGAAACGCCCAGCGATCGGAGCAGTCGCTGCAGTACGCGCGCGAAGCCGCGCGCCTCGATCCAATCGACTCGCGAAGCCAACTGTGTCTGGGCTGGTCGCACGCAATGGTCAGGCAGCACGAACAGGCCATGATCTTCATTCCGCTCGCCTACGAGTTGAACGACAACGATCCCTGGACGATGATGTCATCCGCAGGCTGCATGGCGATCTGCGGAGAATACGCCCGCGCCCGCGAGATTGCCGAGCACGCTCTGCGGCTGCCGTTGGCGCCGAGCCCCCTGCAATGGGCTTACCACGTGTCGATCCGCTTCATGGGCGGCGACTATGCGGGCGCCATCCAGGCTGCCGAGGCCGCGGGGGACCTGAGCTATGTGCCGGGCTACAAGGCTTCAGCACTCTTCCATGTCGGCGCGCAAGATCGTGCGGCTGCGGAACTGCGTCGTTTCTTCGACATCACGCGCAGCCGCTGGGTCGGACCGGACCCGGCGACCGATGCCAATATCACGCGCTGGCTCCTCAGCATGGTCCCTATTCGCCTTGCTGAAGACTGGCAGCGCGTGCGCGATGGCTTGGCGGGCGCCGGGGCGCCCGTCGAGGGGTTGGCGCATCACCACTGTTGATGCGCTGTTGGCAAGCTAGCCGCACATGCTGATGGTGTAGTCGCCGATGCGCGCCGCATGCAAGGCGAGCTTCCTTTCGACGCTGAGGTTCTGGCCGATGTTCTGGGCATAGAAATCCGGGAACGGATAGGTGCCCGTCTGGGCGGAAAGCTCCACCTCCTTGGCCTTGATGCGTTCAGCGGGCGGCAACCGGATCACGACCGTATCCACGCTGTATTGGACGACAGCAAGTCCGACCATGTGGTCCGGAATGCTCACGTTGGCGCGAACGAGATCCGCCTGCCGCTTCAACTCGTCGAGCGAGCGGGGGACCGGCAGCTGATCGATGGTCACCGCCGGCGAGTCATCGAGAAAGTAGGACACGCCCGTGGCCCACGTCTTCACCAATCGTCCCCAACGCTCGAAGTTGCCGACCGTCATCGCATCCATTTCCGTCTCTCCCTTGCTTCAAGTCAGAATCACGACCTCAGTCGAACATGCGTCCTTGGGCCATGTAGGCGAGCAGGCCCGGCATGGTCTCGATCTCCCCGATCTCGTTCAGCGCCTCTGTCACAGCGGCCTGCATGGGCTCAGCCTCGGTCGCATCCGCTGGCCCAGTCTTGAAAAGCGCCATGCCGCAGCTTTTGATGCGCTCCCTGAGCGTGTCGCCTTTCACCCGCAGCGGGTTCGCTTCCATGGCCCCGAGAATGGTTTCGGCGACGATGATCGAGCCCACCGGGCCAAGATGCCGGCCGCCACCGTCAGCGGCTTCGAGCAAGAGGAAGAACGGTAGCGGGGGATCCCGCGCGATCATGTCCAGGGCTTCCGGAGACTGCGAGAAGTGCGCCGACTGCAGCAACCATGTGCGCAGCTTCGGGCGCCAATCATCGAAGCTTTTGACCAGGTCGAAGCCTTGCTCGCGAAGGATGCGGCAGAGCGCGTCCGCGGACAGCATGCCCGCGTAGCACGCGCTCAGAAGATCGCGGTTCGTGAGACCGCCCGAATCCACTCCAGGCACCTTCGGTGGCATGAACATGAAATCATCCTCCAAGGCACCGGGATAGTGCGGTCCGATGACCTTGCTGAGGTTGGGCTTCTGCACCAGGCCGGTATCGAAGAAGCGCGCCCAATCCACGAACCACGTCTTGTCGACCGGAAGATCCATCGGTGCGGACAGCGAGCTCAGCCGCAGCGCCTTGCTGGTGGGCTGAGCCGGAAAGGCGCTGTTGATATCATAAGCGTCGCGCACCATCGCGTGGCCGAAGCGAAACGCGCCAAAGGTGAACTCGAGCGGGATCGTGGCGCCCGAATCGCGCGGCTTGTTGCCGTTCAGCAGGTAGTGCCTGTAGACCTCATCGTGCAGCACGCGGCGCAGCACGTCCTTGCAGATGATGTTTCGATAGATCAGGGTCACCACGGTTCGCGCACAGTGGTAGTGTCGATACGCGATCTCTCGAGCGGGGAAGTTCCGCTGCTCTCCCACAGTGGCACGTTCCAGCATCCCGACGACGTGGTTGTGCAGCAGCTGGAATAGGATCGTGAGCTGGGAGATGAGCGCGTGCGCGTCGTTGCGGGCATCGGCCAGCATCGCTTCGGTCAGCGGCGGCGTACCCTGCTGATCCCATGCGCCCCTGTTCCGAGCGATATCGCGGAACGGACAGAAGTCCCCGAAAGGCGCGCTCTGATGCACCCCCATTCGCAGGCGCGTGCGTGGGATCTGCCCCTCCCCGATCGACGCTTCATAGGCATGCGGGCATTCGTCCGGACCCATGCCGTACAGTGTATCGAGCAGGAGTGGCCGCATCCGCGCGTTGCGTGAGCCCGGAATCAGACTTTGCTCATGAATGTCGAAGGACACGACGCTGTCCACCATGTCGTGGGCGATGAATTGCAGCAGGTAGGTGTAGCCCGATGGGATCCTGGGATTGTCGGCCTTCTGGGTGTTCGAGCCGATGGTTGCGGACAACCTCGCAATCAGCGTGTGCAGCTGCGTTCTGTCGAACCTCCCGTTCATGCTGATGAGGCCACCCGCGCGGAACATGTCCGCCTTCTCGACTGCCTCTCCCAGGCCGCGGAAAAGGGTGCGCGGCATCTCCGGGAGGTTGGTCTTCCCCCACCAGATCTGAAGCGGACCAGAAAACGGGTGGCCGTGCATCGTGACACCTCAACTCTTCCCGGCCCGCATGAGTGCCGTTCAGACCCTACGGTGGCATGGCGTGCGTCAATCCAGCGTGAATTCGCTTGCCTGGTGCCGCCTCCTTCCGGGTCGCGGCGCATGGTACCCCTCTCACTGCGCCTGGCCTCGCCCTGAGAGGGGACGTGTGCTGTCAGAAAAGCGGGCCCGCCATGCTCCGTCAGCCATAGGTCGACTGCACCTTCACATCCCGAGCCTCCAGAGGATCGGCAATCCCACAGCGGTCAGCACGGCCGTCAACCCCATGGCGAGCCCTGCGTAGGCGCCCGCCTCGTCGTCATCCGCAAGCGCCCGTGCAGTTGCCAATCCATGTCCGGTCACACCCATGGCAATGCCGCGCGCGGCTTTGGCCCTGATGCCTGCCAGATCGAGGGCAAGCGGCCCCAGAGCAGCAGTGATGATGCCGGTCAACACGGTGACGACACCGGCAAGCGCTGGAATTCCGCCGAGACTGTTGGCAAGCTCCATCGAGACGGCGGCCGTCGCCGATTTCGAGCTCACCGACACGACGATGTCCAACGGGGCATGCAACAAGCGCGCGATCGCGATGGCGGTGACGGATCCGGTGGTCGCGCCGACGGCAATGCCGGCCAGGATGGGCACCGTCGCGGATCGGATCATGGCCAGGTTGCGGTAAAGCGGCAGCGCCAGTGCCACGACGGCCGGCCCGAGCAGCGCATGGATGATCCACGCCCCGGCGAAGTAGCGCTCGTAGGAGATCCCCGATGCCAGCAGCACGGCGATGACGAGGACCACCGCCACGGCAATCGGGTGGCAGAGCGGATGGTTGCGCGAGCGACGATAGGCGAGACAGCCGACATGGAAGGCGCCGACGCTCAGCGCCATCGCGGCCAGCGCGTCTGCGGATAGGGCAGCGGTCATGACAGCCTCTGAGGATGGGAAGGACCCTCGTGAGAGCGGCCGTGGCCACGCAGGCTCCGGGTCGCCGACCAGCGCTGAAGGGCGGCGATGCACCACGACATCACCTCAACGACACCGGCCGTCGCGATCAGCGTGAGCAGCGAGCCGGCTGCAAGTACCAGGGCGATCGTGCTGGCGTGCAAGTGTATGACGCCAAGTTGCGTCACCGCGCCGACACCGGCCGGCACGAAGAGCAGAGACATGTTGGACGTCAGGCCGTCCGCGGCGCGGGCGAGGGACTCCGGCACGCTGCCGTAGGCCAGCAGGCCCATGAGCAGCAGCAGCATGCCGCAGACCGGAGCCGGGATCGGCAGCCGCCCTATCGTGACCAGGAGGTCGCCGACCAGTTGGCAGGCGAGAATGATGCCAAGTCCTTGAACCATTTTTGCTCTCCGGCGAGATTGCGGTTGAGGGCCACAGAGAGGCGCTGGTGCTCAGCGGCAGGTGACGATCAATGACGGGGGCGCTCGCATTGCGCACAGAGGTCCCGGGCAAGCGTGGCCCGATTGAGCCCCCGCCGTCGCAACTCGGAGTCGGGCAGGCGCGAGAGCTGCTCGTAGAGCGCCGCCGCCGTGTAGTAGTCGGCGCAGGTGCGAAGCCAGTCGCCGATGTGCACCGCGAACGCTCGCAAGCGGTTGGGCCTGGGGCGAGACGGCGAGAGCGCATCGTAGACAGGGTCTTGCATGACTTTTCTCCCTTCGTTTGCCCACGTCGTGGCCCGTGTCGCGCGTCTGATTGGGCGCGCGCCGGAGCTGCCGTGGGTTAGGCAGGCCTGAGAAATTCGTTGTCGGTAGGCTGGGCACACCCCGCAGCGATGGCTTGAGCGGTGGCTGCCCGGTTCCGGCTCAGACGACAGCACTGGCGCGTCAACAGCGCATCAACGCTGCGTTGCTCTCTCCTCGAGCCGGGCGCGCAACGCGCTCAGAAGTCGACCAGCGAAGGCCATCGACGCCAGGAATAGTCCGTGTCCGCATGCGCCCCGTGCGTCTCGACTTCCCGCTCCAGACCTTGGCCTTGCACACGATCAGATCGGCGCTCGCGGCAATCGCAGTCGGTTGGCGCTGCCGGCTGGCCGGCGAGGTGGCTGTAGGCGTAGCTGGCGCCGGCTCCCAAGCATGCCGCCACCAGCGCGGCGAGTATAAGTGCACGACGTTCTTGCATCATGATCGTCTCTCCAATGTGCTGGGGAATATGTGCGCCGGCCTTGGGCCGCGCGGCTTGTGTTGCGTGGTCTCATTGATCGGGGCGGGTGAGCGTCGTTTTGGTGTCCTGCGCTTGTGTCGATGCAGGAACGGTACGTCACAGCGGGCGCTGCTCCCATCGCCTGAGTTTTCTCCGGATTGCCGCTGCTTTCCGAGCGTTTCCGCCGTCGGCCAAACCGTCCTGTGCGCATGGCATGGCGGCGCCCCGAGCGCTCGTTTATTGCGTGATCCGCGGATCGACCAGGGGACTACGCGCCCGAAAGGAGGTCAGCCAGGCGAGGCGAGATGCGGATGATCAGGAGCGCTGGGCGCCGTCTTTGCCGAGCGTGACCCATTGGGCAAAACGCTCAGTCTCGACCTCCCGTAGGGCGTTGAAATAGGTGTGGTAGTGTGGCGACGATGGCTTGAGCGCTCCGACCATCGAAGGCTCGATTTTCGGGTATTTGCTCAGGATTACGGGTGAGGCGAGAGGCGTATAGACGTTCGCGAAGGCATGTCCCATCGTGAGGATGATGCCCTTCATGCACTTGTAGACATCGATCTGCGAAAGGATGACGCTCTTCAGCCAGCCATTCTCGTTCGACATGACGAAGATGTGCATCGAGCCCCGCGGAATGTAGATCGAGCCGAACTGCAGGGGGATCTTCTTGTCCTGGGCCGCTTCCTTGATGACCAGCGTGCGGGTCTCCTTCTGCCACGCGATCTCCATGTGAAAGGCTTGGATGACACCCCGCTCGCTGAACGAGGGGCGCGCGAGAACGTAGTGGCCGATGTAGGGTGTGGTCTCCTCGCGCGAGTACCTTCCGAATTCCTCCGGCGCAAGCTCGACCAGCGGCAAGGTTGAGAGCAGGCCGAGGCCCAGTTGCTGGTCGATCTGCAAGACAGTCTTCTCCGAGAACATGCCCGTGACGAGTTTGTCGACGGTCGATTTCCCGATCTTGGCGCGCTGGGCGAATTCCTCACGCGAGATCCGCTCGCGCGCCAGGTAGCTCCTGATCGTCTGGGTGATCCGCTCGCGATCCTCGTCAGAGATTGCCACGTGCGCACCTCGTGCCGGCGCCGATCATTTGTCGGCGGGGTCTACGACCTGGCCAGAGCCTGTTGCCGCCTCGGGGCACCTGCACGGCGTTCCCACGTCCGCCTTGGCCGCCAGGGTGCACGTAACGTCGCCAACCTTGCACCTGTCGGATTTGCGACGCGGAGCGCGGTGCTTGGGGGGCGGGCCGGCAAATGGCCGCTCTTCGACGTGCCGCTCAGCCCCCTTGGCAGTCCCCTGTTTGTCCTGTGCCCGGGCTGCGGTTTCCGGCAAGGCAAGGCCGGCGATCATCGCGGCCACGGCAATCCAGACAAACAACGCACGACGTTGGCGGTCAGTTCGAGTGCAAGCCATGTCTTCTCGGTCCGGAGGGTGCACGCTTCTAGCTGCTCGTCGATGGAAAGCTATCCAGGCCCCACGGCCACCGCAAGTGCCCGAGAACTGCGCTGATCGAGCCTCGTTCTGAGGGCCGGCGCTCGGGGAACCGGCTCGGCGCCGGGCCGCAGGCTCGCATGCAGTGCGCGCGATGGGCTATTGCCCTCCGGCGAACACCTCGTTGCGAAGGTCGGTCACGAGCTCACGGACCTGCTCGGCCGGCAGGCCAGCTTCGCGCAGCAGTTTCTCATAATCTTCGAGCTTGCGCTTTGGGCTCTGCGAGGAAGCGATGCTGCCACGCGTGGCGACCTTGGCCGAGGCATCACCCAGGGCATCCGGCGGGTCCGCCTTGGGGTACGTGCGGCGCATGAAGTCCTTGTCGCCAGCGGAGAGCTCGAAGTTGGTCGGGACGTGACACGCGCTGTTGCGCCCTTCCTTGAAGATCCAGGCCGGCATGCTGTAGTGCATGATCGATTTGCGATCGATCTCGCTGGCGTTGATTTCCGCGCTCTCCGCCATCTGCTGGAAGTTCAGGACGATCGCTGCCGGAGGCCAGCCCAGCAGGCTCCCGTAGGCCATGATGGCCTCCTCGTCGTATTCCCGGCCGCAGTTTGAGGTCGGGCTCTGGTGCTCGTGCAGCAAGCCCAGCGCGTGGCCGAACTCGTGCAGGACGAGCCGCCGCGCCTCCCTCTCGGGCATGGGCTGCCCGCTTCGGTTCAGCGGCAGGCTGTCCGAGCCGAGGTTGGCAAGGTTCATGGACTGCACGGCCCTGCGGCTCAGGGTTCCCAGGGCCGACCAGTTTCCGCCCTTGGGGCCGCTGCCGACGAAATCGATCTTCACCGCCTCGTGGTTGTCTCCGCTGCAACTGCGCGGGGATGCTCGGTCGCCGAAGTCGAGCACGATGTTGGCATGCTCCATCCACTCGCTGGCAAAGCGGGCCACGCGCGACCGCGCGACCTTGGTGCCCGAAAGGAAGCAGATCTTGAGCGTCTCGCCGGGCTTCCAGGTGACCGTGCGCAGCACTGCCGCGCGCACCTTCGCCTGCACTCCCGGCGGACCCTGCTCGGGAACGAACCGCTTCAGGCGCGGATAGAGCGCCGAGGTTCGCGCCGCCGAGCAGGGCATGTCGAGCATCGCGGGGGGCGTCTGTTGAGCCTGCGCGGCAAGCGCGGAGAGGAACGTCACAACGACAAGACTGCAAACAGCCCGCATCGGCAGCACTCCTCTGCAGTATCAACCTCGAGATCGCGAGCAGCGACGGCAACGGAAGGCTAGCATTCGCCGAAATCGGCAACTAGAGTACCGTGCATTGCCGCTGCACAGGCTCGCCGTCCGGTATCGTCTTCGCGCGTGATACCCACGTGAAGCCTGCGTGATACCAACACCTGTTGCCAAGCATGCGACAGACGCTGAGCAGATGGCCTGAGCAGCCAGTGTAGGCAGCAAGCATGGGCATCAAACACGGGAGCGCTTCGATGGTGAGGCCCCGCCGCCGGCTCGCGACATTGGGTTTCCTCGGCCTCTTCGCGGCCCCCCTGCTCCTGGCCTACCCTGCTTCAGCCCAGACGCCGCCGGCATCAAAGCGCATCGCGCTCGTCGTCGGCAACTCCGGCTATCAGAACATCAGCGACCTCTCCAACCCGCGCAATGATGCCTCGGATCTCGCTGCCAAGCTCAAAGGCTTGAAGTTCGAGGTTCTGCTCGCCACCGACGCGACGCACGCCCGGATGAGCGCGCTGTTGAAGGAGTTCACCGCCAAGGTGACACGCGAGCACGTGGCCCTCGTCTTCTACGCGGGCCATGGCGTGACGGTGAATCGCGAGAGCTTCCTGCTGCCGGTCGACACGCCCGATGCCATCGAGGTTGACGACAAGGGCGAGCTCAAGGGCGATGCCGCCAACAAGGCGATGCTCAGCATGGCGGCCGTGCTGGCGCCGCTCGAGGCGGCCCGCCTTGGCATCGTGTTGCTCGATGCCTGCCGCACCAACGCCGTCGATGCCGGGCTCGGCATGACGGTGCGCCTGGTCTCGTTCGGCGGCCAGACGCGCAGCCTGCCGGTGATCCGCGGCACGGCCTCCGTGGAGATCAAGCCCAGCCCCTATTCGGCGGGCGTGTTCCGCGCCTATGCCACGCAGCTCAACAACGTCGCCAGCGACGGCGAAGGGCGCAACAGCCCGTTCACCCGGGCCCTGCTGAAGCACATCGACACCCGCGGCATCACCATCCAGGAGCTCATGATCCGCGTGCGCAAGTCGGTGATGGAGGAGACCAAGAACCAGCAGATCCCGTGGGAGGAGGCGGCGCTCAACGAGAGCTTCTCGTTCGTGGAGGCGCCGGCCGCGGCTGCCGGCCCCAACCGCACTGGCCCCACGCAAGGGGCGCAGCGCCCCCCAGCCCCTGCGCCCGCGCGGAATGTCGCTCCGGCCATGGGAACCGGCTTTTGACTGCGACGGGTAGCTGTTCGGGCCCTACCAGCTGTAGCGCAACCCGGCGTTCCCGCTGTACCCCTGTAGGCTCTCGCCACCGCGATAGTCGAGGCGACCGTAGGCAAGCCAGCCCGAGTTGCCGAACGAAACGGCGGTCCCGACGCCGAGCTGGAAGAAGGTCCCGATCCGCGACGTCGAGGTGGTCATGACCTGATCCCTCTTGTCGTTGAGATAGTATCCGCTGGCGGGGCATGGAGCGATCGTGCAAGCGATGTTGGAATCGACCGGCCCTCCGATCGTCGACTTTGCGGTTGCGGCGCCCGCAAACTCGTGGAAGACGCTCCCCGTCACGAACGGCTGCCAGGCAGTCTCGCCGGATATGATCGTCGTTCCCATTCTCAGGCTGACGCGCCCCAGCACGCTGTCGATGTCGTCGATATTGACCGCGCCGGTATTGATGGAGCCGAACGTTGCCGAGCCCGGCGTCTGGATCGACCCGACCTGCACGCGAGACCAGATCGCACCCGCGGAGGGCTCTAGGAACCAATTCGCAGGCAGAGGCAGCCTGTAGGTCAGATTTGCGCCCGCCGACACACCGGATGCGGTGAGGCTCTGGTCTGCCAGGCCGTTGAGCGGGTCCGACAGCCTCATGAGATACAGATCATGTCTCAATTGCAGGTCGGCCGAGAAATTGCCTTGCGTGAAAGCTCCATATAGACCCGCAAATGCCACCTGCGTGTTGGCGCTGAAGCTGCCAGCCGGTGAACTCAGTAGATAGGTCGTGCCAGGGGCGTCGCTCAAGGTCTTCTCAAACACCGCACCGGGCGTCGTGTCCTTCGTGTGAGAGGAGATGTACCCGGCCGTCAGACCGAAATGCGCGTTGCCGCCATTGTTTCCAATGTTCAGTTTGGCCAAGTCGAAGCCGAACTGATAGCCGCCATACGTCTCCTGCAGCTCCCCCTTGCAGGTGCCCGTGCCCGTAACCGGCGTGAGCGGCTTGGGTAAACCATCAAACCCGGTGGCGCGCGCACGGGAGTTGTCGACGGTGCTGGTGGTCGTAGCCTGAGTCTCGACGGTGCCGACAACGGCACGACCCCAAACGCCTCCACCGAGCTGATCGGCTTGCGCATTCCCGCGCGCGCTCACAAACGAGGAGGACGGCGACAGGAAGGCCGTATTGACCGTGTTCATCGTGGACACGACCGCATTCAGCGACGCACCGACGCCGAGCGGGAACTGATTCTGCAAGGCAAACCCGGGGACGATTGCCCCCGGGGGCGTGCCGGCAAGGACGAAGGCGGTGTTAAAGGTATCCGTGCACTGGGCCCCGGCACCGGAGGGCGCGACCACCACAGCACCAAGCATAAGCAAGCCCTTGAGCGGGCGGCGGCGCGACGCGAACCACATACACAGGCTCCACGCAATACCAACTGAATTCCAGAACATGGTAAGTATACTGAACGATGTGATGGAAGCGATGCTCAAGAGCCGGCTGCAAAGCTTCGCGTCCTGTGGTTGCGGCGCCGCAGTTTATTGCAACTGAACGACATTCACACTTCGATGGGCGCCGATCTGGCCTGGATGCAGCGCACAGAGGCTGGGGTTTCGGCGCCGTCGCGGCCGCACACCGACGAGGCGCAGCATCCGCCCGCACCGAAGGGCGCCCCGACAGGCAACCTGGGCCGTGGCCGCATCCAATCGGCAGGGGCACGCGCCGCCGGGATCACAGCTGAGGGACGGGCACCCGCGCGTGCAACTCCTCCCCATCGCTCTCGAACGTGCCGCCGACGCGCTCGGCGATGCGGCGCATGGGCCGGTTCATGGGGTTGATGGCGAGGTAGAGTTCGCTTACGCCCTGCGCGGTGGCGCGCGCCAACAGGGCCTGCATGAGCATGGTCCCAATCCCGCGACCGCGGAACTGCCCTTCCACCGTAAATGCGGCCTCGGCCCGGGAGGACCACGTCACTTCGAAGGAACGCAGCTCACCGGCCCCGCGCAGGTGCCCTTCGACGAAGACGCCGATAAGAAGCGTGTTCCTGAAATCGACGCGATGGGCATAGTCGCGCAGGAACGCAGGGTTCACCTTGCCGCCGAAACGCAGCCGCACGCCTTCATTGTCCAGGCGCAGCAGGTGACTCTCGAATGCGTCCAGGAGCTGGGGGTGAAGAATGACGATCTCGAATGCGTCCGAGGGCGTTGTTCTCAACATGGCGATGGTCATGCTCTGCCTCCGCGCACCGCCACGACGCGGCACGCCAAATTGCTGGTGCAGTCGCGAAATGCGGTTCGATCGAAGGTGCCGGCATTGCCGGCTTCGGCGCTGCAGCCGGTCTCGAAAGCTCCAGGCTCTTGCCCGAGCGCTTCCGCGATCAGCTAGCGCTTTGCGCTCAGCGAAGCTGGCTGATCCGCGATGGTGGGCGGCGCGGCCTCGTCCCTCACGGCATGGATCAGCATCACCACGACCAGCGCGAGGACGCCGAGGAGCGCGGTTGCCCGCGCCAGGCGGGCAAGTCGTTGTGCAGCGCGCACGTCGGCGTCGCCGCCGCTGCATTTGGCCGCGTGCTGGATGGTCTCGAAACGTGACTGCAATCGCCCAGCCGCAGGCATTGCTCGGACAGTGGACGGGTTCGGCGCTGACATGGGGCATCTCCAGTATTGACACCCATCCGAACTATTCTGACCGCCGGCTTGAAGCGACCGCCGGAGCTTTCCCGCACTCGTCTGAAGTTTCCCGCATTTGCCCGACGCGATGATCGAGGGTTTGGCGCGGAAGCGCGGTCGCGGGGCGTGCGGTGACAATGCCGGAGCCGAGATTTCACATCGGGCTCGGCGCAATGCGGAGTGTCTGGAGCCCGTTGCGTGGACCTTGGGACCCCCTGCGCTCCAAGGAGATTGGAGCGAGAGCGTCATGGCAAGGCGGATGCCTGCGGCGGCGAGGGCGTCAGATCGCGCTTTGAGCGTCCCGATCCGGCGCGCTCTCGTGGTCTACAATCTCAGACACGCGGCCCGGGCAAGCCGGTGAGACCGTCCGCCCCGGCGCCCCCCCTCACAGCGCGCCGAAGCCGTCGCGCAGCTCGCGCTTGAGGATCTTGCCGATGCCGCTGCGCGGCAGCTGCTCCAAGATGCGCAATGCGGCGAGGCGCTGCGTCTTGCCGACGCGATCGTTGAGCCAGGCCTTCAGCACATCGGCGTCGAGCTCCCGGCCGGGTTTGAGCACGACGAAGGCGACAGGCGTCTCGCCCCAAGCCTGCGACGGGACGCCCACGACGGCCGCCTCCAGC
>JANRIO010000010.1:0-11529 GCA_033764875.1 Hyphomicrobiaceae bacterium | reverse complement strand
TCCATGGAGGAGATGGCGGCCAACATCAAGCAGAACGCCGACAACGCCGCCCAGACCGAGAAGATCGCCCGCCAGTCGTCGAAGGATGCGGAAGCCAGCGGCGAGGCGGTGACGCGTGCCGTCACGGCCATGCGCACCATCGCCGAGAAGATCTCGATCGTGCAGGAGATCGCGCGCCAGACCGATCTGCTCGCCCTCAACGCGGCGGTGGAAGCCGCCCGCGCCGGCGAGCACGGCAAGGGCTTCGCCGTGGTGGCCTCCGAGGTGCGTAAGCTCGCCGAGCGCAGCCAGACGGCGGCCGCCGAGATCAGCAGCCTCTCGGGCAGCACGGTGAAGACGGCCCAGGAGGCCGGCGAGATGCTGACCCGCCTGGTGCCCGACATCCGCAAGACGGCCGAGCTCGTGTCCGAGATCAGCGCCGCCTGCCGCGAGCAGGACGTGGGCGCCTCCCAGATCAACGAGGCGATCCAGCAGCTCGACAAGGTGACGCAGCAGAACGCGGGCGCCTCCGAGGAGATGTCGGCGACGTCCGAGGAGCTGGCGGCGCAGGCCGAGGAGCTTCAGACCTCGATCGCCTTCTTCCGCGTCGAAGGCGTCGGGGCCGGCGTGGCGGCCCCCGTTGCCGCTCGCAAAGCACCGGCGCGCGCAGCGGCCGCTCCGGCCAAGGCGACAGCGTCAGGCAAGGGCAGGAAGGCATCATCAGCCCCGCAATCGCGCCATTCCGTCGGGGAGCTCCAGTCCCGCGTCAAGGGCTTCGCCCTCGACCTCAAGATGGGCGGCCCCGACAAGGACGACGCCGAGTTCAAGGAGACAGCCTGATGAGCCGTGCCGCGAAAGATGCTCAGTACGTCACGTTCAGCCTGGGCGAGGAGGTGTTCGCGCTTCCTGTCGCAATCGTGCGCGAGATCCTGGACTACCGGACCCCCTTCAAGATTCCCAACGGTCCGCAATATCTCCTGGGTCTCACGGACGTGCGCGGCCTGGGCGTGCCGACCATCGATCTGCGCGCGCGCCTCGGCCTGCCGACGGCAGAGGCGACCCCGCACACCCGCGTGCTGGTCGTGGATGTGGCGCTCGCCGACCGCGTCCTCTCGATCGGCCTCGTCGCCGATCGCGTGTACGAGGTCACGCCGTTCGACTGCGCCCAGATCGAGGCGGCGCCCGATATCGGCGTGCGCTGGAACTCGGCCTACATCTCCGGCGTCGTGCGGCGTGCACAGGGCTTCGTCGTCCTGATCGACCTGCCGCGCCTCTTCAACGAGAGCGATGCCAACGCCCTGTCGCCCGCGTTCCGCGCGGCGAGCTGAGTGAAACGACTGGACGAGCTGAGAGCAATTGTCAGTGAGTGGTGTAGCCATGGGTGCAGCAGCGGCATTCGAGTACGAGCCGGAGTATGTCGGCGATCGTCTGAGCAAGCGCAATTTCGATCGCCTGGCGCGAATCATCCAGGAATACAGCGGCATTCGCATGCCGCAGACCAAGACGACCATGCTCGAGGGGCGCCTGCGACGCCGCGTGCGCGCCACCGGGCACGCCTCGCTCGATAGCTATTGCCGCTATCTGTTCGATGAGGGCGGCATCGATCATGAGTTCCTGCATCTGATCGACGTCGTGACGACCAACAAGACCGACTTCTTCCGCGAGCCGGCGCATTTCGCGTATCTGCGCGAGACCATTCTGCCCAAGCTCGCCGCGCGCGGGACACGCGGTGTGCGCGCCTGGAGTGCGGCGTGCTCGATCGGCGCGGAGCCCTACACCCTCGCCATGGTGCTGGAGGAGTTCTCCGAGCAGACTGCTATAGACTACAAGATCTTGGCCACGGATCTCAGCACGGATGTTCTGGCCACGGCTCTGAAAGGTATTTATAACGCCGAGATGATCGAGCCGGTGCCTCGCCCGTACGCGTCCCGGTACGTGCTGTCCGCGCTCAACCCCGGCGCCCGCAAGGTCCGGATCCATCCCAAGCTACGGTCACGCGTCGCCTTCGCCCGCCTCAATCTGATGAGCGACAACTACCCCGTCGGCGACCCCATGGATCTCATCTTCTGCCGCAACGTGCTGATCTACTTCGACAAGCCAACGCAGCAGCAGGTTCTGCGCCGGCTCTGCGACTGCCTGGTGCCGGGTGGCCACCTGTTCGTCGGACACTCCGAGACCGTCTCCAACTTCGACCTCCCGGTCGAGCAGGTTGCAGGCACGATTCTCATGAAGCGCTGAAGTGCTGAACGGCTATCCATAGAAGGGTGCCACACGATGAAGAGAACGCGGGTCCTGATCATCGACGATTCGGCGAGCGTCCGACAAACCCTCACCGATGTACTGAACAGCGACCCCGAGATCGAGGTGATGGGCGCCGCGTCCGACCCCCTCGTTGCGGCCAAGCGCATCATGGACGAGGTGCCGGACGTCATCACCCTCGACGTCGAGATGCCGCGCATGGACGGCATCACGTTTCTGCGCAAGCTGATGTCGCAGCGGCCCATTCCCGTCGTGATGTGCTCCTCGCTGACCGAGGCCGGCTCTGAGACGCTGATGCAGGCGCTGGAGGCGGGCGCGGTCGACGTGATCCTGAAGCCCAAGATCGGCGCGGCAGACCATCTGGCCGAGCAGCGCACCCGCATCTGCGACGCCGTCAAGAGCGCGGCCAGGGCGCGTCTCGGCGCGCGCCGTGCGCGCTCCACCCTCGCGCCGGAGAAGAAGCTCACGGCCGATGCCATGCTGCCGCCGCCGACCGGCCGCGCCATGGCCAAGACCACGGAGAAGGTGATCTGCATCGGCGCCTCCACGGGCGGCACGGAATCGCTGCGTGTGGTGCTGGAGGCGCTGCCGGCCAATGCGCCCGGCATCGTCATCGTGCAGCACATGCCCGAGAAGTTCACCGCCGCCTTCGCCAAGCGCCTCAACACGCTCTGCCAGGTCGAGGTGAAGGAGGCCGCCGACGGCGACCCGGTCCTGCGCGGCCACGTTCTGATCGCGCCGGGCGACAAGCACACGCTGCTCGAGCGGCAGGGTGCGCGCTACCACGTATCCGTCAAGACGGGCCCCCTGGTCTCGCGCCATCGGCCCTCGGTCGACGTCCTCTTCCGCTCGGCCGCCCGCTCGGCCGGCGCCAACGCCATCGGCGTGATCATGACCGGCATGGGCGACGACGGCGCGCGCGGCCTCGAGGAGATGAAGAATTCCGGCGCCTTCACCATCGCCCAGGACGAGGCGAGCTCGATCGTCTTCGGCATGCCGAAGGAGGCGATTGCCCGCGGCGCCGCCATGAAGATCATCTCGCTCGACGATATCGCCCGCGAGATGCTGACCGCCGCCCGCGACTAGAGCAGATCGCGTTTCGCGCGTGAGCGCGTATCGCGTGACGATGCTCGCACCATCAAACGCATGGAGCGCGCATCCGATTCCGAAGGATCGGAAAGCGCCCGAGCGTCCGGTCGGCGCCCTCATCGGGGCCAGACGTGTCCCTTGGCGGGGCACGCCAGCGCAGATGCGTCTCCCGTCACCAGCCCTCTGACCCACTTGCTGTGCGGCTCGTGATCGATGATCAGCTGGCCGTCCGCCGTCAGCCTGCCGACCAGATTGCGCGCATCGTCCAGCGCCACCGTGCATTTCGAGACGCCGCCATCCGAGCGTATTACGAACGCATTGGCCCGCGCCGCGTAGCAGACATAGCCCGCGTCGTCCGCGGCGCTGTCGCGCAACTGCGTGGCCTGGTCGGGGCCGATGCCGGACTTGCGCACGTGCGCCAGCAGCGCCTCCAGCGCCGGCTGCGATTGCCGGCGGCTTGCGAAGAACTCAACGCCCTCTCCGCTGCCGCCGCCCCAGTTGTTCAGCGAGTTGAAATGCAGCTTGAAGCGCGGATCGCCCCGCAGGAAGGTCGCGATGATGGCGTCGAGAAGGCCTCCCTCCGCCATGAGCCCGGTCCAGGAGCGCGCATCGAAATGCACGCGGATCGCCACCTCGAGACTGTCGTGGTCCGATGCCCGCATCATCTCGAGCCGTTGCCATATCGTATCGAAGGAGCCTGTCCTCTGCGCTGACATGCGCCGGGCATCGTGCACCTCGCGCGACCCGTCGAGCGTGATCTGGAACCCGCAGATGCCGTGCCGGGCGAGCCAGTCGAGGCGCTCGGCATTGAGCAGCGTAGCGTTGGTCGTCATGCCGCCGATGAGGCGGACCCCGTGCCGCTGGCAGATCCGGTGCACCTCTCCGGAGAGGTGCTTGACCGTGCTCCAGGCCCCGAGCGGCTCCCCGCCGAAGAACTCGAGCTCCAGCCAGTCGAGCCCGTCCTCGGCCCGCCGCGATATGAACCGGACGATCGCGTTCGCCACCTCGGTCTTCATGTGACCGAGGGCGAAGGACTCATAGCAGTAGACGCAACGCAGATTGCATTGCTCGGAGGAGTTGATGATCAGCTTCAGGCCGCGGTTGGTGACGGCGGCGGCGAGATGCTGGGGCAGTCCGCGAGACATGGCCCCGAGCCTGCGATCGATCTCAGTTGCAGTTCTTGTTCGCCGGCGCACACGTTGAATCAGTGTCCACGCGCATGGGAGCCTCTGCCAGCTCCGCACCGACGGCCACCTTCCCCGTGGGGTCGACGCGCAAGTCCTCGAACGAGAGCCCCGTCCCGTGCTGCGTTCGCCCGGCGAGCTCGAACGGGCCTTCGGACTGGGATGTCGTCGCCAAGCGGAAATCCACACTTGCAACTTTCATCGGGGCCACCTGCAATATTGGCAATAGCGCGTACGGATGGTTAACAATAACAGGGGGCCTGTCAAGCGAGCATGCCTCTGTCACGCCACGGGATACGCGGCGGCGGCCCCTGCCTAGGTGCGGTCTCATCGCGGTAGTGCGAGGAAGAGATGCGTTGTTTGGCGATTTTGCTGTGCCTGGCCTTTTGCACTGCGGCACGCGCCCAAGAGGGGCCATTGCCGCAGCTCGACCCCGGGGGCCACATGGCGGCGATCCGCGGCCTCGCCTTTACCCCGGACGGCAGAGAGCTCGTCTCCGCGGGCGAGGACAAGGTGGTGCGGGTCTGGGACCTCGCGAGCGGCCGGACCTTGCGCACCATTCGCGGCGAGAGCGCCGTCGGGAACCTCGGCAAGATCTCGGCGATGGCGCTGTCGCCCGACGGCAAATGGCTGGCTGTCGGGGGAGATCTGCGCGCCTCGGCGACCATCGAGGCCGGCAGGGACAAGCCGCCTCAGGCCATACGCCTCTACGATTTCAAGGCCGGCCGGCTCGTTGCGCTGCTCGTCGGGCACGCGGCGGTGGTGCGCACGCTGGCCTTCTCGCCCAACGGCCGGATGCTGCTGTCGGCAGGCAGCGACAACGCCGCCATCGTCTGGTCTGTCGGCGCTCAGCTCGGCAAGGCGCCGAGGCCGCGGCTGCTGCGCCGTCTCGAGGGGCATTCGGCCGACATTTTCACGGCCGCCTTCACGCCGGATGGAAACCGCGTCGTCACCGGCTCCTACGACAAGGACCTGCGGCTCTGGCGCGTGTCCGATGGCGCTCTGCTCGCGACCATGGCGGGTCACGCCGATCGGGTCATGCGGCTCGCCGTGGCCGCCAACGGCACCATCGCGAGCGGCGATATCTCCGGCGCCATCCGTCTCTGGGATGGGCGCGACGGCCGCTTCCTGCGCAGCCTGCAACAGAAGACCGGGACCGGCTCGCTGCACTTCAGCCGCGACGGCAAGCTGCTCGTGACGACCTGCGGGTTCGGCGGCTGCTCCGGCGCCTCGAGCTACGTCTATGAGGTCGCCAGCGGGCGCACCGTCACCTCTTACGCGGGTCACGACAATGCCGTGCACGCCAGCGCATTCAGTCCCGACGGCCGCTGGGTGGCGACGGGCGGTGGCGCCAGCAACGCGATCCAGGTTTGGAATCCGCTCACCGGCGAGCGCCGCCTTGGCCCCGATGGCCAGCCTCTGCAACTCGTCGGCAAGGGCAACGTGGTGTGGGCGGCAAGCTTCTCCGAGGACGGGCGCAAGATCGGCTGGGGCTTCGCGGACGCCTGTCCCCGCAAGCCCCATTGCACCAACGAGCAGACCATCCTGCAGCACGCCCTTGCCCTGCCTCTCGAGGGTGTGACGCTTGGGGCCCCCGTTGCGTTGAGCGAGCGCGAGGCCGGCAGCTTCCGCCGCATGCAGACCCGGTTCGAGAGCTGGTCGCTCGCCCATCGCGCCGGTGGCAACTACGGCTACGACAACGGCGTCCTCGACATCCTGCATGACGGCCAGGCCGTGGCATCGGTCACGCGCGGCGCCCTCGATGGTCTGGCGCATCACGCCTACGGCTTCGTGCCCGACGGGCAATCCATCGTCTCCGCCGGCTCCTACGGCGTCATCACCGCCTTCGGCCGCGATGCCAACGCGCTTGGAGCCTTCGCCGGCCACGAGAGCACCGTCTTTGCGGCCATGCCCTCGCCCGACGGGCGCTACCTGGTCTCCGCCTCCGCCGACCAGACGGTGCGCCTGTGGAACCTCAAGACGCGCGAGCTTCTGGTCAGTCTGTTCCACGGCTCGGACGGCGAGTGGGCCATGTGGACGCCCCAGGGCTACTACGCCGCGTCCGGGCCCGGCAGCGAGCTGATCGGCTGGCAGATCAACCGCGGCCCGGAGCGCGAGGCCGAGTACGTCAACGCCTCCCAGCTCCGCAGGGCGCTGAACCGCCCCGACATCGTCGCCCGCACCATCGAGCTTGCCTCCGCCGAGGCGGCCATCAAGGAGGCGAGCGGCACCAACTTCAAGCTCGCGGACCTGCTCGCCAAGCCCGTGCCGCGCTTCCGCATCGTCGCGCCGGCCGAGAACGCGGCGTTGAGCGGCGGCAGCACCCGGCTCGACATCGTGCTCGAGGCCACGCCCGATCCCGTGAAGTCGATCCAAATCCACGTGAACGGGCGCGCCATCGCCGAGCATCAGCCGACGGCCGGCGGCCGCTTCGCGCCGGGGCGTCTGACGTTCCCGGTTCCGCTGGCCTCCGGGCGCAACCTGGTTCGCGTCGTCGCGGCCAACGAGACGGGCGAGACCACGGCCGGCGTCACCGTCCGGCACGAGGGAGAGGGTGCGCTCGACCAGCGCGGCACGCTGTATATCCTCGCCATCGGCGTCGACAAGTATCCCAATCTCGGCAACAGCTGCCGCGGGCCCGATGGCAAGCCCAAGACCTGCGACCTCAGTGTGGCGGGGGCCGACGCCCGGCAGTTCGCCAGCACCATGGCGGCGCGGCTGGGCCCGTTGCACGAGCGAACGGTGTCGCGCGTGCTCGTCAATGGCGCCGATGCGGCCGACCTCCCGTCCTCGTCGAACGTGCGGGACGCGCTACAGCTGCTGGGCCAGAGCGGCGCGAAAGACACCGTCGTGATGTTCGTCGCCGGGCACGGCATCAACGAGGGCGCCAACTACCGCTTCCTGCCCACCGACGCCGAGCTCAGCAGCGGCCGGCTGCGCGCTTCCACCGTCGTGCCCTGGGTGAACTTCCAGGAGGCCGTCGAGACCGCCAAGGGCCGGCGCATCCTGTTCCTCGACACCTGCCATTCCGGAAACAGCTACAACCAGCGGCTCTCGAACGAGAGCTACGCCGCCAACATCGTCGTCTACTCGGCCGCCCGCTGGGACCAGACCGCGTTGGAGATCCCGGGCCTGGGGCACGGCCTCTTCACCTATGCCGTCGTGGAAGGCATCAACGGCGCGGCCAAGGCGCCGACCGGCGACGTCAAGACCGAGAGCCTGCGCAGCTTCCTGGCGTCTCGCGTCCCCGCCCTGGCCAAGCAGTTGAACCACGAGCAGGACCCCCAGTATTTCCGGGGGCGCGATGCGCAGGACTACGTGTTGGCGCTGGTGAGATAGCCCTCGACCGGCGAGGGGTGCCTCGCAGGGCCCTGCACCGGGGCGGGCGCCGGGGGAGATGGCAGCTGTGGCCCGCCTGCGCGAGGTCGCTCCGGCGCGCCGGATCAGGCGAACATCTCGAAGGCGTCCTCGTTCTCCTGCGTCTCCGTCACGTCCTCGATGCCCATGCCGCCGGGCGCGAATTCCGCGTGCACCTGCCGCTCGCGCGCCATCGTGTAGGTCCGGGCGAGCTTGCCCATGATCTCGGCCAGCGGCGTCGAGATCTCGTCGAGATCGGCCTGGAAGCTGCTTTCCCGGCTCAGCGCCGCCGCCGCGTTGTAGATGATGTCCACCATCTCGGCCTTGAAGTTGAGCTTCTCGGCCGCATTGGCAAGCTGGCCGACCAGCGCTTTGCCTTGCGTAATGGCTTCTTTCAGGTCCACCTCGACGACGTCCGCGGCCCCTTTGAGGCGCACGACGGCGCCTTCGAGCTTCTTCTTGCCGCCGAGTGCGCTGCTGCCGGCGCCGCTCTGCTGCGCCGTCGCCGCCAGGCGCTCCACACCCTTCATGGTCGACGCCGCGGCGCCCTCCAGGTGCTTCGAGTATGTGCTGAGCTCGGTCGCCACGACCTGCAGGGGACGCCCGATCTCGCCGATGTGCACGCAGCGCAGCGAGGTGTTGAGCGCCATGTACTGCACCTCGTCCTTCACCTCCTGCACGCTGCCGACGCGCGCGAGCAGCTCCTGCACCGCCTTGCCCGTCGCCACCTGCACGCCGTTGGCCTGCTCGGTCGCGCGCTCCATGCCCTCCACCAGCACGAACGCCTGCGCGACGCTCTGCTCGAGCCCGCGCAGCGAGTTGCCGTCGCCGTGCTCGAGGTCGAGCGCGAGCACCAGGTTGTTGGTGCCGTCCGCGATCTGCGCCATCATGTCCATCATGCGCTTGATCTCGGCGTCGAAGGTCTCGGCCGTGTCCATCAGCTGGGCTGCCAGCATCGCCTTGACGTGCGAGGCGAGCCGCTCGTGCTGCACCTCCGGCGCGCCCTCGCTCTTGAGGCGCTCGACCAGCTCCATCACGGCCTGCAGGCCGCTCTGCACGTGCTCGATGCGCTGGCGCACCGTATCGCCGATCTGCAGCGAGGACAGCGCGGTGAGCACGTGCATCTGCACCTCTCGCGCCAGCTCGGAGATGCGCCGCGTGGCGTCCGAGACCCTGAGATTGTAGGCACGCATCGCGCTTGCGTCGTTCGACAGGCACTGCGGCACCTGCGGCAGCATCGAGCGCACCTGCGTGTCGAGCGCCGTCTCGATCTTCAGCGCGCCCTCGATCTGCACGTCGAGGACCTCGAGATTCTCCATGAACTCGCGGATCTGCTTGTCGCCCTGGTCGATGCGGGTTCCCATCTCCTGCGAGAAGCTGCTGAACTGCGCCGCCTCCTCGCCCATGCCGGCGGCCGTGATCTTGACGTTGAAGGCGAACGCGCGCAGGTAGCGCAGCAGCCCGCAGATCTCGTGGATTTGCGGTCTCAGCGCGGCCACGTCGCGCTTGAGCTCGCGCATGCGCAGGCTGCGCGCCTCGATCTCGCCCGGCAGGGCATGCAGGCTTTCGGCAGTCGCGAACAGGTCCTCCGTCGCGCTTCCGATGGCCTCCGGATCGAGGGCCGTGGTCAGCGACCCGAGCACCTTGAGTTGCTGCTCGATGAGCGCGAGCGCGTCCTGGAAGAACGTCCCGGCCTTCGAGAACTTGTCCTCGATCTGGCTCCGCGCGCTCTCAAGTTGGGAAATGAGCTCTGCCATACGCACCCGACACACTTTACACACGCATGAGGCCGTGGTCCGACCTCTGACCGGACGTTAGCAGAGGCTTGAGAAGATCCGGTAAATCGCTGATTACGGATCCGTTAAGACTTCGAGCCAGACTTGGACACTGCCGCGCGCGGCTCTCAATCAGCCATCGGAACAACTGGCGCTCAAGTGCTGCTCCCGCGAAGGGTGAAGGAAGTATGACCGGGCCCGGAGAATGGCCCGAGCCCGCACGCCCCGTGTGGAGGCGACAAGCGGTGCGTCGCCGATGACCGGCTCTTCGGCGTTGCCGTCTCTCATGTGCAGGCCCCGGGCCCGCTACAGCCGGAACACGCGCCGCGCGGTGCCGGAGAGGAAATCCTGTCTCTGCGCGTCCGTGAGCCCGAGCGTGTCGAGGCCTTCGAGGCAGTGCCTCGGCCGCAGCATCGGCCAGTTGGTCCCGAACATCACGCGCTTCTGGCCCACGCCCTTCATCCAGGCGACGAACGCCGGCGGCAGGCGGTGCAACACGTAGGCTGACGTATCGACGTGGAAATTCGGGAACTTCACGGCCATCGTCACGAGCTCGTCGAGCCATGGAAAGCCCACATGGCCGCCGACCACGGTGAGCTCGGGGAACGCCAGCATGACCTCCTCGAGATAGGGGATGAGCCGGCCGGTCTCGGACCCGCGCAGCGGTCCCGTGTGGCCGATCTGGGTGCAGAACGGTACGCCGGCGTCGATGCACGCCGCATACACCGGATAGTAGCGCCGATCGTTGGGCGGCAGGCCCCACAGCCACGGCACCACGCGCACGCCGACGAAGCGCCGGCCGTCCACCCACCTGCGGATGTCGCGCACGGCCTGCATCGGGTTCTCGAGATCGACGGTGGCGAGCCCCCGGAATCGGTCCGGCGCCGCGTCGATCATGCCGGCCACCTCCTCGTTGCTGATCAGGCTGCCTTCCGGCCCGTGCCAGGCGGCAAGGAGCGCGATACCGACGCCGCCCTCGTCCATCGCCGCAAGCGTGCTCTCGACCGTCTCGAGCGCCATGGCCTCGCGGCCCGTCCACCGCAGAAGCGTCTGCATCCAGGGCCGCGCGCTCATGCGCGGCGTTGTGATCTGCGCCCACACGTCGATCGTGGTCATGGCCCGGGCCTCCCATTTACTTCACTAGTGAAGCATACTATGAGCCACGCATCGCTGCAACGAGCTGCGCAGGTCGCCCATGTCCGCCTCCAAGCACCGCATCTATCATCGCCTGCAGCTGGCCGCCCATCGGCTGCAGAAGAGCGCGGACGCGGCGCTGCTGCCCGTCGCGCAGGTGACGACGGCGCAGGCGGCCGTTCTTGCGGTGATCCAGTCGCAGGGCCCGGTGACGCAGAGCGCCATCGCCCGGCAGCTCGGTCTCAACGAGAGCGCCATGACCGCCATGGTCGGCCGCCTCCAGCGGATGGGCCTTGTCGCCCGCGCCCAGGCAAGGGACGACGCCCGGGCATGGCACGTGGTCCTCACGCCGCAGGGCAGACAGGCGGTAGAGCGGCTGGGAAAGGCGTTCCGCGCCATAAACCGGCGCCTGGAGCAGGTCCTTGACGAGCAAGAGCTCGCCCGCCTCGCCGACTACCTCGGCCGCATCGGGCAGGAATTTGCCGGCTGAGCGCCCCCGTCTCTCGCCGCCGGCAGGCGCGAGCGGGGTCGCTGGCCTTGCCGTCCGTCTTTTCCCGTTCGGACGCGAACCGTAAGCATCTGAGCAAATGGGCAAATGCCGAGCCCGGAGGGTCCGGGCAGCGCGCGCAAGGGGCTTGCTCTGGCGCCCCAATTCCTGATAGTGCAGCCCCGGAGACGCGGGTGTAGCTCAATGGTAGAGCAACAGCCTTCCAAGCTGATGACGAGGGTTCGATTCCCTTCACCCGCTCCAA
>JANRIO010000008.1:0-67109 GCA_033764875.1 Hyphomicrobiaceae bacterium | reverse complement strand
GGGATGCGCCTTGGCGCCGGGGCGCATGCGGCAGCAGCCGCGAAACCGCTACTTGAAGAAGCGGTCGTAGAGACCGATGACGATCTCGAGCGCGATCAGCGCGATGATGTACCACTCCAGCCGGAAGCTCGTACGCGTAGTGATCAGATCGCGGATGGTGTCGGCCGTCTCCCGGATCACGGTGAGCTTGCGCTCGATGGCGCGCGCCCGCGCCGGCAGGTCGTACTCGTCGACCAGCCGCACCCAGAAGCGCTCGAGCTCGGGATGGTCCCACAGCACGTCCGGCTTCTCGTCGAGATCGGCGCGGCCGGCGAGCCGCTTTTGGATCAGCAGGGCCTCCCCGATCTGCTCGAGCAGCGCCGACTGCGGGCCCGACGGCAGCTTGCGCTCCATCAGCGTCGCTGCGACCGGCTCCACGCGCTCGAAGGCGCCCGCGATCCGCCGCTCGTCGTGGGCAAGGGCGACGGAGACGGCCAGCGCCTCCGCGATCAGCAGCAGCCGGTCGGCCTCGGCGCTGCGCACCTGCAGCGTGCCCATGCTGGAGACGAGCTCGTCCTCGCCCCTGGCGACGATGCGCGCCGTCTCGATCTCGCGCTCGGCGTTGGGAAGGGGGCCAACGATGCGCCGGTCGAGGCCGCGGATCAGCTCCTCCTCCTCCACCGGCGTCAGGTTGAAGAACACGGCCGCGCCGGACTTGAACAGCATCGCGGTGCCGGCCGCCCCGGCGCGGAACGCCAGCGGGCTCTGGGCGTAGGAATCGCTGCGCTCGAGCCCCTTCAGATCGAGGCTTTCGCCGAGCAGCAGCGCGCGTACGGTGAACTCGCCGGGCAGCGTGGGAGTGGGCATGGGGCTCGGCACCTGGAGATTGGCTCACTGCTCTCGGACGCCGGAGCTTGCGTCGCCT
Organism: Hyphomicrobiaceae bacterium; assembly: GCA_033764875.1. Taxonomy (GTDB): domain Bacteria; phylum Pseudomonadota; class Alphaproteobacteria; order Rhizobiales; family Hyphomicrobiaceae; genus AWTP1-13. Next base: position 66,205 of record JANRIO010000008.1, on the reverse strand, counting down.
GCGCCCCAAGATCAACCGTGCGAGCCCCTGTGGTGCCTGGCAATCATCCAGCGCGAGCGTGCGGCATGTCGTCCGCGATCGCAGGTCGCGAGACGTCCGCCTCAAACAGACAGCTTGCCGTGGTCAGCCTCGGGCTCGCGTGCGCGCGAACATGTTGCGAGGTATCCGAGGATCGAGGGGTCCGCCAGCGCCGGAGCAAGCGATTGGGTGGAGGGTCGGGACAAGCCCACACACGTCCGGTTGAAAATGGCCGCAGTCGAGACGGCACACGCCACAGCCTTGACGGACGGGTGAAATACAGGCGTAGCAGGCACGGCGATTGCGGCAGGATCTCAAGCTGGCGTGGCCCCCCGCTTGCGCCGGGTGACGGTGGCGGGGCGGCAAGCGGGCTCGCCACAATCCCGTCATGCCCGCGAAGGCGGGCATCCAGGCACGTCTGAGGTGGATCGCGACGTTTCGAAGGGCTCAACCGGACAACCGTGGGACACAGCCGACCATGGCAACCTGCGCATGTCGGACTGAGGGGCCTATGGCCTGAGGCCCGCCGCGCCGGCCTCCTCGCCCTTGGCCCGGTCCTTGGGACCCACCGGCTTGATGCGCAGCGCCGTGAGACGGTTGCGGTTCTTGCGCAGGATCTCGAACCGGTAGCCGTAGAACGTGAATGCCTGCCCCGGCTCCGGGATGGTCTGCGCCTCGTGGATGACGAGGCCGGCGATGGTCGTGGCCTCCTCGTCGGGCAGGTCCCAGTCCATGTGCCGGTTGAGGTCGCGCACGGCGACGGTGCCGTCGACGTTCACGGAGCCGTCCGCCTGCGTGCGGATCTGCGCGTCCTGCACGTCGTGCTCGTCGGTGATCTGGCCGACGATCTCCTCAAGGATGTCCTCGAGCGTGATCAGCCCCTGCACCTCGCCGTACTCGTCGACGACGAGGGCGAGCTGCGCCTTGCGCTTGAGGAAGGCATTGAGCTGGTCCTTCACGCTCGTCGTGTCCGGCACGAACCAGGGTGCGGCGACGACGGTTGCGAGGTCGAGCTTGTCCATGTTCCAGCCGGTCCGCGACAGCGCGACCAGAAGGTCCTTGGTGTGCAGCACGCCGACGATGTTCTCGGGCTCGTCGCGCCACACCGGCACGCGCGTGTAGGGGCCGCGCGTGATCTCGTCGACGATGCGCGGGATCGGGTCGGCGATGTTGAGCGTCTGCATCTTGGTGCGGTGGACCATGATGTCGAGCACCTGCAGATCGCGCAGGTCGAGCACGCCACCGAGCATGGCCGCATCGCCCTTGGCCACCGCGCCGCCGATGGTCTTGAGCTCGATGGTGCCGCGGATCTCCTCGTGCGCGGCGAGGATGTTGGCGGCGTCGTCGTCCCGCGTCGGCGTCAGCTTCAGCAGCAGCCGAACCACCCACTGGATGGCGTTGGTGAACGGCAGCAGGACGACGATCATGATCCGCATCAGCGGCGCCAGCATCAGCGCGATCCGGTCCGCGTAGGCGAGCGCATAGGTCTTGGGCAGCACCGCCGAGAAGATCACGATCATCACGGTCATGATGCCGGTGGCATAGGCGACGCCCGCCTGCCCGACCAGCATCACGGCGAGGCCCGAGGCGAGCGCGGCCGCGAGCACGTCGACCAGCGTGTTGCCGAGCAGAACCGCGCCGATCAGCTTCTCGGGGTTCCGCAGCAGCTTGTTGACCAGCGTGGCGCGTGCGTTGCCTTCCTGGTCGAGGGCATGCATGCGCGCCCGCGAATGGGCGGTGAGCGCGGTCTCGCTGGCATTGAAGAACGCCGACAGCAACAGCATCACGACGATGGCGGCGACGTAGAGAATGATATCGGTTTCCATGGGCCCTTCGATCGGCAGGTGAAGCCTGTCTGGACGCTCCCTCTCCGGCAGCCTTCTCCGGCGAAGTGCGGCAGGTGCGCGGCCAGCCGCAGCACGCGTGCTCCGACACCGAGATGAGGGTCTCGTCATCCTCGGGCTTGCCGGCCCTCGCACCTGTTGCGAGGGTCCCGAGGATCCAACCCTCCGCGTGCCGGAGCAAGCGGTTGGATGGATGGTCGGGACAAGCCCGACCATGACAACTTGGGTACCAAGCGAGAGACCCTCACGCGCTGGCGGGACGAGCCGGCCGGTACGGTTCGGGCATCACGTGTCAGCGTCCGATACTAGCTATCACACCTTTCAGTGGATCGCTGCTAAGCGCTGCCGAGTGCGATCTCGCGTCCCAGGAAGCGGGCGACCGCGTCGGCCTCGACCTCGCGCGTGGCGAAGGCCTGGCCGATGCCGCGCACCAGGATCAGGGTGATGCGCCCGCCCGAGTTCTTCTTGTCCTGGCCCATGATCCTGACCAGGAGCTCCGGCGTGGGCCGGTCGGCACCGGCGATGTGCGCAATCCGAGTTGGCAGGCCAACGCTTCTCAAGTGCGCCTCGACCCGGGCCGCGTCGGCGCCTGCGACGAGCCCCAGCTCCGCCGAGAAGCGGAACGCCTGCGCGATGCCGATGGCGACGGCCTCCCCGTGCAGCAGCCGATCGCAGAAGCCCGCCCACGCCTCGAGCGCATGCCCGAAGGTGTGGCCGAGATTGAGCAGCATGCGCTCGCCGGTCTCCGTCTCGTCCCGCTCCACGATGCCGGCCTTGCCGGCGACGGCGATGCGGATCGCCTCTCCGAGGGCCGCGGGCTCGCGGGCGAACACGGCGTTGTGGCTGCGCTCGAGCCAGTCAAAATAGGCGGCGTCTCCCAAGAGGCCGAACTTGGCGGCTTCCGCGTATCCAGCCCGGAACTGCCGCTCGGGCAGCGTGCCGAGCACGTCGAGGTCGGCGAGCACGAGGCTCGGCTGGTGGAAGCTGCCGACGAGGTTCTTGCCCTGCGGCGTGTTGATGCCGGTCTTGCCGCCGACCGAGCTGTCGACCTGCGCCAGCAGCGTCGTCGGCACCTGCACGAAGCGGATGCCGCGCCGGATGATGCTCGCGGCGAAGCCCGCGAGATCGCCGATGACGCCGCCGCCGAGCGCGAGCACGACGTCGCGCCGCTCGAGCCCCATGGAGATCAGCGCCTCACACACGCGGGCCAGCTCCGCGAACGACTTGGAGCTCTCGCCGGCCGGCACGACGCACGTGCCGGCGTGCCGGCCGCCCGCCTTGAAGGCGTCCTCGAGCCTGGCCAGGTGCAGCTTCGCAACGGCGCTGTCCGTGACGATGCCGATGCGGCCGTCGCCCACCTTCTGCGCCACCAGCCGCGGGGCGTCCCGCAGGAGGCCCGGCCCGATCAGCACCTCGTAAGAGCGCGAACCGAGCGCGACGCCGACCTTGACCGGCTCTGCCGTGGATCCCGAGGCGATCACCGTGCTGTGGTCCCGTCAGCGGGGGCGGTCGCGGCGGCGAGGTTGCGCTCGTCACGCGCGCGCAGGAACTCGGCCACCTTGTCGATGATATCGTTGACGATGGCCTCGTGCGGCAGGTCGCGCGCCTCCACCGTGACGTCCGCCGTCTCGTAGACCGGGTAGCGCGCCTCCATCAGCCGCCGGAGCGAGCCCTCCGGATCCTTGACGAGCAGCGGCCGGTGCGCACGCCGCTGCACGCGCCGCAGCAGCAGCGGCAGCTCCGCCCGCAGCCACACCGATACGCCACGCTCGCGAATGTTGTCGCGCACCGCCGGCGTGACGAAGGCCCCGCCGCCCGTCGCGATCACCGCCGGGCCGTTGGCGAGGAGGCGCGCGATGACGCGCCGCTCGCCGTCGCGGAAGTAGGGCTCGCCGTCCTCGGCGAAGATCTCGGCGATCGACTTGCCCGCCGCCCGCTCGATCTCCTGGTCGGCATCCATGAACGGCAGCTCCAGGCGCGGCGCGAGCCTCTTGCCCGCAGCCGACTTGCCCGACCCGGGCATGCCCACGAGCACGATCGAGCAGGTTCCGAGCGCTTGCCGGATGGCGGCGACGGTGGCGGCCCGCGCATCCCGCGTTTTGCCTGCCGGGGCGAATCGCATCATTCCTACCTCGAGCCCGCCATTTCCAATCGATGCGCCGCAGTTTCTGCAAGCAAATCAGCAGTGTGGCGCCCAGGGCCGCATGCAGTTGAAATGCTTTACCACACGCGGCGGCCGCGTCGAGGGACATAATAGCGTCACCATGGCCGCGAACCATAGTCGCCAGGGAGCTTGAGCTGCGATGCCGAGTCTGTTCCGATTTCTGGCGGTAGTGGGCGTCATCTGCGGAACCATCTATGGCGCGCTGTTCGCCCTGGCGACCTATCTGGAGCCGCCCCAACGCGAGATGTCGACGCCCGTCGTCGGCATCAAGGTGCGGCGCTGAGCGGGAAAACAGCCTCCCCATGCCGTTGTCTTGCCGCATGACCTCCTGGCGCGCGCTGGCGATCGTCGCGCTTTGCGCCGCAGCGCTCGCGAGCCAGGCGGCGGCGCAGGACAGCGGCTGGTCGCCCTTCAAGGAAAGCCCGTCGCGCAGCCATGAGCGGCGCCCCCCGGCGCGCGAGCCCGTGCCGGCCGACGTGCCGCAGGGCCCCTCGGGCAGCTACCAGCGCCCGCAGCCGCGCACCCCCACCGTGGAGCGCCTGGATCTCGATCCCGTCGCCGCGCCCGACGCCTCGGGCCTGCCGCTGGAGCTGTGGCGTGGCCTCGACCTTGCCGGGCTCGAGAGGCTGTTGAGCTCGCTCGAGCTGCCGCCGCAGTCGCCGACCATGTTTGGGCTGTGGAAGCGCATGCTGATGTCGCAGGCCTCGCCGCCGGCGGGCGCCCCGCCCGATCATTTCCTCGCCGTGCGTCTGGAGGCCCTCTACCGCTCCGGCCTGCTCGCCGAGATGGGCGAGGCCGGCGGCGCGCAGCAGGGCCCGGTGATCGCGGCCCTGATGGCGCGGCGGGACATCGGCCTCGGCGACGCCGAGAAGGGCTGCGGCTACATCCGCTCGCTGACCGATCCGCGCTCCGGCCTGCCCGAGCGCCTGCGCGGCGAGATCCAGCTGCTGAACGGCTACTGCGCGGCCCGCGCCGGCGACCGCAACGCCGCCGGCCTTGCCGTCAGCCTGGCCCGGGAGGAAGGCCTGGAGGCCGAGCTTCCCCTGGCGGTGCTGTCCGGCATCGCCGAGGATACCAAGCCGCGCATTGCGCTGGGCAAGCGCGCGCTGCTGCTCGACTACCGCTTCCTGGAGCTGCTCGGGCCGGTCAACGCGCGGCAGCTCGCGGAACGGGCCGAGCCGGCGCTGCTCGCCGTCATCGCCGGCGACCAGCGCGCCGACCTCAGCGCCCGCATCGTGGCCGCGGAAGCGGGCCTGCGCGTCAATGCCGTGCGGCCCGACGCCGTTGCCGACATCTACCGGCTGCTTCCTCCCGGCGGTGCCGACGCCGACCCGGTGCTGCGCCGCGCGCAGCAGTTCCGCCTGTCCGAGCAGGCCGCGGCGGGACCGGCGGTGTCGAGCGCGCTGGGCGGCGTGCTGCGCGAGGCGCGGCGCGCCGGCTTCGGCCTGCAGATGGCCGAGGTGGTCGCGGCCCGCTTCGCCCGCAGCCCCCCGCTCGGCAGCGACATGGTGCTCGCCGAGATCGCGGCGGAGACGCTCTTGGCGGCCGGGCGCGTGGCGGAGGCGCGGCAGGCGGCCGCGCCCGTGCCGCATTGGACGGCGCTCATCGACATCGTCGACCCGGCCCGCAAGACCTGGCGGCCCGGCTCGCTCGCCGTGATCGAGGAGCTCGCGGTGCGCGGCCGCATGAGCCCCGACGCCCTGCATCGCATGGCGACCGTGCTCGATGCGCTCGACATCGACGTGCCGGTGCCGCTGTGGGACGCCGCCAACCGCTCGCCGCAACCCAACGGCGGCTACCTGCCCGAGACAGGGGCGCTCGCCGAGCTCGCCCAGAGCGCCCAGCGCAAGGAGACGGCCCGCACCATCCTCCTCGCCATGAAGGCGCTGGGTCCGCAAGGCCCCGACGCCACCCACATCCTGCCGCTCGGAGACACCATCCGCGCCCTGCGCCGCGTCGGCCTCGAGGCGGACGCGCGCCGGCTGGCGCTGGAGGCGCTGCTGCCCGTCTGGCCGCGCTACGGGGCAGCCCAGTGACGGCCACGGCCTCCCGCCCGATCGACGCCTTCCTCGAGATGCAGGCCGCCGAGAAGGGTGCAGCCGCCAACACGCTGGAGGCCTACCGCCGCGACCTCGAGGCTTTCGCGCGCTTCCTGCAGGCCCGCGGCAAGAGCCCCGCCGAGGCGACGGGCGCCGATATCGCGCAGTATCTGGCGGGCCTCGCCGGCAGCGGCATGGCGCCGACGACGCGGGCCCGGCACCTCTCCGCCATCCGCCAGCTGTGCAAGTTCCTGGTGGCGGAGGGTGCGCTGGCCGAGGACCCCTCGGACGGCGTCGACCGGCCGAAGAAGGGCCGCATCCTGCCGAAGACGCTGACGGTGGCCGAGGTCGACCGGTTGATCGCGGCCGCGCGCGACCGCATCGGCCCGACGCATGGGCGCGAGCGCGTGCGGGCGCTGCGCCTGCACGCGCTCATCGAGATGCTGTACGCGACCGGCATGCGGGTCAGCGAGCTGGTGTCGCTGCCCCGCTCCGTCATCGCCGGCGATCCGCGCGTGCTGACGATACGGGGCAAGGGCGGCCGCGAGCGGCTGGTGCCGTTGAACCCGGCCGCCAAGGCGGCGCTCGCGGCCTACCTGGAGGCCGGCGCCGACGGCGCGGACGAGAGCCTGTCGCGCATGCTGCCGTCGCGCTGGCTGTTCGCCTCGCGCGGCGCCGAGGGGCACGTGACCCGCCAGCGCCTCGGCCAGGAGCTGAAGGAGCTCGCGGAGCAGGCCGCCATCGATCCGGCCAAGGTCTCCCCCCACGTCCTGCGGCACGCCTTCGCCAGCCACCTGCTCGACCGCGGGGCCGATCTCAGGGCGGTGCAGCAGCTGCTGGGGCACGCCGACATCTCGACCACCCAGATCTACACCCACGTCCTCGAGGAGCGCCTGAAGCGCATCGTGCTCGAGAACCACCCCCTGGCGGCGGTCGGCCCACCAAAGCCACGCTGAAGCTTACGGTCCCGCCCTGCGCCTCCGCCGGCCCCGGTGGCGCCTGCGAGCATCACCTCCCAGGTTCTGCGGCGGACGACGGGTCTCTGCCTCAAATCCGTTACATGACAGCCATTTACTATGTACTGCGCCGGCGGCTGTGGCGCATTCAGGCTAAGCGCTGAACGTGCTGGCTTGACTTGGGCGCGGCTCGGTACAACTGTCCAGCCGGCGGCGCCACTTGGGCTTTTCGAAGCAGCGGCGCCGATGACCAACGAGCCAGACGAGACCAAGCCCCAGCCGTCCCCGTCCGTGAGCGAGGACGCCGGGCCTGTGCCAAGAACCGAAGAAGCCCCCCCGCCGATGGATCGCCCTGCAACGACGCTGCGCACCTACCTCGACTTCGAGAAGCCGATTGCGGAGCTCGAGAGCAAGGTCGCGGACCTGAAGACCCTGAACAGCGATCAGGACGCCTCGGTGTCGTTGGACGACGAGATCACCAAGCTGCAGCAGAAGGCGCAGGCGGCCCTCGTCGACACCTACTCGAAGCTGAGCCCCTGGCAGAAGACGCAGGTCGCCCGGCATCCGGACCGGCCGCACTGCCTCGACTACGTCAACGGCCTGATCGAGGACTTCATCCCCATGGCCGGGGACCGCTACTTTGCCGAGGACGCCGCCATCATGGGCGGCGTCGGCAAGTTCCGCGGCCGCTCCGTGGTCGTGATCGGCCACGAGAAGGGCTCCGACACCGAGAGCCGCATCCGCCACAACTTCGGCATGGCGCGCCCCGAGGGCTACCGCAAGGCCGTGCGACTGATGGACATGGCCGAGAAATTCTCCATGCCAGTCATCACGCTGGTCGATACGGCCGGTGCCTATCCCGGCATCGGCGCCGAGGAGCGCGGGCAGGCCGAGGCGATCGCCCGCTCGACCGACCGGTGCCTGTCGCTGGGCGTGCCCATCGTCACCGTCGTCATCGGCGAGGGCGGCTCCGGCGGCGCCGTTGCCATCGCCACGGCCAACCGCGTGCTGATGCTGGAGCATGCCATCTACACGGTCGCCTCGCCGGAGGCCGCAGCCTCGATCCTCTGGCGCGATGCGGCGCGTGCCATCGACGCCGCGACCAGCATGAAGATCACGGCCCAGGACCTGAAGACGCTCGGCGTCATCGACGTCATCATCACGGAGCCCGTCGGCGGCGCCCACCGCGACCCGGCGCTGATGATCAAGCGGGCCGGCGACGCCCTCGCCAAGGCCCTGAACGAGTTCGCCGGACAAGCCCCCGAGGCGGTCCGCGCCCAGCGCCACGAGAAATTCCTGGGGATCGGCCGCAGTCTTTGAGGCCGCCCCTGGCGGCGACCCGCCGCCGCGGGGGTAGCATCGCCGCCGCGGCCCGCCTTCCGGTAGCCTTAACGGGATGTTAACGTTTGCGACTCATTGGTGATCTTCTTGCGTCTGGGGCACAGCGTATGGACGTGATCATCGCGAGGGGGTTCCTCCACCGGCTTGGCACCGCGGTCGCGCTCGTGGCGACCGCGCTGGCGCTGGCATCCTGCGCCCAGATGGAGCTTGCCGCGCACCTGCGCCCGCTGTCCAAGGACACCATGATGCTCCTCGGCAAGAAGGGCATGGACCCGCAGGCGCCGATGTTCGTGCGCATCTTCAAGGAGGAATCGGAGCTGGAGGTCTGGAAGCAGCGCGCCGACGGCCGCTACTACCACTTCAAGACTTACCCGATCTGCAACTGGTCGGGCGAGCTCGGCCCCAAGATCAGGCAGGGCGACCGCCAGGCGCCCGAGGGCTTCTACACCGTCGCCCGCGACCAGATGAACCCGGATTCCAAGTACCACCTGGCCTTCAACCTGGGCTTTCCCAACGTCTACGATCGTGCCCAGGGTCGCACCGGCGACTACCTGATGATCCACGGCAAGTGCAAGTCCGCCGGCTGCTATGCCATGACGGACGCGCTGATGGAGGAGATCTATGCCATCGCGCGCGAGAGCTTCCTCGGCGGCAACGACACCTTCCAGGTGCACGCCTTCCCCTTCCGCATGACCGACGCCAACATGCAGCGCCACAGGAGCCACGAGGCGTACGCCTTCTGGACCACGCTCAAGGAGGGCTACGACTACTTCGAGATCTCGCGACAGTTGCCGACGGTGGCGGTCTGCAGCAAACGCTATGTCGTGAACGTGGCGCTGAAGAACGACGGCGACCCGCGCAGCCTCAATCCGACGGCCGCCTGCCCGGCCTTCGTGAAGCCGACGCCGTCTCCCTTCGTGCCCAGGCCCGGCGAGCAGATGGCCGAGCAGCGCATCGTCGCCCCGGGTCCGAAGAAGCAGCATGGCCTTGCGAGCGCCGGCAGCATGGACGAGACCCAGCGGTCCGGCCTCACCGGCGGCCCGCGCCGGCCGACGGCCGCCATGAGCCTGTGGCAACAGAACTGACCGGTCCCCGCCTGGCGCCGCCTGCGCCGCGCGGCGGACTGCCGACCCATCGTCTGCAGCTCACCTGAGCCGAGGTTGCCGCCGTGAAGAGGTTGATGCTCGGGCTCGCCGTCGTTGCGGGTTTGGCCGTCGCTGCCGCCACGGCTGCCTACGTCCTGCTTTTCCCCGACGTCCTGACGGGACCGCCGGCACCGGGCCAACCCCCTGCGCTGCACCGCATTTTTCTGCCGCCGATCCTCTGGCGCACGCCGACCGACCAGGACGCCATCAACGAGGAGATCATCAAGCGCGCCTCGCTCGCCGTAACAGGCGCGCCGCTGCCCGGCACGCCCGACCTCGCCGACCTGCCCGGCCGCCTCAAGGCGCAGGGGCTCGCACCGGGCGCCCCGGTCTTCGTGCGCATCTTCAAGCGCGAGTTCGAGCTGGAGCTTTGGCTGAGGAAGGGCCGGCGCTTCGAGCGCTTCGCGACCTATCCCGTCTGCAACTGGTCGGGCACGCTGGGCCCGAAGCTGATGGAGGGCGACAGGCAGTCGCCCGAGGGCTTCTACACGGTCGACGCGCGCGCGCTCAACCCCAAGAGCAACTACCATCGCGCCTTCAACCTTGGCTTTCCCAATGCCTTCGACCGGGCCAAGGGCCGCACCGGCAGCTTCCTGATGGTGCACGGCGCCTGCGCCTCCGTCGGCTGCTATGCCATGACCAACCCGGTCATCGAGGAGATCTGGACGCTGGTCGAGGCGGCCCTGCGCGGCGGCCAGAAGCGATTCCACGTGCACGTCTATCCGTTCCGGATGACGCCGGAGAACCTGATCCGCTATCGGGAGCTGCCCTGGGTGGAGTTCTGGCAGAACCTGAAGCAGGGCTACGACGCCTTCGAGGTGGCGCAGACGCCGCCGCGGATCGCGGTCTGCGACGGCCGCTACGCCGTCGCCCCCGGTCAGCCCGGCTCGCCGGGCAACGACGACATCGTCGCGGGCTGCCCCGGCCTGTGAGGCCGGGCTTCGGCGGGCGGGCCCGGCGGGTAACGCAAAATTCACCATGCCGCGTCACACTGCCCGGGTGTCAGATCCGCCGTCCGGCCGGATCGGTGTGTCGTGTTCGCTTTGTGCAGGTGCGCGTATCGTGGAGCGTTCTCCTTCCCCGCCGCAATCGGCAGAGGATCTGGTCGAGGCGCTCGTGCGCCAGGAGGCGGCGGTGGTGGACGAGGTCCGCGCCATGCTCGCCGTCCACCGCGAGCGCCGCGTGGAATTGCGGCGCGAGCTGCATGCGCTGTTTGGCCAGTTCGGCAGGTTCCCGAGATCCGACAACGTGCTTCACCTGCGCCTCGTGCACGGCGGCGCAAGCAGCGATCGCGATCCGTCGGCGTAGTCGGCGGCGTGAAGGATCCTGGCGCATTGCCATTGCGCCGGCGCGCGGCTTGCCCTCAAGCTTCCGGGCTCGCACTCGGACGCATCGCATTTTGCCAAGCTGCTCTGAAATACTCCGTTCAGACAAATCCCGATCAAAAATATTCAAACGTAATCATGTGTTTGGTGAGATGACGAACGTGCGACACATTGCAAATAGTGCATCGCGCACCAAATCCGTATACAGCGGCCACGCGCACTAGGCCCAATGTCGGGCCTGCCAAGGCGCGTTGGCTTTTTATTCCCAACGCGCGCTGACGTTGCGACTCCGATACTTCGGCGCACGCCTTGGCACCGGTCTTCCAACTCGAATGATGAGGCGCCACGGCACAAGCCCGGCGAGCAGAGTCTTATGAATGATAGAATACTCTCGTGCACCTTCCTGAGAGTGCACCGATGATGCACGAGCCGAAATTCACGTCGCAGCCACTCTACGTTCAGCTCCGCGAAGCTCTGATGAAGCGCATCGCGTCCGGCGACTGGCGTCCGGGCGCTGCGATTCCCAACGAGATCGACATCGCGCGCGAGTACGGTCTGAGCGCCGGCACGGTGCGCAAGGCACTGGACTGGATGGAGCAGGCCAATCTCGTCGTGCGCCAGCAGGGCCGCGGCACCTTCGTGTGCGATCCCTCGACGGCCGAGCTCGCCAATCGCTTCGAGAACATCTGGGGCCCGGAGGGCAACCGCATCGTTGCCGCCTTTGGCGAGGCCAAGGTCACGGTCAGCGAGGCCGATGCCTACGCCTGCGACCGGCTGCGCCTCAAGCCCGGCGCCAAGATCCATCGCGTGGAGCAGCTGCGCACGCTGCACGACCGACCCTTCATGCTCGAGATCGTGGCACTTCCCGTGACGCTGTTCTCGAGCGTGCCTGAGACCGGCTATACGCTGACCGGCGCGGCCGGCGCGAGCAGCGTGCTTCTGGGCAATGCCGAGGAGCACCTGCGCGTCGACACCGCGCGCGGCGACGTAGCGAGGCAGCTCGACGTGGCCGAGGGCACGCCGGTCCTGCGGCTCGACCGCGTCGTGTTCACGCTCGACGGACGGCCCGCCGAGTGGCGCATCGGCTACTGCCTGATGGGCGAGAACAGCTACCGCTGCAGCATCGGCTCCCTTTGAGGGCGAGGGCGGGCCACGAGGCAGCGAGGGGTAGCTTGGTCGGGGCAGATCGGGTCACGCGCATGGCCGCGCGTTCCGTGAAGGCGCCGACCGGACAGAGCGTTGTCAGATCCCCAGGGAGCTGAGTGCGCTTTGGACGCCGCCTGCGGCCCGCCCTGATCTCGATCAAGGAGCATGCCCGGCCCGGTCCCTATGCTTTGCCGCAGTTGGCGCGAAGGAAGGCCCGGGCATCATGAAGGCAGCAGTCATCGCAGGCATGGTTGGCTTGGCCGCAACGCTTGTCGGCGGAATGGCAGCTGCCCAGCCGCGGCTCGGCATCGGCGATGCGGCTGCCGGGCGCGCGCTGGCTGAACGTCTCTGCGCCACCTGCCACGGCGTCGGCGCGGCGCCGGCGGACGTCACAAGCACCGACGTCAAGAGCTTCGCGACGATCGCCCGCCGCGACGGCCTGACCGCAGAGCAGCTCGCCGGGCACATCATCATTCCTCATCCCGCCATGCCGGACACGCAGCTCAAGGTGTCCGAGATCCGCGACATCATCGCCTACATCCTCTCGCTGAAGCCGAAGCCTTGATGGGCGGGGCGGTCGCGCCGCCGCCGGGGTGCGCTGCGTAGCAAGACCATCCGTCGGCGTACGGTGGTGTTGCCCCGATGCGGCGCCCGGCGCCTAATTGCATGGCAGAACGGCGGAAATCCATTCCCGCCAATTCTCGAATCAATCCGATGGCTCTATGTGGTGAGTCGAGGCTGCAAGGCGGCCCGTGTTTCTGGCGTTGGTGTTGCAGGTGGTGTTGGCGTCGATAGAGCGCTTTCCGTTCCTTCGGAATCGGACGCGCGCTCTATGCACTTGATGGTGCGAGCATCTTCACGCGACGCACGCTGACGCGTGATCGCGATCTGCTCTAGCGCATCGACACGGGAGATCTGCATGCATTCAGCGCTCCGCTTCGCGGTCGCCATCGGCGCTGCCGCATTCGTCTGGGCGAGCCCGGCAGCCGCAGGCTGCAGCAAGGGCCCGTTCTCGGGCGCCTATGTCGGCGGCACGCTCGGCGGCGCCTGGCTCCACGCCGACCAGCATCCGATCGGCGAGACCAAGATCAACAAAACCGACGAGGGCTTGGCGGGCGGCGTGCTCGCGGGCTACGGGTGGCAGTGCGACCGCTGGGTGCTCGGCGTCGAGACCGACATCAACCTGACCTCGCTCGAGACCAACGCCACGCAGACCGGCAGCTACTACCGCACCACGCTCGACTGGCTCGGCTCCGTCCGCGGCCGGCTCGGCACGACCATCCGCAAGGATGTGCTTCTCTATGGCACCGCGGGCCTCGCCTACGCAGAGCGCGCGCACCGCTTCGAGGACAACACGCTCACCGCCTTCGTCGACACGCAGAAGGGCTGGGACACCGGCTTCGTCTACGGCGGCGGCATCGAGATGCTGCGCGCCAACCGCTTCCTGCTGCGCATCGAGGGCCTGTTCGTCGATCTCGGCAAGACCCACCACGACTACCGGATCACCTACACGTCCAGTTGCGGCAGCCCGCCGTGCACCGCCACCACCAGCTCGGATTGGAAGGACTCGTTCTTCGTCGCCCGCGTCGGTCTCAGCGTCAAGCTGGGTGACCCGGAGCCGGTCTACAAGCCCTTGAAGTAGGCTCGATCGAAGCAAGATTTCTGCGGCCCGGCGCCCATCCGGCCCGGGCCGTTTCTGTCTACAGCAGCGACCACTGCCGCAACAGCACCGCCCAGGCGAAGATCATCGCATTGGCGACGGCATGCGCCACGATGGCGCTGCGCACGCTGCCCGTCCGCACCATCACCAGCGCGAACACGGCGCCGGCAAGCGCTGCCGCCAGCCACCGCTCGTGCAGGGCGCCGAACAGGGCCGAGCTCACCACCAGCGCCAGCCACGACAGCCGGCTCGCCGCCTCGCTCTCGAAGGTCTCGCTGACGAGGCGCCGGTAGAGGTAGCCCCGGAACGCCAGCTCCTCGGCGATGGGAACCAGAACGATGGTGCCGATGCCGCGCACGGTGAGCCACGCGAGGGCGAGCCACGGCCCGAGCGTCTCGAGCCAAAGGCCCAGATCCTGCGGCGCATCCGCCTTCGGATCGGTCGCGATCCACGCCGCGCCGACCGCAGCGCCGGCGGTGACCGCGAGCCACGACGCGCCCTCGCCCGCGAGGCGAAGCTGCCGCCACACGGCGGCGATGGCAATCGCCGCCACTGCCGCCTTGATCACGTAGGCGGGCCGGTCGTAGGGCGCCAGCATCGCCGCGATGATGGAACCGGCCATCAGCGCGATGAAGGGGATCATGAAGGCTTCTGTCCGCGACAGCGCGCGCCGGGCGGCCGGGGCCTGCGCGGGGCGCGTGAGCAGACCGAGCCGCCGCGAAGCGATGACGAGACCGATCGACACCAGGAGGAACGAGATCCAGCCTGCCTGCGAATGAAAGCCCTGCGCGGCCACCTGCGGCGACAGCGTCGCCCCGATCAGCATCAGCACCGCGATGCGCACCGAGTTGAGCAGCCAGATCGCGACGAGGCCGATGGGATAGAGCAGGAAGGCCGCGGGGAAGCGCAGCGCGCTGCGGAACGTCCACAGGTAGATGCTGACGAAGCCGGCGACCAGCGCCAGGCCCTCGTAGCCCGAGCACGACTGGTCGACGAGCACCTTGAAGGTGCCGGCCCCCAGCGAGCGCTCGAGCGGGTCGACGACCACCGTCGGCACGAACAGCGCCACCAGGAAGGCGGAGATCCGGAGCGTCGCGTCCGCAAGGATCGGCCACACGTAGGCGACGACCTGTGTCGAGGCCAGCGCGACGGCGGAACCCGCCGCGGCCGCGGCCAGGAGGCAGGCCCGCTCCGACCAGGCGATGGCGGCAAGCGCGCTCAGCGGCACGTCGATCCTGAGCAGCGACAGGCCGGTTGCGGCGACGAGCGCGAGATAAGAGGGCAGCAGCTCCCACGGCGGTGCGCCCCGCCGCATCGCCTCCGCCGAGATGTAGCTCGACGCCGCCGAGAGCAGCGCGAAGAGAACGAGGTTGAGCGCCAGCGCGGGCCGCCAGTTGTGGCGCGCCTGATGCCGCGCCCAGGCCTGGGCGATCAGCGCCCGCCGCGGCCAGGCGAGGAACACGAAGAACGGCGCCGCGATGAGAACGACGCGGAAGAGCGACGTGGCATAGAAGATCGGGTTCTGCGCGTCCTCGCGCGCGGCGTTGATCTCGAACAGGAAGCTCGTCGCCAGCACCTCTGCAAGGCAGAGCGAAAGCCATCCCGCAACGCGCATCCAACCGGGTGCCCCGGCGGCTGCCTCGATCTCGACCCTGCGTCCGCCCAATACCTGCATCGCGGCCTTCCTGCTGCCTCGCCGACTATGTCTCGGCCAGCGCCGGGCCGGAACAGGAACACGCGTGCGTGCTTAACCGCCCGCCTGACGCGGACACGATCCGAGGAGCGACGCCGGCACCGCGGCGTCCCGCGGGCGCCGACAAACAAAGGCGCCCGGCTCTCGCCATGGGCGCCTTTGTCCCCCGTCGTTGTCGGTCTGAGCTCAGCCCTTCAGGCGGTCGTAGGCGACCATGCCGACCGAGATCAGCGCCGCGATGGCCGAGATGCCGGCCGGGCCGTCGATCTCGGGCACCGGGCAGATGATGGTCCATTGCGCTGCCGAGGCGGGAACGAGCGATGCGGCGAGCGCGGCGAGCGAAAGCGAAAGTGTGCAAACGGTTTTCATGGGGCACATCCAAGCAGCGTTTCACGATCCCTTAACGATCGCGATATTTCCTTATCCCCGCAACAGCATTCAATTGCGCTAGTTAAATTAACCAGAGATATATTTAACATTATAAGTAAGGGCTTGGTTACTGTTCGGGCGGCGACAGGCTCCTCGATCCGCGCCAGACGCTCCGGGTGCGACGTTTTCCGCGCCCGGACGGCCCCGGGCCCATATCCGTTTCGACAACCGCTCCGGTTGCGCTAGGTTGGGCCGAACGCCTGACAGGCCGGCAACCGAACCCACAAAGAGCCGAACCGCATGAGCCAAGACGACCTCGACGCCCGCATCCGCTCCGGCAAGGCCCTGTTCGAGTCGATGGGCAATTTCCACATCATCGCCTACGACGCGGCGGCGAGGTCGGCGACGGCGGGCTTCACCGTGCGGCGGGAGTACTGCCACACCAACGGCACCATCGCCCAGGGCGGGTTCATCACGGCGTGGCTGGACGCGTCGATGGCGCAGGCGGTGCTGCATGCGACCGACCACGCCTTCAGCGTGGCGAGCCTCGAGATCAAGGTGAGCTTCCTGGAGCGCGTCGGGCCCGGCGAGGGCCGCGCCGTGGGCCGGGTCGTGCGGCTCGGCAAGCGCGTGGCCTTCCTGGAGGGCGACCTCTACTGCCCCGACGGCAAGCTCGCCGCCCAGGCGACCTCGACGGCGATCCTGGTTCCCTACGGGACGCAGGCCTGAGGCATCAGGCCCACGCCATGGCGTGCCTCAGCGCCGCCCGCGCCAGCAGCCGCGTCGAATCGAGCGTCGGCAGCGGCGCGTTGGTGTCGTCGATGACGAGCGGGATCTCGGTGCAGCCGAGCACGACGGCATCGCAGCCCTGCGCCGCGAGCCGGCCGATTGCCGCGCCGATGGCGGCAGTGGAGGCAGGCAGGAACCTGCCGCGCACCAATTCCTCCATGATGATCCGGTCGATCATGTGCCGGTCGTCCTCGCCGGGACGCACGTACTCGAGGCCGGCGCGGGCGATGCTCGCCGGGTAGACGTCGCTGTCGGTGAGCCAGCGCGTGCCCGTGATGCCGAGCCGGCGAAAGCCCCGCCGGCCCGCCTCCGCCACCACCTCGTCGGCGATGTGCAGCCACGGCCGCGGCGAGCGCGGCTGTACGTAGCCCATGGCCTGGTGGATCGTATTGTCGGGGCAGATCAGAATGTCGGCGCCGGCCGCGGCGAGCTTGTGCGCCGAGGTCAGCATCAGGCGCCCGACGCCCTCCATGTCGCCGGTGTCGAGGTGCATCACGTAGCGCGCCAGCGGCAGCGTGTGCAGCGATACCTCCGGGTGGTCGTGCGCGCCCAGCAGCGCCTCGCCCTCCGCGCAGATCGTGCGGTAGCACAGCGCGGCGCCTTCCGCCGAGCATCCGACGATGCCGATGTGCGCCGTCATGCCCTCGCCCTTCAGGCCATCTGGTAGCCGGGCGTCGATTTGGAGAGTGCCGTCTCCTCCTCCGTCATCCCTTCCGGCACGCCCTCGAACAAGGGCGAGGAGAGGTAGCGCTCGCCGGTGTCCGGCAGCATGCACAGGATGACGGTGCCCGGCGCCGCCTTCTCGGCGAGGCCCATGGCGACGGCAAACGTGGAGCCGCCGGAGACGCCGGTGAGGATGCCTTCGCGGCTTGCCAGCTTCTTCGACCATGCGATGCCTTCGGCGCCCGCGATCGGCACCACGGCGTCGTAATATTTCCCGTCGATCGCCTCCTGCAGCACGTAGGGGATGAAATCGGGCGTCCAGCCCTGGATTGGGTGCGGCTCGAAGGCGGGGTGGCTCTCGGTGGGCGCGTGGCTTGGGTCCCGCGGCTGCCCCTTGCCGCTGCCGAGGAGCTGGGCGTTGGCGGGCTCGCACAGGATGATCTTGGTCTCGGGACGCTCCTTGCGCAGCACGCGGGCGACGCCCGCCACGGTGCCGCCGGTGCCGTAGCCCGTCACCCAGTAGTCCAGACGCTCGCCCTTGAAGTCGGCGAGAATCTCGCGCGCCGTCGTGGCCTCGTGGATGTCGGCGTTGGCGTCCGTCTCGAACTGGTGCGCCAGGAACCAGCCGTTGGCCTTGGCCAGCTCGACCGCCTTCTGGTACATGCCGAAGCCCTTGGCCGCGCGCGGCGTCAGGATCACCTTGGCGCCGAGGAAGCGCATCAGCTTGCGCCGCTCGATGGAGAAGCTCTCGGCCATGGTGACGACCAGCGGATAGCCCTTCGCTGCGCAGACCATGGCCAGGCCGATGCCGGTGTTGCCGCTCGTCGCCTCGATCACGGTCATGCCCGGCTTGAGCGCGCCGCTGCGCTCGGCGGCCTCGATGATGTTGAGCGCGAGGCGGTCCTTGACCGAGCCGGCCGGATTGAAGAACTCCGCCTTCACGTAAAGGCGCACGCCGGGGGGCGCGAGATTGTTGACCCGGATGGCCGGCGTATCGCCTACCGTGTCAAGCACGCTCTCGAACAGCCGGCCGCGGCCGGAGGCGGTTCGGACGGAAGCGGCGGATGGCTTGCTCATATAGGTCTCCTTGGGCTGCGTGACCCTCAGCGGACGGCACCGGCCCCGCCGGCATCCGGTTTGGGCGAAAAGTCTAGATTCTAATCAGCACGTGCGCAAAGTGACTTGTGGACGGGCCCAGGCGCGACTCATCACGTCTTCGACAGCCGGAGGCGTGGGCGCGGCCTCGGGCCTTGCCACCGGCACAGCAAATTTGTCTAATATTCGCGCTGGCACCGCGATTGCATTCCACGTGCGCCTGAGGGTGGAGAACGAAAGCGTGCCAGAGAACGAGATGCTGGAAGGGCGTGGGGCATGAAGCGAAGACCGGTCGTGGGCGTGATCGGTAACGCGTATATGATCGAGAGCCGTTTCGCGGTGCAGATGGTCGGCGAGCGCAACATGCGCGCCATCGCCGACGTGACGGGGGCGCTGCCGCTGATGTTCGCGGCGCTGCCCGCAGTCACCGATGTGGCGAGCCTTCTCGATGCGGTCGACGGCATCCTGCTGACGGGCGCGCGGGCCAACGTCCATCCCCGCCACTTCAAGACCGAGCCCAACCCCAAGCACGAGCCCTACGACGAGGCGCGCGACGCCCTGGCCCTGCAGCTCGTCGAGATCTGCGTGGCGCGTGCCGTGCCGATCTTCGGCATCTGCCGCGGCCTGCAGGAGATGAACGTCGCCTTCGGCGGCACGCTGCACCCCGAGATCCGCGAGCTGCCGGGCCGCATGAACCATCGCATGCCGCGCCTGCCGACGGGCGAGATCCATCCCGACCCAGAGGTGGTGTTCGCCGACCGCCACGACGTGACGCTCGAGCCGCGCGGGCAGCTCGCCCGGCTGCTCGGCCGCGACAAGATCCGCGTGAACTCGCTGCACGGCCAGGGCGTGCTGGAGCCGGGCGAGCGCGTCGTCATCGAGGGCGTGGCCGAGGACGGCACCGTCGAGGCCATCAGCATCGCCGGCGCGGAGAGCTTCGCCCTCGGCGTGCAGTGGCACGCGGAGTACGATCCGCAGAGAAACCCCATCAATCGCCGTCTGTTCGAGGCCTTCGGCAGCGCGCTCGCGGAGCACAAGCGCGCCGCCACGACCGCCTGAGCCTCGCGCCCGAGGCTTGACGTGCATCAACGTGCCGCGCGCACGGTGTGGTTTGCTGCCCCGCAATCTTCTCATGCGATTGCGAGGCCCCCATGTACAGGCACATTCTGGTCGCGACCGACGGCTCCGAGCTCGCCGGCAAGGCGGTGTCCGCCGGCTTGGCACTGGCAAAGGCACTGGGCTCCAAGGTCACGGTCGTGACGGTGACGGAGCCTTGGCGCGGCAGGGTGACGGGCGAGGCCGCGTTCGGCCTGCCGGCGACAGAGTTCGCCAAGCTCGCCGACGAGCAGGCCGCGCACGTGCTCGAGGCCGTCGCCGCGATGGCGGCGGAGGCCGGCGTGGCCGTGAGCCGCCTCCACGTCAAGGACCACTACCCGGCCGACGGCGTGCTGAGGGCGGCCGAGGACGCCGCTTGCGACCTCATCGTCATGGCCTCGCACGGGCGCCGCGGTCTCGAGCGCCTTCTCCTCGGCAGCGAGACGGTGCGTGTCCTCACCCAGTCGAAGGTTCCCGTGCTCGTCTGCCGATGAGGCGATTGACGCCGGTCAACGCCGGCATGGGCGGCGCTGCATAGGGTGCCGCAGGCCATGACGCCGGAGCGAGGCCACCGCTCCCACGCTCCCTGACATCCCGGAGGAAGACCAATGCCCTATAAAACCATCCTCGTGCACCTCAACGACGAGCGGCGCGTCGGCCCTCTGATCGACGCGGCGCGCTTTCTCGGCGACAGGGACGAGGCCCATGTCGTCGGTCTCTACGTCATGCCCATCGCCACCTACGGCTCGCTCACGCCGCTCGGCGCCAGCCTCGTCGAGACCGGCCGCCGCAGCTTCCGCGAGGAGGCCGAGCGCATCAAAGCCGCCTTCGAGGGCGCCATGGCCGGCTGCGCGCTCAATACCGAGTTCCGCCTGATCGAGCAGCGGCTGGGCTACCGCGACTGCGGGGCGCTGGCCGTCGAGCAGGCCCGCGCGGCCGACCTCGTCATCGCGAGCCAGGAGGATCCGAGCTGGGAGTACAGCGCCATGCTCGAGTTCCCCGAGCGGCTGGCGGTGGAAAGCGGGCGGCCGACGCTGCTGATCCCGACCGCGGGGCGGTTCCCGACCTTCGCCTCCCGCGTCCTCGTCGCGTGGAACGGCTCGCGCGAGTCGGCCCGCGCCGTGTTCGACGCGGTGCCGATGCTGCAGCACGCCAAGGCCGTCAACCTGCTGACCATCACGCGCGGCGCACCGGCCCGCGGCGCCGAGAAGGTGATCGAGGCGGCGGAGATCGCGGCGAGCCTCGGCCGCCACGGCATCAAGTGCGAGGTCTCCACCTCCATCGCCGTCGACATCGAGGTCGAGGACGAGCTCCTGTCCCGCGCCGCGGACTACTCGGCGGACCTGATCGTGATGGGCTGCTACGGCCACTCGCGGCTGCGCGAGTTCGTGCTGGGGGGAGCCTCGCGTGCGATCTTCCGGACGATGACGGCCCCCATTCTCATGTCGCACTGATGCGAGCCGAGGGGCGGGTGCGAGCGCCGGCGCGTGCGGGTGTGATGGCACTCCTGGCTGCGGGGCTGTCGTTGCTGACGGCGCAGGCGCAGGAGCCCGCCGCATCCGCCGACCGCGGCGCCCGCATCCTCGCCGACGGCTGCGGGCGCTGCCACAGCCTCGCGCCGACGGGTGCGAGCCCGCTGCCGGCTGCGCCGCCCTTCCGCGACGTCTATGACCGCTTTGCACCCCTCGATCTGCGCGCCATGCTGCGCCAAGGCATGGTCTCTCGCCACCGGGAGATGCCGCAGATGCAGATGTCCGACGAGGAGTCCGATGCGGTCATGGCCTTCCTGTATGCCCTGGCCGCGGGCCGGTAGAGCGCCTGCCGTTCCTCCGGAACCGGATGCGCGCCATGGGCTGGTGGGTGCGCGCATCTTTACGCGACACACGCTGTCGCGTGATCGCGTTCTGCTGCTGGATCATTTCAGGACTTGATGGACACTGCCCGCCCTCGGACGGTGCACCCACACTCTCAAGATATGCCCTCCCGGATGCCGCGCCAGCGCCAGTCCGGGATACTCCCCGTTGCGGCTGATCCGGTAGCTGAAAGATCCCGGATCGCCGTGCTTGCGCACGACGTCCGGGCGGGCAGGCCAGTAGATCTCGTGCTTCGGTGACTCTGCCTGATTCGATGCAAAGCTGGACTGCGCTAGCTGCGCCGGACGGGCACGTCGTCCTGCGGCTCGGCGGGCGTGGAGGTGTCGCCGCCGTCCTCGTCCTCGTCGTCGGGAATGGCATAGCTGCCCGACAGCCAGCGCGCGAGATCGACGTCCGCGCAGCGCTTGGAGCAGAACGGACGGTAGTGCGCGTCGCTCGGGCGCTCGCAGATCGGGCAGCGCGGTGTCTTCTGGGAGGTGCTCGCCATGGGGGGCTCTCGCAGGCGGCCGAGCTCACGCGCCAGGGTCCGCCTCGCCAAGCTTCAGCCAGTTGAAATGGATGGGATAGCCTTCCGACAGCAACATGGCGACCGCCTCGGTGAGCGGCAACCCCACGACGTTCGTGTAGGAGCCGTTGATCTTCTGGACGAAGCATCCGGCAAGGCCCTGGATGGCGTATCCGCCGGCCTTCCCGCGCCACTCGCGCGAGGCGATGTAGGCCTCGATCTCCTCCTTCGACAGGCGCTTGAAGCGCACCCGGGTGTCGATGATCTTGAGCCGTACGCGGTCGTCCGGCGTGATCAGGCAGATGCCGGTGAGCACGCGATGGTTGCGCCCCGACAGAAGCTGCAGCGATTCGGCCGCCTCCTCGACGAAGCGCGGCTTGACCAGGATGCGCCGGCCGACGGCGACGATGGTATCCGCCGCCAGCACGAAGGCATCCGACAAGTCCTTGTCGTTGGCGATCTGGTCGCGCGCCGTCTCCGCCTTGGCGCGGGCGAGGCGGGCGACCAGCGAGCGCGGCATCTCTCCGCGCCTGGGCGTCTCGTCGATGGAGGCGGGCCGAAGCGCATCGGGCTCGACGCCGGCCTGGGCGAGCAGGGTCAGGCGCCGCGGTGAAGCGCTGGCGAGCACCAGCCGCGGCCTGAGCCCGGCGCGGCGCGAGGTCGGCTTCAGCCGCGCCGCCTCCTCCCGCAGGGTCTCGCGGCGCGGACCCTCCGAGCGCAGGAAGCTGGTGATCAGGCTGCCTTTGGCCGAGCTCATCAAGTGTTCCACCTTTGACAGAAGGGCACCACGGCAGCCCCGGGCTTGACCCGAGGATCGCCGCAGACGCCGGCACGGCCGGGACAAGCCAGACCATGACAACCCGGGCGCCAGGAGCCGGCCCCAGAACACCGGGACCTCGGCCGCTGCGCCTCGTCTCGAGGCCGAGATGGCCATGGGAGCCCGCGGAAATCAAGCCGGGCCGCCGGTTGTCCGGCTCCCGGCTACTTGCGCTCCTGCGCCCGCCGCAACGCCGCGGCAAAGGCGTTCTCCACCGGCGGCGCACCGCGCGGCGCGGACGAGACATTGCCGCGCTGGGGCGGGCTTCCCGCCGCGCGCGGCATGTCCGCACCAGCCCCCCGCTCGCCCGATTGCGACTTCATGCTGAGCGCGATGCGCTTGCGCGCCACGTCCACGTCCTTGACCCGCACCTTGACCACGTCGCCGGCCTTGACCACCTCGCGCGGGTCCTTCACGAACCGGTCGGCCATCTCCGAGATGTGCACGAGCCCGTCCTGGTGCACGCCGACATCGACGAAGGCGCCGAACGCGGTGACGTTGGTCACGACGCCTTCGAGCAGCATGCCGGGCTTGAGGTCGGTGATCTTCTCCACCCCGTCCTTGAACGAGGCGGTCTTGAACTCGGGGCGCGGGTCGCGGCCGGGCTTCTCGAGCTCGGCCAGGATGTCCGTCACCGTCGGGATGCCGAAATCGTCGTTGGCGAACTGCTGCGGCCGCAGCGTCTTCAGGAACGCCCGGTCGCCGATCAGCGACCGCACGGGCCGGTTGGTCGCCGCCGAGATGGCCTCGACCACCGGATAGGCCTCGGGATGCACGGCCGAGGCATCGAGCGGGTTGGTCCCGCTCATGATGCGCAGGAAGCCTGCGGCCTGCTCGAACGCCTTGGGGCCCAGCCGCGGCACCTTCTTCAGCGCGGCGCGAGTCTTGAACGGCCCGTTGTCGTTGCGGTAGGCGACGATGTTGGCGGCGAGCGTCGTATTGAGGCCCGACACGCGGGCCAGCAGCGGCTGGGAGGCCGTGTTGACGTCGACGCCGACCGAGTTGACGCAGTCCTCGACCACGGCGTCGAGCGAGCGCGCCAGGCCCGCCTGGTCGACGTCGTGCTGGTACTGCCCAACGCCGATCGCCTTGGGCTCGATCTTGACCAGCTCGGCCAGCGGGTCCTGCAGCCGCCGGGCGATGGAGACGGCCCCGCGCAGGCTGACGTCGACGTCGGGAAACTCGAGCGCGGCCAGCTCGGACGCCGAGTACACGGAGGCGCCGGCCTCAGACACCATGATCTTCGTCATCTTGAGATCCGGCAGCTTGGCGACGAGCTCGGCCGCGAGCTTGTCGGTCTCGCGGCTGCCGGTGCCGTTGCCGATGGCGATCAGCTCGACCTTGTGGCGCATGGCGAGCGCCCCGAGGGCCGCGAGCGCGCCGTTCCAGTCGCGCCTGGGCTCGTGCGGATAGACCGTGGCAGTGTCGACGAGCTTGCCGGTGCCGTCGACGACGGCGACCTTGACGCCGGTGCGCAGACCCGGATCGAGCCCCATGGTCACGCGCGGGCCCGCAGGTGCTGCGAGCAGGAGATCCTTCAGGTTCTTGGAGAACACCGATATGGCCTCGGTGTCGGCCCGCTCCTTGAGGCGGGAGACCAGATCAACGTGCAGCGCCACGGCGAGCTTCGCCTTCCACGCAAGCCGCACCGTGTCCGCGAGCCACTTGTCGGCCGGCCGGCCGCGATCGGCGATGTTGAAGGCCGCGCGGATCTTGGCCTCCGCCGGATGCACGGTCTGCGCCTCCGGCACGTCGACCGCGAGATCGAAGTCGAGGATGCCCTCGTTGCGCCCGCGCAGCAGGGCCAGCACGCGGTGGGAGGGCATGTCCTTCATGGGCTGCTGGAAGTCGAAGTAGTCGGCGAACTTGGCGCCCTCCTCGCTCTTGCCCTTGACCACCTGCGATTTGAGCTTGCCCTCCGACCATTGCCATTCGCGCAGGGCCCCGACGAGGCTGGCATGCTCGCTGATGCGCTCGATGAGAACGTGGCGGGCGCCCTCGAGCGCTGCCTTGGCATCGGCGACGCCCTTGCCGGCCTCGACGTACTTCTGCGCCTCGGTCTCGGGATCGAGCGCCGGGTTGGCGAGCAGCGCGTCGCCCAGCGGCTCGAGGCCCGCCTCGCGCGCGATCTGCGCCTTGGTCCGGCGTTTCGGCTTGTAGGGCGCGTAGATGTCCTCGAGCTCGACCTTGGTCGCTGCGCCCTGCACGGCCCGCGACAGCTCCGGCGTCAGCTTGCCCTGCTCCTCGATGCTCTTGAGCACCGTGGCGCGGCGATCCTCCAGCTCGCGCAGGTAGCCGAGCCGCTCCTCGAGCTTGCGCAGCTGGGTGTCGTCGAGGCCGCCGGTCCGCTCCTTGCGATAGCGGGCGATGAACGGCACCGTCGCCCCTTCCCCCATCAGCGCAACGGCCGCGGCGACCTGCTCGACACCGACATTCAACTCCGCAGCGATCCGTCGATTGATGACGTCCATTCCTGCCTCGCGCTCCGTCGCTCTTGCTGAACCCGCCTGGGGCGGGGCACGCGTTCTTCCAGATTCTCAGGACCTCAGGAAGCCGGCGCCCCGGTCGGCCAAGCGAGTTGCGCTGTCAATTCGGCCGACCTTAGGGCCGCAGCTTGCCACAAGTCCAACGGCCCCCGACAAGCCGTTACAATCGCTGACAGAAATCGCGAGCTTGCCAGCGCCGGCGGCGGTGGACGCGGCGATGTCCGGGCCGAACGCAGCCCTCGCCCGCACGCGGGATGCCGCCGATACCCCCGCGGACCGCCCGGGTGGGCCCGCGCCTTTCTGGGACCCGCCCCCCGTGCTAGGTATGCCGTCGAATTTGGCAGCCTGGACACCTCGATGGCATTGAGCTTCCCGAATGCGGCGGGCGCGGCGGCGGCGCCTGCCAGCGAGATCCAGACGCTCGCAACGATCAGCACCAGCCACCTGATCAGCCACATCCACCTGCTCACCCTGCCGGTGCTGATCCCCCTGCTCAAGGACCGGCTCGGCGCCAGCTTTCTCGAGCTCGGCCTCGCCATCACGCTGTTCAGCGTCGTCTCGGGGCTGACGCAGGCCCCCATGGGCTTCTTGGTCGACCGCATCGGCGCCCGCGCCGTGCTGATCGCCGGCTTGTGCCTCGGGGCCTTCTCGTTCGCGCTCCTCGGCCTGTGGCTGAGCTACCCCATGCTGTTCGTCTGCGCGGCGCTCGCGGGCCTCGCCAACTGCGTCTACCATCCGGCCGACTACGCGATCCTGTCGCAGGCGATCGCCGAGGACCGCATCGGCCGCGCCTTCTCCATCCACACCTTCGCGGGCTACGTCGGGTTTGCGGTGGCGCCGGCGATCCTGCTGTGGACGGCGCGCGGCTTCGGCCTCGGCGCCGCGCTGCTGCTGGCGGGGGCGCTGGCGGCCGTGGCGGCCCTCGTCCTGCTGCTCCTGCCGCCGCCGGCCGTCCGCGAGACCCCGCCCCGGAAAGGCGCGGCTGCGGCCCCCGGCCTGCAAGGCCTGTCGGCCTTCCTGACGCCGACCATCCTGTCGCTCGTCGCCTTCTTCACCGTGTTCGCCCTCTCCAACAGCGCCATGAACAGCTTCGCGGTCACCGCCCTGATGCAGGGCCAGGGCCTGACGCTGCTCGCGGCCAACGCCGCCCTGACCGCCTATCTGGCGATGTCGGCGCTCGGCGTGCTGGCCGGCGGCTATCTGGCCGATCGTACCCATCGCCACGGCGACGTCGCGGCCTTCGGCTTCGGCCTCAACGCCGTGTGCGTGCTGTGCGCAGCCTTCCTCGGCCTGCCGGCGGCCCTCGTGGTGCTGGTCATGGGCCTCGGCGGCTTCCTCTCCGGCATCATCATGCCCTCGCGCGACATGCTGGTGCGCAAGGCCTCCCCGCCCGGCGCCGCCGGGCGCGTGTTCGGGCTGGTCTCCACCGGCTTCAACATCGGCGGCATCATCGGCCCGATCCTGTTCGGCTATATCCTCGACCACGCCCCGCCGCTGACCGTTCTCGCCGCGGCGGCCGTGTTCATGCTCCTGACGGCGCTGTATGGCTTCGTGAGCGACCGCCGCGCCGCCCGCGCGAGCCCGGCCTGAGCCTGTCGCCGCCCGCCGGCATTCGCCTGCTGCCCTATGTCGGTCTTGCCGGCCCGCGCCCCGCTTGCCCCCCGGGCGCGACGCAACTAAGGTCCTGGCGTCGCAGCGAAGGAGACGGTTGTCGCCATGAGCGAGACGGGCGGGCACAAGGCAGCCGCGAAGGCCCCGGGAGCCGCTCGCGGCGACCGCGCCGCACGCGAGGCGCGCCGCGCAGCCGAGCTCCGGGCCAATCTTGCCCGCCGCAAGCAGCAGGCGCGCGAGCGGGCGAGGCTAGAGGGAACCTGCGCGGACACGGCCGCCGAGACCGGCGCCCATACTGACGACGCGTGACTTAGACCGCGAGGGGACGCCGGGTGGTCGCGGCAGGCCGCCGGACCGGGGCGCAACCCATTGGGATCGATAGCTTTTGTTCGGGCTCCGCAGCCCGGCGAAGGCACAGCACGGGGAACGGACGGCATGGATCGCATCAGCATCGTCGGAGGCAAGCCGCTCAACGGCATCATTCCCATCTCCGGCGCCAAGAACGCCGCCTTGCCGCTGATGATCGCCAGCCTGCTCACGTCCGAGACGCTCACCCTTAAGAACGTGCCGAACCTGGCGGACGTCAATCTGCTCGCCCGCATCCTGCGCAACCACGGCCTCGACCTCACCATCGACGGCAAGCGCGCCGATCCGGTGCCCTATCTCGGCGAGACCTTCCACCTCACCGCCCGCGACATCGTCGACACCACGGCTCCCTACGAGATGGTGAGCCGCATGCGGGCGAGCTTCTGGGTGATCGGCCCGCTGCTGGCGCGTGCCGGCCAGGCCCGCGTCTCGATGCCGGGCGGCTGCGCCATCGGCACGCGCCCCGTCGACCTGCACCTGATGGGCCTCAAGGCGCTCGGCGCCGAGATCGACATCGACGGCGGCTACGTGGTGGCCAAGGCCCCCAAGGGCCTGCGCGGCGGCCGCATCGTGTTCCCGAAGGTGTCGGTCGGGGCCACCCACAACGTGCTGATGGCGGCGGCACTGGCCAGGGGCGAGACCTTGATCGAGAACGCGGCCCGCGAGCCCGAGATCGGCGACGTCGCCGAATGCCTGGTCAAGATGGGCGCCCAGATCGACGGCATCGGCACCTCGCGCCTCACCGTCCAGGGCCGGGAGCGGCTGGAAGGCGCGGTCCACACGGTGCTGCCCGACCGGATCGAGACCGGCACCTACGCCTTCGCCGCGGCGGCAGCCGGCGGAACGGTGGAGCTCAAGGGGGCCCGCAAGAGCCTGCTCGATACCGCCCTCGTCGCGCTCGAGCAGACGGGCGTCGCCGTCGAGGAGACGGCCGACGGCGTGCGCATCTCCCGCAACGGCCGCGATCTCGAGCCCGTCACCATCGAGACGCAGCCGTTCCCCGGCTTTCCGACCGACCTGCAGGCCCAGATGATGGCCCTGATGACGCGCGCCAAGGGCACTAGCGTGATCCGCGAGACCATCTTCGAGAACCGCTTCATGCACGTGCAGGAGCTGGTCCGGCTTGGCGCCGACATCCAGCTGCACGGCGACACCGCCACCATCCGCGGCGTGCCGGAGCTGACAGGCGCCCAGGTGATGGCGACCGACCTCAGGGCCTCCGTCTCCCTCGTCATCGCCGGCCTGATGGCGGAAGGCCGCACCACGATCAACCGCGTCTACCATCTCGACCGGGGCTTTGAGCGGCTTGAGCAGAAGCTGTCGCGCTGCGGCGCCGACATCGAGCGCATCGTCAGCGGCTGACGGGGCCGGGGCGGCGACTGCGGCCAATGGCATGACAAAGGGAGCGGGCTTCGCTATCAGACGGGGCCCGGCTGCCTTCGACCACCCCCTTGCGGACCCGCAATGCCCGATCTCAAGCTCATCGCGCTCGATGCCGAGGACCTCGCCGTCATCTCCGCCCACCTGCAGGACGCGGTGGTGAGCGTCGGCGATCTCGCCTACCTGCCGCGGGACCGCCGCTTCGTGGCGCTGGCCAACCGCTTCGACTGGATGGACGTCATCGGCAACGGCAAACGGGAGACGGACACCTTCGCCCGCCGCCGCGCGGCGATGCGCTTCGAGCGCGTGCTGGGGGCCCAGGTGCAGGGCTTCGACCTCGCCGACACGAGGCGGGTGCTGTCGCTGCTGGCGATCAGCTTTGAGCCGGCCTCGCCCCCCGGGGGGCAGGTGACGCTGCACTTCGCGGACGGGGCGGCGATCCGGCTGCACGTCGAGTGCATCGAGGCCGGCCTTGCCGATCTGGGCGCGGCCTGGGAGACCGAGGCGCGGCCCGAGCACCCAGACGCGCCGGAAAGCTGATATTCAGGGCGGTGTGCAGAGCTGATATACGAGTGCCGACCCCTGG
Organism: Hyphomicrobiaceae bacterium; assembly: GCA_033764875.1. Classification (GTDB taxonomy): domain Bacteria; phylum Pseudomonadota; class Alphaproteobacteria; order Rhizobiales; family Hyphomicrobiaceae; genus AWTP1-13. The sequence goes on along the minus strand of JANRIO010000008.1, from coordinate 37,238 downwards.
CGTGCCGCCGCTCCGGCGCACGCCCGTCCTGCGATCCCGGTGAGTGCTCCATGCCGCAGATGCTTTCCACCTCCGACACGGCCTTCGAGGCGGCGTTCTCCGCCCTGCTCGCCGCCAAGCGCGAGGTCTCGGAGGATGTCGATGCGACCGTGCGCGAGATCATCGCGAAAGTGCGCCGCGGCGGCGACGCGGCCCTCGTCGACCTCACGCGCACGCTCGACCGCCATGCCGTCACCGCCGCGACGCTGCGCGTCGGCGCCGACGAGATCGCAGACGCCGTCTCCGCCTGCGCACCCGAGACGCGCGCGGCGCTGGGGCTCGCCCACGACCGCATCGCGGCCCACCACGCCCGCCAGCTTCCCAAGGACGATCGCTATACGGACGGCATCGGCGCCGAGCTCGGCAGCCGCTGGACCGCGGTCGAGGCCGTGGGCCTGTACGTGCCCGGCGGACTTGCGAGCTATCCGAGCTCGGTGCTGATGAATGCGGTGCCGGCGCGCGTCGCCGGCGTGCCGCGCATCGCCATGATGGTGCCGTCGCCGGGCGGCGAGATGAATCCGCTGGTCCTCGCCGCGGCGCATCTTGCCGGCGTCACGGAGATCTACCGCGTCGGCGGCGCGCAGGCGATCGCCGCGCTTGCCTACGGCACCGAGAGCGTGGCTCCCGTGGCCAAGATCGTGGGGCCGGGCAACGCCTACGTGGCGGCGGCCAAGCGGCAGGTGTTCGGCACCGTCGGCATCGATTCCATCGCGGGGCCGTCGGAGGTGCTCGTCATCGCCGATGCCGACAACGATCCCGAGTGGATCGCCGCCGATCTCCTCGCCCAGGCCGAGCACGACACGGCCGCGCAATCCATTCTGATGACGGACGATCCCGCCTTCGCCGGCCGCGTCGCGGAGGCCGTCATGCGCCAGCTCGCCGTGCTGCCGCGCGCCGAGATCGCCGGCGAGAGCTGGGCGAGCTTCGGCGCCATCATCGTCCTGGGCTCGCTGGACGAGGCGCCGGCCCTTGCCGACCGCATCGCCGCCGAGCATCTCGAGATCGCCACCCGCGACCCCGACGCGCTTGCAGCCAGGATCCGCAACGCCGGCGCCATCTTCCTCGGGCCCCACACGCCGGAGGTGATCGGCGACTACGTGGCCGGCTCCAACCACGTGCTGCCCACCGCCCGCAGCGCCCGCTTCTCCTCCGGCCTCGGCGTCCTCGACTTCATGAAGCGCACCTCGATCCTGCGGCTCGACGCCATGGCGCTGCAGGCGCTGGCCGAGCCCGCCATGGTGCTGGCGCGTGCGGAAGGCCTGGAGGCGCACCGCACCTCCGTCGAGATCCGCCTCAACGCCCGGCCGCGGAGGGCGCCATGAAGCCCGACAGCGGCTTCGAGCCGCCGGTCGATCCGGCCTCGCGCGCGCGCCTTGCCAGGATCACGCTGGACCCGGCCTCCATCCGCCGCGGCAATCCCAACATCGAGCACGAGCGCGAGGTGGCGATCTTCGACATCCTCGAGGCCAACAGCTTCAAGCCCGAAGGCCACGACGGCGGCCCCTATGCGCTCACCCTCGCCATCGTCGAGGACCGCCTGTCCTTCGCGATCTCCGAGGAGGACGGCGAGCCCTTCACCTTCGTGCTGTCCCTGACCCCCTTGCGGCGGGTGATGAAGGACTACTTCCTGGTCTGCGAGACCTACTACCAGGCCATCCGCACCCAGCCGCCCTCGCGCATCCAGGCGATCGACATGGGCCGCCGCGCGCTGCACAACGAAGGCAGCCAGCTGCTCGTCGAGCGCCTGCAGGGCAAGGTGGCCATCGACACCGACACGGCCCGCCGCCTGTTCACCCTGATCTGCGCACTGCACTGGAAGGGATGAGATCGTGGCCGCCGGCGCCAGGCCCCTTCCGGGCGCGGTCCTCTTCGCCTGCACCATGAACTCCGTGCGCTCGCCGATGGCGGCCGCCATCCTCCGCCACCTGGCGGGGCGGCGCCTGTACGTGGCCTCGGCCGGCGTGCACGCGGGCGGGTCGGACGCGTTCGCCGCGGCCGCCATGCGCGAGATCGGCATCGACATCTCCGATCACCGCCCGCACACCTTGCGCGAGCTCAACGACACCTCCTTCGACCTCATCGTCACGCTGTCGCCGGAGGCGCACCACCAGGCCCTCGAGCTGACGCGCACCATGGCCGTCGACGTCGAGTACTGGCCGACCTTCGATGCCACGCTGATGATCGGCCAGGGCAACCGCGAGCAGATCCTGCAGAGCTATCGCGACGTGCGTGACGGGCTGTTCCGCCGGATCAAGGCGCGCTTCGGCTTCGAGGGCGGCCCGACCGTGTGACGCCAGAGGCCGGAGCGGCCGCCGGGCGGAAACGGCGTTGTGTGCGCCGGTCGCTTGGCGAGGCGGCAGCGTGCCACTAGTGTCGCGTCGAAAATGCCAGCAAGAGCACTTTGGGGGGAGCAGGGATGGCGGCCAGGTCCTTCGACTACATCATCATCGGCGCCGGCTCGGCGGGCTGCGTGCTGGCCAACCGGCTGAGCGAGGATCCTACCGTCCAAGTGGCGCTGCTCGAGGCCGGAGGGCGCGACGTCAACCCGTGGATCCACGTGCCGGCCGGCTACTACCGCAACTTCAACAACCCGGCGATCACCTGGCAGTACGGCTCGGGGCCCGAGCCGCATCTCGACAACCGCATCGTGCCGTGGCCGCGCGGCAAGGTGCTCGGCGGCTCGAGCGCCATCAACGGCCTGCTCTACGTGCGCGGCCAGCACCAGGATTTCAACGTCTGGCGGCAGCTCGGCAACGTCGGCTGGTCGTTTGCGGACGTGCTGCCCTACTTCAAGCGCGCGGAGGACCAGGAGCGGGGCGAGGACGAGTATCACGGCGTCGGCGGGCCGCTGGGCGTCTCCAACGTGCGGCTGAGCCAGAACGCCATCTGCGAGGCCTTCATCGCCGGCTGCGAGGCCGCGGGCGTGCCGCGCAACGACGACTTCAACGGCGCCGAGCAGGAGGGCGTCGGCTACTTCCAGCTGACCAACCGCAACGGCCGCCGCTGCTCCTCGGCCGTCGCCTACCTGAACCCGGCGCGCAGCCGCCCCAACCTCACGATCATCACCCGGGCCGAGGTCGAGGGGCTGATGCTCGAGGACAAGCGCGTCACCGGCGTGCGCTATGCCCAGCACGGCGCCCCGAAGGTGGCGCACGCGGCCCGCGAGGTGATCCTGTCGGCAGGGGCCATCGGCTCGCCGCAGATTCTGGAGCTGTCCGGCATCGGCGCATCGCAGGTGCTCGGCGCCGCCGGCGTCGCCGTGCGCCACGAGCTGCCCGGCGTCGGCGAGAACCTGCAGGACCACCTCCAGATCCGCTTCATCTACCGCTGCAAGATCTCGGGCAGCCTGAACGAGGTCTGGCACAGCCCCGTGGCGCGCCTCAAGGCCGGCCTCGAGTGGATGACCAGGCGCCGCGGCATCCTGACCATCGGGGCGGGTGCGGTCGGCGCCTTCGCCAAGTCGCGGCCCGGCCTCGAGGAGCCCGACATCCAGTTCCACTTCCTGCCGCTGAGCGCCGACCGGCCCGGCCAGGGCCTGCATCCCTTCAAGGGGGTGACGGTCACCGTCTGCCAGCTGCGGCCCGAGAGCCGCGGCAGCATCCACATCAAGACGCGCCATGCCGAGGACGCCCCGGCCATCGTCTCCAACTACCTCGCCGCCGAGCTCGACCGCCAGGTGCTGCTCGACGGCATGAAGCTCGTGCGCCGCTGCGTCACGCAGAAGCCGTTCGCGCAGCACGTCGAGGTCGAGCACCTGCCGGGGCCGGAGGTGACGACGGATGCGGCGCTGATGGCCTACGCGCGCGCCTACGCCACCACCGTGTTCCACCCCTGCGGCACCTGCAAGATGGGCAGCGATCCCATGGCCGTGGTGGATGCGCGCCTGCGCGTGCGCGGGCTTGCGGGCCTGCGGGTCGCCGACGCCTCGATCATGCCGACCATGACCTCGGGCAACACCAATGCGCCCACCATCATGATCGGAGAGAAGGCCTCCGACATGATCCGCGAGGACGCGAGGTCCGGTGCGGCGGCGGTGGCGGCCTGAGCGGGCGGCAGAGCCCTGGCGTGTTGGGTCCTTAGGGCTGGAACGAGGAGTTGGGCTCGGCGAGGAAGCGGGCCTCTTCCGCCGTCGTGGTCCGGCCGAGGACGGCGTTGCGGTGGGGGAAGCGCCCGAAGCGGGCGATGATCTCCCGGTGGCGATGGGCAAAGCGCACCGAGTTCTCCTGCTCGGGCAACGCGTCGAGCGCCTCGAACAGCGCCACGCACCGGTCCTGGTCGGCCAGCACCTCGCTGTGCATCAGCGGCAGGTAGAAGAACTGCCGGCGGATGGCGGCGAGCTGCCGGTCGAGGCCCCGCGCGATGGCATCCTTGGCCACGGCGACGGCATGGGCGTCGCACGCGAAGGCCTCGGGCGAGCCGCGAAAGAGGTTGCGCGAGAACTGGTCGAGCACGATGACGAGCGCCAGCGCGGTCCCGGGCTCCGCACGCCAGCCCTCGAGCTCGCCGTTCCGGGCCCGGGCATGGAGGCTCGCGAACCGCCGGCGAACCTCGGCGTCGAAGGCATCGTCGCGCGCCCACCAGGCCGGCCGCGGGCGGTCCGCCTCAGGCGTGCCGGCGGCGAACCAGAAGTCGAGCACGGCGGCAGCCTCGGCGGGCTGCATCTCAGGCCTGCGTCTTGCGGGCCCGGCGCTCCGCCTTCTTCTCACGGCGCAGCGCATTGAGCGCCTGGCGCTGGCGGGCCTGGATCTTCTTGCGGCGGGTGTTGGTCATCTTGGGCACGGCTGGTCCTCCTGAGAAATGCCGCGGGCGCACGCCCGCACGGCCGAGCACGGCATGCCACGGCTCGCCGCCCGGGGCAACCCACAGGTGCCAGGGCCGCGCTACACGTCGAATTTCACGCCCTGCGCCAAGGGCAGGCTGCGGCCCCAGTTCACGGCGCTGGTCTGGCGCCGCATGTAGGCCTTCCAGGCGTCCGACCCGCTCTCGCGGCCGCCGCCGGTCTCCTTCTCGCCGCCAAAGGCGCCGCCGATCTCGGCCCCCGAGGTGCCCATGTTGACGTTGGCGATGCCGCAGTCGGAGCCGCGCTCGGACAGGAACAGCTCCACCTCGCGCATGTCGGTGGCAAAGATCGAGGAGGACAGACCCTGCGGCACCGCGTTGTGCAGCGCGATGGCCTCATCCAGCGTGCGGTACCGCACGACGTAGAGGATGGGCGCGAAGGTCTCCTCCAGCATCGGGCCTGCCTGCGCCGGCATCTCGACCAGCGCCGGCCGGGCGTAGAACGAGGCCGGGCCATTGACGTCGATGCGCTCGCCGCCGTGCACGGTGCCGCCCAGCTCGACGGCCTTGGCGAGTGCGGCCTGCATGCGGGCGAAGGCGGCCCCGTCGATCAGCGGCCCGACCAGCGCCGCGCTCGTCACCGGGTCGCCGACCTCGATCCGGCGGTAGACCTCGGCGAGCCGCGGCACGAGCGAAGCGTAGACGCTCTCGTGCACGATCAGGCGGCGCAGCGTCGTGCAGCGCTGCCCGGCCGTGCCCATGGCGCCGAAGGCAACGGCGCGCAGCGTCAGGTCGAGGTCCGCCGACGGCGTGACGATGGAGGCGTTGTTGCCGCCAAGCTCCAGGATGGCACGGGCAAAGCGCCTGGCCAGCCGCTCGGCCACCAGGCGCCCCATGCGCGTCGAGCCGGTGGCGGAGACGACGGGCACGCGCGCATCGTCAACGAGCGCCTCGCCCACCTCCCGCCCACCGATCAGCAGCGTGGCGAGCCCCGCCGGCGCCTCGGCGCCGAACCTGCGGGCCGCCCTCTCGAACAGCGCCGTCGTCGCCAGCGCCGTCAGCGGCGCCTTCTCGGACGGCTTCCAGACCACCGCGTCGCCGCACACCAGCGCCAGCGCCGCGTTCCACGACCACACCGCCACCGGGAAGTTGAAGGCCGAGATCACGCCGACCACGCCGGCTGGATGCCAGGTCTCGGTGAGCTTGTGGTCGGGCCGCTCCGACTGGATGGTGAGACCGTAGAGCTGCCGCGACAGGCCGACGGCGAAGTCGCAGATGTCGATCATCTCCTGCACCTCGCCCAGGCCCTCGGAGGCGACCTTGCCGACCTCGAGCGAGACCAGGCGGCCGAGATCCTGCTTGTGCGCGCGCAGCTCCTCGCCCAGCAGCCGCACCAGCTCGCCGCGCCGGGGCGCCGGCACGCTGCGCCAGGCCCTGAAGGCCTCGTGGGCGCGGGCGATGGCCGCCGCGGCCGCCTCGGGCGAGGCCTCGTGCACGGCGGCGAGCAGGCCGCCGTCGATCGGCGTTGCGACCGGGCGCCCACCGCCGGTTGTCGCCGCGGGGGCCACGCCGAGCCGGGCCAGGATCGCCTGGGCCTCGCCCGCCAGGGGCGACTGTGTGCGCTGATCTGCCATCTCGTGCCTCGATTGCCTTGCCTGGGTGCGTGCTCTATCCGCTAGCCGCCTCCGGCCCCGCCGGCAAGACGGATCGAAATTGGTCACAAACATCGCCTATCAGCGCCGCCAGCGGCCCCAACCCTCACGCCGCGGAAAGGCCCCGTGATGCCCGCAACCCTGCAAGACGAGCGGCTCGCGCACGTCCCGGCGATGGACATCCCCTACGACGGCGATGGCCGGCAGGGGCTCGGGCTCGACCTGCCCGCCCTCGTCATCAACCTGCCCCACCGCAGCGACCGCTGGGAGGCGATCTCGAGCCGGCTCGGCGCCGTGGGCCTGACCCGGCTGTGCAAGGCCCCCGCCGTGCTCGGCGCGGCCTTGTCCGACGACACCCTGAAGGGGCTGCTGGGCCCCGACGGCCCGCGCATCCGGGAGACCCCGCGCGACCACCTGGCGCTCACGCCCCCGGCCGTCGGCTGCTTCCTGTCGCACCTCGCCATCTGGCGCTGGATCGCGGCCGGCGATCTGCCCCGCGTGCTGGTGCTCGAGGACGATGCCCACCCGGGCCCGCACTTCGATGGGGCGCGCTTTGCGCGCCTCGCAGAGGCGCTCTCGCTCGAGATGGGCCTGGTGTTTCCCGGCTGCCTGATCATGGGCGGCCTGGCGGACGCGCCCGCGCCCGGCGCCGAGCTGGCGCGCCTCTACTACTTCAACGGCACCTTCGCGTACCTGGTCACGCCGGCGGCCTGCCGCTTCCTGCTGTCCCGCATCATGCCGCCCGACCGGCACATCGACCATCAGATCAGCCGCGTCCTGATGCAGGAGCGCGATGCGTTCCCCGCCTACTACGCCGCCCCGCCGCTGCTCGAGCCCGACTGGTCGCTGCGCAGCGACTGCTACGTGCCGCTGTCGCACGAGACGGAGGCCGACCGCGAGCTCGGCGCGCTGATCGAGACGAGCCGCGCCGCCCTGCTCGCCGAGGGGCGGCCCCTGCTGCCGGCTTAGCCAGGCACACTACGGCGCCGTGCCGGCAAGCGCGTTGCCGATGATGTAGCCGAAGGTGATGGCGGGCCCGAGCGTAATGCCGCCGCCGGGATAGTTGCCGCCCATGATCGAGGCCATGTCGTTGCCGGCGGCGTACAGCCCGGCGATGGGCGCGCCGTCGGGGCCCAGCACCTCGCCCTTGCCGCTGGTGCGCAGGCCGGCGAAGGTGCCGAGGTCCCCCGGCACCACCTTCACCGCGTAGAAGGGTGCCGTCGCCACCGGCCCGACGCAGGGGTTGGGCGTCACGGTGGCGTCGCCCAGGTAGCGGTTGTAGGCGTTGCAGCCCTTGTTGAACTCGGGGTCGACGCCGCGCGCGGCGCCGTCGTTGAGGGTCGCCACCGTCTCGGCGAGGGCTGCCGCATCGACGCCGATGGTCTGCGCCAGCTCGCGCAGCGTGCGCCCGCGCTTGAGGTAGCCCGATCGCAGCACCGGCGACAGCGGCACCGGGAACGGCTTGACGAAGCCGAGGCCATAGCGGCGCAGCGTCGGGTGATCGCAGATCAGCCAGGCGGAGGGCGCCGCGCCCTTGGGCGTGGCGGCCACCATGGCCTGGACGAAGTCGTGGTAGGAGTTGGCCTCGTTGACGAAGCGGCGGCCGTTGGCGGTGACGGCGATGACGCCCGGCTTGCCGCGGTCGATGAAGTGCGGGAACACGCCATGGCTGCCGTCGCTGCGCGGCACGCGCGACACCGGCACCCAGGCGGCCGCGTTGGGATAGCCATCGACCGCCTTGCCGCCGGCCGCCTCGGCGAGGCGGATGCCGTCGCCCGTGTTGCCCTCCGGCGCCGGCGACCAGTGCTCGCGCCCGGTCGGCGCATGCGGGAACATCGCCTTGCGCCGTTCGACGTCCCAGGGAAAGCCGCCGGCGGCCAGCACGACACCGCGGCGTGCGGCGACCACGGTCTCCCCATCCTTCGTGCGCACGACGGCGCCGGTGACGCGGCCATCAGCCTCGATCAGCCGCACGACCGGCGCCGAGGTCCAGATCTCGACGCCGGCATCGAAGGCCGACTTGGCGAGCCGGCCGGCGAGCGCGTTGCCGTTGGTGAGCCGCATCGCCCGCCCGTGCACGGCAAGGTCGCGCAGATAGCGCGCCAGCAGCAGCGCCACGTAGCCCGCCGACCTCACCGAGCGCGTCACGTTGAAGAAGTGCAGCAGCTCGCGCTGCGAGCCGATCATCATGCCGACGAAGGTGATCTCCTTGAGCGGCGGCCGCAGCCGCTTCACCTCATCGCCGAGGGCGCGGGCATCGTAGGCCTTGGCGACGATGGAGCGGCCGCCGGCCATGGCGCCGGGCGCCTCGGGGTGATAGTCGGAGAAGCCCGGCCCCAGCTCGAACTGCAGCGCCGTCTCGCTCTCGAAGAAGGTGATCGCCTTCGGCGCATTGGCGAGAAAGGCGTCGACCGTCTCGGCGTTGAACTGGTTGCCGGCCTCGTGCTGCAGGTAGCGGCGCGCGGCCTCGGCGCTGTCCTTGAAGCCGGCGGCGGCCGCGTGCGGGTTGGCCGGCACCCACAGCCAGCCGCCCGAGCGTGCCGTGGTGCCGCCGAACACCGGCTCCTTCTCGGCAACCACGACCTTGAGGCCGCGCCTGGCGGCGGTGACGGCGGTCGCGAGCCCTCCCGCCCCGGAGCCGACCACGAGCACGTCCGTGACGATGCTCCGCGCGGCATCGGTCTGCCCGTGCATGCATCCCCCCAGAAGAAAGCGGCCCGTAGCGGGCTCTTTGAGACGGCTAGTGTGATGACCGAGAAGTCCGTTGCATCGCTTGCGGCTTGATTGGGAGACGGACCTGTCGGTCCAACTCACACTCGTGCTCGGACTCCAACGGACTGTACGTGCTTGTCATGGTCGGGCGTGTCCCGACCATCCATCTCTCGGCTTGCTCCGGCGCCCGCTGGACGCTGGATCCTCGGGACAAGCCCGAGGATGACATAGGTATCATCTGTCGGTGCCAGAGCACGAGCTTCATGAGTCTCCTCGTGTCCTTCAGACCTCGTTGCTCGCGTGCGGCAGAATGAGACGAATTTCGCGGTCAGGACACTAGGCGGCCTCCAGCATCTCGGCAACCCGCGCGCCGATGGCGAGCGAGGCGGTGAGGCCCGGGCTCTCGATGCCGTAGAGCGCGACCAGCCCCTCGATGCCGTGCACGGCCTGGCCATGGATGAAGAAGTCCGGCACCGCCTCGCCCTCCCGGTAGAGCTTCGGCCGGATGCCGGTGTAGTCGGGATGCAGCCGCGCCACGTCGAGGCCGGGATAGTAGGTGCGGATGAAATCGAGGAAGGCGGCAAGCTTCTCGGGCTCGAAGGTGTAGTCGATGTCGGGGATCCAGGCGATGTCGGGGCCGAACTTGCAGCGCCCGCCGATGTCGACGGTGGCGTGCAGGCCGAGCCAGGCGCCGTCCGGCATCGGATAGATGTGGCGCGCGAACGGCGAGCGGCCGGACAGCGCGTAGTACTGCCCCTTGGCATAGTAGGTGGGCGGCGGCACGTAGCCCGTCGAGGCGGTGAGGGTGGCGGCGAGCCTGGAGGCGTGCAGGCCCGCCGACAGCACGAGGCGCCGGCAGGTCAGCGTGCCCGCATCCTCGCCCCCGGTCGTGAGCCTGAAGATCCCGTCCGCCTGCCGGTCGATGGCGAGCACCGGGCAGCGCAGCACCACGGAGCCGCCGGCCGCCTCGATCAGCCCCTGCAGGGTGAGCATGTAGGCGTGGCTGTCGATGACGCCGGTGGAGGGCGACAGCAGCGCCGCGACGCAGGCAAGCTCCGGCTCCAGGGCCCGTGCCGCGGCCGCATCGAGCGGCTCGAGGTCGTCGACGCCGTTGGCCTTGGCCGTCTCGGCGAGCTGGGCGAGCTTCTTGAGCTGGCTGTCGTGGGTGGCGACGAGCAGCTTGGTGCAGCGCGCGTGCGGCACGGCGTGGTCGCGGCAGAAATCGTAGAGCATGTGCTTGCCGGCGACGCACAGCCGCGCCCTGAGGCTGCCGGTCGGGTAGTAGATGCCGGCGTGGATGACCTCGCTGTTGCGCGAGCTCGTCTCCGAGCCGATCAGGGCGTGCTGCTCGAGCACCAGCACCTCGTGGCCCGCCTCCGCGAGCGCGCGGCCGATGGCAAGGCCGACGGCGCCGGCCCCCACCACCACGATTTCAACATCCGCCGCGTTCGCCATGGTCTCTCCTCGCGAATCGGGTGATGCCACGCTTCGGCGACGGGTTCCAGCGCACCGTGGGAAACGGTCTGATGGCCTCTTGCGCCTGGAACAAAAAGAGAACATACTGGTCGGCGGCGTGTGCGGGCGTCCCTTGCATCATGAGGAGCGGCGGATGGCAGGTCTCAACAGCGCGGCAGCGCATGTCCATGACACGGAAGGGGAATTCTGCCCCTGGTGCGAGCAGCCGATCTCCCACGACAAGTTCGAGGAGATCCGCCGCCGCATGACCGAGGAGCAGGAGCAGCGCATGGCCGCCCTGGTGGCCGAGCACGAGCGCAAGGCGGTCGAGATCAAGGCGCGGGCCAAGGCAGCCCTCGAGGCCGGGGTCGAGGCCGCCCGGCGCCAGGCGGCGGCGGACGCCGCCGCGCGCCTTGCCGAGGAGCGGGCGCGGATCCTGGCCGCGACGCAAGCCTCCGAGGCCGCCAAGGCCGCCGAGTTTCAGCGCAAGCTCGAGGAGGCGGAGGCCGCACGGGCTGCCGTCCAGGCGCAGATGGCCGCGCTCAAGGCCGAGCAGGAGAGGTCCGTCGCCGAGCGCGTCGCGCTGGCCCGCGAGACCCTGCAGCAGGAGCGCGACGCGGCCGTGCTCGCCGAGAAGTCCAAGGCCTTCGAGGAGACGCAGCGGCTGCAGCAGAAGCTGCAGGATCTGCAGCGCCAGCTCGAGGCCAAGACCTCCAACGAGCTCGGCGAGGCCTCCGAGATCGATCTGTTCGAGGCGCTGAAGGAGGCGTTCCCGGAGGACCGCATCTGGCGCGTCGGCAAGGGCGTCAACGGCGCCGACGTGATCCATATCGTGCTCAACAACGGCCAGGAGTGCGGCAAGATCATCTACGACGCCAAGAACCGCAACGCCTGGCAGAACGAGTTCGTCAACAAGCTGCGCGCCGACAAGATCGCGGAAGGGGCCGACCACGCCATCCTGTCGAGCAACAAGTTCCCCAAGGACAAGCAGCAGATCCATCCGCAGGACGGCGTCATCGTGGCGGCGCCCTCGCGCGTCGTGGCGCTGGCCCAGATCTTGCGCGGCCAGGTGCTGCGCATGCACGCGCTGCGGGCGAGCAGCGAGGAGCGCGGGCAGAAGTCGGAGGATCTCTACCGCTTCATCACCTCGGAGCACTTCAAGCAGCTCGTCGACCAGGTCGAGACCCAGGTCAAGCGCATGCTCGAGCTCGACCAGAAGGAGCAGGAGGCGCACCGCCGCCTGTGGGACCAGCGCAACAAGCTGATCCGCTCGGTGGAGAAGGCGCGCGGCGACCTCTCCTTCGAGGTCGACCGCATCATCGGCACCGCCGGCAACGGCCCGGAGGCCGACGCGGCCGGCGAGGCGGCCTGAGGCGGCTCACAGGGGTTGGGCGGGGCCGAGCAAGGGTAACGGCTCCGCGTGCGGCTGGTGGGCGCCGATTGGCTGTCGCCGCATCCGTACGCGGCAAGGCTCGGGCGTGGACGCGCGCGGCCCCGCGCGCACCGGGTGCCTCTGCCACAGGAGGTGGCCGAGTGCCGCGCGGATCGCGATCAAGCGCCGCGCGCCCGCTCGCCCCGCGAGGCGAGAGCCGGCCCATCGCGTTGCCTGATACCGCCGAGCTTAAAGTTTGACCTGTCGCGACAGGCGATAGCGCGCAAAGCTCGGCGGTATCCGCGCGCATGGTTGGCGTGGCGGCTGCGCGCAAGCAAAGGTGCGATACCGACGGGCAAGTTTTGACCACAGGACTACACTTTCGCTTGTCGGCATGACTCGAGCGTGCCTGGATGCCCGCCTGCGCGGGCATGACGTTGGAGAATGTCGAGAGCCCACTGCATCCCCAACCGTCATGCCCGCCTCCGCGACGCCAAGGCGGGGATCCACGCAAGCCTCGGTTCCGGCACCAGAGCTGGCGTGAGATGGAACCCGTGCAGGCGCTCCATGCAACGCCTGGCCGGGACTGGGCCGTGACGTTGAAGAATGTCGAGAGCCCACACATCCCCAACCGTCATCCCCGCGCAGGCGGGGATCAAGGCAAGCTCGAGCTCATGTGGTTCAGAGAAAGGCGGAAGCAGGCTTGGCCGCGATCCGCCTTGCGCCCTGTCTCTCTGCTTTGGCTTTCCCGGACGTCGTGCGCGAGCACGACGATCCGCGATCTTTCAGCTGTCGGATCAAGCGCAACGGGGACACCGGGCTGACGCCGGCGCGCCATGCTGGAGGGCATTCTCGAGAGTGTGGGTGCGCTGCCCGAGAGCGCGCAGCTTCCATCAAGTCCTGAAATGATCGAGGCAACGCGATGCCGGCTCTCGCCTGGCCGGGACTGGGCCGTGAGCGCTCGCGCCGCGGCCGGCGTGGGCACGGCGCGAACCCGGCCGCATCGGGCGAGGCCTACCCCTGCGGCGGCAGGCGCAGAATGGTGAGTGCTGCGGCCTGCGCGCGCGGCACCATGCTCTCGACCTCGAGCACCTCCTCGGGCGTGTGGGCGTTGGCGCCCACCGGCCCGGTCGCGCACAGCGTCGGGCAGCCGACGGCCGCCGTGAAGCCGGAATCGGCACAGCCGCCGGTGAACTCGCCCTCGACCTTGAGGCCGGCCGCGGCGGCCGCGTCTGTGTAGGTGGCGAACAGATCCGCCGCCGCCTCGCCGGCATCCAGCGGCAGGAACTCGCCACGGATGGTCAGGCTGGCCGTGGCGCCCTTGACCGTGGAGGTGGCGATGATGCGCTCGACCTCGGCCAGCGCCACGGCGCGGTCCTCACGCCTCACGTAGCGCAGGTCGATCTGCCCCTCGGCGGACGGCGCCGTGGTGTTCACCGACTGGCCGCCCTTGACGAGACCCACGTTCACCGTGATGCCGGGGCGCAGGCCGGTCAGCGCGTGCAGCGCCACCACCTTGTGCGCCAGCTCGCCGACGGCGCTGATGCCCTTCTCGAAGTTGCCGCCCGAGTGCGCGGCCTTGCCCGTCACCTCGAAGGCCATGAAGACGCCGCCCTTGCGGCCCGTGACGATGTTGCCCGACGGCCGGCCCGGCTCGGCGTTGAGCACGGCCCGGCAGTCGCGCGCCACGCGCTCGATGATCGGCCGCGACGACGGCGAGGCGATCTCCTCGTCCGAGGTGATCAGCCCGATCACCGGCACGGGGGCGCCGAATTTCTTCATGGCGGCGAGCACGAAGGCGTTCATGACGAGGCCGGCCTTCATGTCGGCGACGCCGGGCCCATAGGCGCGGCCCGCCTCGATGCGGAACGGCCGGCGCCCGGCCTCGCCCTTGGGGAACACCGTGTCGCGATGGCCCATCAGCAGCACCGGCTTGTCGTTGCGGACGACGTCGTCGAGGCGCACGTGGATGGCGTCGCCGTAGGTGGCGTTGGCCTCGACCGTGGTCGGCAGGCCGTGCTCGGCGAAGAAGCGGATGAAGCGGGCGCCCACGGCATCGACGCCGGCCTTGTCGTAGCTGCCGCTGTCGGTGTCGACGACCTCCTGGAGCAGCGCCAGCATGGCGGCCTTCTGCCCCGCGAGCCAGTCGAGTACCTGCGTCTCGTGTGCCGTCTGCGTCATGATCTCTCGCTGCCCTCGATTGCCGTTCAGGCCTGCTCGACGCCGAGCGCCACGCGGAAGCGGTGCGCGATGGTCACGCCGTCCTTCTCGGGCAGCGCCCAGGGATCCTCGCTGAGCGCGATCTTGGCCACCGCCAGCACGGGGCCGGGCGTGCGGAACAGGAAATCGCCGAACGCCGCGATCTGGCTCTCCTCGTTCACCAGCATGGTCTTGGCGATGCCGAAACCGTTGGCGACGAGGGTGAGATCGGTGCTGGTGCCGGTCAGGCCCTTCTGCCGGCCCGTCTCGCCGAAGCGCTCGTTGTCGAGGACGAGGATGGCGAGGTTGTGCGGGGCCTGGTCGGCGATGACGCCGAGCGAGCCGATGCCCATCATCATCTCGCCGTCGCCGGTGAGGCACAGAACGCGCTTGTCGGGCCGCGCCAGGGCGAGCCCCAGCGCGGTCGAGGCCGCAAGCCCCATGCCGCCCCAGGAGTAGAGGTATTCCGGGCTGTCGCCGGCGGCGAAGCAGTCCCACGTCGGGCTGCCGAGGCCCGGCACCACGAGGGCGCCGTCGCGCTGCGCCAGAAGCCGGGCAACCAGCGGGCGGCGGGCGAGCTTGTTGGATCGCGTGCTCATTTCTGTCCGAACCCCTTGGCGCCGATCACACGCTGGCTGACCAGCACGGCGACGCTGAGCCGGCTGTTGAAGGCGAAGTCGGCGGCGGCCGCGAACGTCTCGCCGATCTCGGCCGCGTCGTCGACGGGAAAGCACTTGACGCCGACGGCCTCCAGCACCGGCCGCGTCGCCTGCCCCATGGAGACCTGCCACGGATTGAACTCGCCCCATTGCCCGCGCATCGTGACGAGCATCAGGCACGGCACGCGCATCACGGACGGGAAGCCCAGCGCATTGATGCAGTTGCCGACGCCCGAGGACTGCATGGCGATCATGGCGCGCTTGCCGCCCAGCCACTGGCCGGTGACCAGCCCCATGCCCTCCTCCTCGGTCGAGAGCGTGATCAGGCGCATGGCTTTGTCGTCGGAGACGAGGTTGAGGAGCCGCGTCAGGCCCCCGTCCGGAATGGTGCACAGCGTGTTGATCTCGCGCGCCTTCATCTCGCGCAGGACGTCCGCCGACCAGTCGACTGCCTCAGCCATGCCTGCTCCTCGTTCCGCTTCAAGGGAGAGAGAGACCTCTCCGCTTGTCATGCTCGGACTTGCTCCGAGCATCCAGCCCGCCTGGAGGCACGCGCGACTGAGATTTCGAGCCGCCCGCGTGCTGGACCTTGGGTCCTCGGGACACGCCCGAGGACGACAAAGCTACGCCGCCATCAGCTTCTCGATCTCCTCGATGATGGCCGAGCCCATCTCGCCGGTGCCGACCTTGCGCATGTTGGGCTGCATGATGTCGCTCGTGCGCAGGCCCCGCGCCAGCGTGCCGGCAATGGCCTTGTCGAGCAGGTCGGCCTCCTTGGCGAGGCCGCACGAGTAGCGCAGCGCCATGCCGTAGCTGGCGATGGCCGCGATCGGATTGGCGACGCCCTGGCCCGCGATGTCGGGCGCCGAGCCGTGCACCGGCTCGTAGAGCGCCTTCGCCTTGCCGGTCTTGGGATCGGGGGCGCCGAGCGAGGCCGAGGGCAGCATGCCGATGGAGCCCGTCAGCATGGCGGCCTCGTCCGAGAGCATGTCGCCGAACAGGTTGTCGCAGACGATGACGTCGAACTGCTTGGGGTGGCGCACGAGCTGCATGGCGCAGGCGTCGGCCAGGATGTGGTGCAGCTCCACGTCCTTGGCCTCGCGCGCGTGCGTGGCGGTGACGACCTCGTTCCACAGCACGCCGGTGCGCATCACGTTGCGCTTCTCGGCCGAGTGCACCTTGTTGCGGCGCTTGCGGGCGAGGTCGAAGGCGACGCGGGCGATGCGCTCGATCTCGCTCGTCGTGTAGACCGTGGTGTCGACGGCGCGCTTCTGCCCGTTCTCGAGCGTCACGATCTCCTTCGGCTCGCCGAAGTAGGTGCCGCCCGTCAGCTCGCGCAGGATCAGGATGTCGAGCCCCTCGACCACCTCGCGCCGCAGGCTGGAGGCTTCGGCCAGCGCCGGGTAGCAGATGGCGGGCCGCAGGTTGGCGAACAGGTCGAGGTCCTTGCGCAGGCGCAGGAGGCCGGCCTCGGGCCGGATCTCGTAGGGCACCTTGTCCCACTTCGGCCCACCCACCGCGCCGAAGATGACGGCGTCCGCCGCCTTCGCCTTGGCGAGCCCGTCGTCGCTGAGCGGCTTGCCGTACTTGTCGATGGCCGCCCCGCCGACGAGATCGGTCGCGGTCTTGAACTGGGTCTTGCCCTTCTTGTTGAGCAGCGCGACCACGCGCTCGACCTCGACCATCACCTCGGGCCCGATTCCGTCGCCCGGCAGGAGGAGCAGCGAGATCGTCGACATGGCAGGCGTTCCCCTTAGATGACAAACACTTATATGCAGCGCCATAATTACCGCGCACGGACATGAAGCGCAAGTATTCAGGACGCAATTCCAAGCGCGCCATCGTCGCGGCTTTACAGCATAGGCAGCCACAGCTAAGGATTCCGCACTCTCAAAGCTGTTTATCGCGCTCGACAAGGATGGGCAGTTATGGACCATAAAGAATCACGAGTATATGTTGTACTTGTTTCTATGTTTCTAGGAGGCACTTCCATACTATTTGGAGCTCAGAATATACCCAATCACATCATTGAAAAGGTAGTGACAGAGATCGGCTTGTCTCTCATCATCGCATCGCTCCTTGCCGCAACAGTGGACCGAATCATCAAACTTCAGATGGCAAGAGACGTATTCTTGGCATCGTTTCGTTACGTTCTCCCAGTCGAGATGAAGGAAGAGGTTGCAAGGATAATCGGGTACAAATTTGTGGCAACGAGTCACTACTCTGTCGTTAGTATCGAGGAAATAGAGGGCACAGAATATGTCACTGTCACAACCAAGACAGAGAGAGAA
This sequence comes from Hyphomicrobiaceae bacterium, assembly GCA_033764875.1. GTDB lineage: Bacteria > Pseudomonadota > Alphaproteobacteria > Rhizobiales > Hyphomicrobiaceae > AWTP1-13. Next base: position 20,080 of record JANRIO010000008.1, on the reverse strand, counting down.
ATAAAAAACGTATCTCACCATGCAGAGCAGATGTGGAATTACCTTTCGCAAGACGAATGGGGCATTCCAAACCATCCGAGCAAAGTCCACACCTGCATCATGAAAATTGGAACAACCATACTGGAGGGAGAACCCGACAAAGAAGCAGAAAAAGAAGGCGCTATTGGTTTGATGACCAAGAAGAAATCACTCGCAAGCGGAGAAAGTGCTACCTTAATCCAAGTGGGCTCTGAAGTTCATAGAAATAACTCTCAACTAGTGATGTTCTATGATTGCCCGACAGTCGGCCCAGTTGTTCGCATAGAGATCCCAGAGAATTTTCGGCATGCAATTTCGTTCGGAGTTCCTGGTGAGCGAATGACCCGATCATCAATTGCGGAAGAGCACACCCTCGATGGCACTCAATTCCCTGGTCAAGGGACTCGGTTGCGTTGGTGGAAGGAGAAGCCTCCGTCCAGCGCTGTAGGGGACGATGGCGAATGAGGCGCCGTGCCTCGCGGGATCAGCCGAGGAACGGCACGTTCACAGCCAGGGTGAAGCCGTTGAGCATCAAGAGCACGCCGGCGACGCCGAGGCCGCCGCTCAGGGCGAGCAGACCGCGGCTACCGATGATCAGGTGCACGGAGGCCAGCACGATGGCGATCTGCAGCAGCGCCTGGCTCCAGTCGAAGTAGGGGTCCTTGCGGAAGGCCGTGTCGCGGTCCAACTCCAGCGCCTTGCCGCGGGCGAACAGCTCGTCGAGCCCCTCGCCGCGCTCGGGCTCGCTGGTGAGCCTGCTGGACTGCTCGCGATAGGCAGCAACCTTGTCCGCGAACCTCTGGCGCATCTCGGGCGAGGCGCCGGCGAGGCCCTCGCCGATCAGCTCCAGGTCGTCGGCGGCGATGCCGAGGGTGGTGCGCCGGATGTTCTTGGCCTGGAAGAAGGCCCAGGTGTTGGCCGCCTCGATGTGGGCGCGCATGGCGTCCTTGCTGGCATTCGAGCCGCCGACGTTGCAGATGGCGAGCAGCACCGCGAGAATGCCGACGTAGACGCCGACCCACTTGTTGCCGGTCTCCCGATCCTGTCCCAACCGGTCGACGACGTCGTCGATCGCCATCGGCTTCCCCCCGTTGCCTTCCCGAACGCGCGGCGCTCACGCCGCCTCGATACGCTCCGCCTTGCCGGTCGCGGCGTCGAAGCGGTAGACGATCGGCACGCCGGTCGCGAGCTCGCGCGCCACGATCTCCTCGCCCGTCAGCTCCTCGAGCTTCATGATCAGGGCCCGGAGCGAGTTGCCGTGCGCGGCGACAAGCACGTTCTTGCCGGCGACGAGCTCGGGCAGGATCCTGGCCTCGAAGTAGGGCAGCACGCGTGCGGCCGTGTCCTTGAGGCTCTCGCCGCCCGGCGGCGGCACGTCGAAGCTGCGGCGCCAGATGTGCACCTGCTCGTCGCCCCACTTGGCCCGCGCGCCGTCCTTGTTGAGACCCGCGAGGTCGCCGTAGTCGCGCTCGTTGAGCGCCTGGTCCCTGATCGTCTCGAGCCCGGTCTGGCCGAGCTCGGCGAGGATCAGCTCGAGCGTGCGCTGCGCGCGCCGCAGCGCGCTGGTGAAGGCGATGTCGAACCTGAAGCCCTGCGCCTTGAGCTGGGCGCCGCCGGCCTTGGCCTCCGCCACGCCCTTCTCGGTGAGGTCGGGGTCCTTCCAGCCCGTGAAGAGATTGAGCTTGTTCCACTCGCTCTCGCCGTGCCGCACCAAGACGAGAAAAATGCCGTTCGCAGCCGTCACGCGTCAGTCTCCATGCGAGATGCCATCATCGTGCCCAATCTCCCGACCGCGAGAGCCGTCGCAATCCGCGGGGAGCGAAGCCGGCGGTCGGAAGGACGCTCCAGCGCTTTCGGGCCCTTCGGGCTCGGGTGCGCGCCCAATGCGCCCGATCGCGCGCGCCGCTGTGCGCGGCAGATGCCGGCGCGCGATCGCGATCTGCTCTCGAGGCGGCAAGAGGCGCGTGCGGGGCAGACCCTAGGCGTCCGTCTCCCAACCTCGCCGCGAGCGATGTAGCGGGCGTCCCGGTCATCACGCGCGTCAAGCCTTGGCCTCGGCGATGCCGAGCACGTCGAACATGTCGTAGAGCCCCGGCGGCTTGCCGTGCGCCCACTGCGCCGCCTTCACCGCCCCGCGCGTGAAGATGCTCCGGTCCGTCGCCTTGTGCGCGATCTCGATACGCTCGCCGTCGGCGGCGAAGACCACCGTGTGCTCGCCGACGACGTTGCCGCCGCGCAGGGTGGCAAAGCCGATGTCGCCGCGCCGGCGCTCGCCGGTGTGCCCGTCGCGCACCCGCACGGAGACGTCGGCAAGCGACACCTTGCGGCCGTCGGCCGCCGCCTGACCCAGCATCAGCGCCGTGCCGGAAGGCGCGTCGATCTTGTGCCGGTGGTGCATCTCCACGATCTCGATGTCGAAGTCGGGATCGAGCGCGGCGGCCACCTTGCGCACCAGCGCCGCGAGCAGGTTCACGCCGAGGCTCATGTTGCCGGACTTGACGATGGTCGCGTGCCGCGCGGCGGCCGCGATCCTGGCGTCCTGCTCGCGGGTGAAGCCGGTCGTGCCGAGCACGTGCACGATGCGCGCGTTGGCGGCGAGCCCGGCGAACTCGACGGAGGCCGCCGGCACCGTGAAGTCGAGCACCGCGTCGACGCGGGCGAACTGCTCCAGCGCGTCATCGCCGATGCTGACGCCGATCTTGCCGAGCCCGGCGAGCAGGCCCGCATCCTGGCCGAGCGCCAGGGAGCCCGGCTGCTCCACCGCGCCCGCGAGCACGCAACCGGGCGCGTCGTGCACGGCCCTGATCAGCTCGCGGCCCATGCGGCCCGCCGCGCCCGTGACGGCAATCTTCAGCTTTTCCATGCGCCTCGATCCTCGGCCCTTGGCGCAGCGGTATAGCAATGCCGGCGCCGTGCGCAAAGCGGCAAGGGGTCCGAGCAGCGGCGGTGGGAAGGAGGGTTAACCGACGCCCCAGGTCCGCCGGGAGAAGGCCGGATAGGTCTCCGCGATCATGCGGGCCACGTCCGTGCGCAGGAGAGCCAGCGTCTCGGCCGCGGGCGCCGGCGTCTCAGGCACCGTCTCCGGCACGTCGAACTCGAAGCCGGTGGCATCCATGACCTCGGCCAGGCTGCTGCCGGCGTGCACGCTCTTCAGCGTGAAGCGGCCCCGCTTGCCGTCGAAGGCGAACACGCACTTGGGCGTCACCAGCGCCTTGGGCCCGCCGGGCCGGTACACCCCGGGCGCGCTCATGCCCGGGGCGCTGATGAAATCCACCTTCGGGCACAGCACCCGGCGCGAGTGCTCGAGCGTGAACAGGATCACCCGCGGCACGACGAAGTAGAGATAGGCCGAGCCGAAGGAGCCGGGAAAGCGCGCGTCCGCCCGCGGATAGGCGGCGATGTCGCCGGTGCCCACGAGGTTGATGTTGGCGCCGCCGTCGATCTGTCCGCCGGAGAGAAAGAAGGCGTCGATGCGCCCCTGGCTGGCGCAGTCGAACAGCTCCGGCGCGCCGTTGACGAACGGGCTGTGCTTGCGGCTGCCGAGGATCGACACCCGCATGCTGCCGCCCGAGCGCAGGCAGGCGAGATGGGCCGCACTCCCCGGCACCGGCGACCTGGCGCCGACCGCCACGTGCCGCAGGCCCTTGAGCTGCGCCGCGATGGCGGTGATCATGATCTCGTGCATCGAAGCCGGAGATGGCGCCGCGTCCGCTGGCATGCTTGCTGATCCTCGTAGAGCCGGTGCAACGAGGATATATCACGGCGCCTCCGCCCCGCACGCGCCGCGACGCACGGCTGCTTCGAAATCACCGTTGCCGATGCGAGCCTGCCCGCGAGGCGGAGCGGATCAGTTGCGCAGCGGAGCCATGCGCTCGGCCACCGGCTGCAGCGCCATCACCGCGCTGTAGCGCTTCGGGGTGATGCCGCGATTGCGCTTGTCGCGCTCGGCCTCCGCCTCCTCCTGGGTCTTGTGCGTGGACAGGACCTTCAACTCGCCGTACGCGCCGGGCTCGATCACCATCCAGGTATTGAGCGGCATCGTGCTCTCGTTGGCGTGCATCCCGCAATCTCCATTGTTGTTGTTGAACGTGTTGTCGTTGACACTGGCCTCCCGCGCGTCTCCGGGAGCTGTCGGAGAGCGCGCACGCGCATCCTAGCCACGCGCGGGGCGCGTGGGTAAGCGTTCAATTGGGCGAGATCTGGAAAGACGCGGAAGCGCGGGCTGCGAAGCGTCGTCGCAGTGGCCGAGGCGTCACGTCATGCGTGCGCTGCAACCTGTAAAGGATTGCGCATCCAGCGTGCGAAACCTTCGGCGGTGGCGGCGGCAGAGGCATAGCTCTGCAAGGCCTTCTCGTCGGCAGCGTAGGCGTTGTCGAGGCCGACCGGCCAAGCGCCGTCCTTCGCAATTGCGAGCGCGCTCACGTAGAGGCTGGAGATGGTGCCCGGAGCGAGATCGGGGTCGCGCAGGAAATCCGCATCCTCGATACGCTCCACGGTGACGAGCGTCTGGCGCGCGGCGTGCGCCGCCGTCATCAGCTCGCGCTGCACGCCGACCCACACGTTGCCCTGCGCATCCGCGCGCAACGCGTGGAACAGCGCGAAGTCGGGCCGGGTCGCCGGCAGCAGCACGACGGGATCCTTCACCCCGCTCTCCGCCATCGGATTGTCGATCACCTTCCAGTCCGGCCGCACGCGCAGCAGGTCCGAGCCGATGATGCCGCGGAAGGGAATGAACGGCAGACCCTTCTCGCCGGCCTGCAGGCTCGCGAGCAGCGCCGGGCAGGTGGAATCCCACATCTCGATCAAGCCGGCCTTGATCGCCTCCGTGAAGCGCGGCGCGACGCCGTGCTCGCCGAGCGTCACGGCAGCAGCCTCGATCCGCGCCACGGCCCCCGCACCCACCAGCATGTCGACCTGGAAGCCGCCCTGGGGCATGCAGACGAGGTGCAGATCGCGCACGCCGCGTGCAACCAGCGCCCGCACCGCCGTCATCGCGCAGCCCGAATAGTCCGACGGCAGGGCGATGCTCGCGCCGTTGCCGATGCGGCCGACCAGATCCTCGATGCTTACGGTGCTTGCCATGGGTGCCCTTCGCGTCATGCCTCGGTGCGCAACGCCCGCAAGGCCGTTCTGAGCCCGACGCTCGCGCAAGGCCGCCACGGCCGGGCGTGCCCCGACCGTCCGTCCCTCCGCACGCGCAGCGTCCGCGGAGAGCTGGAACCTCGGGACAAGCCCGAGGATGACACCGGCAGCTTCTGTCGGTGTCCAAACACTAGCCCGCGGCGGCCATCGAGGCAAATCCGCCAGGGGCCGAATGCGTGCAAAAGGGCTGTGCGAGGCGCCGTGCCGTCAGTTGGTCAGCCGGGCCAGCGCGCTCTTGGCATGATTGTGGGCCGGCTGCAGCTCCAGCACCTTCTGGTAGTCGCCCCTGGCTGCGGCCTGGTCGCCCATGGCCTCGTACGCCATGGCGCGGTTGACGTAGGCCTCGCCGTCGGCGGCATCGATGCGGATCGCCTCCGAGAAGTCGGCGACGGCGGCCTTGTGCTCGCCCTTGGCCGCCAGCGTCAGGCCGCGGTTGTAGTAGGCCCGGCCGCCGTTGGGCGCCAGCTTGATGGCTTCCGTGTAGTCGGCGATGGCGAGGTCGTGCAGACCCTTGTTGTCGTAGGACTGGCCGCGATTGTTGAAGATGTCGGCGTCCTTGGGGTCGAGCTTGGCGGCCTCGCTGTAGTCGGCGATGGCGAGGTCGTGCTGCCCCATCTGGTCGTGCACGTTGCCGCGGTTGAAGAAGGCGATCGCGTTCTGCGCGTCGAGCTTGATCGCCTCGCTGTAGTCGAGGATGGCCTCCTCGCGCAGCTCCGCCTGCTCGCGCAGCACGCCGCGCTGGATCAGGGCCTCGATGCGGATCTCGTCGTCCGTGGTGCCGGCGATCACCCGGCCGCATGCGGCGATCTTGTCCTCGACGGCGCTCGCCTCGCTCTTGCACAGCGCGAGCTGCTCGGCGACGGACTGCGGCGTCGGCGCCGCCTGCGCCCAGGCCGTCGTCGCCGCGATGCCGGTGGCTACGACCAGAAGAAGCGCTCTTGTGCCGAAATTCTTCACCGGTCCCCCCAGGGGTTTGCGTTAGATCAACGCGCCTGACGCGTACAGACCCGCAACGCCAGCGCTTTTAGTGGGGATGTTGGCCGCGAGACCAGACGTTTTTTGTGCCCGCGGGCGCGGGAGCGCAAAGGATTCGCGGCTGTGGCGGCAAGGTCACGCCGCGCGGCGTCCGGCCCCGTGGCCGCACCTGAGCCCGGCAGAGGTTTGCATCGCGCTACAAGAAGCGTGCGCCATCCCCTTCCAGGAGCAGAATTTTGTCCTGCGGCACGGGAAGCGCCTGGATGGCCTCCGGCGCCAGTCCCTCGACGAGCCCGCGCAGCACGCGCATGACGCCGCCGTGCGAGGCGACGACAGCCGTGCGCTCGACGCTCTCGAGCCAGCCGGCGACGCGATTCGAGAGCATGGCGTAGCTCTCGCCCTCGCGCGGCTGCCAGCCCCAGAAGTCCTTCTGGCGGGCGAGGAAGCCTTCCGGATCGAGCCGCGGCAGCTCGCTCCAGAGCTGACCCTCCCAGTGCCCGTACCTGATCTCGGCGAGACGCTCCTCCAGCGCGTAGAGCTCGCGCGGCAGCCCCATGGTCGCGCGCACGATCTCCATGGTCTGGCGTGCGCGCAGGAGCGGGCTCGCCACGTAGTCGAGCGCCGCGGCCTCGTCCCGCAAGGCGTCGCGCAGGACCGCGCCGTTGCGCTCCGCCTGCGCCTGGCCCGTGGCGTTGAGCGGAATATCCTGCTGGCCCTGGTAGCGCTGGGCGCGATTCCAGTCGGTCTCGCCGTGACGCACGAAATACAGCCTGACACCGGGCTTCAACATGGGCGGGGCTCAGACCTTGAGGACCAGCTTGCCGAGGTTGCCGCCGGTATAGAGCTCGTTCAGCACCATCGGGAAGGAGGCGAGCCCGCTCGTGCGCACATCCTCCCGGATCTTGAGCTTGCCCTCGCGATGCCAGGCGCCCAGCGCGGTGATCGCCTCCTGGAAGCGGTCCGCCCAGTCGAGCACGATGAGGCCCTGCATCCTCAGCCGCTGCGTGAGCACGAAGCGCAAATTGCGAGGTCCCGCCGGCAGATCGGTGGCGTTGTAGGCCGAGATCAGGCCGCACACGGGAATGCGGCCGCGCAGGTTCATCTGCGTCAGCACGGTGTCGAGGATCTCGCCGCCGACGTTCTCGAAGTAGACGTCGATGCCCGACGGGCAGGCGGCCTTGAGGGCCGCGGCGAGGTCGCCGGCCTTGTAGTCGACGCAGGCGTCGAAGCCGAGCTCCTCGGTCACATAGCGGCACTTCTCCGGCCCGCCCGCGATGCCCACCGCGCGGCAGCCCTTGATCTTGGCGATCTGGCCCACGATCGAGCCGACGGCGCCGGAGGCGGCCGAGACCACGACGGTCTCCCCGGCCTTCGGCTGCCCCACCTCGAGCAGGCCGAAATAGGCCGTCCAGCCCGGCATCCCGAGCCCGCCGATCCAGCGCTCCAGCGGCGCCTGGGCCGGATCGACCCGCACGAGGTCGCGGCCGTTGGAGATGGCGTAGTCCTGGACGCCCAGAATGCCCTGCACGGCCTCCCCGACCTTGAAGGCCGGATTGTTCGAGGCCTCCACGATGCCGACCGAGAACGAGCGCATCGTTCCCCCGATGGCGACGGGCGGGATATAGGACCTCGATTCCGTGATCCAGCCGCGCATGGCGGGGTCGAGCGAGACGAAAGCGATCTTGATCCGCAGCTCGCCGGCGCCGGGCTCGGGCACGGGGCCTTCCTCGAGCCGGAAATTCTCGGGCTTGACCATGCCGTGCGGGCGGCTGGCAAGCTTGATCATGCGGTTCATCCGGCACCTCCTGCTGCGTCCCGCCGGCAATCCGGCACGGCTGGCTGGCGCGGCCTCTTTGGCACATGCCCGGGGTTGTGGGCAATGCATCCGTCCAGCCGGCTTGCCAGATCGGCCCAATTTCAGGTCAAGTGGCCCTGTCCGTCAGCAAAAGGCCGAATGGCCAAACAGGAGGAAACATGCGCGGTCTAGGGAAACTCGTGGCTGGCGTCTTGGCGCTGGCCGTCTCGTGCGGCGCCGCTGCGGCGCAGGGCGATACCACTCGGATCATCTTCCCGTTCGCCGCCGGCGGCTCGGGCGATGCGCTCGCCCGCATTCTCGCCGACCAGCTGCAGAAGGCGACGGGAAAGGCGGCCATCGTCGACAACCGCGCCGGTGCCCAGGGTCGGCTCGGCGTCGCGGCCGTTAAGACGGCCGCGCCCGACGGACGCACCCTGCTGCTGACGCCGATCGCGCCGGTCGCCATCTACCAGCACGTCTACAAGAACCTGAGCTACGATCCGATCGCGGACCTTACGCCGGTGTCGCAGGTCACGACGTTCGACTTCGCCATGGCCGTCGGCCCTCAGGTCAAGGTCAGCACCGTGAAAGAGCTCGTCGAGTGGGCGAAGAAGAACCCCGAGCAGGGCTCCTACGGCACGCCGGCGGCAGGGACGCTGCCGCACTTCTTCGCCGTCTCCTTCGGCAAGGCGGCGGGCATCGAGCTGCGTCACGTCGGCTACCGCGGCTCCGCGGTGGCGCTGACCGACCTGCTTGCGGGCCAGATCCCGATCATGGTCACGACCACGAGCGACCTCATCGAGCAGCACAAGGCCGGCCGCATCCGGGTGCTGGCCACGTCCGATGCCAAGCGGTCGCAATTCCTGCCCGACGTGCCGACCTTCCGCGAGGCGGGGTATGCCATCGAAGGCGTCGGCTGGTACGGCGTGTTCGCGCCGGCCGGCACGCCGAAGGAGACGGTGGCGAAAATCAGCCGCATCATGGCCGATGCCGTGAAGCTGCCCGAGGTGCGCGAGCGGCTGCTGGGCTTCGCGCTCAACCCGACGGGCACGACGCCGGAGGAGCTCGCCGCCATCCAGAAACGCGACAGCGCGCTGTGGGAGCCGGCGGTGAAGGCCTCGGGCTACAGCCCCGAGCAGTAGCCCTCAGACGGCCAAGGCCAGATCGAGGACAGCCGCCGGCGCCTCCCAGTGGGCGTTGTGGCCGAGCCCGTCGAGGAGCCGCGCGGCGGGGTCGATGCGCTGCATCGCGGCGAGGCCGACCATCGGGTCGCGGCTGCCTGCCGCGAGCCGCAACGGACACGCCACCTGGGCGAAGATCGGCGGCAGCGGCGGGCCGACGGCCGCGAACACGCGCGGGTCGACCGCCACGCGGAAGCCGCCGGCCGCCTCGATCACGCCCGCACGCGCGGCCGCATCCTCCGGGGCCACGAGCCCGAACAGACCGGCGCCCTTCAGGTAGCGCTCCGCCGCCTCGGCGCGCGTCGACAGCAGGCGCGCGGGCTTGCCCGCGATCTCCTGCGCCTTGGTCACCTCCTCGCGCGACCATTCGAGCTTGACGCCGAGCCCCACGACCCTGCTCGGCGGCGCAGCAAACTGGCCGCTGGCGGCAAGCGCCGCCACCACGCCACCGAAGGAATGGCCGAGCAGCACCACGTCGGCCGGCGCCTCCGCGCGCAGGGCGTGGGCGACATCGGCGGCATGCATGCCGTAGCCGAACGGCCCCTCCATGGCGCTGCGGCCGTGCCCGCGCAGGTCGAGCGCCATCCAGCGCAGGCCGCCACGCCGCTCGATCTCGGCCACCACCGGGGCCCAGACGTCGGCGTTGGCCCCGATGCCGTGCAGCAGCACGAGGAGCGCCGTGCCGCCGCCGCCGCGCGCTGCGAAGATGCCGCGCTCGTTCACTGCACCCGAGAGCATGCCGGCCTCCCTCTCTGCAGTGCGCGTGTTCTCTGTCCGATGCGTGGCATCCAGGTTGTCATGGTCGGGCGCGTCCCATGGCTGCACGCTTGAGAGACCAGTTCCGAAGGAAGGAAGGGACTGGGATGGAGCAAGCTCGGCTGTTGCGGCCAGATCTCAAGCTGGCGTGGACCCCCGCCGGCGCGGGGGTGACGCTGGTGGTGAGGCGAAGTCGTGCCACACCCCAACCGTCATGCCCGCGAAGGCGGGCATCCACGTCAGCTTGCAGTGGGTCGCGACGTTTCAAGACCTTCAATCGGAATGCCCCGGGCTTGTCCCGAACATCTACCCAATCGCCTCCTCCGACGCTGGATGCTGGGTCCTCGGGACAAGCCCAAGGACGACGATGGAAATCCATTGCCGGAGGCGAAACACTTATGCCTCGTAGACCAGGCAGCCGTCCTCGAGGTCGGCGCAGGGCACCTGGTTCTTCTCCGTCCAGTAGTCCTGGCTGTGCTGCCACTCGGGCTTGTCGCCGCGCTTGGGCCACAGGTGCATGCCGCGCAGCAGGTAGCCGGGATTGAAGTTCTCGGCGTCGATCCAGGGCAGGATCGGCATGTTGCTGTCCTGCGGCCGCAGCTGCGGCACGACCTTGGTGACGCCCTTATCCTTCATGTGGTTGAGAAGGCGGCAGACGAGGTCGGCGACCATATCGGTGCGCAGCGTCCAGCTGGCGCGGAAGTAGCCGAACACCCACGCCATGTTGGGCACGCCGGTGAACATCAGGCCGCGATAGGTGACGGTATCGGACCAGACGAGCGGGGCGCCGTCGATCGCGAATGCCATGTCGCCGAGCGCGCTCAGATTGAAGCCGGTCGCCGTGACGATGACGTCGGCCTCCAGCAGCTGGCCCGACTTGAGCATGATGCCGTCGGCCGTGAAGCGCTCGATCTCGTCGGTCACCACCGAGGCCTTGCCCTGCTTGATGCCCTGGAACAGGTCGCCGTCAGGGATGAATGCGATGCGCTGCCGCCAGGGCCGGTAGCTCGGCGTGAAATGCTTGGCGATGTCGAAGTCCTCGCCCAGATAGTGCTTCACCGCCGACAGCAGCTCCTTGGTCACCACCTCCGGCTCGTCGACGCAGCGGTGCGTGAACACCCATTGCTCGTACAGGATCTTGCGGCGCACGATCTCGTGGATCCAGGTTTCGTCGACCTCGAGCCGGCGCAGCTCGTCGGCAATCTCGATGGCATTGCGCCCGGTGCGGAAGAAGGTCGGCGAGCGCTGCAGCATGGTGACGTGACGGCACTTGCCGGCGATGGCCGGCACCAGCGTCGCCGCCGTCGCCCCCGAGCCGATGACGACGACGCGCTTGTCCGCGAGGTCGAGATCCTCGGGCCACGTCTGCGGATGCACGATGCGGCCCTTGAAGTCGCCCATGCCGGGCCACTGCGGCGTGTAGCCCTCCTCGTGCCGGTAGTAGCCCTGGCACATCCACAGGAAGCCGGCGGTGAAGGTGCGCTCCTCGCCGGCGTCGAGATCGGTCGCCGTGATGGTCCAGCGGCGCTCCGCGCTCGACCAGGCGGCGCGCGAGATCCGGTGGCGATAGCGGATGTGCGGGGCGATGCCGTTGTCCTCGATCACCTCGCCCATGTAGGCCAGGATCTCCTCGGCCGTCGCGATCGGCGGCCCGGTCCACGGCTTGAAGCGGTAGCCGAAGGTGTAGAGATCGCTGTCGGAGCGGATGCCGGGGTAGCGATGCGTGCGCCAGGTGCCGCCGAAGCCGGCCTGCGTCTCCAGGATCACGAAGCTGGTGCCGGGGCACTGCGTGAGCAGGTGGTAGGCCGAGCCGATGCCGGAGATGCCGGCGCCGACGATCAGCACGTCGAAGTGCTCGGGCGTGGCCGGCTGGCCTGCGGCGTTGCCGGCCTTCGCCTCGGGTCGTGCCGCGTCGATGCGGCGGAGTTGCTCGTTCATGGGCGTCGATCTTCTCTTGTTCGCGTTGACGCTCCGGCCGAGGCCGAGGCGTTCCTCCGCCCGCAGTGTAGCCCCGCCCGGCGCCCCCGGTCAGCCGTCGTGGCGACAAAGGTCTGGCCGCCGGCGCGAAAGTCACCTTGTCGAGGGCGCCGCGCGCAGGGCTGCGGGCGCGGCCGAAATCTGCCAATGTCCGGCCTCCAGCATCGCGAGGGAGACGAATGACACGAGCCGCCGCCATTGCCGCCGCCGAGGCCATGTTCGACACGGGCGCCTTCAAGGGGGAGCTTGCCCGCGCGGTGGCGGTTCCGACGGAGAGCCAGAACCCGGAGCGCACTGGCGATCTTGCACGCTATCTCAAGGAGATAGCGATGCCGACGCTGGAGGCGATGGGATTTGCAACGCGCATCCTCGAGCACCCTGCGGCCCGGGGACCCTTCCTGTTCGCCGAGCGCATGGAGGACCCGGCCCGGCCGACCGTGCTCGGCTACGGGCACGGCGACGTCATCCGGGGCCTCGACGCCGAATGGCACAGTGGCCTTGGCCCCTGGACGCTCACCGAGCGCGACGGACGCTGGTGGGGGCGCGGCGTCGTCGACAACAAAGGGCAGCACCTGCTCAATTTCGCGGCACAACGTGCTGTCCTCGCGAGCCGCGGCAAGCTCGGCTTCAACGCCAAGTGGCTCATCGAGATGGGCGAGGAGCTGGGCTCGCCTGGCCTCAAGGAGATGTGCGCGGCCAACGTCGACCTGCTGCGGGCCGACCTGCTCGTCGCCTCGGACGGTCCGCGCGTCTCCGCCGGCCGCCCGACGCTGTTCCTCGGGGCGCGCGGGGCCATGATGCTCGATCTGCAGATCGAGGCGCGCCCCGGCGGCCACCACTCGGGCAACTGGGGCGGCCTGATCTCCAACCCGGGCATCCAGCTCGCGCACGCCATCGCCTGCCTGGTGGGGCCCACGGGCCAGATCCGCATTCCCGAGATGGTGCCTGCCGGCGGCATTCCGCAAAGCGTCCGCGCGGCACTCGCCGACATCGAGATCGACGGCGGACCCGGTGCGCCCGAGATCGAGGCCGGCTGGGGCGAGCCCGGCCTGACGGCGCCGGAGAAGGTCTACGGCTGGTGCAACTTCGAGGTGCTGGCCTACGAGACCGGCAATCCCAGGACCCCGGTCAATGCCATTCCGCCGCGCGCCTGGGCGCGCTGCCAGCTGCGCCACGTCGTGGGCATCGACCAGTCGGCCGTGCTGCCGGCCGTCCGCCGGCATCTCGAGCGGCACGGCCTCGGCATGGTGGAGGTGCTGCCCAGCCGCGACAACGATTTCAGCGCCACGCGCCTCGATCCGGAGCACCCCTGGGCGCGCTTTGCCGCGGCCTCCATCGCGCGCTCCAGCAACGTCAAGCCGGCGGTGCTGCCCAACCTCGGCGGCGCGCTACCCAACGAGATCTTCGCCGACCTGCTGGGGCTGGCGACGATCTGGGTGCCGCACTCCTATCCGGGCTGCTCGCAGCACGCGCCCAACGAGCACGTGCCGGTGGAGCTGGTGCGCCAGGCGCTGGGCCTGATGGCCGGGCTGTACTGGGACCTGGGAGAGCTGCAGGGCAAGGCGCCGGCGTGACACCAAACCGGAGCCCGTGACGGTAGAGCGCGAGGAGACTGCCATGGACGCCAGGAAGCTCGAGGCCTTGCGGGCACGCTACGCCGGCGCCGCAGGCGGCGACATCGACGATCCGGACTTCCGCAAGGCGGCCAGCTTGCACTTCACCGACGGCGACAAGCGCAAGTGGCCCTTCGCCGGCCCCGCGACGTTCCTCGACGCGCCCTACCAGCCCGATGCCGAGGCCCGCGGCTTCGCCGACCTCGACGTCGCCCTGGTCGGCGTGCCCATGGACCTTGGCGTCACCAACCGCGCCGGCGCACGCCTGGGGCCCCGCGCGGTGCGGGCGGTCGAGCGCGTGGGCCCCTACGAGCACGTGCTGCGCATGACGCCCGCCGCCGACTGCCGCGCCGCCGACGTCGGCGACGTGCCGTTCCGCAGCCGCTTCAGCCTGGAGAGCTGCCACGCCGACATCGAGGCGTTCTTCACGCGCATCGTATCGGCCGGGGTGATCCCGCTGGCCGTGGGCGGCGACCATTCCATCACCCAGTCGATCCTGGCCGCCGTCGGCAAGGCACGCCCCGTCGGCCTCGTCCACATCGACGCCCACTGCGACACGGGCGGCGTCTACGAGGGCTCCAAGTTCCACCACGGCGGCCCCTTCCGGCAGGCGGTGCTGGCGGGCGTGCTCGATCCGGAGCGCACCATCCAGATCGGCATCCGCGGCGGCGCCGAGTACCTGTGGGAGTTCTCGACCGTCTCGGGCATGACGGTGATCCACGCCGAGGAGGTGCCGGCCATGGGGCTGCCGGCGCTGATCGCCAAGGCGCGCGCGGTGGTCGGCGACGGCCCGACCTACGTCACCTTCGACATCGACAGCCTCGACCCGGGCTTCGCGCCGGGCACCGGCACGCCCGAGGTCGGCGGGCTGACGCCGCGGGAGGTGCTGGCGCTGCTGCGGGGGCTGCGCGGCATCGACATGGTCGGCGGCGACGTGGTCGAGGTCGCCCCCCAGTACGACGCGACGACGAACACCGCCCAGTGCGCGGCGCAGATGCTGTTCGAGCTGCTCTGCCTGGCCGCCGCCCGCGGCCGGCGCGCGCCCTGACGCGTGGCCGGCTACCGCGGGGCCCGGTCGTCCGCCCGCAACTTGCACCGGGCGTCGAGGTCGTCCCCGGCCGCGGGATCGACATCGGTCCGGATGGAAGGCTCGGCGCGCCCGGCCATGGCGCACTCCCGACAGCGGCCGTGGGGCCTCGATCCCACATTGTCTCCCGCCGAGGCAAACGGAATGAGACTTGCAATGCCCGGACGAGGAGCACGGGAGGAGCAGGGGGCGCCGAGATGCCTGGCGGGAGAATTGACAGGGTCCGGATCGATGCCGTACTTGGCCGCGCGCGCTGGATGCCGTGCGCGCTTCGTCCGCATCATCCCCATGATCTAGGCCGAGGATCTGCAACCCCTGGGCGCAGCCCGGCCGGTCGGCACGGCCGCCGGCACTGCTCCGTCAGCCGCCTATCACAGGGCGAGTGGTTAAAAGGCGGCTTCGGGGCCACCCGCGGGCCGCATCGCGAGCACCTGCCGAGCGAAAGCAGTCGTCATCAGTTGCATGCAGCATCGTCATGGCAAGGGATAGTTAAGTGGAATCAGTGATCTACAAAACATCCTGCAGGCTTAGTGTTGTTTTGTTACATCTGGAACAGCCACCAGCAGGTCGTGCTAGTAACTCTGGCCGCAGACTGATGAGGTCGCAGGTGCGATATCGGGTGCCGGGGATGGGCTGAGTGTCGGCCACGACCTGCACGATGGCGCACGATCGCGGCTGAGTGCCGGCCGCAACGGAGACCCTCGATGGCAGCCCACACGGAAGCTACGCGGTTCCTGCCCTACCTCAGGCCTGAGGAAGAGCGGAAGTTGATCCAGGCAGCGCCACAGAGACGATATGCAGCAGACGAGCTCATCTTGGAGCAGAATACAATTCTCAAGGCCATCTTTCTTGTGGAAACCGGTGCGGTCCGCATCGAGCGTCACGAGGATGGCGTGATGGCGCGGCTTGCAACCCTGCTTCCCGGCGAGTGCTTCGGCGAGATGTCGTTTGTCGACGGCAACCCGACGAGCGCGCGCGTCGTCGCCGATGAGCCCTCCGTCATCCGCCTGTTCAGCGGCGAATCCATCGCCGCCATGGAGAGCGCCGACCCGACGTTTACCGGCCGCCTCTACCACTCGATCGCGGCGATCCTCTCGGAGCGCCTGCGTTTGACATCAGCACACCTCGACACCCTCATCGCCGGTGTCGATTTCTTCAGCGAGGTGAAGAGTGACCTTGAAACTGCAATCGCGAAGTTGCCCGGCCGTGATTGGCGCTCGGATCTCATCAGCGTGATGGCCCAGCGCGAGAAGGGGGGCAGCTAGCCGAGAGCGAGATATCCCGAGCAACCGCAGATTTCACAGTCACGCGGACGGACGAGGGCGCTGCACGCAGCACCCGGCTCCGCCGACCAGTATGGGATGCGTTCCCGCCACCGGCTGGTGGTCCTTGAGGGAGACACGGTAATGACGACGCAGCGCGCAACGAAGATGCACGAGGGGCAGGTGGCCTGGCTGAATGCCGTCGAGCGCACCTCCCAAGGCCTGAAAGGGGCCGCTCGCTCGATTGCCAACTCACTCGGCGCCACGGTTCCGCTCGAGGAGCAGGAGCCGAGCTATCCGCCGGCGCCGGCCTTCGCGGACCTGCACATCTACTCCTCCGTGAAGAAGGCCAACAGCGTCCGCGCCATGTTCGGGCTGAAGAACCCCTTCAACCGGGTGCACGAGGGGCGCCTGGGCGCGACCACCATCAGCGAGGGCCGCGAGTTCATCAACTTCGCCTCCTACGACTACCTGGGCCTCAACCAGGAGCCCGCCGTCGCCGAGGCCGCCAAGGCCGCCATCGATCGCTACGGCACCTCCGTTTCCGCGAGCCGTCTGGTCGCCGGCGAGCGGCCCCTGCACGGCGCGCTCGAGCGCGCGCTCGCCGACTTCTACGGCACCGAGGACTGCATCGTGTACGTCAGCGGCCACGCCACGAACGTGTCGACCGTCGGCGTGCTGATGGAGCCTGACGACCTGATCGTCTACGACGAGCTGATGCACAACAGCGGCATCGTCGGCGGCAAGCTGTCCCGCGCCACCATGAAGCCCTTCCAGCACAACAACCTCGAGGCGCTCGAGAAGGTGCTGAAGGAGAACCGGGGCAAGCACAAGAACTGCCTGATCCTGATCGAGGGCCTCTACTCGATGGACGGCGATTTCCCCGACCTGCCGCGCGTCATCGAGCTGAAGAAGAAGTACGGCGCCTGGCTGATGTGCGACGAAGCGCACTCGCTGGGTGTGCTGGGCGAGACCGGCCGCGGTGTCGGCGAGCACTTCGGCGTCAACATGCGCGACGTCGACATCTGGATGGGCACGCTGAGCAAGACGCTCGGCACGTGCGGGGGCTACATCTGCGGCAACCACGGCCTCATCGACCTGCTGCGCCACCACTCGCCGGGCTACGTCTACTCGGTCGGCCTGTCGCCGCCGCTGGCGGCCGGCTCCCTCGCCGCGCTCGAGCTTCTCAAGGCCGAGCCGCAGCGCGTGAAGCAGCTGCAGGAGAACGGCCAGCTCTTCCTCGAGGAGGCGCGCAAGGCGGGTCTCGACGTCATGACCTGCGCCGGCTACTCGGTGATCCCGGTCGTGGTCGGCTGTCCGGTGCGCGCCGTGCGCCTCACCGAGAGCCTGCTCGAGGACGGCATCAACGCGCTGCCGATTATCTTCCCGGCCGTGCCGATGAAGGCGGCGCGCCTGCGCTTCTTCATCACCTCCAGGCACACGCCCGAGCAGATCCGCCAGACCGTGCGCCTGACGGCGGAGAAGCTGACGACGATTGCCAAGAAGCAGTCGATGCTGGAGCGTGCGGCGCTGGCCGTTGCGGCTCCCCGCGAGTGAGGACGGGGCTCGCGCGGGCTTGTGGCCGCGCGAGCCGGCAATGGCGCCGCGGCGCGGGCCCGAAGCATCGCCTCCCTCAACGACACACCTCAGCGACCGGGCAGGCACTGCCAGCGTCTGAGGGCCTCGACGATCTCCTCGAGAACCGTGCTGCCGCTCTCCGTGCGCGCCTCCGCCGGATAGAAGTGCGTCGCGCCCGGGATGCGCGCCCAGGTGACGTCGGCCCCGGCCTGCTGCAGGGCTTGCACCATGCCCGGCGTGGCGCTGAGCACCTGCTCGAGGTCCGACTGCCCGGAGAAATACAGCAGCGGCGGCAGGGCGCCGCCCGCCGTCGCGTAGTGCGCCGCGTCCTGCGCCATCATCGGCCCGGAGATCGAGACCACCCCGGCGACGGGCACGCCCCTGGCATAGGCCGCGTACATGGCGCAGCGACCGCCAGCCGAGAAGCCGCCGAGCACCGTGCGCGCCGGGTCGACGCCGAAGCGCTCACCGTTGGCGAGGACGAACCGTGCAGCCGTTGCGACGTCCTCGAAGGCCGCGTCCATTGCCCGCGCCATGGCGAGCGGTGTGATCGGCCCGAGCCCCAGCATCTCGCGCACGACAGAGGCGCGTCCCAGCGGCACGCCCTCCCGCTGCGTCAGCACCGGCGTCTCGACGGGCGCCGGATCGCTCTGCGCCAGCCGGTAGGCGACTGAGAAGCAGGCAAGCCCCAGCCCGGCGAGCCGCCGGCAGTACTCGGCCATGGCCGTGCTCGTGCCGACGCCGTCCGAGAAGCTGTCGCTCTCCTTCGAGCCGCGGTGGAACGCCCCGCCGAACGCGAGCACGAGGCCGGGCCGCGGCTGCGGGCCCCTCTGCGCCGGCAGGTAGGCGTCGAGCTTCAGGGCCACGCGCGTCATCGCGCCGTTGCCCTCCGCGTAGCCGACCTCCGCCTCGCCGTAGACAATGTCTCTGATGATCTCGATCGCCACCGCTGCGCTCCTCGGCTCCTGCCTGGACAACAGACGCTAACAAGCCCGCGCGCAATCGCAAGCAGCGCTTGTCCGGGGCCTTGCCCGGTGGCGGATCCTTTGACGGGGCAAGATCCCGGACAGCCGGGCCTTCGGGCCGACTTCCGGGAACGCAGTGAAAGGATGGCAACACTCACTGATCCCGAGAGAGCCACGAGGCACCAGGGCTCCGCGAACGCCCGCCTGTCCGGCGCGCGCAGCACTTGGCGGCGCGGATGCCGCGGGGCTAAGGTTGCGGCCTTTCCCGATACGGAGCCCTGAGCCCATGACACGCATCGACAACGCCCGCGCCATCCGGGCTCCCCGCGGCGCCGAGATCAGCGCGAAGAGCTGGCTCACCGAGGCGCCCATGCGCATGCTCATGAAT
The DNA here is from genome assembly GCA_033764875.1 of Hyphomicrobiaceae bacterium. GTDB lineage: Bacteria > Pseudomonadota > Alphaproteobacteria > Rhizobiales > Hyphomicrobiaceae > AWTP1-13. Next base: position 1,343 of record JANRIO010000008.1, on the reverse strand, counting down.
AATCTCGACCCCGAGGTCGCCGAGAGGCCCTCCGAGCTCGTCGTCTACGGCGGCATCGGCCGCGCGGCGCGCGATTGGGAGAGCTTCGACCGCATCGTCGCGGCGCTGCGCAAGCTCGAGGGCGACGAGACGCTGCTGGTGCAGTCCGGCAAGCCCGTGGGCGTGTTCCGCACGCACGCGGACGCGCCGCGGGTGCTGATCGCCAACTCCAACATCGTGCCGCACTGGGCAACGCTCGAGCACTTCAACGCGCTCGACCGCAAGGGCCTCATGATGTACGGGCAGATGACGGCGGGCTCGTGGATCTACATCGGCAGCCAGGGCATCGTGCAGGGCACCTACGAGACCTTCGTCGAGGTCGGCCGGCGCCACTACGGCGGCTCGCTCGCCGGCAAGTGGATCCTGACCGCGGGGCTCGGCGGCATGGGCGGGGCGCAACCGCTGGCCGCCGTCTTCGCGGGGGCCTCCATGCTCGCCGTCGAGTGCCAGCCGTCCCGCATCGAGATGCGCCTGAAGACCGGCTATCTCGACGCCACCGCCAAGAGCCTCGACGAGGCGCTTGCCATGATCGAGAGGAGCTGCGCGGAGCGGAAGCCGATGTCCGTCGGCCTGCTCGGCAACGCGGCGGACGTCTTCCCCGAGCTGGTGCGCCGCGGCGTGCGCCCCGACGTCGTCACCGACCAGACCTCGGCGCACGACCCCATCAACGGCTACCTGCCCAAGGGCTGGACGCTGGCGCAGTGGGAGGCTGAGCGCCAGGCCCATCCCGACGACGTCAAGACGGCGGCCAAGCGCTCCATGGCCGAGCACGTGCGCGCCATGCTGGAGTTCCACCGGCGCGGCGTGCCGACCCTCGACTCCGGCACCAACATCCGCCAGATGGCGCTGGAGGAGGGCGTCGCCGACGCCTTCGACTTCCCAGGCTTCGTGCCGGCCTACATCCGACCGCTGTTCTGCCGCGGCATCGGCCCCTTCCGCTGGGCGGCGCTGTCGGGCGATCCCGAGGACATCTGGCGCACCGACGCCAAGGTCAAGGAGCTGCTGCCGGACAACACCCACCTGCACAACTGGCTCGACATGGCGCGGGACCGCATCAAGTTCCAGGGCCTGCCGGCGCGCATCTGCTGGGAGGGGCTCGGCGACCGGCATCGGCTGGGGCTCGCCTTCAACGAGATGGTGGCGCGGGGCGAGCTGAAGGCGCCGGTCGTCATCGGCCGCGACCATCTCGACTCGGGCTCGGTCGCCAGCCCGAACCGCGAGACCGAGGCGATGAAGGACGGCTCCGACGCGGTGTCGGACTGGCCGCTGCTCAACGCGTTGCTGAACTGCGCCTCCGGCGCCAC
>JANRIO010000140.1:0-4581 GCA_033764875.1 Hyphomicrobiaceae bacterium | reverse complement strand
CATCAAAAAGGGCACAAGGGAAGGCACGAAGGGCGCAACGGGGCCTGCTCCCTCCGCCGCGCGCAGCGCCTCATTCTCTCACGCCCAGAGAACCGATCACCCGCCGCGCCTCTCACACCACACCCTTGGTGTCCTTCGCGCCTTCCTTGGTGGCCTTCGTGATGGAGACGCATAGTCTCCTCGTGGATCACGGGTGCGAGCGCGTCATAGCCGTAGGGGAGCGACGGCAACTCGTAGGGCGCGTTAGCCTGCGCGACCGTCTCTCGATCGAGCACATTCGTCATGACCCGCGCACCTGACGCATCATGTCTTGCCAGTCCTCGACGTGCCACGTCTCGGCGATACGCCCGCCTGCGATCCGATGCATGTCCATGGTCAGGATCGAGAAGCGCTTGCCAGTGGCCGGAAAGCCGAACGCGTTCGTGCTGTACGTGGCGCTGAGCGTCGAGCGCGCCACCACGAGGTCGCCCTCGGCGACCAGCGCCCCGATGGCGAACGTGATGTCCGGCATCATGGTGCGGACGTGCTGCACCACCGGCTTGTAACCGGCGCGGCCCGGTGCCTGCCCAGGCGCCGCGGGCGGGTGCTCCACCCAGTCTTCGGTCAGGATCTCGTCGTAGAGGTCGACGTTCCCCGTCACGAACGGATCGTAGAAGCGCCTCACAAGCGCTTTGTTGGCCTCGAGCCCCGACGCCGCGCTCGCGGGCATGGCCGCCAGCGCTGCGCCCGCTGCGAGGGCGCTCACGAGAAGCTGCCTGCGGTCCATGTCATGCTCCTGTGTTGGGGATCGGATCGGGCGTGCCATGCGCGTGGACCTCGTGGCCGCCGTGCTCGCGCATGAGGGCGATCACCCGCGCCTCCTCGTCGTGCGATACGACACGCGCCCACAGGACGAGTCCGCCGTGTGCGAGGTGAGCTTCGGCGTAGCGGGCACGGCCCGCGCCCAGGCTTTGGGCGAGGAAAGCGCCAAGGCCACCGCCGGCCGATCCGCCCGCGAGCGCGCCGGCGACGACTGGCGCCAGAGCGCCGCCGGATGCGCCGATCGCAGCCGCACCGAGGCCCGCACCGACATAGAACAGTCCGGCCACCAGCGCCCCCTGCGCCACGCCGATGCTCTCGGGTTCGGTGAGCGACGTCCGCGGTGCGTCTTCGCTGTCGAGCAGGTCATCGACACGCCTGAACCCGGCTGAACGAAGCTGCGCTTCGGCTACTTCGCCTCCGGCCAACACGGAGAGCCGCGCCCGGTCGAGGCCAGCGGACTGCAGCGCGTCGATCGCGCGGCCGAAGCTGCCAGTGTCCGGAAAGACGCCAACCACCTCTCGCACGCCGGTCTCGCCCGAACGCGAAGCGCCGAGCGTCCAGCTCGGAGGATCGCTGGCCGGGAAGGACTCGGCATCCGCTTCCTCGACCTCGTCGTGGTCGCGTCCGTTCATCGAACCTCTCCCATGCCGTCGAGATGCTCAGCGACCATCCAGCTCTGCGCCTCGTTGAGGCGGACGACCTGGCTGACGAGAAGATCGTTGGTTCCGTCGTCGCCGTTCTCGGCGGCCTGACGGGCGAACTCGTGCGCTTCGGCGAGCACGGCCTCGTGGGCGGCGAGCAGGCGGCGAAGCTGGTCGGGCGGCGCTTCCCGACCTTTGGGTGGACGCGCTAGGCGCGTGGTCTCGGCCACGTCCCAGCTCGCGGCCACCGACACGCCGCCCAGCGCCATGACGCGCTCGGCGAGGTCGTCGATGAGCTCGGCCTGCTCACCCTGATGCTTGTCGAACAGCAGGTGGAGCTGGTGAAAAGTCGCGCCCGAGACCTGCCAGTGGTGCTTCTTGTAGAGGTCGCGCAACGCGATCGTGTCGGCGAGCACCTGGTTCAGCGCTTCGACGCTGGCGGCGCGGACGTTGTCGCCGAGCGCCAGCGCCACAGGACGGAGCGTGCCGAACGGCTGCGCCTCGGCGTGTGCGGAGGGCACGGCGCTCACTCCGCCGCGAGCGCCGGCGTGGACGCCGGCAGTCGCGCCACGGGCACCCAGGCGATCAGCGCCGCGACGAGCGCGCGCACGTAAGCCTTGGTCTGCTCGTCGAGAAGATCGCCGGTCGCGGGATCGAACTTGCCGGAGTAGCCGAAGGTGACGAAGACCTCGGGCTGGGCGAGCGGCAGGCCTGAGTTGATCTGCAGCGCCTGCCGCAGGCCGAGCTGCGCGCGGATGGTGCCGCCGAGCCCGGCGGACGCGCCCATCATGGCCGCAGGCTTACCGGTCAGCGGGCAGGCGGGGATGGTGTAGATGCCGCCGGCTTCGGGCGCCTCGTCGCCGTGCGGCATGGCGGCGGGATAGGGCCGAGATGCCCAATCGACGGCGTTCTTCAAAGCCCCCGACATGCCGTAGTTGTATTCGGTCGCGGCGAAGAGCAGCGCGTCGGCCCGGTCGACCGCCGCCTGGAACGCCGTGGCGGCAGGCACGCCCCGCGCCTCCGCGTCTTCGTCGAACAGTGGGAGGCCGGCGATGTCCGCGATCTCGAGCGTGACGCCTGCCGGCATGATCGACTGCGCGTATCGAAGTAGGCCGGTGTTGAACGAGGAGCGCCGGAGCGAGCCCGAGATGCCGAGGATGCGCATGCGAGGGATCTCCAAGGTTGGCCCTGCGCTGAGCGCCGATGGGCGAGGGTTCTTCCGTCCGAAACCGAACATGTTGGCCGTCACTCGGCCGCGAGCCGGGCGCTCGGCGCCTCGACAAGGTGGCGGAGGTTCTCCTCGTAGAGGATGCGCTGGATGTGGCTGCCACCCTCGCTCGCCCAGTCGGTCGCCAGCTCGGCGAGCAGCTGGTTGGTCGAGGTGATCGTAACGCCGTGCCTGGCCATGCGGTTGAGCGCTGCATCGTCCGCCGCCTTCGTCGGCGACCCGCCGGCGTCGGCGACGACCTGCACCTCGAACCCGTCCTCCACGGCGGAGATCGCCGGGAAGACGATGCAGACGTCGTTGGTGAGCCCGGCCATGACGAGCTTCTTGCGGCCGGTGGCGAGCACCGCCTGGTGAAACGGCTCGTAGAGCCAGCAGTCGACGACGCCCGGCCGCTTGATGCGCGCGGCGTGGGCGTCGGGCGCGACCGCTTCCAGGTCCTCGAACAGCCGGCCTTGGAATTGGTCCTCTTGGCTCGACGTGAGGACGAGCGGCATACCGGCTTCGACCGCGGTGCGCGCGAGCGCACGCGTGTTGCGCATTAGCTCGTCGTAGGGCGTCGAGATGGCCAGTTTCACCGTGCCGACCTGATGGTCGATCAGCAGCATGGCCGCGTTGCCCGTCGTGAAAAGATTTCGCATCTTCAGCCACCCGAGTTTTGTCGCTCGGACACTGATCTCTTCACCCCCGGTCGTCTTTCGACACGCTGCCGCCGTTTGCTCTGCTTGCGGTTTTGTGCGCCGCCCGCCTTTCGCATTCTTGCGCTCGCGAGCAGCCCGTCGCAGGCTTGGTTCCGCAACTCGCTTGGAGACGACCACGCAATATGAGGACGCGATGGGAGCGTACGGCTTCAATGACCTGCCGACCTACGATCGGCTGATCACACCCTTCCCCTCCGTCCGGCTAATCCGGTCGGTCGGCGGTGAGGCCGGATGGAACATGCCAGTGTCGGTCTGGCACGCACCTTCTGGCATCGGTGAGGAAGTCGCCTTTGACGCCCTGCCGCACGACTGCATCGCCTTCAGCTTGCAGGGCGAGATCGAGTGCGTTCGCGGCAGCGCAGCGGGTCGCCGCGGCAAAAGCCGCTCTGATTTTTTCACCCTTCAGCTTGGCGGACACGAGAGCTTCTTTGTCTCTCGAGACGAGACCCGCTTCGTACACATCAACTTCGGCCCAGCACTCTGGCGTGCTATCGCGGAAGAAATTGTGGGCAGCGTAGGCGCGCACTCCGAATTGCGGCCCGACCGCGTCTTTTTTCCTGATCGCGACCTCAGGCGAATGATCGATCGTTACGTCGCCCGCGCGCTAACCGGCGATACTCCTCCCGCGATCGAGATGGACAGCCAAGCCAACCTGATCGCGCTCGCCCTCCTGAAGTCACACTCCTCGCTCCCGATCGCTAAGGAGTTTCGTCCCATGGCGCTCCCGCCCGCACGGCTGACCCGCGTTAAGGATTTCATCGAGGCCAACCTCGACCGGGACCTTGGTCTCGCCGACATCGCGGCAGCTGCAGAACTATCGCCCTTTCACTTCGCGCGAGCCTTCAAGCACCAGACCGGCGTTCCGCCCCATCACTACCTTATGGAACGCCGGGTCGACCGCGCCCGACAACTCCTCGCCGCGTCTCAGGTGAGCCTCGCCGAGATCGCGCTCGCCTGCGGGTTCGCCGGGCAGAGCCACTTCACGACCGCCTTCAAGCGGCACACAGGGGTGACGCCGGGCGCCTGGCGCGCCGCTGTTTGCAGCTAAGCCGTCCCGAACAACGGTGCCGCGTCCATCACCATGCGGAAGTCGTGCACCTTGCCGTCACTCGTCCTTAGAATGCTAACGGCGGGAATCGTAACGGTCCGGCCGTCGAGCGTGCCGAAGGTTACCTCCGCCTCCCAGACGCCGCTGTCGCCGTCCACCCAGCAG
>JANRIO010000130.1:0-23338 GCA_033764875.1 Hyphomicrobiaceae bacterium | reverse complement strand
GCTTGCCGGCTCCCGCAAGGTGCGTCTGTTCGTGAAGGACGGCTTCGCCGAGGCTGACGCCGGCCACTTGACCGTCCTCGCCGAGCGCGCCATCGACGTCGCGGCGCTGACCGGCGCCACGCTCGCGGCCGAGATCGAGCTTTCCGAGCGCGACCTCGCCTCCGCCACCGACGACGCGGCCCGCTTCGCCGCCGCCACGGCCCTCGCCGAGCTCAAGGCGCTGCGGGGGTAGGGGAACTCGCGAAACGGCGAAGGCGATACGCCCGCGACGTGTCGGACCAGAACCTGTGAATGCGGCGGATGACAAGGAGGCCGACCGCAGATTGAAACAGCAGCATGACAAACACACTGACGAAACGCCGCTTCGAGTCGTCCAAGGAATGACGGCCAACAAAATAGAAGATCATCGGAATGTACTGTAGCGCTTGCTGAAAAAATATACTCGAAACTATCAGGGCTGAGTTATTCTCATCCAAGAGATATGGCCGCAGCGAAAGCTGCAGTGACGTAAAGATCAAAATCAAATATGCAAGCCAGCTCACGAGAAGGCCTGCTGCAGTTTTTATTCTAGCAAGAATTCCACCAACGGCATTCTGATTTCGCCGCTCGTTTTGCTCTTGCGATTTGTTGTCCAGCCATCTGTCGATCCAGCTCCCGGTCCAACTCGGGCGGAGCGTGAGAACGGCTGAATGTATGCTTTCGATGTCGAGTGCTAGGAACGTCGTGATGGCAAAATGCAATATGCAGTAGGCACATGCGAGAAGCAGGATTAGCCACCAGCTGGTCCCGAAGATTAGCTCCAGAATCCATCTGACCGCGGCTGTTCCCGCGAGCCCCTCTGCCGCAAAAATCACGGCGACGGTAGAGGCGCTCAGGAAGACAATCATCATGCAAACATAGAGCACCTGGGCGAGTGCAGCCCGAATGTTGTTGAGCCAAGCGGTACGCCGCTCTCGCTTGGTAATGTATGATGGCATTGGCAGCACGCCGATCGTAATGGCGGGTTCCTCCGCCAGGCACTGATTGGCATAGACGAGTTCATATCTCGTATCTGTGATCCGACCACTTCTCTGCCAGATGTTGATGTCGACGTCGTAGATTTCCTGGCCATATTGGACCGGGACATGCGCGTGATGATGAATCAGTGTGTGGAATATTCCTCGCCTCTGAAATCCAATAGCCAAACGCGATCTCGTCTCGCGATCCATGAAGCGCCAAAGGGCGCCTTGCACGCGGAGCCTCTGCTCCGGCGGACATGCCGCGGTGAACCTCAGCCCCTCGGGCGACATTGGCAGATGTCGAAACCTCGGAGGTTGGCCAGATCGCGCGAAGGCCAGATAGAATCGAGTGTACTCCAAGCGCTGCTGATCATTCTCAATACTGAAATCGAGGTGACGATTGGCCAGGAGCAGGTTTCCCGGCCCGTCAGCCACAGGCACGATTTGCTGCTTCCCCGGGGTGGCGCGAAACAGGAAATAGAACGCGGTAGAAGTTTGCAGATGCTCAATGTTCTTAGCCCTTGCGCCCTTGAGTATCTTTGTGCCGGGCTCGACTACAAGACAGCAGAGCAACGTGTCTGGGTAGAATGAGACCGCATCTGCGGTAAGCCGATATGGCCCAGTAAGCTGAATGACGCCATTGTCAGCTAGATGCGAGACAATGGCGGCGTGAAGTTCTGGTGTCGGAATGGAAGTGATGTCCCACACGCGCCAATCTCCGAGGGCCGTATCCGAGCGGGAAACTTAATCATACAAAATTGCATATTGCAATTCCCATGGCTGGGCTCTCGGCCGTATCGGCGGGGGTTGATCGGCGCGTTTGCGGCGTATCGGCACGGGCGATCCACAGAGTGCAGGTCACTCGGCAGGTAGCCGGCTAGAGCGCATCGACGCCCACCCCTGCCCCAAACCTATCCAACACGCCGAATTAACCGGCAAAACAGGGCTTTGACACTTCTCCTCCGCGCGGTGTGTAATCTCGGCCGCAAAGACAACCTGTCCTTGATTGCGCGGAGCCCTGCATGAGCAACAAAATCAATAGCCTAGACCAAACCACCCGGAGCTGGCGCCGGCGGCTCGCCGCCGTCGCCCTCGGCCTTGGTGTCGCCGTGGGCGTCGCACCGGCCCCGGCCGTCGCGCAGAAGACCCTGCGCGTCGTCATGCACTCCGACGTCAAGATCCTCGATCCGATCTGGACCACCGCCTACATCGTGCGCAACTACGGCTACATGGTCTACGACACCCTGTTCGCGGTCGACGACAAGGGCGAGATCAAGCCGCAGATGGTCGACAAGCACGAGGTCTCCGCCGACCAGCTCACCCACACCTTCACCCTGCGCCCGGGCCTGCTCTGGCACGACGGCCAGCCCGTCACCGGCGAGGATTGCGTCGCCTCCATCAAGCGCTGGGGCGCTAAGGATGCCACCGGGCAGAAGCTGATGGGCTTCGTTTCCTCCATCGAGGCCACGGGCCCGTCCACCTTCGTGATGAAGCTGAAGGAGCCGACCGGCCTCGTGCTCGTAGGTCTCAGCAAGCCATCCTCCAACGTTCCCTTCATGATGCCGAAGCGGGTGGCGGAAACCGATCCCAACAAGCAGATCTCGGAGTTCATTGGCTCCGGCCCGTTCGTCCTCAAGCTCGACGAGTGGAAGCCCGGCGACAAGACCGTGTTCGTCAAGTTCGACAAGTACAAGCCGCGCTCCGAGGCCGCCTCGGGCTTCGCCGGCGGCAAGGTCGCGAAGGTCGACCGCATCGAGTGGCGCGCCATCAGCGACCACCAGCAGTCCGTCAACGCGCTGCTCTCTGGCGAGATCGACTTCATCGAGGCGCCTCCGCACGACCTGCTGCCGCTGCTGAAGGCAGACAGCAACATCAAGCTGATCACCGTCAATACGCAGGGTAGCCAGTACGTCCTGCGCCCCAACTGGACGGCAAAGCCGTTCGACGACGTGCGCGTGCGCCAGGCCATGAGCTACGCGTTCAACCAGGAGGACTTCCTGAAGGCGACGATCGGCGATCCCGACTACTACGCCGTCTGCAAGTCGTACTACCCCTGCGGCACCACCAATGCCGGCACCAAGGGCATGGACGGTCTGCTCGAGTCCAACTTCAAGAAGGCGCAGGAGCTCCTCAAAGCGGCGAACTATGACGGCACGCCCATCGTGCTGATGCACTCCACCGACCTGCAGTCGCTGACCAATCTTGCTCCGGTTGCCAAGTCGCTGATGGAGAAGGCTGGCTTCAAGGTCGAGATGCAGTCGATGGACTGGCAGACGCTCGTCGCCCGCCGCGCCAAGAAGGACCCGCCGACCGCAGGCGGCTGGCACGCCTTCCTGACGAGCTGGGTCGCGGCCGACATCGGCAATCCCGTGTTCCAGGCGTTCATGAACGCGGGATGCGACAAGGCCCTGTTCGGCTGGCCGTGCGACGCAGACCTCGAGAAGCTGCGCGATAGCTACGCGAAGGAGACCGATCCCGCCAAGCAGAAGACGATTGCCGAGGCGGCCCAGGCACGCGCCGCACAGGTCGTGACCCACATTCCCGTTGGGCAGTGGACCGCGCCCAGCGCCATGCGCAAGAACGTGGAGGGTGTCCTGAAGACCCCTGCTCCGGTTTTCTGGAATATCGAGCTGAAGTAGGGGAAGCGCCACCTTCCAGCGTCCCGATCGCGAGGCTCGTCCGCGGCTGCCGCAAGCTTTCGAGCGCGCTTCGCGATCGACCGGACACTGGCAGGAGTTGAGTTTCCGGTGTGGTGCAATGGTGCAGGTCCGCCTCCGTCTCGGCCCCAGAGCGGGCGGCGGCCTGCAAGATCGCCATGCTAGCCTGATGTAACCACGAGGTACGACGCCCAGATGTTCGCCTACATCCTGCGCAGGCTCGCTGCCACCATCCCCGTGATGCTCGTCGTTGCGGTGCTGGTGTTCCTGATGCTGCGCCTGACGCCCGCCGATCCGGCCGCCATCATTGCCGGCGACAACGCCAACGCCGAGCAGGTGGCCGAGATCCGCAAGCGCCTGGGGCTCGACCAGCCGATCGCGACCCAGTTCCTGATCTGGATCGGCAAGCTCGCCCACGGCGACCTCGGCGAGAGCTTCTTCTTCAAGAAGCAGGTCGTGGAGCTGATCGCCGACCGCCTCGAGCCGACCCTGTCGCTCGCCCTCCTCACCATCATCATCGCGGCGCTGGTCGCCATCCCCCTCGGCGTCTTCGCGGCCTACCGGCAGGGAAGCTGGCTCGACCGCATCGTCATGGGCTTCTCGGTGCTGGGCTTCTCCGTGCCGGTGTTCGTCATCGGCTATCTGCTGATCTACGTCTTCGCGATCCAGCTCAACTGGTTCCCGGTGCAGGGCTATCAGCGTCTGGCACAGGGCTTCGGCGGCTGGCTGCACCGCCTCATCCTTCCGGCCCTGACGCTCTCCGTGATCTACATCGCCCTCATCGCCCGCATGACGCGCACCAGCGTCCTCGAGGTCATGAACGAGGACTACATCCGCACCGCCCGCGCCAAGGGGCAGACCGAGATCAAGGTGCTGGTGCGGCATGCGCTTGCCAACGCTGCCGTGCCCATCGTCACCGTGGTGGGCCTCGGCATCGCGCTCCTCATCGGCGGCGTGGTCGTGACTGAGTCCGTCTACACCATCCCCGGCCTCGGCCGCCTGACGGTCGACGCGGTGCTGGCGCGGGACTACCCCACGATCCAGGCCGTGATCCTTCTGTTCTCGCTGGTCTACGTCGTGATCAACCTCGCCGTAGACCTCACCTACACGATCTTTGATCCGAGGATCCGCTATTGACGACCATCACCGCCCCCGCTGAGGAGGTCGCGCCCCCGCGCCGCAAGTCGAATGCGTGGGTGGGTGCCCTGAGGAGCCCGAGCGTCGCCATCGGCGCCACCATCGTTCTGGTGATCGCCCTGCTGAGCATCCTGGCGCCCACGCTCGGCACCATCGACCCCGCCGAGATCAACCCCGCCTTCCGCAACAAGAAGCCGGGCGCCGAGCGCACCGTCCGCGAGGCCGACGGCACCCAGACCAAGTTCGAGCACCGCTTCGGCACCGACAGCCTGGGCCGCGATGTCTACAGCCGCGTCATCTACGGCGGCCGCGTGTCGCTTATCATCGGCATCACCGTCGCAGTGCTGAGCATCTCCATCGGCCTCGTCATCGGCATGATCGCCGGCTACATCCGATGGCTCGACGGCATCATCATGCGCATCATGGACGGGCTCATGGCGATACCCGCGATCCTGCTCGCCATGGGCGTCGTCTCGCTGTCGCGCGCGGGCCTGTTCGCCGTCGTGATTGCGATCCTGATCCCCGAGGTGCCGCGCGTCGTGCGCCTCGTGCGCGCCATCGTGCTATCGATCCGCGAGGAGCCCTACGTGGAGGCTGCCATCACGCTCGGCACCCCGACGCCCGTGCTGCTCGTGCGGCACGTTCTGCCCAACACCATCGCCCCGCTGATCGTGCAGGCGACCTTCATCTGTGCGTCCGCCATCCTCGTCGAGGCGATCCTGTCCTTCCTCGGCATCGGCATCCCGCCGGATGTCCCGACCTGGGGCAACATCATGGCGGAGGGGCGCTCCCTGTTCCGCGTCTACCCCCACAACATCCTCTATCCGGGCATCTTCCTCGCAGTCGCCGTGCTCGCCATCAACATGCTCGGCGACGGCCTGCGCGACACGCTCGATCCACGATTTGCGAAGCGGGTGTAACGCATGCTGTCTCCAGCCTCCCGCACCGTACTCGACGTCCGCAACATGACGGTCGCGCTGCCGCCGGGCGCCGACCGGCCCTTTGCGATCGAGGACATCAACGTCACCGTCAAGGCCGGCGAGATCGTCTGCGTCGTCGGCGAATCGGGCTCGGGCAAGTCGGTCACCTCCTTCAACGTCATGGGCCTGCTGCCGCGCGGCCTCAAGACGACGCAGGGCGAGATCCTACTCGAGGGCGAGGACATCCTGAAGGCCACCAAGGAGCGCTTGCGCGATCTGCGCGGCACCCGCATGGCCATGATCTTCCAGGAGCCCATGACGGCCCTCAACCCGGTCATGCGCGTGGGCGAGCAGATCGCCGAGGTCCTGCAGATCCACACCGACATGTCGCGCGCCGACCGCCGCAAGCGCGTGCTGGAGATGCTCAAGCTCGTGCATCTGCCCGAGCCCGAGCGCCTGATCGACGCCTATCCGCACCAGGTCTCCGGCGGCCAGCGCCAGCGCATCATGATCGCGGCCGCCCTGTCGCTCGATCCGGCGCTGCTCATCGCCGACGAGCCGACCACCGCCCTCGACGTGACGACGCAGGCCCGCATCCTGCAGCTCGTGCGCGAGATGCAGGAGCGGCGCGGCACCGGCGTTCTGTTCATCACCCACGACTTCGGCGTCGTGGCCGAGATCGCCGACCGCGTCGTCGTCATGCAGAAGGGCCGCGTGGTGGAGCAGGGCACGCGCGACGAGATCCTGCGGCGGCCCCGCGAGCCCTACACCCGGATGCTGATCGCGGCCGTGCCGAGCCTGAAGCCGCCGCCGGCCTCCAAGGCCACCGGCGCCGTCATGCTGTCGACGCACGATCTCAACAAGACCTACGGCAAGACGTCCTTCCTCTTCGGCCGGGGCCGGGTGGTGCATGCGGTCAAGAATGTCAACATCGAGGTGCGCCGCGGCGAGACGCTGGGCATCGTCGGCGAGTCGGGCTCCGGCAAGTCGACCGTGGCACGCTGCATCTCCCGCCTCATCGAGCCGACCGGCGGCAAGATCGAGATCGCCGGCGGGGACATGTCGAAGCTGACGGCCGCCGGCCTCAGGGACCTGCGCCGCTCCGTCCAGGTCGTGTTCCAGGACCCCTACCGCTCGCTCAACCCGCGCCGGCCGATCGGCGCCTCCATCATCGAGGGCCCCGTCAACTTCGGCCTGTCGCGGGCGGACGCCGTCAAGCGGGCCCAGAAGCTCATGCTCGACGTGGGGCTGTCGCCTGACGCGCTCGACCGCTACCCGCACCAGTTCTCGGGCGGCCAGCGCCAGCGCATCTGCATCGCCCGCGCGCTCGCCATGGAGCCGGTGCTGCTGATCGGCGACGAGCCGGTCTCGGCCCTCGACGTCTCGGTGCAGGCGCAGGTGCTCGAGCTCCTGGCCGAGGTCAAGCGCAAGTTCGACCTGGCGCTGCTCTTCATCACCCACGATCTGCGCGTCGCCGCCCAGATCTGCGATCGCGTCGCGGTCATGAAGCAGGGCGAGATCGTGGAGCAGGGGCCGACGGAGACGCTGTTCGCCAATCCGCAGCACCCCTATACCCGCGAGCTTTTCGAGGCGGCCCCTGGCCGCAAGTACATGGAGACCATGGCGGCCGCGGAATAGCGGCCGCCGCGGCGCTCGTGTCCTGGAACCAGCGGGGCGCGCAAGGCGGATCGCCGACTAGTCTCGGTCCGGCTGTCGCTGAGCCACCCTAGGTCCGTGAGCCTGCCAGCACGCGCTCGACCATGGCCGGCGCCGAGCCGAGGTAGCTCGCCGGATCGGTCAGCCGCACGATATCCGCAGCCGAGAGGTGCCGCGTCACCTCCGGCAGCCTGGCGAGCTCGTCGGCGAGCGTGCTGCCGGCCTCCAACGCCTTGCGGCACGCCCCGTAGACGATGTGGTGCGCCTCCTGCCGGCCCACGTGCTCGGCGAACGCCATCATCACCGCTTCGGCCATGATCAGCCCGCCCGTGACGTCGAGGTTCCGCCGCATCCTGGCCGGGTCCACGACCAGCCCCTCGAGCATGCTGCGCGCGTGCTTCAGGGCGCCGCTCGCCGCGATGAAGGCCTGCGGCAGCGCCACCCATTCCGCCTGCCAGGGCCCGGTGGCGCGCTCGTGGTCTGCGACCATGCCGTCGAGCATCAGGCCCGCCTGCTGGCGCACCACCTTCGCCGCCGCGATGATGAACTCGCACGCGATCGGGTTGCGCTTCTGCGGCATGGTGGAGGATGACCCGCGCCCCTCCTCGAACGGCTCGAAGGCCTCCGCGATCTCGGTCTGCATCATGAGCATGACGTCGGTGGCGATCTTGGCGAGCGTGCCCGTCACCAGGCCCAGGAAGCCCACGGCCTCTGCCAGGCCGTCGCGCGCCACGTGCCAGGGAATGTCGGGCTTGCCGAGGCCGAGCTCGTCCATGAGCGCGTCGCTGACCTCGAGGCCGCGGGCGCCGAGCGAGGCCAGTGTGCCCGCCGCACCTGCGAATTGGCCCATCAGCACGCGCGGCTTCAGCTCCTCGAGCCGCCGCCCGTGCCGCTCGATCATGCTCAGCCACACGGCTGCCTTGTAACCGAAGGTTACAGGCAGGGCCTGCTGCAGGTGCGTGCGGCCGGCCATGACGGTCATCTTGTGGGCACGCGCCAGTCCTGCCAGCGCCGCCGCGATGCCCTGGAGGTCGCCGGCGACGAGCCCGAGGGCGTCGCGCAGCTGCAGCACCAGCGCGGTGTCGATGATGTCCTGGGTGGTGGCGCCCCAGTGCAGGTAGCGCCCGGCCTCGCCGCACTGGCCAGCAAGCTGCGCCACCAGCCCGACAATCGGATAGCCCACCACCTCCGTCTTCTTCTTGAGCGCGGCGAGGTCGATGCCCGAGGCGTTGCAGCGGGCGGCGATGGCGTCCGCCGCCTCGCGCGGGATCACGCCAAGCCGGCCCTGCACCCGGGCCAGCGCCACTTCGACCGCCACCTGGCTCTCGATGGTGCGCGCATCGGAGAACACCTCGCGCATGGAGGCGGCGCCGAAGGCATCGCGGTAGATGGCGGAATCGAAGACGAGCGAGGCCATGGCGCGGAGATCTCCCTTGGGGCGCAGACGGGCTGGAACGCCGGCGGATGGTAGGGCGGGCCGCCGGGAGATCAAGCACCCTTGCCGCGCCCAGGGAGGGGCGGCAGCCGGCGCCCTCAGTTGGCCTGCGCGGGCTGCACGATCGCCGGGGGCAGCGGATTCGGGTTGGCGGCGTTGGCCGCCGCCAGGCGAGCCAGCAGCTCGGCGCAGACGGCACGGATCGAGACGCCCGATTCGCCCGGATACTTGGCCACATACGACCGCTCGACGGGGCTCAGCTGGGCCGCGTACTGGAGGGCGCCCGTGCGCGGGATCGCCTGGGCGAAGCAGCGGTTCTCGGGATTCTCGTTGAGCCAGCGCTGGTAGTCGGCATCGACCGGCGACTGCATGTCCTTCATATTGATCAGGACACCGAGGTTCTCGGCAAACCCCATCTCCGGGTTCAGCCCCTTGAAGCGGCGGAACACCTCAAGACCGCAGGTCGACACGTAGTCGGGCTTGGTTGGCGAGAAATGAAAATCCGCTTCCCGCAGCCACGATTCCGTCAGCACCGAGAGGCCCGGCGGGCAGTCGATCAGGATCAGGTCGAAGACGCCGCGGACGTGGCCGAGCAGGCCGCGGATGCTGGCCCGGAGCCGCTGGTGCAGGCTCTCCTTGGACACCTCGCGCTCGAACAGCGTCAGCTGCATGTCGGAAGGGATGAGGTAGACGGTGCGCGCCTCGTCGACATCCGAGACCCCCCCGACCACGAACCGGGGCCAGTCCACCGCCACGTTGTTGAGCACGCTTGCGACCAGCAGATCGACGATGGTGAGGCCGTCCGACTGCAGCCGGTGCAGGTTGGCCGCCGACAGCAGCATGGCCGAGACGCTGGCCTGCGCATCGGAATCGATGATCAGCACATTCTTGCCGAATTGGGCCGAGAAGGTCTCCGCCAGGGACAGCACCAGCGTCGATTTGCCGACGCCGCCCTTTGTATTCATCACCGCGATTGTATTGCGCATGCCCCGGATCTCGTCTTGAGCGCTCTTCTCGTCCGCGCCAGCAGTCGGCAGGTCCCGACCTAGCCCGTTCTCCCGGCCTCCCGGGCCTCGCCGGGCCGCAGGGGTGGATGCCAGCCAATCGCCCTAACCTGCCACGTTTCCTTGCAAGGAAATGTGGCAGAGTCCAGATGGGCGGCGGGCCGGGCCTATTTGCGTTTCGCCGCAGGCGCCTTGGCG
The DNA here is from genome assembly GCA_033764875.1 of Hyphomicrobiaceae bacterium. Classification (GTDB taxonomy): domain Bacteria; phylum Pseudomonadota; class Alphaproteobacteria; order Rhizobiales; family Hyphomicrobiaceae; genus AWTP1-13. Next base: position 13,333 of record JANRIO010000130.1, on the reverse strand, counting down.
GGCTCGCGAGCCGCGAAATGGTACTCGGCGTTGGGCCGCATGTCTGTGGCCGCAGCGAGGCGGTTGCTCATGTTGTAGAACGCGGCGACGGCGGCGATATCGAAGATGTCCCGGTCGCTCCATCCCGCCTGGCGCAGGGCCTCCCGGTCGGCGTCGACGATCTTGTCGGGGGCCTCGGTGAGCTTGACCGCGAAATCGAGCATCGCGACCTGCTTCTGCGGCAGCCCGGCCGCCCGGTAGTTGTGCACCATCAGCTCACCCACGACGGGGTCCCCCGCCCTCTGGCGCACCGCCGCACCATGGGCCGTGAGGCAGTAGTGGCAGTGATTGATGGCCGAGACCACCACCGCGATCATCTCCCGCTCGAGCTTCGACAGCCCGCTGTCGGCCAGCATCAGGTCGTCGGCCATGGCGATGAAGGCGGAGAGCTTGGCATCATCGAAGGCGTAGGCGCGCAGCACGTTCGGGACGAACCCCAGCTTCTCCAGGCATTTTGCGAAGTAGGCCTCGTTCTCCGGCGACAGCACCGCCTGGGGCCCGAGATCCAATGCCGTGACTTTGTCCTTGCCTGCCATGGTGGCTCCGTCCCTAATCGTACGATTGGCTTTGCGGGCCATGTCAGGGCGCCCCCCCTTCCTTGTCAATCCCCGCCGGCCGGCGCAGACGAACCTCGGGACCAAGCGGAGCCCCGCCCATGCAGCAAGAGATCGAGCCCCTCTCGGGAAGCATCGCCGACGGTGTCGCCAATAGGATCAAGGATCCGCACGTCGCGACCTTCGCCCGGCTGCTCTACGCCAGGGATGGCGGCGATGCGCTCTCGGGGCTGGAGCCGGCCGCCCTTGCGGCCAATGCCGAGGCCGCCCTCGCCTTCGTCCGCGACAGGGCGCCGGGCCGGCACAAGATCGCGCTGCGGCCGGCCCCGGTCGCGACCGGCCCCCGCGGCACCCTGCTTGAGGTCGTCAACGACGACATGCCGTTTCTTCTCGATTCGATCCTGGGCGAGATCCAGGCCCGCGGCCTCGACGTGCGCCTCCTGCTCCACCCCATCCTTGCCGCCCGGAGGACGCCGGAGGGCCGCCTCGAGGCGATCGCCCCGGCGCCGGGCAACGGCGCACGCGTGCCGCTCGAAAGCTATATCTGCATCGGCCTGCCGCCGCTCAAGCCGGCCGCGGCCGAGGATCTGAAGGCCGCCCTTTCCGCCATTCTCGACGAGGTGCGCCTCGCCGTATCGGACTGGGGCGCCATGCGCGCGCGCATCCTTGCCGAGATTGACCGCCTGAGATCTGCGCCGGCCAATGTGCCGGCCGACCTGCTCGGCGAATCCGTCGCCTTCCTCGACTGGCTCGCGCGCGACAACTTCACCTTTCTCGGCGTGCGCGAGTACCGCCTCGATGGCGATGCCGAGACCGGCACCCTGGTGTCCGAGCCCGGCCAGGGGCTCGGCCTGCTGCGTGACCCCTCCGTGCTCGTCCTCAGGCGCGGCAACGAGCTGGTGGCCATGACCCCGGAGGTGCGGCGCTTCTTCTTCGCGCCCTCCCCGCTCATCATCACCAAGGCCAACGTGCAGAGCCGCGTCCATCGCCGCGTGCACATGGACTACATCGGCGTGAAGATCTACGGCGCCGGCGGCGAGCCGGTGGGCGAATTGCGCATCGCGGGCCTGTTCACGTCCCAAGCCTACGTCCGCCCGGCGGCCGAGATCCCCTTCATCCGCCACAAGGTCGCAACCGTGCTCGAGGCGGCCGGCTATCCCCCGGCGAGCCACGACGGCAAGGCGCTCGCCCACATCCTCGACAGCTTCCCCCGCGACGAGCTTTTCCAGATCGGCGTCGACCGCCTGAAGGCGTGGGCGCAGGGCATCCTCGACCTGGAGACGCGGCCCCGCGTGCGCGCCTTCATCAGGGTGGACCGCTTCGACCGCTTTGTCTCCGCACTGATCTACGTGCCGCGCGACCGCTACAACAGCACGGTGCGCGAGCGCATCGGTGCGCTGCTCGCGGCAAGCTTCGAGGGCCGCATCGTCGCCTTCTATCCCTATTTCCCCGCCGAGGGGCGTCTGATCAGGGTGCAGTTCATCGTTGCCCGCTACAGCGGCGTCACCCCGCTGGTGAGGCCCGAGGACATCGAGGCCGCGATTTCCGAGATGGTGCGCACCTGGGGCGACCGCCTCGAGACCCTCCTGTCCGCGCAGGGCGAGGCGGCCGAGGCGCTGCGCGACAAGTACGCGGATGCCTTCTCGGCGGGCTATGCCGAGACCTTCACGCCCACGCGCGCGCTTGAGGACATCAAGCGCATCGAGCGACTGGGCCAGGCGATGCCCGTCGCGGTCGACTTCTACCGCGAGACCGGCGCGCCGGCGCACCGCATCCACGCCGCCATCTACCGCTTCGGGCCTGCGATCCGCCTGTCCGAGCGCCTCCCCATCCTGGAGAACCTCGGCTTCAGCGGCGTCGATGAGCGCTCCTACACGGTCATGCCGCGCGTCGACGGCGAGGCCCGCGCCGTCACGCTCTACGACATGGTCCTGGAAGCCTCCGACGGCACCCCGGTCGCGCTCGACCAGCACGACCGGCGGCTCGAGGCGACCTTCCTCGCCGTGTTCTCCGGCCAGGCCGAGAACGACGGCTTCAATCGCCTCGTCGTCGCCGCCGGCCTCGACTGGCGCGGCACCGCGCTGCTGCGCTCCTACGGCGCCTACCTGCGCCAGCTCGGCGCGCACTTCACCTTGCGCTACCAGTCCGACACGCTGGCGCGCCACCATGCGATCACCCGTCTCCTGTTCGCGCTCTTCACGGCGCGTTTCGACCCCGATCTCACCGATGAGGCGGGCTCGCGCGAGCGGCTGCAGGCCGAGACGCGATCGCAGATCGAGGCCGCTCTCGCCGCCGTCGAGAGCCTCGACGAGGACCAGATCCTGCGCCACTACCTCAACCTCGTCACGGCCACCGTCAGGACCAACTTCTTTCAGCGCGACGCCTCGGGCCAGCCCCCGCAGACCGTCGCCTTCAAGCTCGACAGCAAGGCCGTGGCGGCAGCACCCGAGCCCAGGCCCTTCCGCGAGATCTGGATCGCGAGCCCGCGCGTGGAGGGCGTGCACCTGCGCTTCGCACCGATCGCCCGCGGCGGCATCCGCTGGTCGGATCGCGCGCAGGACTTCCGCACGGAGATCTTGGGCCTCGTGCGCGCCCAGCTCGTCAAGAATGCCGTCATCGTCCCCTCCGGCGCCAAGGGTGGCTTCTACCCCAAGCGCCTGCCGCGTGCGGGGACCCGCGAGGAGATCGCCGCCGAGGGCGTTGCCGCCTACCGCGTCTTCATCGAGGCGCTGCTGTCGCTCACCGACAACGTCGAGGCCGGGCGCATCGTGCCGCCGCCGCGCGTGGTTCGCCACGATGGCGACGACGCCTATCTCGTCGTGGCGGCCGACAAGGGCACGGCCACCTTCTCCGACACCGCCAACGCCATCTCCCTCGCGCACGGCTTCTGGCTGGGCGACGCCTTCGCCTCGGGCGGCTCGGCCGGCTACGACCACAAGAGGATGGGCATCACCGCCCGTGGCGCCTGGGAATGCGTGCGGCGCCACTTCCGCGAGATGGACATCGACATCCAGCGCCAGCCGTTCACGGCCGTCGGCATCGGCGACATGTCGGGCGACGTGTTCGGCAACGGCATGCTGCTGTCGCCTCACACGTGCCTCCTCGCCGCCTTCGACCACCGAGACATCTTCATCGACCCGGCCCCCGACGCGATGGCGGCATTCGCCGAGAGGAAGCGGCTGTTCGATCTCCCCCGCTCGAGCTGGCAGGACTACGACAGGCGCCTGATCAGCGCCGGCGGCGGCATCTTCCCGCGCAGCGCCAAGGCTGTTCCTCTGTCGCCGCAGATGCGCGAGCTGCTCGACCTCTCCGGCGACAGCGTGACGCCGCTCCAGCTGATGCGGGCGATTCTCAAGGCACGCGCCGATCTGTTGTTCTTCGGCGGCATCGGCACCTACGTGCGCGCCGGCGGCGAAAGCGACGCCGAAGCCGGCGACAAGGCCAACGACGCCCTGCGCGTCACCGGCGCGGATCTGCGCGTGAAGGTTGTCGGCGAGGGCGCCAATCTCGGCATGACCCAGCGCGGGCGCATCGAGTTCGCCCAGAGGGGCGGCCGGCTCAACACCGACTTCATCGACAATTCGGCGGGCGTCAACACCTCCGACCAGGAGGTGAACATCAAGATCGCGCTGGCGCCCGCTGTGCGCGACGGCCGGCTCGACGCCGCGCGCCGCAACGCGCTCCTGGCCCAGATGACGGACGCCGTCGGCGAGGGGTCGCTGCGCAACAACCGCCAGCAGGGCCTGGCGCTGAGCCTGGCCGAGCGGCAGGCGGCAAGCACCGCGCCCGAGCTGGCCCTGCTCATGGGCAAACTCGAGGCCGACGGGCTTCTCAACCGCGCGCTCGAGAGCCTGCCCTCGGACGCCGAGCTTGCCGAGCGGGCCCGCATGCACAAGGGCCTCACCCGGCCCGAGCTGGCCGTCCTGCTCAGCTATGCCAAGATCTCGCTCTCCCACGAGCTGCTCAAGACGCCGTTCCTCGACGAGGCGCCCTGTGCGCCGTGGCTGGAGAGCTACTTTCCCCGCGCGCTGCGCGATGTCTTTCCGCAAGGCGTGGCCAAGCACAGCCTGCGCCGCGAGATCATCGCCACCGGCATCACCAACGCGCTTCTCAACCGCTGCGGGCCGGCATTTGCCGTGCGCGCCGTGGGCGAGACGCAGGCGGGCTATGCCGACATCGCCAAGGCCTTTCTTGCCGTGCGCGAGGTGTTCTCCCTTCCAGCCCTCTGGGAGCGCGTCGATGCATTGGAGGATGCCGTCGCAGGCGCCGTGCATCTGGCACTCTATCAGGCCACGCAGGAGTTGCTGCAGGCCCTGACGCTCTGGTTCGTGCGCGACCGGGCCGTGATCGCCGACTACACCGGCACGGTGGCGCGGCATCGCGCAGGCGCTGCAGCGCTGCGCCGGCTGCTTGCCGGCAGTGCCTCGGGACTGGCGGAGGCGGTGCGCGCCCGTGCGGCGGCGTGGGCGCAGCAGGGCGTGCCGCAAGACGTTGCCGACGACATCGCCGGCCTCGCCGGGATGATGATCGCGCCTGCGGTCACCAGTCTTGCGGCCGCGGCCGGCATCGCCGTCGAGCCGGCGGCCGAGGCCTTCCTCAAGGTGGGGGCGAGGCTGCACGTCGCCGACGTGCGCGCGCAGGCCGCACGGCTGCCCATCGCCGACCACTTCGACCGCACCGCCGTGACGCAGGCCCTGGATGCCATCTTCCGCGCACAGTCGGCGCTGGCCGCAGCCCTGCTCCGCGCCGGCGGGGCGCAGGAGGATCCCCCCGGTCTGGCGGCCGCCGAGCGCGCCATGGCCCAGGTCACGGCGGACGGCGGCCTCACGCTCGCCCGCCTTGTCGTCGCCGCCCGCCAGATCGAGGCCGTCGTCGATCTCAGCGGGGCCGGGCGCGCTGCATGACCCAGCACGGCCCGCGGTAGCGGTCGTGCCAGATCTCGCTCCAGGCGAAGCCCGCCTTCTCGTAGGCGCGCGCCGCCGCCTCGCTCTTTATGGAGACGAGGCTGCAGCACGCGATGGCAAGCGACGTCGCAAACACCTCGTCGGCGACGAGCGCGATGGCCGCCGCGCTGTCCTCGGCCCGCGTCTCGGGCCGCGCGACGAACACGTCGATGGCGTAGGTGCCTGGCGCGATGCTGTCGGGTCGGGCCGAGGCCCATTGCGCGGCGTCCGCTGCCAGCGCCAGCCCGACGCCGTCCCCGTCCCGCTCGATGATCGACAGGACGGCGCTCTCCGCCTCCAGCGCCACGGCGATCTCGGCCTCGACGCTGCTCTTCGTCCCCCACCAGGCGGGAAGCGCCGGATCGTCGAGCCAACGCCGCAGACGGAAGCGGTCGGAGCCCTGCGCGGGCCGCAGCCGGATCAATGCCGGAAATGCCTGACGCCGGTGAGCACCATGGCGAGGCCCTTCTCGTCGGCGGCTGCGATCACCTCGGCGTCCCGCATCGACCCGCCGGGCTGGATGACGGCGGTGGCGCCGGCCTCGGCCGCCGCCAGCAGACCGTCGGCGAACGGGAAGAACGCGTCAGAGGCGACCACGGACCCTTCCGTCCACGGGGCCGCGGCGCCGGCAAGCCTCGCCGCCTCCTGCGCCTTCCACGCCGCGATGCGGGAGCTGTCCACCCGGCTCATCTGCCCCGCGCCGATGCCGACCGTCGCCTCGCCCTTGGCATAGACGATGGCGTTGGACTTCACGTGCTTGGCCACCTTGAACGCGAACTTGAGGTCGGCGAGCTCCTGGCCCGTCGGCTGGCGCTTGGTGACGACCTTGAGCTCGAGGTCGTCGATCACGGCACTGTCGCGCGACTGCAGCAGGAATCCGCCGGAAATCGACCGGAAGGTCATGCCGATGGCGCGCGGGTCGGCCAGGCCTCCCGTCGTGAGCAGCCGCAGGTTCTTCTTTGCCGCAAACACCGCGCGCGCCCCCTCGCTGGCATCGGGCGCGATCACGACCTCGGTGAAGATGCCCGTGATCTCCTTCGCCGTCGCCTCGTCGATCGGGCGGTTGAGCGCAATGATGCCACCGAAGGCGCTGACCGGATCGCAGGCCAGCGCCCGGCGATAGGCCTCGATCGGCGTGCGGCCCGTTGCGACCCCGCAGGGGTTGGCGTGCTTGATGATGGCAACCGCCGCGGCCTTGTCCGGATCGAACTCGCAGACCAGCTCGAAAGCGGCGTCCGTGTCGTTGAGGTTGTTGTAGGACAGCTCCTTGCCCTGGTGCTGGCGGGCCGTGGCCACGCCCGGCCGCGTCTCGGCCGTCGCGTAGAACGCCGCCTTCTGGTGCGGGTTCTCGCCGTAGCGCAGCTCCTGCACCAGCCGGCCGGCGATGGCGACACGCTCCGGCGCATCCTGCTGGAGCGTCCGCGCGAACCAGGTGGAGATGGCCGCATCGTACGCAGCCGTCCGGGCATACGCCTTGGCCGCAAGGCGCTTGCGCAGGTCGAGCGTGGTCGCCCCGGCATGGGCCTGCATCTCGGCGATGACGGTGCCGTAGTCCTCAGCCTCGACCACCACCGTGACCGCAGCATGGTTCTTGGCGGCCGCCCGGATCATTGCCGGCCCGCCGATATCGATGTTCTCGACGCACGCCTCGTACGGCGCAGCCTCCGCGACCGTCGCCTCGAACGGATAGAGATTGACGACGAGGAGATCGATCATGGCGATGCCGTGCTCGCGCGCCGCCGCCTCGTGCTGCTCGTCGCCGCGGATCGAGAGCAGGCCGCCGTGCACCTTGGGGTGCAGCGTCTTCAGTCGGCCGTCCATCATCTCGGGAAAGCCCGTGTGCAGGGCGACGTCCTTGACGGGGATGCCCGCCTCCAGGATGGCCCGCGCCGTGCCGCCCGTGGAGAGGATCTCGACGCCGAGGCCGGCAAGCGCGCGGGCGAAATCGACGAGGCCCGTCTTGTCGGAGACGGACAGGAGGGCCCGTCCGATCCTCGGATTGGCGAGATGTGCGTCTGTCATCGGCGTTCCGTCGGTGGCGAAATCGAAGGGCCAGCGCTTAGCACGGAACCGGCCCCTGGGCGACTGGCCGCGGCGTCACGCGGCCTCGGGCGCCTCCGCGCGCGGCAATTTTTCCAGCTTCCAGTCGACCTCGGCCACCCCCCCGCACACCCAGCGCAGCACCATCTGCTCGCTGACGGCGGGACCGGAAGGGTCCGCGACGAAGATGCTGCGCTCCAGCGAGATCAGCTTGCCGCCCGCCGTGAAGCGCCATGTCTCGCCGTCCGGCAGCGCCAGCTCGACCGCATCCCCGGCCTGGGAGAGGACCGCCGTCACCGCCGGGTGCAGGTGGAAATGGATCGCGAACGGGATGTCCCAGGACAGTCGCATGTCGGCATTGAGCGCGCCGAGGCGGTCCTTGCCGGCGAGCTGGCAGCCGTCGGCCGAGAGCGCGAGAAACCGCGTGTGCACAAGGCCGGTCCGGTCGAGGTAGCCGTCGTGGCTGGCGACGAGGGCAATCGTCCTCTCCTCCTCGCTCACCTCGCAGGAGACGCGCGTCGGGTGGCTCAAGGGCGGGCTGCCGAGCAGCGCCTCGAGCCGCTCGTTGCGGATCAGCCGGGCCGAGGACTGCTCGTTGAGGCACAGCGTGTTGTGGCTGGCGGTGGCCCGCGCCGCCGGCAGCAGCGCCGGATGTCGGGGCCCTGGCGCGCCGTTGTTGACGAGCACGAGGTGCCTGCCCGAGCTCAGCTCGAAGGAGAGGCAGCCCGCGTGGGCGGCGCCGGACACCTCGAACGCGCCGGGCTTGCCGGCGTCGAGCAGCAGCGTCGTCCTGCCCCGCTCGAGCCGCAGGTAGCCGGACGGCCCCTTGGGGCCGATGCTCTGCGCCTCATGGCCCGGCGCCGCATAGGCCATCACGGCTCCCAGCGTGGCCTGCTCGGGCGCGCCCATGCCGTTGAAGCGGGCGAGCGAGCCGTCGCCCATGCGCAGGTGATGCAGCATCCCCATCATGCGCTCCATGGCGGTGGCGATGCGGGGCTCCAGCGTGCGCTCGCGCGCCGGAAAGCAGGGCTTGAGCGGAAGGAGGTCGAGCAGCAGCTCCACGCCCACCCAGGGATTGCGGCTGACGTGCCCGCCGTCGGCCAGGATCTGGCGGTCGAGCTCATCGGCCAGCGCTGCCTGGCTCTGCGCCAGCCGGTCGTCGCCGCGGCCCGACACGCAAAGGTCCGCCTGCACCACCGCGATCAGGCACAGCAGCCGCGGATAGCCGTCGAGCGCGTTGAGCCACGACGTGCGCAGGAACATCACCTGATGCTCCAGGCTCAGCATGATGGCGTCGTGGTCGCGCGGCTCGGCCCAATCGAGCAGCAGGTTCTCGTGCGTCAGCCAGGAGATGATGCGCCGTGCCGTCACCTCGGGAACCCAGCCCGGCGCCTGCAGCGCCCGCGGCAGATGCAGCCAGTCCTGCACGTGGCCGCGCGCGATCTCGCGCGAGGTGTCGTTGATCGTGGCATCGAGATGGCGCAGCCAGGCAAAGCCGTGCAGCTCGCGCAGCCACGCCTCGCTCGGCGGCTCGGCCTCGAACGGCGAGCCGTCGCCGACGTCGCACACGTACCCCGCGAGACCGAAGCTGCCGACGCTGAGCTCGTCGAGGAAGCTCGGGTCGGCCATGCGCAGCGGCGTCGGCGAGATCAGCACGTCGTCGGCGACGCCGGTGCGGTAGCGCCATCGGAGCAGGCGCGACCGGCGCAGCCTGGCCATGGCGTCGCGCCTGGCCTTGTCGACGGAGAGGGCGGCCAGATGCACCTTCTCGCGCGGGGAGAGGAGGCCAACGCCCGCAGCCGCCCTGCGCTGCCCCCGATGGGTATGGTCGCCGAATTTGCTCATTCCGGTCGATTAGCCCGCGGCCGGCACGAGGCCAAGGGCGCAGGCGTCACGGACCTGTTGAGACGCTGTGGATAGGGTGCGCGAGGCGTCCACAGGCAGGCGCGGCCCTTCACGGCCCCTTGCGCAGTCGCGCGACGTAGAAGCCGTCGAGGCCCGACATCTCGGGCGGATCGAGCGGCAGCCCGTCAGGCAGCGTGCGCAGCTCGCCCAGCGGCGTGATCCAGGCCGGCGATGCGCCGATCGCAGCAGCCTCGATCGCCTCCCGTGCGAACCCGGGATGCCGCGCCAGGAACTGTGCGATCTGCTCCTCCCCCTCCTCGGGCTCGAGCGAGCAGGTGCTGTAGACGAGCAGCCCGCCCGGGCGCACCAGGGCTTGCGCCTTGTCCAGCAGCAGCCTCTGCAGCGCGGCGAGCCGCACCACATCCTCCGCCGTCTTCTGCCGCAACAGATCCGGATGCCGGCGGACGGTGCCGGTGGCCGAGCAGGGCGCGTCGAGCAGCACGGCATCGAACGGGGCGGCGGGCTCCCAGGTGGCGATGTCGGCGGCAACGACCATCACGTCGAGGCCGAGCCGCTGCATGTTGGCGCGCAGCCGCGCAAGGCGCGTCTCGGACACGTCGACGGCGGTCACTTTGGCGCCGCGGCTCGCAAGCGAGGCCGTCTTGCCGCCCGGTGCCGCGCACAGGTCGGCGACGGCGAGCCCCGCCACCTCGTCGAGGCTGCGTGAGACCAGCGCGGCGGCGGCGTCCTGCACCCACCACTGCCCCTCCGCGTAGCCTGGCAGCGTCTCGATGGCGCCGGCGTCGGCAACCCGGATCGAGCCCGTCGGCAGCAGCCTGCCCGACAGCCTCGCCGCCCATTCCGCGGCCTCCGCCTGCGCCTTGGGCGCGAGCGTGATGTCGGTCGCCGCCTGGCGTAGGCTCGCCGCCGCGATGGCGTGCGCCCGCTCCGGCCCGTAGGTCCTCTGCCAGCGCGCCATCAGCCAGGCCGGGACGTTCAGCGTGACGGCATCGAGGCCGGCGAGGATGCCGGCCCCCTGCTCCGCCACCCGCCGCATCACGGCGTTGGTGAGCTTGTCAAACCGGCGCGCCCCGTGATCGCGCCGGGCAAGCTCGACGCTCAGATCCACGACCGCATGCGCTGGCATGCCGAGACAGGCGAGCTGCGCCGCGCCGATGAGCAGGATGGCGCGCAGGCGCCCCTTGTCCGCCGGCAGCGGCTTCTCGATGAAGCGGGCGAGCACGGCCTCGAGCTCGCCCTGCCGCCTGAGGCACGTGGCCACGAGCATGCGCACGAGGGCGCGGTCGCGAGGCTCGAGCGCCTGCAGCTCGGGCGACGCCGAAGCCTTCGCCAGGACCTGATCGAGCGGCTGGCCGCGCTCCAGCACGGCGTCGAGCAGCTTCACCGCCAGCAGCCGCGCCGGCAGCCCCGCGCGGCCCGGCGCACCGCGCTCGGCCGGCGTGCCCGCCGCCGCCGTCCGCTTCTGCTGCGGGCTTTTGCGCGGCGCGGGGGAGCTGCGGCGCTCGTTGCGTTGGTCCATCAGCCCCAGGGCCCGCGCGGGCTGGCGCGGCTCGCGCTTCGGGTCGCGCCGCCGCGGCCCCACTCGGCCGCCATGCTCTCGAGCTCCGCGATGCGGTTCTCGGTGTTGGGATGGGTGGAGAACAGGTTGTCCATGCCCTCGCCGGAAAGCGGGTTGATGATGAAGAGGTGCGCGGTCGCAGGTGCTGCCTCCGCCGGCTCGTTGCGGATCTGATGCGCGTACCCGGAGATCTTTGCAAGGGCGGAGGCGAGCCACAGCGGCTGCCCGCAGATCTGCGCGCCGAGGCGGTCGGCCACGTATTCGCGCGAGCGGCTGATCGCCATCTGCACCAGCATGGCGGCGAGCGGCGCCACGAAGATCGCGACGATCATGCCGAGCCAGTTCGTGCGTCCGCCCTCGCGGTTGCCCCCGAACAGGGCACCGAACTGCGCCAGCATCGAGATGGCGCCGCCGATGCTGGCCGCCACTGCCATGGTCAGCGTGTCCCGGTTCTTCACGTGCGCGAGCTCGTGCGCCATGACGCCGGCCACCTCCTCCGCCGTCAGCATCTCGAGCAATCCCGTCGAGGCGCACACGGCCGCGCTCGAGGGGCTGCGGCCGGTGGCGAAGGCGTTGGGCTGCGGATTGTCCATGACGTAGACGCGTGGCATGGGCAACCCCGCCTGCTGCGCCAGGTGCTGCACGATGCTGTAGTACTCGCCGCCGGAGGCCGCATCGACCTCGCGCGCGCCGTACATGCGCAGCACCATCTTGTCCGAGCCCCACAGGCTGAACATGTTCATGCCGAGCGCGATGAGGAACGCGATGATCATCCCGCCCTGGCCGCCGATCATCGCGCCGAGCGCGACGAAGATGCCGGTAAGGACCGCCAGCAGCATTGCGGTTTTGACGTAGTTGAGAGGCATGGCTCCGGATCCAGGGATGCGCGACGATCGTTGCACCTGAAAGCCCTCCCCCGAGGTCGCGAGCCGGGGCAGGGGGTGGGGGATGGCATTTGCTCCCATCCCCGCAGCCATTATATGGGTTTTCATGGGCAAGGTGGCCAGCCCGCCATGCCAAAGGAGCCCGACATGAGCAAAGAGCCCGACAGAGAGCAGGAAACCCGGCCCAGGGCGCTGTCGCCCGCGGCGGAACGTGCGCTCGCCGAGGCCGAGGAGCGCCGCCGCCAGGCCGACGCCGCCCGGCAAGCGCGCCCCAAGGAGCTCAATGGCCAGGCCGGCCCCGAGCCCACCCGCTATGGCGACTGGGAAAAGGGCGGCATCGCCTCGGATTTCTGAGGGATCCGCGGCTGCGAGCGCGCGGCGGGCCGCGTGCGAGGCTCCTCCGCGGCTCGGCGCCGTGCAGGGATCGGCGCGTCAGTCGGTCACGGCCACGGCCTCGATCTCGATCAGCCAGCCGGGCGCCGCCAGCGCCGAGACGCCGACCAGGGTGCTGGCGGGCGGCGTCCGGCCCTCGAAGAAGGCGCCGCGCGCCTTGCCGATGACAGCGCGCATCTCGGGCTTGTAGTCGACGACGTAGGTCGTGATCTTGACCACGTGCTCGAAGCCCGCGCCCGCCGCCGCGAGCGCCAGCCCGAGATTGCGCATCACCTGCGTCGTCTGCGCGGCAAGGTCGCTGCCGCCGACGAGCGCACCGGTCTCGTCGATGGCAACCTGTCCGGAGACATGGATCGTGCGCTGGCCGCTCGCCACCGCCACCTGCGAGAATGCCGGATTGTTGAGTAGCCCCTTCGGGCTCGGATACGCGATCGTGCTCATCTGTTGCTCCTTGGGATCTGCAGCACGCCAGTCTTAGCCGAGGCGCGCGCGCCTGGGCGGAGATTCGCGCAAGGCCTCAGCCGGCGGGCAGCACCAGCCGGCCGATGCGCAGGGCATCGCGCTTCAGCCCCGCGGCGTCGTCGACGTCCTCGAGCGTTGCCGCCAGCAGCACTGTGCTGCGGGCGAGATTTGCAAGCGTGTCCGACAAGGCGTCGGGGCTCGACCAGCGCACGCGCCCGAACGGCGTAAGACGGCGCCGACGGCGGCTGAGGCCGACCAGCCAGTAGCCGCCGTCGCCGGCAGGCCCGAGAACCGCGTCCGCCCTGCCGAGCAGCCCGAACGCCTGCGCCACGTGCGCCGGTCTGATGCGCGGGATGTCCGTACCGACCACGACGACGGGGCCCGGCGGCATCCGGTCGAGCATGCGCTGCATGCGCGCCCCGAGGTCGCCCCGGCCCTGCGGCACGCGACGAAGACCCCGCGGCCAGATGGGCTGGCCCACCGCCGTGTCTGGCGCGACCGCGATCACCGCCTCCCAGCGCGGATCGCGGGCGAGGCGCCGCATGCTCGCCTGCCCGCCGCTGCGCGCGAAGGCCACCGCGCGGCCGACGCCGA
>JANRIO010000122.1:0-43624 GCA_033764875.1 Hyphomicrobiaceae bacterium | reverse complement strand
TGAAGCCAAGCGCGCCGCAAGGATGTCACGTCGGGGCCGGCTCGCGAGAGCCGGCCCTTGTCGTTCTCAGCCTGTGCTCGTGCTCCAGCTCCAACAATGGTCCCGTTGTCATCCTCGGGCAGGTTCCAGGGCTGTCCCGCCCAAAGGCCTCTGTCGAGACAGCATGCGCCAAGGCCCTGAGGAACCGGCGAGCGGAGCATGCGCGACGGTCGCGGCTGGATCTCGAGCTGGCGTGGACCCCCGCCTTCGCGGGGGTGACGGTGGTGGGGCGGCAAGCGCTCTCGCCACAATGCCGGTGATGCCCGCGAAGACGGGCATCCGCTCCGGATGGATGGGACGCGGCTACGTGTGGCCCACGGAGCTGTTGCGGACGATTGGCGTCAAGCCGACGCGCTTTCGAGACGCCCGCTGAGCTGCTGGTGGAGCTGCCGTCGGACGAGAATTTCCGATCCACGATCTTCGGCACCCGTTCGCCGGGCGGCCATGGGCCGGCAGCGCGCGTGCCTGAGCTCAAGGCGCTGCTTCTGCGCCACCGTCAGGCCGTTGCCGACGACGAGATGTCTGCCGACTTTCAGAAGATCCTGGAGCCGGTGGTGCTGGCGGAGCGCAGGGGCCACGGGGTCATCGAGGCGGCGGAGATCTACTCGGGGCTCATAGGGGGCATGAACTGAGGCGGCCGGAGGGCTACGGTAAATCCCCAGATCCGTTCGATTCTCAACTATATTCCAAGCAATTGAAAGCCAACGGCCGGCACAGGCGGCGGTCGGCTCTTGCCCTGATCCGCAGACGGGCTTATTCGCGGTGCCGGACAGGCGCGGGCGCGGGAGCTAGGTCGACATGAGCGGGCAAACGGGACTGGTCTACCGCAGGCTGCTGCTCAAGCTCTCGGGCGAGGCGCTGATGGGCACGGGCGGCTACGGCATCGACATGGGCGTGGTGCAGCGCATGGCCGGGGAGATCCGGGCGGCGATGGACGCCGGCGCCGAGATCGCGGTGGTGGTGGGGGGCGGCAACATCTTCCGCGGCCTGCAAGGCGCGGCCAAGGGCATGGACCGGGCCACCGCCGACTACATGGGCATGCTCGCCACCGTGATGAACGCGCTGGCGTTCCAGAACGGCCTCGAGCAGGCGGGCGTGCAGGCGCGCGTGATGTCTGCAATCCCGATGCCGACGGTTTGCGAGCCATTCGTGCACTCCAAGGCCCTGCACCACCTCGAGACGGGGCGGGTCGTGATCTTCGCGGCCGGGACCGGCAACCCCTTTTTCACCACCGACACGACGGCGGCGCTGCGCGCCATGGAGATGCGCTGCGACGCCATGGCCAAGGCGACCCAGGTCGACGGCATCTATTCCGCCGACCCCAAGAAGGACCCAAGTGCGGTGCGATACGAGCGGCTCACCTACAGCGAGGTTCTCGCCCGCGATCTCAAAGTGATGGACGGTGCCGCCATCGCCCTTGCCCGGGACAACCGACTTCCGGTAATTGTGTTTTCCTTCGACGAGCCCGGCAACCTCCTGAAGGTGCTGCGCGGAACGGCGGTGGCAACCGTGGTTACGGGTGACGCCTGACAGGTGACACCTGATTGGGGCCGGAGCGCCGTCACCGACCCCACGGCGGCTCGTCGAGCGCAACGCGCGAAACCCCTAGCCCCCGAGGATCTCGCCATGGCCGTGCAGAAATTCGACATCAAGGAGTTCGAGCGCCGCATGAAGGGCGCCATCGACACCTTCAAGAAGGAGCTGTCGGGGCTGCGGACGGGCCGGGCCAGCGCCCACCTTCTCGATCCGCTGGTGGTGACGGTGTACGGGTCGCGCATGCCGATCAACCAGGTCGCGACGGTGTCGACGCCCGACGCGCGCACGATCTCGGTGCAGGTGTGGGACCGGGGCCAGGTGCCGGCGGTCGAGAAGGCGATCAGGGAATCCAACCTCGGCCTCAATCCCATCATCGACGGCGCCCTGATCCGCCTGCCGATCCCGGCGCTGAACGCCGAGCGGCGGCAGGAGCTGGTGAAGATCGCGCACAAGTATGCGGAGACGGCAAAGGTTGCCGTGCGCAATGTGCGCCGCGACGGCATGGAGCTGCTCAAGAAGCTCGACAAGGATGGCCACATCAGCCAGGACGAGCACCACAAGGACAGCGCCAAGGTGCAGGAGCTGACCGACAAGATGATCAAGGAGGTCGACCAGGTGCTGGCCGGCAAGGAGACCGAGATCAAGCAGGTCTGAAGCCGTGTCGGATGCAGCCGCGGGCCGGATGGCGTCTGCGGCATGGCAAAGGACAACGGGCTTGCGCCTGCGCCCAGCGGACTTTGCGGGAGCGCGGCGGCAATTCATATCGCAGCGAAAACAGATGTTTGCGCCCCGGCACCGGCAGGCGCCATCGGCTCCGGTCGAGCCTTCGCGCAGCATGCGGCGCTGGACAGCGAGGTTTTCGGTGTGGTTTGTGAAGGCACCTGGATGAGGCAGTCGGTCTGATCCTCTCTTCTCACCCGTGTGAAGCCTCGTCATGAACACACATCGGCAGACGGCTCTGTGGCAGGCGCACGCAAAGGTGCCACGCCACATCGCGATCATCATGGACGGCAACGGCCGCTGGGCCGCGCAGCGCAAGCTGCCCCGCGGCATGGGGCACCGCAGCGGTGTCGAGGCCGTGCGGCGGACCGTGCGCGCGGCGACGGAGCTCGGCGTGCAGCACCTGACCCTGTTCAGCTTCTCCTCCGAGAACTGGACGCGGCCGCCCGAGGAGGTCGACGACCTGATGGGCCTGATCAAGCGGTTCATCCGGGGCGATCTCGCAGAGCTGCACCAGAACGGGGTGCGGATCAGCGTCATCGGCGAGCGCGAGGGCCTCGATGCGGAGCTGCTGGCGCTGATCGACGAGGCGGTGGCGCTGACCTCGGACAACACCTCGCTCAACCTGATCATCGCCTTCAACTACGGGGCGCGGGCGGAGATCACGCGGGCGGCGCGGCGGCTTGCCGAACGCGTCAGGCTCGGGGAGATGGCGTGCGAGGAGATCACGCCGGAGCGGCTGGGCCAGGAGCTCGACACGTCGGCGGTGCCGGATCCGGAGCTGCTGATCCGGACCAGCGGCGAGATCAGGCTGTCGAACTTTCTGCTGTGGCAATGCGCCTATACCGAGTTCGTGTTCCTGCCGGTGCTGTGGCCGGATTTCGGACGGGAGCACCTCGAGACGGCAATCGAGGAGTTCGCCCAGCGCGAGCGCCGCTTCGGCGGCGTAGTCGCCGATCCCGCCCGTTGACGGGCCGGGCACCCTGGGCCAGCAAGGCGAAGATATGATCGAGGGCGAGGACAGCGCCAGCGGGCCCAACGGCGGTGACGGCGCCGGCGGCCCCCGGCTCGGGGCCGACTTCCCGGTGCGGCTCGTGTCCGGCATCGTGATGGCGCTGGTCGGAGCAGGCGCGATCGCCGCCGGGCCGGTGCCGTTCTATTGCCTCGTGACGGTGGTGACCGTGGCGCTGAGCTGGGAATGGAGCCACATGGTGCGCGGCACCAGCTTCGATGCGGTGGCGGGCATCCACATGGTCGCGGCCGGGCTCGGGGCGGTGCTGGCGGCACTCGGCTGGCCGGCGCTCGGGGTGATGCTGGTGCTGATCGGCGCCATCCTCGCGTTCGTGCTCAGCATCGGCGGGCCCAGCATCTTCTCGGCTATGGGCGTGCTCTATGCCGGCCTGCCGTCCATCGCGCTGATCTGGATCCGCTCCGATCCCGAGCTCGGGCTGCTGGCGATCGGCTTCCTGGTGCTCGTGGTGGTGGCGACGGACGTGTCGGCGTTCCTGGCGGGGCGGTCGATCGGCGGCGCCAAGCTGTGGCCGGCGGTGTCCCCCAACAAGACGTGGTCAGGCCTTGCCGGGGCAGTCGCGGGCAGCGCCGTCGTGGCCGCCGTCTACGGGCTGCTGGTGCCGGTGGCCTCGGCGCCGCGGCTGGCCGTGATCGGCGGCGTCCTCGCGGTCGTGGCGCAGGCCGGCGACCTCTTCGAATCCGGCCTCAAACGGCACTTCCACGTGAAGGACACGAGCAACCTGATCCCCGGGCACGGCGGCGTCATGGACCGCGTCGACGGCCTGGTTGCTGCGGCGCTAGCTGTGGGGCTTGCGGCGCTTCTCGTCAACATCTACTCCCCTGCCCATGCGCTGCTGATCGGGCCATGAGCGGCCGCATCACGAGGACCATCGATTGGACAGCCTGCTTCCCCGGACCGACCCATTGCCAACGCCCGAGGCGGCCGAGGTCAAGCGTATCAGCGTCCTGGGGGCGACGGGGTCGGTCGGGCAGAGCACGCTCGATCTGCTGAAACGCAATCCCGACCGCTTCAAAGTGGCGGCGCTGACGGCCAACCGCGACGTCGAGGCGCTGGCGCGCGAGGCGATCGCGCTCGGGGCCGAGCTCGCCGTCGTCGCCGATGCCGGGGGCTACGGGGCGCTGAAGGAGCTGCTGGCGGGCTCGGGCGTGCGGGCCGGCGCTGGACCTGCCGCCATCCTCGAGGCGGCGCAGCGGCCGGCGGATTGCGTGGTGGCCGGCATCGCCGGTGCGGCGGGGCTGGCGCCGACGCTGGCCGCCGTGGCCCAGGGGCGGCGCGTGGCGCTCGCCAACAAGGAATGCCTGGTGTCGGCGGGCGGGCCGTTCATGGAGGCGGTGCGGGCCGCCGGAACCGAGCTGCTGCCGATCGACTCGGAGCATTCCGCCGTGTTCCAGGCGCTGGCCGGGGTCGAGCCCGACGCGATCGAGACCATCACGCTGACCGCCTCGGGCGGGCCGTTCCGCGGCTATGACGACGCGCGGCTCAAGGCGGCGACGCCGGAAGCGGCGCTCAGGCACCCCAACTGGTCGATGGGGCGCAAGATCTCCGTCGACAGCGCCACGCTGATGAACAAGGGCCTGGAGCTGATCGAGGCCTACTACCTTTTTCCGGTGCGGCCCGAGCAGCTTGCGGTGATCGTGCATCCCCAGTCGATCGTGCACGCCCTGGTGGCGTTCCGCGACGGATCGGTGCTGGCGCAACTCGCCTGCCCCGACATGCGCACGCCCATTGCGCTCGGTCTGAGCTGGCCGGCGCGGATGGACACGCCGACCAAGCGGCTCGACCTGGTGGCGCTGGCCTCGCTGACGTTCGAGGCCCCCGACGAGGCCAGGTTCCGGTGCCTCGCACTGGCGCGACAGGCCCTGGCGGAGGGCGGCCTGGCGCCGGCGCTGCTCAATGCGGCCAACGAGATCGCCGTCGAGGCCTTCCTGCAGCACAGGATCGGCTTCCTTCAAATCGCCGAACTCGTCGAGGACACGATGGAGCTGGCAGGACGGGCGCACGCGCCTGCGGCGCGCGTGGACCTCGCCGCGGTGCTCGATGCCGACGCCGTTGGCCGGCGGATCGCGATGGAGATCCTGGCGTCCAACAGGCTCGGCAAGGTGTCGGTGGGCGTCGGCGCGCGGCTTGCCTGAGCGGTCCCGCGCAGAGGCCGTTCATGATTAGGCGGGCAAAACATGTGGTAGGTGTCGCAATTGGCTCGCGCACCGCCTAAATTGCCCTGAAGAGGCCCGCGAGACCTGTATATGCACGGGACCCTCGCTCTCGGCCGGGCCGCCGAGCGAGCCATTCGGCCGGTAGGCAGCAAGCAAGACTGGATAGGGCGAAGATGGATCTCATCGGGCAGGGACTTGGCGGATTACAGGGCGTTTTCAGCAAGTTGCTGCCATTCCTTTTCGTCCTGACAGTGGTCGTCTTCATTCACGAGCTCGGACACTTCCTGGTCGGGCGCTGGTGCGGGGTGAAGGTGAAGGCCTTCTCCATCGGTTTCGGCAAGGAGATCTTCGGCTTCTACGACCGGCACGGGACGCGGTGGCGGCTCGCCTGGATCCCGCTCGGCGGCTACGTCAAGTTCGCCGATGACGAGAACGGGGCGAGCGTCCCCTCCCGGGATGCGCTGGACCGCATGACGGCCGAGGAGCGGGAGGGTGCCTTCCACACCAAGCCGCTGTGGGCCAAGGCCGCCATCGTGGCGGCGGGGCCGATCGCCAATTTCCTGCTCGCCATTGCCATCTTCGCGGCGAGCTTTGCCATCTTCGGCATGCCGGTGACGGCGCCGCGGGTCGACGACGTGGTGGCCGACGGGGCCGCCGCGCGGGCCGGCTTCAAGGCGGGCGACATCATCCTGGCGATCGACGGCGAGGCCATCGACAGCTTCGGCGACATGCAGCGGATCGTCTCGGCGAGCGCCGACCGGCAGCTTTCGGTGGACGTCAACCGTGACGGAAAGCTCATCAATATCAAAGTGGTGCCCGACAGGAAGGAGATCTCCGATCGGTTCGGCAACAAGATGCGCCAAGGCGTGATCGGCATCCGGCGCAACACCAGCTCGGCCAAGGACTGGGAGGTGCGCCGGTTCGGGCCGATCGAGGCGCTCGGCATGGGCGTCAAGCAAACAGTGTTCATTATCACGCGGACGCTGGGCTACCTGAGCGACGTGGTCATGGGCCGCGAGGCCGCCGACCAACTCGGCGGGCCGATCCGCATCGCCGAGGTGTCGGGGCAAGTCGCCAGCGACGGGTTCCTGCCACTCCTGCAGTTGACTGCAGTGCTGTCGGTGAGCATCGGCCTGATCAACCTGTTTCCGGTCCCGCTCCTCGACGGCGGCCATCTGCTGTTCTACGCGATCGAGGCGGTTCGTCGCAGGCCGCTCAGCGAGCGCAGCCAGGAGATCGGTTTCCGTATCGGTTTGGCGCTCGTTCTGGCCCTCATGATCTTCGCCACTTGGAACGATCTTGGGATCGTCAAGCGGTGGATCGGAGGAAGTGGTTAAGCCGGAGCGAGAATCACTCGACGTGGCGTAAAGTTGCCACTTCCAAGTGGGTTGCTGAATCGTTAAGACGATGCTCAAGGTGTCTTGCGTCCGGGTTGGCTCAAAGCCAAAAACCCTATGCAGTCTTTGGCGTTCCGGCCGGGAGCCGGTGCGCGGTGGGCAAAGGCGGTGAAGGCGCAGGAAGGCCCGGCTGCACGTATCCTCGCCGAAGGAGCGTGTCGCGTGAGTTTGGGGACGGCGCGAGGGAAAGGCACACCCAAGTATGCTCTTCTTGAGAACGCGCAGGTCGGGGGACTGGCGGTTTTTCGCGGCCTGTTTGATGGCGCTTTCGGCGCTGGCCGGCGTGGAACCCATCGTCCAATCAAGCCCGGCGTTTGCCCAGGGCGGGCCAGTTCGTGAGATCCGCGTGGTGGGCAACCGCCGCGTCGAGCCAGAAACCGTGCGCACGTACCTGCGCTTCGGCATCGGCGACGCCTACGACCCGAGCAAGGTCGACGCCTCCATCAAATCCCTGTTCAGCACGGGTCTGTTCTCGGACGTGCGGATCGACCGCGAGGGTCAGGCCGTCATCGTCACGGTGGCCGAGAACCCGGTGATCAATCAGGTCGCCTTCGAGGGCAACAAAGAGGTCGACAAGGCCACCCTCGAGAACGAGGTGCAGCTCAAGCCGCGCGCGGTGTTCACGCGCGCCAAGGTGCAGGCCGACGTCCAGCGCGTGCTCGACGTCTACCGCCGCCAGGGCCGCTTCGCCGCGACGGTGTCGCCGAAGCTGATCGAGCTCGACAGCAACCGCGTGAACGTCGTGTTCGAGATCGACGAAGGCGGCGCGACCAAGGTGAAGGCGATCAACTTCATCGGCAACAAGGCGTTCAGCGACTCGCAGCTGCGCGACATCATCACCACCAGCCAGTCGGGCCTGTTCGACTTCCTCAAGAGCACGAACGTCTACGACCCCGACCGCCTCGCGCTCGATCGCGAGCTGCTGCGCCAGTACTACCTCAAGAACGGCTATGCCGACGTGCGCATCGTGTCGGCCGGCGCCGAGCTCGACCGGGACGGCTCGGGCTTCTACATCACCTTCGTCGTGGACGAGGGCGAGGTCTACAACTTCGGCGCGGTCGAGGTGGAATCGCTTCTGGCCTCCGTCGACGGCAACGCCCTCAAGGGCGAGATGCTGACGGTGCCCGGCGCCCTCTACAACCAGGCCTCGATGGACAAGACCGTCGAGAAGCTGACGCTGGTGGTCTCCGAGCAGGGCTTCCCCTTCGCCCGCGTGCGGCCGAAGGCGCAGCGCGACCCCGGCGTCCGTGCCATCAACGTGACCTACACGATCGACGAGGGCCCGCGCGTCTACATCGAGCGCATCAACATCAACGGCAACACGCGCACGCGCGACTACGTCATCCGGCGCGAGTTCCGCCTCGCGGAAGGCGACGCCTTCAATCCGCTGATGGTCGACAAGGCCAAGCAGCGCCTGCAGAACCTCGGCTTCTTCAAGGGCGTCGAGATCAGGCGGCGTCCGGGCTCGGCGCCCGACCGCGTGGTGCTCGACGTCGAGGTGACCGAGCAGTCGACCGGCGAGCTGTCGTTCGGCGCCGGCTACTCGACGGCCGAGGGCGTGATCGGCGACATCGGCATCTCCGAGCGCAACCTGATGGGCCGCGGGCAATACCTGCAGCTCAAGTTCTCCGGCTCGCTGACGCGAATGAACGCGCAGCTCAGCTTCACGGAGCCGCGCTTCCTCGATCGCAACCTGTCGGCGGGCTTCGACGTCTTCCACAAGATGACGTTCGTCAGCAGCTACCAGCCCTACTCGTCGACGACGACGGGCGGCTCGCTGCGGCTCGGCATGCCGCTGGCCGAGAACCTGTGGCTGACGCACAGCTACACGCTCTCCTACAACTCTCTGGCCGAGGTGGATGTGACGGCCTCCGCGGCGATCAAGGAGGCGGAGGGTGGCTACCTGACGTCGGCCTACGGCGCCTCGCTGGTCTACGACCGGCGCAACCATCCCAAGAGCCCGACGTCCGGCTACTGGCTGATGGGCGGCGCCGAGGTGGCCGGTCTCGGCGGCGACGTGAACTACTTCCGCTACACGGCCGAGGGCCGCTATTACTACCCGATCGCCGACCGCGTCACCTTCGTCGGCCGCGCCACCGGCGGCTACATCGAGGGCTGGGGCGGTCAGGACGTGCGCCTGCTCGACCTGTTCTATCGCGGCGGCGAGACCATCCGCGGCTTCGCCCGCGCCGGCCTTGGCCCGCGCGACACGACCACGGGCGATGCGCTGGGCGGCACGACCTATTGGTCCGCGACGGCCGAGGTGCGCTTCCCGATCCCGTACGTGTCGGAAGAGGTCGGCATGGGGCTCGCCGCCTTCGTCGATGCCGGCTCGGTGTTCGGGGCGGGTGCCGGGGCGAAGAGCCTGGACAACAATTTCGGCGATTGCGGAACAGCTGCCCCCACGAGCGTTTGTCTCTCGGACAGCTCCTCTACCCGTGTGTCGGCTGGCATCAGCCTGCTCTGGAACTCGCCGCTCGGGCCGCTGCGCCTCGACATCTCGAAGGCTCTCGTGAAGGAGTCGTTCGACAAGGAGCAGCTGATCCAGTTCGGCGCCTCGACGAAGTTCTGATCCGGCGCCGGCCGGATCTGACGCCGGACTTCACACTCTGCTGAGACGGCAGGACGCGCACGCGCCTGCCAATGTCCCTCGCCGGGACCCCGTCCTCCACGCTAGGGGGCAAGCGCAGCACAGCCTGCCCACAGCCTGCCCTCTGGCCGTCCCGGAGGTCCGCAGCGCAAAGGCTGCGGCAACACGGGACAGGCGCCGGGCAAGGCTTGCAAGCGTCGCGCGCGCGCCGTACAGGCACATGATCGATCTTGCGAAAGCCGGGACTTGGCCAAGCGGCCCGGTCTCGCGTGCGCTCGATCATGGGCAGGCGGCGCAGGCCCCGGCGCCCGCCGCGCAATTTGGCTCGCAACCAGCCTTCGGGAGGCGCCGATGGAGCATCCAGGCTTCTACACGAGAGCAGATCCCATGACCCTCGGCGGGCTCGCCGGGAGGCTCGGGGCGACGCTGCCTGAGGGGGCCGACGCGGGCCTGCTGCTCTCGGACGTGCGGCCGCTGCAGGAAGCCGGCCCCGGACACCTGTCGTTCCTCGACAACCGCAAGTACATGGCGCAGCTCGCCCAGACGCAAGCCTCGGCGGTGCTGGTGGCTCCGGCGTTCGCCGGCCGCGTGCCGCAAAGCGCCGTGGCGATGCAGATTGCGCAGCCCTACCGCGCCTTCGCGATGGCGCTGGCCCTGTTCTATCCGGAGGCCACGCAGCCGAAGACGGCGATGTCGGAGCCGGGCGAGCCGTTGGTGCATCCCTCGGCCCGAATCGAGGAGGGCGCGCGCATCGAGGCCGGCGCCATCGTCGGGCGGGAGGCGCAGATCGGGCGCGGGACGACGGTGGCGGCAGGGGCCGTGGTCGGCTATCGCGTGTGCATCGGCCGGGATTGCTACGTGGGGCCCTCGGTGTCGCTGACACACGCGCTCGTTGGCGACCGGGTCATCCTGCACGCGGGCGTGCGCATCGGCCAGGACGGGTTCGGTTTCGCCATGGGCCCGCAGGGCCACCTGAAAGTGCCCCAGATCGGCCGGGTGATCATCCAGGACGACGTGGAGATCGGAGCCAACAGCTGCGTCGACCGCGGGGCCCTTAAGGACACCATCATCGGGCAGGGGACCAAAATTGATAATCTGGTACAGATCGGGCACAACGTCGTTATCGGACGGAACTGCGTGATCGTCGGCCAGGTGGGAATCTCGGGCTCGGTCGAGCTCGGCGATTTCGTGGTGATGGGCGGCCAATCGGGCGCCGCCGGCCATATCAAGCTCGGCAACGGTGTGCAGATCGCCGGTGCCTCGCATGTCAAGGACAGCGTGCCGGCCGGCGCGCGGTTCGGAGGTACGCCGGCCGTCCCGATCAGGGAGTACGGCCGGCAGCTGAACGCGATGCGGCGCATCGGACGGGGCGGCGATGCCGCCAAGGACGAACCCGAGGATGGCGCTTGAGGCAAGAGCCCCTTGCGCGGGGCTCGGTGTGCTAGGTGCAACGGGTGGTGGAGGCCCGCGGAAAGATGAACGAGACTGTCGCCGACAAGAAGGAACTGGGCGCCGCCGATACGGTCAAGGTGCTGAAGCTGCTGCCGCACCGCTACCCGTTCCTGCTCGTCGACCGCATCACCGAGATGGATCGCGACGAGAGCGCCGTCGGCATCAAGTGCGTGACCATCAACGAGCCGTTCTTCCAGGGGCATTTCCCGGGGTTTCCGGTGATGCCGGGCGTGCTGATCATCGAGGGCATGGCGCAGACGGCGGGGGCGCTGTGCGTGCACAACCTGCAGGGAGCGGCCGAGTACCAGCCGCAGCTCGTGTACTTCATGGGCATCGACCGCGCCAAGTTCCGCAAGCCCGTGCTGCCGGGCGACGTGCTGCACTATCACGTCAAGAAAGTCCGCAGCCGCGGCCGCGCCTGGCGGTTCGATGCCGTCGCCAGGGTCAACGGACAGGTCGTGGCAGAGGCCGAAATCAGCGCCATGATCGTGGACCCGAACGATGTCAAAATGTGACGTGCATGCGAGCGCCATCGTCGAGGACGGCGCAGAGCTCGGGGCCGGTGTCCGCATCGGCCCGTTCTGCCATGTGGGGCCGAATGTGGTGCTCGGCGAGGGCGTGGAGCTGATCAGCCACGTGGTCGTCGCCGGCAGGACGAAGGTCGGGGCGCGGACGCGAATCTTTCCGCACGCCTCCATCGGACACCAGCCGCAGGACCTCAAGTACGCGGGCGAGCCGTCGACGCTCACGATCGGCGCGGACTGCCTCGTCCGCGAGGGCGTGACCATGAACCCGGGCACGGCAGGCGGCGGCATGTCGACCACGGTCGGCGACAGTTGCGCCTTCCTCGCCAACAGCCACGTGGGCCACGACTGCCACGTCGGCAACAGCGTCATCTTCTCCAACAACGTCATGCTGGCGGGGCACTGCACGGTCGGCGACTTCGCCATCCTGGGCGGGGGCGCGGCCGTGATCCAGTTCGCCCGCGTCGGGGCGCACGCGTTCCTCGGCGGCATGTCCGGGCTCGAGAACGACCTCATCCCGTACGGCATGGCGCTCGGCAACCGCGCCTACCTGTCGGGGCTCAACATCGTCGGCCTGCAGCGGCGCGGCTTCTCGCGCGACGACATCCATAGCCTCAGGCGCGCCTACCGGGCGCTGTTTGCCAACGAGGGGACGCTGGCGGAGCGCACCGAGGACGTGGCGGAGGAGTTCAGCGACCACCAGATCG
Source organism: Hyphomicrobiaceae bacterium (assembly GCA_033764875.1). Classification (GTDB taxonomy): domain Bacteria; phylum Pseudomonadota; class Alphaproteobacteria; order Rhizobiales; family Hyphomicrobiaceae; genus AWTP1-13. The sequence goes on along the minus strand of JANRIO010000122.1, from coordinate 31,473 downwards.
TGCAGGAGATCGTGGCGTTCATCCGCGTGGGCGGCAAGCGCTCGCTGTGCGTGCCGCACGCAGACGCCTGATCCCGACGCCATGGGCCGCACGATCGGCATTCTTGCGGGGGGAGGGCAGCTTCCGGCCCTGATCGCCGACAGCGTGATCGACGCGGGCGGAGCCGTGCACATCGTCGGCCTCAAGGGCGAGGCGGACGCGGGCATCGAGCGCTTCCCGCACACGTGGGCGAACTGGGGCGAGGTCGGCCTGATGCTCGACACGCTGCGCGACAAGGGCGGCGGCGAGGTGGTGATCGCCGGCACGGTCAGCCGCCCGGACCTGTTCAAGATCCGTCCCGATCTCGGCTTCTTCCGGCTGCTGCCCGAGCTGCTGAGGATGCTCAGGGGCGGCGACGACAGCGTGCTCAGGCGCGTCGTGCGCCTGCTCGAGCGGCGCGGCCTGACGGTGCTGGGCGCGCACGAGGTGGCACCGGCGCTGCTGGCGGGTGCCGGTCAGCTCGGGGCCCGGGCGCTCGACGCGCAGGGCCGCGCCGACGCGGTCCTCGGCTTCGCGGTCCGGCAGGCGCTGGGCAGCCTCGATGCGGGACAGGCTGTGGCCGTCGCCGACGGCGTCGTGCTCGCCATCGAAGGCGCGGAAGGCACCGACCGCATGCTCGGGCGCATCCGCGCGCTGGCGCGGGGGCGGCAGGGGGAGGCCGGACGCGGCATTCTGGCCAAGGGCCCCAAGCCCGGCCAGGAGCTGCGCGTCGACATGCCGGTGATCGGGATGCGCACCATCGATGGCATCAGGGAGGCGGGGCTGGCGGGGGTCGCGCTCGAGGCCGGCGGGGTGCTGCTGCTCGACCGGGAGCCGATGATCCGCAAGGCGGACGCGGGGCAATGCGCGCTCGTCGCCTTCGACGCGAAGGACCTGCGCGCGGCAGCCGGAGCCTGGCTCGACCCGCCCTGGCCGGCGGCGCCCGGCCCTGCCGTCACCAGCGGCCGCGTGCGTCCCGCGCCGCGGCATGGCGTCGATATCGACAAGGGGCTGAAGGCGGTGATGCGGCTCCAGCGCCTCGGCACGGGCCGCAGCGTGGTGGTGGCGCGCGCCTTCATCCTGGCCGTGGAGGCGGCGGAAGGCATCGTGGCCACGCTGCGACGCATCGGCCAGCTCAGGCAATGGGGGCTCGGCGGCCGGCGCGCGGGCGTGCTGGCGGTGCGGGCTGCCGCGGGCGACGGGCTCGCGGCGGAGGAGGTTCTGGGCGAGGCGGCGCGGCAGGGCCTGGCCGGCGTCGCAGTCGTGGGCGAGGCCGGCGCGCTTCACGGGTGGCGCGAGGCGACCGCGACGGCGGACGGGCTCGGCCTGTTCCTGCTCGTCCACGCCGTTGCCGAGGAGGGCGCATGAGGGCGGCCGGCGGGACCGATGCGGCGCAGGGCGCGGCGCGCGGGGAGCTCTGCGTGTTCCTGGTCGCGGGCGAGCACTCGGGCGATGCGCTCGGCGCCAAGCTGATGACGGCCCTGAAGGCGCAGGCCGGATCGCGCGGCGTGCGCTTTGCCGGCGTCGGCGGCCCGCTGATGACGGAGCAGGGGCTCGCCTCGCTGTTTCCCATGCACGAGGTGGCGGTGATGGGCATCGGGCCGATCCTCGCACGCTTCCCGACCATCGCGCGGCGCGTCTACCAGACCATCGACGCTGGCGTAGCGGCGCGGCCGGACGTGGTCGTGATCATCGACAGCCCGGAATTCACGCACCCGATCGCCAAGCGCATTCGCCGGCGCGCGCCCGAGATCCCGATCATCGACTACGTATCGCCCAGCGTGTGGGCATGGCGGCCGGGACGGGCACGGGCCATGACGGGCTATGTCGACCACCTGCTCGCCCTGCTGCCGTTCGAGCCGGCGACGCACGCGCGCCTCGGCGGACCGCCCTGCTCGTACGTGGGCCACCCGCTGACCGAGCGGCTTGCCTGGATCGACAGCCTCGACCCGGCCCCGCTCCGGGGGGCCTTGGGGCTCGACCCGAGCAAGCCGTTCGTCGTGATGCTGCCGGGCAGCCGCTCGTCGGAGGTGCGGCGGCTGGCGCGGCCGTTCGGCGAAGGGCTGGGGCGGCTCATGGAGATGGCCGGCGACATCGAGATCGGCGTGCCCGTCGTGGAAAGCGTGCGCGGGCTGGTCGAGGCGGAGATCGCTCTGTGGCCGAAGCGGCCGCACCTGATCACGGGGGAGGAGGACAAGTTCCGCGCTTTCAAGCTCGCCACGTGCGCGCTCGCCGCGTCCGGCACCGTGACACTGGAGCTGGCGCTCGCCGGCACGCCGATGGTGGTCGCCTACAAGGTCGAGCCGCTCGTGGTGCCGATCCTGCGCCTGATGATCTCGGCCGAGAGCGCGGTGCTCGTGAACCTCATTCTCGGCGAGCGCGTCATCATCGAGCTGCTGCAGGAGCACTGCACGCCGACCAACATCGCCAGCGCGCTGCTGCCGCTGATGTCCGACACGAGGGTGCGCGGCCGGCAGGTGGCGGCACTCAGGAAAGTGCACGAGCGCATGGAGCTTCCCAGCGGCAGCCCGAGCGAGGCGGCGGCGAGGATCGTGCGCGCCTATGCCGAGCAGGGGCGCCAAAGCCAGTCGCACCGGACCCCGTGACACTCCCAGGCAGCAGGAGGGGGGCGGCCGGCACTCTGCATTTGGCAAGGCGCCTCGGGTTTCGCTAGTGTCCTGATCCGCAAATGCCGACTACGTTGCCGCACGCTCGGACGGCATCTGCGGATCTGAAGGACACTCGCAAACGCAATGCTTGGTGTGGTGCCTGTCTCGCAATTGCCGACTAGAAACCTGGACGCGCTGTCGGTCGGCAATCGCGAGGCACCACACTAGGCTCGCGCCGACCTCCAGCGCGCGGCCTTGCTTGCCCGCAAGGTCTCGCCCGGCGAAAGAGACCGACACCCATGCCGCAGGCGACGCCCGCCATCCGCATCCTCGTCGATGCCGACGCCTGTCCCGTGAAGGACGAGGTCGTGCGCGTGGCCGAGCGGCACGGCCTTGCCGCCATCTTCGTCTCGAACGCCTGGATGCGCCTGCCGACGAGCGCCGTCGTCGAGCGCCGGCTCGTCGCCGAGGGGCCGGATGCGGCCGACGACTGGATCGCCGGCGAGATCGGTGCAGCCGACATCTGCGTGACGCAGGACATCCCGCTCGCCGGCCGCTGCTTGAAGGCCGGCGCCCGCGCGCTATCGCCCACCGGGCGCCCCTTCACGCCCGCCAACATCGGCATGGCGCTGGCCGTGCGCGATCTGAAGTCCCACCTGCGCGAGACCGGCGACATGCGCGGCGGCCCGGCAGCCTTCGCCCGCGCCGACCGCTCGCGCTTCCTGCAGGCGCTCGAGCAGGCCGTGCAGGACATCCGCCGCGGGCGGTGAAGCGGAGCGGTGCTGCAGGCGCAGATGGAGCAGTTCCCCCGGTGAGCGCCTGGGTTAGGCCGGCGCGCAGAGCCCTGCGCGACCCAACCGCAACGAGCGCGCGTAGCGCCCATTGATCTCGCGCAACCGGCCAAGCTCGGCGGCACTCTGTTCACGCAAGACCGCGGCGGATGCGCTGCCTGATCCGCATCCGCCCATCGCCGAGGCTGGCTCCCCGCTCACGCCACGCGGCGCGCCCCCGCGCTGCGTGCGGTCGCAGTCTGGCGCTGGTCGCCGCCGCGAACGCTGAACTGGGCGACGAGTGTGGCGAGCTGATTGCTCTCCTGCGCCAGCGAGTGTCCCGCCGCCGTTGTCTCCTCGACCATGGCGGCGTTCTGCTGGGTGACTTGGTCCATCTGATTGATCGCCGTGTTGACCTGGGTCAGACCCGTGGCCTGCTCCTGCGCCCCTGCCGCGATGTCGACCACCACCTGGTTGATGTCGTTGACCTGCTCGAGGATGCGCCCCAGCGCCTTCCCGGTCTCTGCGACCAGCTCGACCCCTTCCGCGACCTGGGCAGAGGACGTGGAGATCAGCCCCTTGATCTCCTTGGCCGCATCCGCCGAGCGTTGCGCGAGCGCCCGCACCTCCGACGCGACGACGGCGAATCCGCGACCGGCCTCGCCGGCCCGAGCCGCCTCGACGCCGGCATTGAGCGCGAGGAGATTGGTCTGGAACGCAATCTCGTCAATCACGCCGATGATCTGACTGATCTGCTGGGCGCTCTTCTCGATGCCGCCCATCGCGTCGACGGTGCGGCGCACGACATCGCCGGTCTTCTCCGCATCGACTTTGGCGACCGCCACCACCTTGCGCGCGTGCTCGGTTCCCTCGGCCGCCTTCTTCACGGTCGCGGTGATCTCGTCGAGCGCGGCGGCCGTTTCTTCAAGGCTTGCCGCCTGCTGCTCCGTACGCTTGGAAAGGTCGTCGGCCGCCGTGGAGACCTCCCGCGAGCCCGAGTTGATCGTGCCGACGCAGGCATTGACATTCAGCATGGCCGCTTCGAGCTGCTCCACGGCGTGATTGAAGTCGCTCTGCAGCTTGATGTAGGCCTCGGGCAGATCGTCGACCAGACGGAACGTGAGATCCTTGGCGGCAAGCCTCTCCATGCCCTTGCCGACCGATCCCGAGACCATGGCGCGCTCTCTAGCGATGGCCTCCTGCTCGGCACGCTTGCGGGTCTCCTCCGCCCTCAGGCGCGCCTCCTCGGCTTCCTTCTCCATGCGGATCTTGTCGACGGCCGCATCGCGGAACACGAGCACCGCCTTGGCCATCTCGCCGATCTCGTCGTTCTTGTCCTGTGCCGGGACGGCCACATTCAGATCGCCGGCCGCCAACCTCTTCATCGCCGCCGTCATCCCGCGCACAGGCTTGGCGATGGCGCGTGAGGTGACGAAGCCGATGCCGGCCGCTCCGACAAGCCCGGCGATCAGCAGGACCCACTCCATCCGCATCAGGCGCGAGATCTCGTCGCGCACAAGCTGGGATTCCTCGCGCAGCATCATCTGTTGGTTGGTCTTGAGGCCCCCTGATCGCGTGCCGTCGCTGCCCTTCTGGCCGTCGAGCAGGTCGAGGATCTTGACCGCGCGCGGTATGGCCTCGGTCGACAGGATGTAGACTGGCATGTTCCATTGCGGCGATTCGCGAAGGCTGAAGATCCTGTCCGGCAGAGGCAAGAACTGCTCCAGTGCCTTTGCGATCACTTGCCACGATGCCGTCTGCGTCTGAGACAGCAGGCCCTGCTGCGACGTCAGCCGCCGCACGGCGTCCTGGAAGTTGGCCCAAGGTGCGGAGAACTTCGCCTTCTCCTCCGCATTTCCCGTCAGCATGAACAGCCTCAGCTGACCGATTCCCGCGGCGAAGTTGCCGCGCAAGTCGGCCATTGCTCCCAGAAGCTTCTTGCGGTCGGCACTGGCCTCCAGCGACTGCTCCTCGGTGATCATCTTCGTGATCTCACGCATGATCAACTCGGCCCGCGGCGCGGCTTCCGTGGTCAAGAGCTTGGTCGCGGGATAGGCATCCGGCGTGAAGGCGATCGCCTCGGCAGTGTCCTGGGCTTTGCGGAAATCAGCAAAGATCGCCTTCACCTCCGTCCACATGCGCTTGTTCTCGGGATTGGTGAAGCGATCGGCCATTGCGTCGAATTCGGCAATCGTCCTCTCCAGCTCGGTCCACATCGCGGCGCGGTCGAGTTTCCCTTGCGGATTGCCCGTCAAGAGATATCCCCGCAGCGTCGCAAGCGTCGAGTAGATGTTGCCGACCATCTGCGTGCTCGCGATGGCGACAGGGGTCCGCAGCGTGACCATCCGGTCTACTGTCTGGCCGATCTGGCCCACGACGACCACGCCGAACACAACCGTAATCGCCAGGAGTGCGCAGATTCCCCCGAAGCCAGAATTGATCTTGGTTCCAATATTCACGTTCGAGAACCTATTGAGCATTTGTTGCGTTCCCCCAGATTGCACTTCTGCTCGGTCCTTCGCTCAACAGAAGAGAGCGCGATCTCCAGACTTGCTGAGCCAAGTCATCCGACAGCTGATCTTGTGCCTAAGGATAGTACCAACTCGTTTGCGGAATGTTATCAGTTGGCTGACGATGAAACGCTGCGACCGGACAGGCTCGAAGCCAAGTTGCATTCGCGCCCCGCACACGGGCAGGAAGACCCCTGGTTTGGATGGTCGCGGCTCAAGCGGGGATGCGTGTCGGCCGCGCCGACTTTGTCACCGGACGACACCGCGCCAGCCGGGAGCAAGCGGGTTGGCGCAACACCGTGGACCGCTGCGGCAGAGGACGACCCTCAATACGACTTCGGCAGCCCGAGCGCGCGCTCGGCGATGTGGGAGAGGATCAGCTCGCGGCTGACGGGGGCGATGCGGGCGATCATGATCTCGCGCATGTAGCGCTCGACGTGGTACTCCCGGGCGTAGCCCATGCCGCCATGCGCGAGCACCGCCGTCTCGCAGGCCTCGAAGCCGGCCTCCGCCGCGAAATACTTGGCCGCATTGGCCTCGATGCCGCAGGCCTCGCCGCGGTCGTAGAGCCGGGCGGCCTTCAGCACGAGCAGATTGGCCGCCTCGAGCCCGATCCAGGCCTTCGCGAGCGGGTGCTGGATCGCCTGGTTCTGGCCAATCGGCCGGCCGAACACGACGCGCTCCTTGGCATAGCGGGCGGCCCGCGCCAGCGCCGCGCGACCGGTGCCCACGGCCTCCGCCGCGATCAGGATGCGCTCCGGGTTCATGCCGTGCAGGATGTACTCGAAGCCGCGGCCCTCCTCGCCAATGCGGTCCTCCACCGGCACCGGCATCGCGTCGAAGAACAGCTGGTTGCTGTCCACCGCCTTGCGCCCCATCTTGTCGATCTCGCGCGCTTCCGCGTACGTGCGGTCGAGCCGGGTGTAGAACAGCGACAGGCCCTGCGCGGGCTTGGCCACCTTCTCCAGCGGCGTGGTGCGGGCAAGCAGCAGCACACGGTCGGCGACCTGCGCCGTCGAGATCCAGATCTTCTGCCCCGTGACGAGGTAGTGGTCGCCCTCGCGCACCGCCCGCGTCTTCAGGCGCGTCGTGTCGAGGCCGGTGTTGGGCTCGGTGACGGCAAAGCAGGCCTTCTCCTTGCCCTGGATCAGCGGGGGCAAGAAGCGCTGCTTTTGCGCCTCGCTGCCGAACACGACCACCGGATTGAGCCCGAAGATGTTCATGTGCAGCGCCGAGGCGGCCGAGAAGGCGCCACCCGATTCCGCCACCGCCTGCATCATCACGGCGGCTTCCGCGATGCCGAGGCCGGCGCCGCCGTAGGCCTCCGGCATGGCGATGCCAAGCCAGCCCGCCTCGGCCATGGCCGTGTAGAAATCGTGCGGGAAGCCGCCCTCGCGGTCCTTCTCGAGCCAGTAGTCGTCGCCGAAGTCGGCGCAGATCTTGAGGATGGCCTCGCGGATCTCCTGCTGGTCCCGCGTCAGCTCGAAGCTCATGCCCTCACCCCTTGACCGGCGCCGCGCCGACGATGCCGCGCGCCGACAGATCGGCGATCTCGGCAGCCGAAAAGCCCCACGCCGCCAGCACCGCCTCGCTGTCGGCCCCGCGCGCCGAGGGCGGCGCGCCCACCTCGCAGCGCGTGCGGCTGAAGCGCGGCGCCGGCCCGGGCTGCTTCACGCCGTCGCGCGTGAGGAAGGTGCCGCGGATCTTGTTGTGGGGGTGCTGGTCGACCTCGGACAGCGACAGCACGGGGGCGACGCAGGCGTCGCTCCCCTCGAAGATCTTCTCCCACTCGGCGCGCGTCTTGGCAGCGATGGTCTCGGTGAAGACCTGGCGCAGCTCGCCCCACCGGGCGCGGTCGTGCTGCTTGGGAAGCTTTGCCGCGTCCAGCCCCAGGCGCTCGATGAGCTCGGCATAAAAGCGCGCCTCGATGGCCCCGACCGACAGCCACTTGCCGTCCGCCGTCTCGTAGACATCGTACCAGGGCGCGCCGGTGTCGAGCACGTTGACGCCGCGCGTGTCCGCCCACATGCCTTGCGCGTGCATGCCGTACATGAGCGCCATCAGGTAGCTGGCGCCGTCGACCATGGCCGCGTCCACAACCTGACCCTTGCCGGAGCGTTGCACCTCCAGCAGCGCGCACACCATGCCGAAGGCGAGGAACATGGCGCCGCCGCCGAAGTCGCCGACGAGGTTGAGCGGCGGCACCGGCCGCTCGCCCTTGCGGCCGATGGCGTGCAGGGCGCCGGACAGGGCGATGTAGGTGATGTCGTGCCCCGCGGCCGGCGCCAGGGGACCCTCCTGCCCGAAGCCGGTCATGCGGCCGAAGACGAGCCTGGGATTGATGCCGATGAGCTCCTCCGGCCCGAGCCCCAGCCGCTCCATGACACCGGGGCGGAAGCCTTCCAGCAGCGCGTCCGCCTGCGTCACGAGGCGCTTGACGATGGCGCGGCCCTCGTCCGCCTTGAGGTCGACGGCGAGCGACTTGCGGCCGCGGCTCAGCACCTCGAAGCGCGGCTCGCGGCCGGGCAGGCCGAGGTCGGCACCCTCGCGCCGGTCGATGCGGATCACCTCGGCGCCCATGTCGGCAAGCAGCATCGCCGTGAACGGACCGGGGCCGATGCCCGCCATCTCGATGATGCGAAAGCCGGCCAGTGGTCCCATCGTCGTTATCCTCCGGTAAAGGCCTGCGCGTCGGCGGCACGGCGCAACGCGCCGTTAACTCCACCGCCGGATGGGGCCTGTTCTGGCCGCCGGCCGGCGCCGCTTCGGGCGCGTGCCGGCCTGGCCTTAAAGCGTTTCTCAAGGGCCTCTTGCCTAGCATGTTGCACAAGACCGTCCGCAAAAACCAGTGTGCGTTCCGCGTGCAAAACCGTTCTGCCCTTTCGCAGCGCCTGGGCGCCGTGGCCCGCGCCCTCCGCCCGCGCCGGGCCGCCCCGGCGTCCGCTCCCGCCGACGCTGCCGGGCTTGCGGCCGAGGTGCGCCGCTTTGCCGACATCGGCGTCCGGCTGGAGGCAAGCCTCGATGACCTGAAGCAGCTCAAGCAGCTGGTGCGCCAGAACGAGGTGCACCTGCACGAGCTTCTCGACTGCCAGTCCGACTGCATCGTGCGCCGGGGCGCGACGGGCAACGTGAAGTTCGTCAACCTCGCCTTCTGCCGCGCCTTCGGGCTCACGCGGGAGGAGGTGCTGGGCAGGCCGCTGGCGCTGACCATCGTCGGCGGCGATCCCGCACAGCCGCTCTCGATCCCGGGCGCCCAGCGCCAGCGGCGGCTGGTGCAGGCCATCGCGACGCCGTCGGGCCAGCGCTGGTTCGAATGGGACGAGCACGTCATCTCGGGCTCGGAGGCGGGCCTGCGCGAGGTGCAGGCGACGGGCCGCGACATCACCGAGCGGCTGGCGGTCGAGGCCGAGCTGAAGGAGGCGCGCGTCCAGGCCGAGGCCGCCAACCGCGCCAAGTCGCGCTTTCTCGCCGCCATGAGTCATGAGATCCGTACACCGATGAACGGTATCCTCGGCATGGCCGCGCTCCTCAACGAGACGAGCCTCACCTCCGAGCAGCGCACCTACACGGATGCGGTCGAGCGCTCGGCGCGCACGCTGCTGCGGCTGATCGACGAGATCCTCGATTTCTCCAAGATCGAGGCCGACAAGCTCACCCTGCATCCGGCGAGCTTCGACCTCGACGAATGCGTGCAGGGCGTGGTCGAGCTACTGTCGCAGCGCGCCCGGGAGAAGGGCATCCGGCTCGGCTGGGCGATCGATGCCGCGCTGCCGGCCGTCGTGGTCGGCGACGAGGTGCGCGTGCGCCAGATCATCACCAACCTGCTCGGCAACGCCATCAAGTTCACCGACAAGGGCGGCGTCCTCATCACCGTCTCCCGCAGCGACGCGATCGGCCCGCACGGCGAGGACGGGATCGGGCTCGCCATCGCCGTCGAGGACACCGGCATCGGCATCGGCACGGAGCAGCTCGCCCGCCTGTTCAACGAGTTCGAGCAAGCCGACGAGGCCGTGGAGCGGCGCGCCGGCGGCACCGGGCTCGGGCTCGTCATATCGAAGCGCCTGGCCATGGCCATGGGCGGCGACGTGACGGTGGCGAGCACGCCTGGCAAGGGCTCGACGTTCACGGCGCACGTGCGCGTCGGCCGCGCCCCCGGCAGCGGGCGCGTGGCGCCGCCCGCCGCTGCCCTGGAGGTGCACGCGCTCCTTGCTCTCGACAACCCCATCGAGCGCCGCGCCCTACGCCTGACTCTGGAAGGCGCCGGCATCCCTCTCGAGGACGCGCCGGCCTGCGACGCCGCGACACTGCTCACGGCGGCAACGCGCGCCGGCGAGCCGTTCACGGCCCTCATCGTCGACTGCGCCATCGGCGCCGACACCGCGGGCGTGCTGCTCAAGCATGCGCGGCGCAAGGCGCGCATGCGGCAGGTGACGGGCATCGTTCTCGTCGATACCGGCGCCAAGGCCGAGTTCGAGGCCTTCCGCGAGGCCGGCTTCGACGCCTACCTGACGCGCCCGTTCCGGCCGAGGTCGGTGCTGGCCCAGCTCTCCGCCCGCGCCGCATCCGAGCCGGCGGCATCCGAGGCCGCAACGCCGGTCGCGGCGCCGGCGCAGGCCGCTCTCGCCTGGCAGCCCAACGTGCTGCTGGTCGAGGACAACGACATCAACGGCCTGCTCGCCCGCACGCTGCTGCAGCGCATGGGCTGCGCGGTGCATCACGCCCGCAACGGCCGCGAGGCGGTGGCGGCCATGGAGGCGGTCGTGGCCGGCAGGCTCGCCGCCTTCGACATCGTGCTGATGGACCAGCACATGCCCGTCCTCGACGGACTGGCCGCGACGGGGCTGATTCGCGAGCTCTTTGCCGGCCCCGAGGCGCGCGGCAAGGGCCTGATCCGCCCGCCCATCGTCGCGGTCACGGCCAACGCCTTCGAGGAGGACCGGCGTCGCTGCCTGGCCTCCGGCATGGACGACTACCTGGCCAAGCCCTTCGACCCCTGCGATCTGCAGGCGCTACTGGAGCGCTGGCGCCCGCGCCCGCCCGGCTCCACCCAAGCCGCTTGAATTATTGACAAATCTCACATTGCCAAGGCTTGGCCACGGTTTATTGCTAGGTAAAGGCCGCTGAGCTGTGCCTGGGGGCTGGAGGATGTCATGGTCAGGGTCATTGCAATCTGGGGGCTGACGGCGATCGCCAGCAGCCTCATTGCGGCGCTCGTGGCCGGGTACAAGCGCCGCGACCACTCGTTCTGGGCGGCGTGGAGCTTCATGTTCCCGCCGATGCTGCTCGTTCTGCTGGTCATGCCCATGAACCGCGGCCCCCGCCCCCGCCGGCCGAGCCTCGACGAGGAGGAGCGGCGCACGGGCTACTGAGGCCGGGCCCGGAGGCCCGCGCCCTCACGCGATGGTCACGCCGCCGTCGGCCACGATCACGCTGCCGGTCATGAAGCTGGCGGCCTTGGAGGCGAGGAAGGCGACGATGCCGCCGATCTCGTCGGGCTCGCCGATGCGCCGGAGCGGCGTTCCCGCCTCGCGCGCCGCCCGCGCCGTGTCGTCCTCCCACAGCGCGCGGGCGAAGTCGGTCTTGATCAGGCCCGGCGCGATGCAGTTGATGCGCACGTTCTGGGGCCCCCACTCGAGCGCGAGGCTGCGCGCCAGCTGGAAGTCGGCGGCCTTGGAGATGCCGTAGGCGCCGAGCATGGTCGAGCCGCGCAGGCCCCCGATCGACGACACGATGACGATGCTGCCGCCGCCGGCCTTGGCGATGTGCGGGGCGGCCGCATTCGACAGCCACAGGTTGCTCTTGATGTTGGACGACATGATCTTGTCGAAGGCCTCGTCCGGGATCTTGGCCAGCGGACCGAAGTACGGGTTCACCGCCGCGTTGCACACCAGCGTGTCGAGCCGTCCCCATTGCTTGAGCGCGCCGGCGACCAGCGCCTCGATCTCCTCCTTGCGCGAGATGTTGCATGGGATGACGATGGCCTCGCCGCCGGCCTTGGCGATGCCGTCCGCCACCTCCTTGCAGGCGTCGGCCTTGCGCGAGGAGACAACGACCTTGGCCCCGAGCCCCGCCATGATCTCCGCGGCCGCGCGCCCGATGCCGCGGCTCGAGCCGGTGATCACGGCCACCTGGCCGCTGAGGTCGAAGGGATGGGCGGCGCGCGCTTGGATGCTCATGGGCGATCTCCTCCGGGTGTTGGTCTGGGGTGAGTGGTCAGTCGTGAGTGGTGAGTCGTCAGTGGTGTGGCGTGGCGCACCACTGACCACTCACGACTGACCACTCACGACTTGGCCACCGGCCGGTCCCCAACCCTCACCATTACGTTAACTTGTTGCCAAGCCCTTTTCGCGGGCCTAGGTTGCGGGGCATCATAGCGCCGAGAGTTCAAACGCCAACCAAAAGGCGAAGCGGCCATGGGAGAGACGCGCCTCTGGGAGAAGAGCTATCCGACCGGCCTCGCGTGGGACAGTTCCATCGAGACGAGCTCGATCCCCGAGTTCTTCGACGCCTTCACCGCGCGGTGGAAGGACCAGACCGCGATCGAGTATCGCGACAACCGCATCTCGTATGCGGACCTGCGCCATGCGGCCGACGCCGTGGCGGCAGGCCTGCTGGCGCTGGGCATGAAGCCCGGCACGCCCGTCGCGCTATACCTGCCGAATACGCCCTATCACCCCTACTGCTTCTTCGGCGGGTTGAAGGCCGGCGCCCGTCTCGCCCACCTGTCGCCGCTCGATGCCGAGCGCGAGCTTGCCTACAAGCTCAAGGACAGCGGCGCGCGCATCCTGGTCACGACCAACGTCGGCCACATGCTGGGCCTGGCGATGAAGCTCAAGGCCGAGGGGCTTCTCGACCACCTGATCGTCGGCGACGACACGCTGTTCGGCCCCTCCGCCATTCCCACCACGCCGATCCCCGAGGGGCCCGGCATCATCCGGCTCGAGAAGCTGATCGTCGACGGCAGGGCGCAGCCGCCGGCGCAGTGGCCCAAGGTCGACAAGGAGGACGTTGCCCTCCTCCAGTACACGGGCGGCACCACCGGCAAGCCCAAGGGCGCCATGCTCACGCATGCCAACCTGACGGCCGCCTGCGCCATCTACAAGCTCTGGGGCGACGCGCAGGATCTGTCCAAGTCGGGCCAGGACAAGACCATCTGCGTGCTGCCGCTGTTCCACATATACGCGCTGACCGCCGTCATGCTGCGCGGTCTGCAGGACGGCAGCGAGCTGATGCTGCGCATCCGCTTCGACGTCGAGACCACCCTCAACGACATCGAGAAGAAGAAGGCGACGGTGTTCCCCGGCGTCCCCACCATGTGGATCGCCATCGCCAATCACCCCGGCGTCGAGAGCCGGGATTTCTCCTCGCTGCGCTATGCGGCCTCGGGCGGCGCCGGCATTCCCGTCGAGACGGCGGAGCGCATCTTCAAGATCACGGGCCAGCGCATGGGCGGCGGCTGGGGCATGACGGAGACGTCTCCCGCCGGCACCTCGCTGCCCAGGAGCTTCGCCGGCAAGCCCGCCTCCTGCGGCGTGCCGCTGCCCGGCATCGACATGGACATCGTCGCGCTGACCGACAACCGGCGCGTGCTGCCGCCGGGCGAGGTGGGCGAGATCCGCGTGCGCGGCCCCAATGTCACCAAGGGCTACTTCAACGCGAGCGCCGAGACGCAGGCGGCGTTCGTCGACGGCTGGTTCCTCACCGGCGACATCGGCTACATGGACGCCGATGGCTTCTTCTTCATCGTCGACCGCAAGAAGGACATGATCCTGTCCGGCGGCTTCAACGTCTACCCGCGCGCCATCGAGGAGGCGATCTACGAGCACCCAGCCGTCGCCGAGGTGATCGTCATCGGCGTGCCCGACGCCTACCGCGGCGAGGCGGCCAAGGCCTTCATCCAGCTCAAGACGGGGGCCGCGCCCTTCAGCATCGAGGACCTGCGCGCGTTCCTCGCCGACAAGCTCGGCAAGCACGAGCTGCCTCAGCATCTGGAGTTCCGCGATCAGCTCCCCAAAACCGCCGTCGGCAAGCTTTCCAAGAAGGAGTTGATCGCCGAGGAGCGGGCCAAGCACAAGGCCACGGCAGCGGAATGATGATCTTGTCATCCCGGCCGGAGCGCGAAGCGCGAAGAGCCGGGACCCAGGGGGCACATGCCGATACTGGGTCCCGGACATCTCGCTCCGCGAAATTCCGGGATGACACCCAGCAGTTGTTCGAACGCACATCAGGAAAGGACACACCGTGGTTGACGCCGTCATCGTCTCGACTGCCCGCACGCCGATCGGAAGGGCCGTGCGCGGAGCCTTCAACCTCACGCACGGCGCCGACATGGGCGGCCACGTCATCGCCCACGCGGTGAAGCGCGCGGGCATCGACCCGGCCCTCGTCGAGGACGTGACCATGGGCTGCGCCAATCCCGAAGGCGCCACCGGCAGCAACATCGCCCGCCAGTGCGCCATCCGCGCCGGCCTGCCGGTGACGGCCGCCGCCCAGACCGTGAACCGCTTCTGCTCCTCCGGCCTGCAGGCCATCGCGCTCGCGGCCCGCTCCATCACCCAGGACGGCGTTCCCGTCGCCGTGGCCGGCGGCCTCGAATCCATCAGCCTCGTGCAGATGAACATGAACACCAAGTTCCTGCGCAGCGACTGGGTGATGCAGCACAAGCCCGACCTCTACATGCCCATGATCGAGACGGCGGACATCGTCGCCAAGCGCTACGGCGTCAGCCGCGAGGCGCAGGACCAGTACGCGCTGCAGAGCCAGCAGCGCACGGCCGCAGGCCAGAAGGCCGGCCGCTTCGACGCCGAGATCGTGCCCCTCACGGCCGTGATGGCGGTGGAGAACAAGGAGACGAAGGAGATCACGCAGCGCACCTACACGCTGGAGAAGGACGAGGGCAACCGCCCGGAGACGACGCTCGAGGGCCTCGCCAAGCTCAAGCCCGTGCGCGGCGAGGAGCACTTCATCACGGCGGGCAATGCGAGCCAGCTCTCCGACGGCGCCAGCGCCTGCGTGCTGATGTCCGACAAAGAGGCGGCAAAGCGCAACGTCAAGCCGATGGCGATCTTCCGCGGCTTCCAGGTCGCGGGCTGCGAGCCCGACGAGATGGGCATCGGCCCGGTGTGGGCGATCCCGCGGCTGCTCGAGCGCACCGGCGTCAAGTTCGACGACATCGGCCTGTGGGAGCTTAACGAGGCCTTCGCCAGCCAGGTGCTCTACATCCGCGACAAGCTCGGCATCCCCAACGACAAGCTCAACGTCGACGGCGGTGCCATCTCCATCGGCCATCCCTACGGCATGAGCGGCGCCCGCATGACCGGGCACGCGCTGATCGAGGGCAAGCGCCGCGGCATCAAGTACGCCGTCGTCACCATGTGCATCGGCGGCGGCCAGGGCGCTGCCGGCCTGTTCGAGATCGTGTAGAAGCGATCGCGTCGCGCGCGTGAGGATGCTCGCGCCGGCAATGGATTGGAGCGCGCCTCCGCTTCCCTGGGGAGGAGCGCTCCGGTGTCTTGATCGAGAGGCTCGCCGCCTCGGCCTCTGCCGGGAGATCGGCGAGCGTCTCGATCGCAATTCCGCTAGCAGGCCAATTGTATGTAGTGTTCCTTTGCTTCCGAAGCTCGCTCGGGACGCTAGCCACGAGCACAGGCGAGCCTCGGAAGCGGAGCACGAGAGGAGACCGTCATGGATCTGCGCTTCAGCGCCGAGGAGAATGCCTTTCGCGAGGAGCTTCGCACCTTCTTCCGCACCGCGGTGCCCGAGAGCATCCGCCGGAAGGTGAGCGAGAGCCGCCATCTCTCCAAGGAGGAGATGGTGACCTCGCACAAGATCCTGCACTCCAAGGGACTTGCCGTGCCGCACTGGCCCAAGGAGTGGGGCGGGGCCGACTGGACCCCGGTGCAGCACTACATCTACACCGAGGAGAGCCAGTTCAACGGCATCCCGCAGCCTCTGCCCTTCAACGTGTCGATGAACGGCCCCGTCGTCATCGCCTTCGGCACCGAGGAGCAGAAGAAGCGCTTCCTGCCGCGCATGGCCTCGCTCGACGACTGGTGGTGCCAGGGCTTCTCGGAGCCCGGCGCCGGCTCGGATCTCGCCGGCCTCAAGACCACGGCGGTGCGTCAGGGCGATCACTACGTCGTCAACGGCCAGAAGACCTGGACGACGCTCGCCCAGCACGCCGACTGGATCTTCTGCCTCTGCCGGACGGATCCGAGCGCCAAGAAGCAGCTCGGCATCTCCTACCTGCTGATCGACATGAAGACGCCCGGCATCACCGTGCGCCCGATCCAGACCATGGACGGCGGGCACGAGGTCAACGAGGTGTTCTTCGACGACGTCAAGGTGCCGGTCGAGAACCTGGTCGGCCAGGAGCATCGCGGCTGGGACTGCGCCAAGTTCCTGCTCGGCAACGAGCGCACCGGCATCGCGCGCGTGGGCTACTCCAAGCAGCGCATCGCGCGCATCAAGGAGCTTGCCGGCCGCGTCATGGCTGGCTCGAAGTCGCTGATGGACGACGACCGCTTCCGCGAGAAGGTGGCCGCCGTCGAGGTCGAGCTGAAGGCGCTCGAGATGACGCAGATGCGCATCCTCTCGGAGGATCGTCACCGCAAGAGCAACACGCCGAACCCGGCCTCCTCGATCCTCAAGATCAAGGGCAGCGAGATCCAGCAGGCGACCACCCAGCTGCTGCTCGAGATCGCCGGTCCCCTGGCGCTTCCCTACCAGACCGACGAGGAGGAGCACGGCGCCAACGCGCTGCTGCCCGACATCGACTGGGCGGCGCCTGCGGCGCCGACCTATTTCAACTACCGTAAGGTGTCGATCTACGGCGGCTCCAACGAGATCCAGCGCAACATCCTCGCCAAGGCGGTGCTGGGATTCTGAAAGAAGGGGAGTAGGGATTAGGGAATAGGGAAATGGGGGTAGAGTTTCACTGCTCCCTATTCGCCATTCCCTATTCCCTTCCAGTCCAGATCAATTCAACCGGACACGCACCTAACATGGATTTCGATCTCAGCGACGAGCAGCGCCAACTCAAGGACAGCATCGAGCGCCTGCTCAAGGACACCTACGACGACCTGAACCTGCGCAAGGGCTACATGAAGGAGCCCAAGGGCTACTCCGACGCGCTCTACAAGCAATACGCCGAGCTCGGCCTCACGGCCGTGCCGTTCTCGGAGGAGCTGGGTGGCCTCGGCCAGGGCCTGACCGAGACCATGATCATCGCGGAGGCCTTCGGCCGCGCGCTCGCCCTCGAGCCCTACCTGCCGGCCATCGTGCTGGCCGGCGGCGTGCTGCGCCACGCCGGCAACGCTGCGCTGGCCGCCGAGCTGGTCCCCGCCCTCGTCGAGGGCCGCCAGACCATGGCGCTGGCCTTCCAGGAGCGGCAGTCGCGCTACGACCTCGCCGACGTCTCGACCACGGCCAGGGCGGACGGCAAGGGCGGCTACACGCTCGAGGGCGAGAAGTCGGTGGTCTGGGCCGGCGACAGCGCCGACAAGCTGATCGTCTCCGCCCGCGTCTCCGGCGGCCGCAGCGAGCGCGCAGGCATCGGCTTGTTCCTGGTCGACGGCAAGGCCTCCGGCGTCTCGCGCAAGGGCTATCCGACCCAGGACGGCATGCGTGCCGCCGACGTCACGCTCTCCGCCGTGCGGGTCGGCCCCGAGGCCGTGATCGCGGGGCCGGACAAGGGCCTGGGCGTGCTCGAGGTGGTGGCGGACGAGGCCATCGCGGCGCTGTGCGCGGAGGCGGTCGGCGCCATGGCCGCCCTGCAGGAGCTGACCGTCGATTACCTGAAGACCAGAAAGCAGTTCGGCGTGCCGATCGGCTCGTTCCAGGTGCTGCAGCACAAGGCGGTCGACATGTACACGGCCGTCGAGCAGGCCCGCTCCATGGCCTTCTACGCGACCATGATGGCGGGAGATCCCGACGCCCGCGAGCGGCGCAAGGCCATCTCCGCGGCCAAGGTGCAGATCGGCCGCTCCATCAAGATCGTCGGCGAGACCGGCATCCAGCTGCACGGCGGCATCGGCATGACCATGGAGTACAAGGCCGGCCACTACTTCAAGCGCCTGACCATGATCGACCTCGCCTTCGGCGACGCCGACCACCACCTGCGCCAGCTCGCAGCCGCCGGCGGCCTGTCCTAGGGACCGCCGGGCGCATCGGGCGGCACACCGCGCCCGGTCCCCGGACGGCGCGCAGCGCCGATCCGGGCCCCGGGGCGGCAATTACCAGCAGCGCGGCCCACGGTCGCCTGCTCTGCGCGCCTGGCGCGCGGCGCTCAGGCCGGCCGCGCCGAGGCGTCGGCGATGCGGCGGGCGATGATGTAGGCGATCGGCAGCCCGACCACGTAGGCGCCGATGCAGCCAATGGGAATGAGCATGCTCGCCTGGTCGGAGAGCGACGGGACCGACACGATCGCCGTCATCACGGCACCGGCGAGCACCGTGCCGAGCATGATCCACACCACGAGTGCAACCTTGAGCATTCGAGCCTCCTTTGGCTGAGGCCCGCGCCCCGGATCGGCGGGGGCCACGCTCGAAAAGCTACGCGCGCGATGCCTCGCGGGCGTTTGATCCGTATCAATGGCGGGCCACGCCGAATGTCGCGCGCAACTCCGGCCTGCGCCGGAATTGGCCCCGCACCCGTCGATGTCATGCTGCGGGCCGAAACCCCGACCCGGTACAGCGCTCGACCCTTGCGCGCGATCCCCTTGGGCTTGCCGACGACGGTGACGATCAGCGCCAACATGTAGGTCGGGTAGAGCAAAGCGAAACCCGACATTGGGGCCGCGATGGCGCTCGTCGGGTTTCGCCTTCGGCTCTACCCGACCTACCTGCTCGCGGCATTGCCTCGCGCCCGGCAACACTTCGATACACTTGCGTTGCTGAAGCGCCCGCTGCCGCTCCGTAGTGTGCCCGGATCTGCAACGCGATTGAGGAGATCTCGAATGGGAAAGGTCACTTCGCTCTCGGCGCATCTGCTCCTGGCGACCCTGGCGGTCGCCGTCCCGACGGCCGGCGCAGTGGCCGCGGGCGTCGGCCGCGCCGCCACCGGGCTCGAGGCACGGGCATCGGTCGACAAGGTCTGGTATCGCTGCGGCGCCGGCTGGTGCGGCGGGCCGGCCTACCGCTGGCGCCCGGGCTACTACGCCTGGGGCCCGGGCTACTATCGCTGGGGGCCCCGCTACTACGGCTGGCGTGGGGCCTATCACGGCTGCCGCACCGTGTGCGGTCCCTATCGCTGCGCGCGCGTGTGCGTCTGATCGGCTGACAATGGGCGCTGCGAGCCAGGCTTGGCAGAGGCATCGCCAGCAACGGCGGCCTGCCTCCGCCAAGGTGCCTCGGCCCGGAGCCGCCGTCCCGCGAGCCTGATGAGACGTCCCGTGCGTACGTCGGACACCGTGCGGCTCCAACCCCGCGATGGATGCAGCCCATACGGGGCCGCATCCGCCAGGCCTGCTCTGATCGTGCTGGCAGCGGCCGCCAACGGCTGCGGCTGGTCCGCGCTATGCTTTGCAGCCCGCGCCCTGGCAGTGCCGTCGGCGAGCCCGGCGATACCGCTTGCCGCAGGGCTGGTCACAGCCGTCGCGGCACTGGTCATGCTGCTCGCCCTGCCGGCAGCAAGGCCTACCGCGGCGGACGGCGGCGCCCTCAGCCCTTCGGCGGCATCCCCTTCGGCTTGCCGACCACGGTGACGATCAGCTCCTGGCCTTCGAACAGCCGCTTGGCGACGCGCTTGAGGTCGTCGAGCGTCACCGCCTCGATCAGCGCGTTGCGCCTGTCGACGTAGCCGAGCCCCAGCTCCTCCTGCCAGATCCACAAGAGCTGGTTGGCGATCTTGGCGTTGCTGTCGAAGCCGAGCGCAAACGAGCCCGTGAGGTAGGACTTGGCGTTGGCGAGCTCGGTCTCGGTGGGCCCCTCGCTCGCCACGCGCTTGAGCTCGGCACGGATGATGTCGAGCGACTGCGCGATCTCCTCGTTCTTCGTGGCGACGCCGCCGGCGAAGACGCTGGCGTGCTTGAGCGGCTGGATGGCGCTGTTCACCGAGTAGGCGAGCCCGCGCTTCTCGCGCACCTCCTCCCACAGCCGCGACGACATCACGCCGCCGCCGACGATGGTATTGAGCACGTACGCCGGGATGAAATCCTTGTCCTTGCGCGGCAGCGCCGGCAGCCCGAAGCGGGCGACCGACTGCGGCACGGCCATGTCGACCACCTTGACCGGGTCGGCCGCCTTCGGCGTCACGTCGGGCACCGCCACCAGGGTGGGCTTGGCCGGCAGCCCGCCGAAGATGGTGTCCAGCGCCTTGCCGAGCTGGGCGGCGTCGATGTCGCCGACCGCCACCACGCGCAGGTTGGCCCGGGCGAAGATCTTCGACCAGTAGGTGCGAAGGTCGTCGCTCTTGATGGCCGCGATCGTTGCCTCGGTGCCGTTGGCCGGCCGCCCGTAGGGGTGTCCGGCGAAGGCGAGCGCGCTCCATTGCTCGCTGGCCACGCGATTGGGATCGCGCGCGGCGTAGGCGAGGGAGGCGAGAAGCTGCCCGCGCACCCGCTCCACCGCGTCGGCGTCAAAGCGCGGCTTCGTCAGCGCCAGGCCCAGCAGCGCGAAGGCCTCGTCGCGGTGCTGCGTCAGCGTCTCGACGCTGCCATAGAAGTAGTCGCGCGCGTCGTCGAAGCTCATGCGCATGGCGATGCCTTCCATGCGCCGCTGGAAGTCCTGCGAGACGAGATCGCCCGCCCCCTCGTCCAGCATGCCGGCGACGAAGTTGGCGACGCCTTCGCGGCCCGCCGTGTCCTGCGCCGAGCCGCCGTCGAAGGCAAAGCGCATGGCGACGAGGGGCACTGCATGCTCCTCCACAAGCCAGGCCTTGATGCCGCCCGGGCTCGTCACCTCTTGGATCTTCATGGCATGGGCCCTGTCGGTGGGAAGGAGGAGGAACGCCGCCGCCAGCAGCGACAGGGCGAGTGCGGTCGCCAGCCGGGGAAGGGAAACGCGCTTGATCGAACGTGCCATGGATCGCATCACCCCTTGTTGGCCGGCGTTGCGGCCGGGACCCGGCCGGGCGTCGAGGCGGGCATCACCTGCTTCGGCGCGGTGCCGGCTTCCGCCTCCGGCGGCACCGGGATCAGCGTGCCGGTCACCGAGGCGCGGATGTCGAGATATTTGTCGGCGACCCGCTTCACGTCCTCCGCCGTGACCTTGGCGATGGCGTTGGGCCAGTCGTTGATCTGCTGGATGCTCTGGCCGATCACGAGGCCTTCCCCGTAGCGGCGCGCCAGCGCGCTCTGGCTGTCGGCCTCGTAGATGAAGTCGGCGATGTAGGCCTTCTTGGCGCGCTCCAGCTCGTCCTGGGTCACGAGCCCGGTGCGCAGCTCGTGCAGCACGGCGTCGAGGCTGGCCTCCACCTTCTCGAGGCTGGCGCCCTGCGCGGCCACCGCGTAGAGGCCGATGGAGCCGCTGTCGAGGCTCGAGCCCGAGTACCAGCCGCCGGCGGACGAGGCGACCTTCTCCTCGGCGACGAGGCGCTGGTAGATGCGGCTGGTGGCGCCCTGGCCCGCGATCTTCATCATGACGTGCAGCGCCTCGGCCTCGCCCGGCTGCGCCGTGCGGTAGGCGGGCGCGATGTAGTAGCGGCGCACGCTGGCGTTGCCGGCGCGCGGGTCCTTCAGCTCCACGCGGCGCGGCGCCCGCGCCGGCGGCTCCTGCGGACGCACGCGCGGGCGGATCTCGGGATTGGGCGCAATCTTGCCGTAGGTGGCATCGGCGAGCGTCCTCACCTCCTCCGGCGTCACGTCGCCGGCCACCACCAGGATGGCGTTGTTGGGCGCGTAGTGGCGCTTGTAGAAGACGAGCGCATCCTCGCGCGAGAGCTGCTCCATCTCGTGCATCCAGCCGATGATGGGGATGCGATAGGGGTGGTTCTGGTAGAGCATGGCCGACATCTGCTCGGCCAGGATGCTCGAGGGGTTGTTCTCGGTGCGCGAGCGCCGCTCCTCGATGATCACCGCGCGCTCGGTGAGGACGTCCTTGGCGTCGAGCTTGAGGTTGACCATGCGGTCGGCCTCCATCTCCATCATCCTCGGCAGCCGGTCCTTGGAGATGCGCTGGTAGTAGGCCGTCATGTCGTAGCTGGTGAAGGCGTTGTCCTGCCCGCCGAGCCGCGACACGATCTTGGAGAACTCACCCGACGGCATCTTCTCCGTCGACTTGAACATCAGGTGCTCGAGGAAGTGGGCGATGCCGGAGACGCCGCGCGGCTCGTCCGCCGAGCCGACCCGGTACCACACGAAGTGCGTCACGACCGGCGCGCGGGTATCGGGGATCACCACCACCTGCATGCCGTTACCGAGGGTGAACTCCGCGATGCGCGGAGCGAGCGACTGGGCAAGGGCGGGCATCGGGCTGAGCGTGGTGAGCATCATGAAGGTGAGCGCCATAAGCTGAGGAAGGACGACGAGCATACCGCGGCCGCTGCCGGAGATGTGCATGAAACCGCTCCTGATCGCGAGGACTTCCGCCGCACGGAGCGCGCGGCGGGCAGATGACAAGACGTGACCGTGAATGTTGGAGTTCGCCTGCGGCAAGTCAAATGACAAGCCCTTAATGTCTATGGCAAAAAGGCAATTACCGTTCACGGAGAGGAGCTTGCCGCCGCGGCCCTGGGAACTTGGCGCGCTCGCGTCGCGCATGCGGGCGTAGAATGCCGGGATGGCGCGACCTCTTGCTTCAGCCCCGGTCAGTTGTTGATGTTCATCGACTTCTTGAACAGCTCGCCCACGCCCGGGCAGGGTCCGTAGGGGCTCTTGTTCGGCGTCGAATTGTTCGGATCGAGCGCCCTCTTCTGCCACTCGATCTCGCCGCGGCAATAGGCAAGATGCAGGCGCTCGCGCTCCTTGGCGTCGGCGATCTTGCGCTGCTCGGGCCAGTTCATGTCGCCCTTCTCGGGCTCGGCCCCGGAGCCCGGCTCCGGCAGCCGCTGCGCGTTGGGGGGCAGCACCAGGGGCGCACGCTCGGCGAGCTTCGGCTCGCTCGACTTCTGGGAAAGCGCGCTGTCGCTGATGCCGATGGCGTCAAACAGCCCGCCGCTGAGCGAGACCCCGTCCGAGCATCCAGAGAGCGTCAACGACACGGCCAGCGCCAAGCCGGCGGCTGCCCTTCGCGACGTCAAAAAGGAGGCGCTGTGCTGCACGTCCTCGTTCCCTCTCGCTGGCCCGTCCGCCGCGGCCCGGAGCCGCCGGCGCGCCCTCTAAGTTCCCTCGAAGCGGAATAAAGTCAATCTATTGCGTCGACTTCTGGGCGTCGTTGCGACTCGGCATGAAAGAATCATACAGGAGCCCCACAACCCCGGCAACGATGGCCACGTCGGCGATATTGAACACGTACCAGTAAAAGCCGAAGGCGTGCAGGGAGAAGAAGTCCGCAACCCCGCCGAGCAGCAGCCGGTCGATGGCGTTGGAGATCGCCCCGCCCATGATCAGCCCGACGCTGGCGGCCATCAGCAGGTTGGTGACGCCGCGCGCCAGCCAGAGCCCCAGCAGGACCGCGGCCAGACCCGCAAACCCCGCCAGAACCCATTGGCCTGTCTCGCTTTCCTGCGTGAAAAGGCCGTAGCTGATGCCCTCGTTCTTGACATAGCGCCAATCGAAGAACGGCAGCACGCGGATGGTCTCGCCCAGCCTGATCTGGACCACCTGCAGCATATACCACTTGTGCGCCTGATCGAGCGCGATGGTCAGGGCCGCGATGCCGAGCCCGCCGGCCAGGAAGGAGCGGTGCTCGCTCATGGCGCGTCGACTCCCGCGGCGAGCTTGTCCTTCTCGTGCATGGCGGCAGCGTCCCTCGCCGACAGCTCCGGGTAGGCCGCATCCTCCCCGACGTCCTTGGTGAACCGCCACGAGCGCGCGCACCGGGTGCCCTCGGCCTTCGCGAACACGACGCCGACGCCCGGCACGTCGGGCAGCGTGAAGGCCTCGGCCGGGATCAGCCCCTCGAGCACCTCCTTCACCGCGATGTCCGAGGTGATGCACACCTCCGCGAAGTCGGTGCCGTCGAGGGCCGCGTAGAGCTCGTCGTCGCTGATGAAGACCCGGGGGGCCGCCTCGAGCGAGGACCCGATCTTCTTGCTCGCGCGCTCCACCTCCAGCGCCCCGGTGACGACCCGGCGCACTTTCTTTACCTTCTCCCAGTCCTCGGCGAGATCGTCGTTGCGCCAGGTCGCCGGGATCTTCGCGAAGGCCTCGAGATGGACGCTGCCGTCCTCGCTCGGGTAGCGCGACAGCCACGCCTCCTCGGCCGTGAAGCACAGCAGGGGCGCAAGCCAGGTGGTGGTCGCCCTGAAGATCTGCTCGATCGTCTCCAGCGCCGCCTTGCGCTTCATGCTCGAGGGCGGATCGCAGTACAGCGCGTCCTTGCGGATGTCGAAGTAGAACGCCGACAGGTCGGTGTTCATGAAGTGCGAGAGCGTGGCGACCACGCGCTTGTAGTCGTACTCCGCATAGGCCTTGCGCACGATGCCGTCGAGCTCCCACAGCCGGTGCAGCATCAGCTGCTCGAGCTCAGGCATCGCCTTCACGCTGACCTTCTGGCGCGCGTCGTAGTGGGCGAGCGTGCCGAGCATCCAGCGCAGGCTGTTGCGCATCTTGCGGTAGGTCTCGGCGAACGTCTTGATGATCTCGGGCCCGATGCGCAGGTCGTCGGCGTAGTCCGACGCCGTCACCCACAGCCGCAGGATGTCGGCGCCCGAGGCCTTGATCACCTCCTGCGGGGCGATGACGTTCTTCAGCGACTTCGACATCTTGAGCCCCTTCTCGTCGAGCACGAAGCCGTGCGTCAGGACGACGTCGAAGGGGGCGCGGCCGCGCGTGCCGCAGGATTCGAGCAGCGACGACTGGAACCAGCCGCGATGCTGGTCGGAGCCCTCGAGGTACATCACCCGGTCGGCCCCGCCGTCGCGCTGGCGCCGGATGCCGGCGAGCGTCGGGAAGGCCTGCGCATCCTCGAGCGTGAAGGCGTGCGTCGAGCCCGAGTCGAACCAGACGTCGAGGATGTCGGTCGCCGGCTCCCACATGAACGGGTCGGCGACGAGGCCTGCGAGGAAGCGCTCGCGGGCGCCGGGCTCGAACCAGGCATCCGCACCGATGCTCGCGATGGCCGAGCCGATGCGGTGCATCAGCTCCTCCGAGCGGGGGAACTGCGGTCCCGGGATCACCTCGCCCGTCTGCTTGTGCGAGAATACGGTGATCGGCACGCCCCAGGCGCGCTGGCGCGAGATCACCCAGTCCGGGCGCGCCTCGATCATGCCGCGCAGGCGGTTCTGCCCGGCCTGCGGCACGAACTCGGTGTCCGCAATGGCCCTGAGCGACAGGTTGCGCAGGGTGCGCTCGCGGGTGCCGCCCGCCCCCGTCCAGTCGGCGACGGCAGGCCCGGGCAGCGCCTTGTCCATGGCGATGAACCACTGCGGCGTGTTGCGGAAGATGACGGGCTTCTTCGAGCGCCAGGAGTGCGGGTACTGGTGCTTGAGCCGGCCGCGCGCGATCAGTGCCCCGGCCTCGATCAGCGCCTTGATGACGGCGTCGTTGGCGTCGCCCTTGTCGCCCTTCTCGGTCAGCACCTGCCGGCCCTCGAAGCCGGGCGCGTCCTTGGTCAGCCGGCCGTCGGCATCGACCGTGAACGGGATCGCGGGATCGATGCGCCACCTGATGAGGTTCTGCGCGTTGGCCATCCAGATCTCGAAGTCCTCGCGGCCGTGCCCCGGCGCGGTGTGGACGAAGCCGGTTCCGTCCTCGTCGGTGACGTGGTCGCCGGCCAGCAGCGGCACCGGGAAGGTGTAGCCGAGCACGCGCAGGGGATGGGCGCAGAAGGCGGCACCCAGGTCCTGCGCCGAGACGCTGCCGATGCGCCGGAAGCCGTCGACCTTGGCGGCCTTCATCACCTGCTCGGCGAGCCGGTCGGCGAGCACCAGCCGGTCGCCGGGCCGTGCCCAATTGCCGTCGGGCGACGCCGTCACCTCGTAGATGCCGTAGGCGATCTTGTCGGAGAAGCTGATGGCGCGGTTGCCGGGCAGCGTCCACGGCGTCGTCGTCCAGATCACGATGCTGGCCCCGAGCAGGCCCGCCGGATCGCTCTCGGCCTCGGTGCTGGTGCGGATGACGCGGAATTTCACCCACACCGTATCCGACTGGTAGTCGTGGTACTCGACCTCGGCCTCCGCCAGCGCCGTCTTCTCGACCACCGACCACATCACCGGCTTCGAGCCCCGGTAGAGGGCGCCCGTCATGGCAAACTTCATGATCTCGGCGGCGATGATCGATTCCGCCTTGTAGTCCATGGTCGAGTAGTGGTGGCTCCAGTCGCCC
This sequence comes from Hyphomicrobiaceae bacterium, assembly GCA_033764875.1. GTDB lineage: Bacteria > Pseudomonadota > Alphaproteobacteria > Rhizobiales > Hyphomicrobiaceae > AWTP1-13. The sequence goes on along the minus strand of JANRIO010000122.1, from coordinate 5,204 downwards.
TCGACGCCCAGCCGCTTGAACTCCGCCATCTGCACGCCGATCCAGTGCTGGGCGAAGGCCCGGCATTCGCGGCGGAACTCGTTGACGGGCACGCTGTCCTTGTCGCGGCCCTTGGCGCGGTACTCCTGCTCGATCTGCCACTCGATGGGCAGCCCGTGGCAGTCCCAGCCCGGCACGTAGTTGGAATCGTGCCCCAGCATCTGCTGGCTGCGCGTCACCACGTCCTTGAGGATCTTGTTGAGCGCCGTTCCGATATGGATGTTGCCGTTGGCGTAGGGCGGTCCGTCGTGCAGGATGAACTTCGCGCGGCCGCGCGAGGCCTCCCGCAATCTCCTGAACAAATTGAGCTTTTCCCAGCGCGCTAGAAGCCGCGGCTCGAGCTGCGGGAGCCCGGCCTTCATCGGGAAATCGGTCTTGGGCAGGTAGAGCGTTGCGCTCCAGTCGCGCCCCGTCGTCTCGGATGTCGTCATGGCTGGCCTTGGTCGGTAAGGCTTCGGATGTGTCGGAAGAGCGGTGCCGGCACCCGGTACGCCCAAGAGGCCATCAGCCCCTGGCGGCCGGGCCTGTAATTCGGGCCGGCGCCGAGGGGCGCGGCTGCGACGGTGATTGCGGGCGCTGCATCATGATCGGCCCTTGTAGCGACCGGCACGGGAGAGCGCAATCGGCGGGGCGCGCGGCGTGGCGGCATGCCCCGCTGATCCGATCGCCGGGAGGCCGCGTATGCGATAGGCGAGCGGGCCTTGGCGCGTGAGCGTCCTTGCGGGCCGCGAGCGCCGCAGCCCGCTCCGGCTGGGTGCCGGCGCCGGCCGATGTCCCCCGTCGGGCCGGCGCCGCGCACCGCCTGGGCGTCGGGAGCCCTCTCAGGCCGGCAACGCCGGGGCCCGGGCGAGGATGGCGCGGGCGGCATCGCAGTCGGCCGCCATCTGCACCTTGAGCGCCTCCATCCCCTCGAACTTGCCGTCGGCGCGGATGAAATCGATGAACTCGACCCCGATCTCGCGCCCGTACAGGTCGCCGTCGAAATCGAGCAGGAACACCTCGAGCACCGGCGCGCCATCGTCAAAGGTCGGCCGCGTGCCGAGGTAGGCGGCCGCCTCGTGCACCTCGCGATCGAGGTGGACGCGCACGGCGTAGATGCCGAAGCCCAGGTCCGTGCCGGGCGCCAGCGTGAGGTTGGCCGTGGGGAAGCCGAGCCCGGTTCCGCGCTTGGCGCCGCCCACCACGCGCCCCGTCACCCGCCACCAGTGGCCGAGCATGGCGCCCGCGCGCGCGACCTCGCCCTTGGCGAGCAACGCCCTGATGGCGCTCGAGGAATAGGCCTCGCCGCGGTCGGCGACGGGGGCGATCTCGCTGACCCCGAAGCCGAGCCGCTCGCCCTCGCGCACGAGCAGCTGGGCGTTGCCGCCGCGCCCCTTCCCGAAGTGGAAGTCGTAGCCGACGATGACGTGCCGGACGCCGAGGTCCCTGACCAGGATGTCGCCGACGAAGGCCTCCGCGCTCAGTCCCGCCAGCGCCCGGTCGAAGGTCAGCACGACCACCACGTCCATGCCGAAGCGCTCGAGCAGGGCGAGCTTGGTGGGCAGCGGCGTGATGCGGAAGAACGGCTTGTCGGGCGCGAACACCTCGCGCGGGTGCGGCTCGAACAGCATCACGCCGGCCGGCGCCCCGGCCGCCTTCGCGATCCCGCGCGCGGTCGCAAGCAGGGCCTGATGGCCGCGGTGCACGCCGTCGAAGTTGCCGATGGCGAGGACGGCGCCGCGGGCCTCCCGCGGCACCGACTGGGTGGAGTTCAGGATCAGCATGGCGCCGTCTTATAGCAGGCGCGCGCCGTTCGTCATCCGGGCGGGCAGGGTCAGTGCGCCGCACGCCGCATGGCGGGCTGCCAGAGCCAGGTCACGGCCGGCGTGACGCTGCTGCGCTCGATCGCCGGGCGCCGGTCGCCACCCTGGGCGATGGCCGCGCCGAACAGGGCCGAGACGATGATGGTGGCGCAGATCAGGTTGGCGAAGCGCATGGGCAACTCCCGCTTGGCGTGGGGACGTGAATTGTCCGACCTGAGGGGTTGCCGGCCCGGGGCGCGCCGCAATGGCGCCGCGCCTGCCTCGTCGTGCCCTCATGGTTAACGAAGTCTCGCCATGATTGTATCCGCGACGTTAATTTTGTCTTAACAGCGCGTCGAGCACATGCACGAAGGCTGTGCGCAACGCTCGACACGGCCCTGTCATGCCCGCATGATGTCGTCTGAACGTCAGAGTTTGTGCTGCAGGGCGGGCCATGGATCCAGCCGTCAACGTCATCGACCTCCTGGGCAAGACCGCCCTGTTCGGATCGCTGAGCGAGGCCGACCGCGCGGCTATCGCCGGCCGCATGCGCAAGGTCTCGTTCGATCCCGACCAGATGATCTTCGCCCGCGGCGATCCCGGCCGCGAGATCTACCTCGTCCTCGACGGCCGCATCCGGCTGTCGATCCTCTCCGGCGACGGCCGCGAGCTGTCCTTTGCCCATGCCGGCCGGGGCAGCATCTTCGGCGAGATCGCGACGCTCGACGGCGGCGAGCGCACGGCAGGCGCCACGGCCATCAGCAAGGTGCAGGCCATGAGCCTGCCGCAGAAGGCCCTGCACGACCTGATCGAGGCCAACCCCAAGGTCGCGCTTGCCGCCGTGCGCTTCCTGTGCCAGCGCCTGCGCGAGACCGACCAGCGCCTCGAGGCCATCGCGCTGCACCGCATCGAGGTGCGCCTCGCCCGCCTGCTGCTCGGCATCCTGAAGCTCGAGGCGCCCGGCGCCAGGGGCAAGGCCGTGCCGCTGGATCTGGGCATGTCGCAGGGCGAGATCGCGCTGCTGATCGGGGCGAGCCGGCCGAAGGTCAACATCGCGCTCACCCAGCTCGAGGAGATGGGCGCCATCAAGCGCACCGGCTCCAAGCTCACCTGCGACCTGGAGGAGCTCGAGACCATCGCCGAGATGGAGTGAGTGGGGGCGGGAAGCGGCTTGCGTTGGGCCAGGGTGCCCAGTTGGCCGCCCACCATTGGACGGCCCTAATTCACGAAACGCGCGCTGCATGCATGTCAGCTGCCGCTGGAGCAGCAGACGAGGCCTGCACATCCACAAGCGCGAATGACCCACAACTGCCGTGAGCATGTGCAGCATCTCAGTACGGGCGACCGTTTCAAGATTTCTTGCGCCTAGGCGGCAGCTGGGTCGTCATCACCCCCTTAGCTCGCTTGATGATTCGACTGGCTCGATCGCTTATCGCTGCAGGCGTCCAGTCATTTGAATCCGTGATTTCATCGGTCAAGGCCCATCCAGTTCGACTCCTGCGCTGAATGATCTCTACTTTGGCGGGGAAGTCCCTTCGAGCCAGCTTCGCATTCATCCGAGACGACACCAAGCAGAGGTTTCCAATATTGTTTGAAAGTTCTTCCCATTTGCCATTCGGAAACCGGTTCAACCAATACGGTTCGCTTCCAGGGACGTTGGGGAGGACATGCTCAACGGTCATTGGGCCCGATTCAATACTGCGCTCGCCATCACCGATAAGCGTCTCCGACCACAAAAGGAATGCCTTGATATTGCGGAGCTCGTAAGCATTGGCCGCGAGGTTCAACTCCATCTTGGCGACCTCATCTTCGGTCGCATTGATATGAGTCAGCTTCTCGGGCGAAAGGCCACCAGCAACAAGCTCATCGAGCTCAGCGATGATGCGACCGTAACGACCTACTCGCTGTCCTTCTGTGAACGGCACGCAAAGCATTGCCATACTTATGGCAGTAAGCTTCTGCATTAGCGCCAAGAAGCTTTCCCCCAACTCATCTCGGTTGCGCAGCAAGTACAGAGTCGGGGCCACCCAGTCACGCTGCGCCGTAGCTTCGAGTACCTTGACGAGCGCTCGTAGAGCCGGGTCTTTCGGATTCAGAATCTCGGCATAGAGGTCGGCGTACTCATGAAGTTCGTCATCGAGAAACGAGCGAACCTTCGGTCTCGTGGACAATTCTTCGAGCACCTCTTCGTGTAATAATTTCTTTGGCCGGCTCTTTACGTAGATCATTCGAATGTAGTTGAAGAGCTGAAGAAACTGCGCTCGGCCAAGAGAATACTCGGTCTCCTCCCATTCTCGAGCATACTTTTCCATGACATTTTCTGCCGCACCCGACGACGATATTAGTCTAGCCTTTAATATGTCGACAGGATGGAGATCTACCCCTCGATCATTTAAGACCGTGAATATCCGCAGTGCGCTTTCTTCTTGGGTTGCGCGCAAGCTTGCAACCAGACATCTTTGCATGATGAATACGCCAAATCGGACAGGATCAAATTTCTTTTCGATTTTTATTCTATCCTTGAAGAACGTGTAGTTTTCTAGCATGTTGTACTCGGGCTTCGACAAGGTCTTCATGTCGACTTTCTCGACGTCATCTGGCGCGTAGACCAGCTTGCTAAAGAATTTTTGATATTTCTCGCTGACCGTTACGACTGGCTCACTTTTTGTTCCAGCAAATACATTTTCTGTAGATCGAACATATGCCAACAGCTCATCTCTGTCTTTGTCCTTGCGGATGACCTGGGATATGGCAAGAAGTAGTAGCTGCAGCGTGACGAGGCGTTGCTGACCGTCAATGATCTTGTGCCTACCGCTTGAGCCTCCATCAAACAGCACGATACTTCCCAGGAAATAGGTATCTTCGCCCTTCTTAGTGGACGTTGATGCGTTCAGAAGATCATCGAAAAGGTCTTCAGCCTGTTCCTTCTCCCAAGCGTATGGGCGCTGGTAGAAGGGAACTTCATAGCGCTGTTCCTTGAATACAGAATGGAGGTTCTCTTCGGCCGCTCGAAAGAGCGTTACCAGCTTGGGCTGCGTGGTCATGCACGGTCCCTTCCCATCAAGATCGCGTGTGCTCTCCTAGCACTGAGCAGAGACCGTGGGAACGGAGAGGGCTGCTGGTTGGGATGGAAGCGCTGCGAGCACAGGTTCGTAGACCGCCAGTGCGGCTTCGAATGGTAGCTTTGGCATGAAACTCCGCATTGTGCGGCGCACCATCCCCGCCGGCGTGTTCGTCTGCATATGGCCCATCGCGTCACGGCCCTGACGTCCGGTTCCGGTGGCCAGCTGAAATCGCTTGTCTCACGCCGGCGCCGCGGCCTTGGCGGGCGCCATGCGGCACCGCCTGGCGCCGCCGCAGCAAGCACAGTGCTCACCGCTGTGC
>JANRIO010000120.1:0-172842 GCA_033764875.1 Hyphomicrobiaceae bacterium | reverse complement strand
GAGCAATGTGGCGCGGATACCTTGGACCCTGCGCCACAATAGTGTGCCACATCACTGTGCCACATTCAGTGACGTAGATGATCTAAGCGACTGAAACGACTGGTGGTTGTGTTCGGTGCGGTGCCCCTCGGCTCCACCAACAATGTGAAGCACTCAGGGGCTTTGCGCCGGACGGTCGAAACCGTGCAGCGGATCGCGGTCTTGGCAGAGGCTGCGTCGCGACGGTCTGGCCGTTGGCGCAGGTCGCGAATGACCCCACAACGGGCCCAAGCGGTTGCAGCAGGAAGGGGGCGCGCAATCGATCGCAACGCACGCCGATTGGAGACATTCACACCGCTATCTCCACTCTGTAGCGCGCGATCGCTGCGAGGTCGGGGATGGGGCCGAGGCCGGGGGCGTCGGTGAGGAGCGCGTGGCCGTCCATCACCCGAGCGAGAGGGCCGCACAAATCGGTGCGCAGCGGGTTGTCGTTGGCGTCGATCTCGAGCATGCCGTCGCCGCCCACGGCCGCAAGCAGATGGGCAGAGGCAAGAAGGCCGATGCCGCCGCCGAGATAGTGCGGACAATAGCGCAGGCCGGCGCCCAGGATCGCTTTCGCCACAGGCAGCGTGCCGCTGAAGCCACCCCACTTGGCCATATCGGGCTGCACCACGCGCAGGACGCCCGCCGACAGCGCCGTGCGGAAGCTCTCGAAGCCCATGATGTTCTCGCCTGCGGCCAACGGCGTGCGCGTGGCTGCGGCAAGCCTCTGCCAGTCGCTCCAGGGCCGGTCGCAGCGCAAGGGCTCCTCGAGCCAGCCGAGGCCCAGAGGCTCAAGATCGCGGGCGCAGGAGAGGGCCGTGTCGAGATCCCAGGCCTGGTTGGCGTCGACCATCAGCTGGCAGTCGGGCCCGAGCGCCTCGCGGAGCGCTGAGAGATTACGAAGATCGCGGTCGCGGCCGAACCCGATCTTGAGCTTGAAGGCGCGGTGTCCTTCGTCGCGGCGGCGGGCGGCGAGCACTTCGGGCGCATCCGGATTGAGGCCGCTCGCGTAGACGCGCACGCGCGGGACGGCGGCCTTGTCGATGAATTGCCACAGCGGCTCGCCGGCCTTGCGTGCGGCGAGATCCCACAGCGCGGTATCGATACCGGCGATGGCCTGCGCAAAGGGGCCGGGCTCGGCGCTCTGCAGGGCGAGGACGGCGGTGGCGCTGCTGAGAACCATGTAGGCTTCCTCAGGCCCTGTGAAGTCGCGCGCGGTGAGCAGCGGTTCCATGACGCTTGCGACGAGACGGGCGCGATGCTCGGCCCCGACGGCGGGAAAGTTGCACCAGACCTCGCCGTAGCCGCGCACGCCGTCCTTGTCCTCGGCCTCGATGACGACCATGGGCCGGTCGCGCATGGTGCCGAACGAGGTGCGTACCGGCGTGGTAAGCGGATAGCGGTAGACGTGCGCCCTCACGCGGGCGAGGGACAGGGCGTGGCTCATGGCTTCAGGTCCATCTCGAGGTGGATGTAGTCGCCGCGATAGCTGATCTCGGCGACGTAGATGATGGTGCCGTCGCGGTCGCACAGCACGCGCCGCACGTCGGCCATGGGTGCGTTGACCGGGATATCGAGAAGGCGCGCCGTCTCGACGTCGGCCTTGGAGATGTTGAGCGTCTGCCGCGCGGAGGCGATCTTGAGGCCCGGCAGCGAGGTGAGCACAGGCAGCGCCAGCTCCTTGCGGAACCGGGCGGGGGCGCGTCGGAAGACGCGCTTGTCGATGTAGATGGAGATGACGCAGTAGGCCTCGCCGTCACGCGAATGGATGCGGCGCATATAGACGTAGGCTGGTGCAGGCGCGCCGTCGCCGGCCCTGAGGCGCGGCATCAGCGCGCCTTCCTCCAGCGTGTCGTGATGGGGCTTGTCACCCCGGTACATGTCGACGAGGTCGCCGAGCGTGGTCTCCACGCGCAACTGGCGCTTGCCGCCCGCGCCGGCACCGGTGACGAAGGTGCCTCGCCCCCGCTGAGGCGACAATATCCCCTCGCCGGTGAGCAGAGAGATGGCTTGGCGCACGGTGACGCGCGCGACATGGAACTCGTCCATCAGCTGCTCGATCGATGGCAGCGTGCTGCCCAGCGGCCACTGCCCCCTCTCCACGCGATGGCGAAAGAGATCGGCAAGCTGCAGATACCTCGGAATAGGCGTATTGCCGAAAATCCTGTGCTCGCTGGCTGCCATGGCACCGTCAAATCTCTGGTCCGCAGGTTGCCAAACGTTCTATATGTAGTACGTATAGGCTGTCTAGGGAAACGGAAGCTGCGGAACGCGGGATATGCTGGCACGCGCAATACTCATCATTGTCCCCTGGCTGCTGCTGCTGGCCGGCTGGTACGGCATCCACTACAGCGGCCTCATCAATCCCTCGCTGGTGCCGACACCGCACGCGGTGGCCGCCCGCTTCGTGGAGCTGATGCAGACGCGGCTGCCGCTCGACATCCTGATGTCGACGCGGCGCGTGTTCTCGGGCGTTCTGAGCGGCATCCTGGTGGCGGTGCCGGTGGGCTTCGTGCTCGGCTGGTATCAAAGCGTGCGCACCTTCATCGATCCGCTGATCAACTTCTTCCGCGCCCTGCCGCCGATTGCGCTGATCCCGCTCGTGATCGTCTACTTCGGCGTCGACGAGCTGGCCAAGACGGTAATCCTGTTCTACGCCTCGTTCTTCGCCGGCGTGATCGTGATGTATGAGGGCATTTCGCAGATCAGCCCCATCTACGTGCGCGTGTCGCAGACGCTGGGCGCGACCGACGGCGAGATCTTCCGCAAGGTGATCCTGCCGCTTGCCGTGCCGCATATGCTGACGGCGTTGCGCGTCGCGCTGGGCGTGGCCTGGGCGACGCTGGTTGCCTCCGAGCTGATCGCGGCGCAGCAGGGGCTGGGGGCGCTGATCCAGAACGCGGGCTCGTTCTTCCAGCTCGACATCATCTATGTCGGCATCATCTGCATCGGCTTCATCGCGCTGCTCATGGATCTGGGCCTGAGGGCCGTGAGCCGCCGCTTCCTCGCCTGGCAGGAGCGCCTGGTATGACGCGGCCACGCATCGTCTTCGACCACGTCTCCGTGCGCTTTGCGAGCGAGCGCGGCCCCATGCAGGTGGTGGACGACGTGAGCTATCACATCAACGACCGCGAGTTCGTGTCGGTGATCGGCCCTTCGGGCTGCGGCAAGACCACGATGATGAACATCGTCGCAGGGTTCATGCAGCCCTCCTCCGGCACTGTGACGCTCGACGGCCAGCCGATCGCCGGGCCCGGGCCCGATCGCGGCGTCATCTTCCAGGAATACGGCATCTTCCCGTGGCTCACGGTGAAGGAGAACATCGCGTTCGGCCTGCGGCTCGCCGCCAACCGCACGGACGCGGATGCGCGCAAGCAGATCTGCGAGCGCTACATGCGGCTCATGGGCCTCGCCGACTTCGCGGATGCCTGGCCGCGCATGCTTTCGGGCGGCATGCGGCAGCGGCTGGCGCTCGCGCGCGCCTACGCCGTGAAGCCGCAATTCCTGCTGATGGACGAGCCGTTCGGGGCGCTCGACGCCCAGACGCGCACGGCCATGCAGAACCTGCTCCTGGAGGTGCTGGCCGCCGAAGGCAAGACCGTGATGCTGATCACGCATTCGGTGGAGGAGGCCGTCTATCTCTCCAACCGCATCATCGTGATGACGGCCCGGCCCACGCGCATCCGCGAGATCATCGACGTGCCGTTCGGAGGGCAGCGCAGCGAGGAGCTGCATGAGCGCAAGGAGCTCGGCGAGCTGCGCGCGCACGTGCGGCAACTTGTGATGCAGGAGTACGCGCAGCAGGCGCGGCAACGCCCAGACTTCAAGTAAGGCAACGTACAAGCAAAGCACAGGGAGGACGACCATGACGATCCATCGCAGGCAGATCCTGAAAGGCGTGACGGCAGCGGCGGGCACGGCGGTGCTCGGCATGCCGGCCCTTGCGCAGGCCAAGACGAAGGTGCGCATCGGCTACCTCCACACGCTGGCCGTCGACGGGCAGCTGTGGCTCGCGCAGCATCTCGATGCCTTCGGACGCAACCGCATCGAGCCGGAGCTGAAGCTGTTCCAGACGGGGCTGGAGCTGTTCCAGGCCATGATCGGCGGCAGCCTCGATGCGCTCGTCACGGGCGCCGTGATCTCGAACTTCCCCGCGCGCGGCCAGGGCAAGGTGTTCCTGGCCAACACCGTGGAGTTTGCGACGGCCCAGCTGTGGGTGCGCGAGGACCAGGGCATCAAGTCGATCGCCGACCTGAAGGGCAAGCGCATCGCCACCACCGCCGGCACCACGGCGCACGTGTTCCTGGAGAACGCGCTGAAGGCCAACGGCATGAGCGGCAAGGACGTGGAGCTTCTCAATCAACGCATGCCGGACGCGGTGACGTCGTTCATCTCGGGCGCGGTGCCGGCCGTGGCGCTGTGGGTGCCGTTCCACGTCACGGTGCGCGACAAGGTGCCGACGGCGAAGAAGCTTGTCGATGCCTCCGCCTTCTACCCACAGGCTGCGATCCTCGGCGGCTGGGCCTCGACGGCCGACTACCATGCCAAGAACCGCGATACGCTGGTGCGGCTGTCGAAGGCCTGGATCGAGGGCAACGCCATGCTCACGGGCAAGACGGACGAGGCGCTGGGCATCATCCAGAAGCAGTATCCCAACCTGACGACGGCCGATCTCAAGGAACAGTTTGCCGCACAGAGGGTGTTCCCGGCGGCCGAGTGGAGCAAGCTCTACGCCGATGGCAGCGTGACCAAGTGGCTGCAGCAGGTGACGGACTTCTTCGTCTCCACCGGCAACATCGAGAAGCCGGTGCCGGCCTCGCAGTACTTCGATCCGACCATCTTCGCGGATGCCAACAAGGCCTGACCACGTGCGCGCGAGCGGCTACGACTACATTATTGTCGGCGCCGGCTCCGCTGGCTGCGTCCTTGCCAACCGGCTTTCGGCAGATCCGCGCATCCGCGTGCTTCTGCTGGAGGCCGGCGGCCAGGACCGCAACTTCTGGCTCAAGCTGCCGGTGGGATACTTCCGCACCATCTACGACAGCCGCTTCTCGCGCCAGTTTCCGACGGAGCCCAGCGAAGGCACCGGCGGGCGCGCCATCGTCTGGCCGCGCGGGCGCATTCTCGGCGGCTCCAGCTCCATCAACGGCCTGATCTTCATCCGCGGCCAGCACCAGGACTTCGACGACTGGGCGCAGATGGGCGCCACGGGCTGGAGCTACCGCGATGTGCTGCCAGCCTTCCGCAAACTCGAGCGCTTCGACGGGCCGCCGAGTCAGTACCGCGGGGCGCATGGGCCGTTGGGTGTCTCGACGCTGCGCAACGATCATCCGGCGTGCGTGGCCTGGCTCGAGGCCGCCCAGCAATTCGGCTTGCCGCGCAACGACGACTTCAACGGCGAGTCGACGCTGGGCGTGGGCCGCTACAATCTCAGCATCTCACGGCGATGGCGTGAGAGCGCGTCTGTCGCCTTCCTGCGGTCGGCGAAGAAGCGGCCGAACCTGGCGGTGCGCACGGGCGCGCACGCCGCGCGCGTGCTGTTCGAGAAGGCCCGGGCCGTGGGCGTGGAGTTCATTCACAAGGGGCGGCGGGAGCGCGTGCAGGCCTCGCGCGAGGTGATCCTGGCGGCGGGCGCGCTGCAATCGCCGCATCTGCTGCAGCTCTCGGGCGTCGGGCCACCGGACCTGCTAACCCGGCACGGTATTCCCGTGGTCGCAGCATTGCCGGGCGTGGGCGAGAATCTGCAGGACCACTACCAGGCGCGAACGATCGTCCGGCTGAAACGGCGCAACTCGCTCAATGACGACGTACGCAATCCGCTGCGGCTTGCCGAGATGGGCTGGCAGTGGCTGCGGCATGGGCGCGGGCCGCTCACGATCGGGGCGGGCCAGGTGGGCGGAGCCGCCTGCACCGAGCACGCGCAAGGCGGGCGGCCGGACATCCAGTTCAACGTGATGCCGCTGTCGGTCGACAAGCCCGGAGACCCGCTGCACCGCTATTCGGGTTTCACCGCCTCCATGTGGCAATGCCATCCGCGGTCCCGCGGACGGCTGTCGCTCCGCAGCGCCGACCCGTTCGCCGATCCCCTGATCGAGCCGCGCTATCTCTCCGACCCGCACGACCGCAAGGTGGTGGTGGCGGGCATCCGGATGCTGCGGGAGATCTACCGCCAGCCGGCGTTCCGAGACTTGTGGGCGGAAGAAGTTCTGCCGGGGCCCGCCGCCGACACAGACGAGGATCTGCTCGCGTTCGCCCGCAACCTCGGCGGCACCGTGTTCCACGCAAGCGGCACGTGCCGCATGGGCGAGGATGAGATGGCAGTGGTCGCACCCGATCTGCGCGTGCGGGGCGTCGAGGGCCTGCGCGTTGTCGACGCCTCGATCATGCCGCAGATCACGTCGGCCAACACCAACGCGGCCGCGCTCATGATCGGCGAGAAGGGTGCGGAGATCGTGCTTCAGGGCGCGTGAATGCCGGGGCTCCCCATAAGGGCGCCGCAAGCTCGGCGGCCTTCAGCTTTGCCGCCCTGTCGGCACATTGCAGGCAACAGCGACATCTGATTGTCGTCCCCCGCCGTGCTACCCGACCGAGGAGCGCACCAGCGCTGCTGCATTGCTCGCCGTGAGGCCGAGCTCGAACTCCCTGGAGATCCCGGCGATCTCGGCCCGGATCGCATCGGCGATCTCCTGGCGTCGCGGCGGACGCAGACGATCCTGCGTGGTCGACAGGCTGATCGCCGCGATCGGGGCGCCATCGTCGAGTAGCAGCGGCAGACCGAGAGTGGCGATGCCGCGGATCACGGCGCCGTCGACGAGCGCGTATCCCTGCGACCTGGTCTTCCTGATCAGGCTGCGCAGATCGAGATCCGAGATGGCAAAGGACGCCCGGTTTTTTGCACCGTCCTTCAGGATGCGCTCGACCACCGGGTCGGAGAGGGCCGAGAGCATCGCGAGCGCCCCCGCGCCGATACCGAGCGGGCGACGGTCGCCCACCCTGAGGGCCAGCGTCTTGATCGGGAATGCGCCGGCGACCAGCTCGACGCAGACCGCCTCGTCGCCATTGCGCACGAGCAGATAGACGGCGTCGCCGAACCGATCGGCCAGGCGCGCGAGAGAGGGCCCCGCCATGCGCAGCAGCCCGAACCGGTTTCCCGCGCCGCTGGCCCAGCCGAAGATCTTGTAGCCGACGAAATACCGGCTCGAGCGCTCGTCAAAGTCGGCGAGCCGGTAGGCGGCAAGGCCATGCAGCAGCCGGTGCGCCGCCGTTTTCGACAGGCCGGTTTCCCGGCACACGTCCATCAGCCGCACGCCATGCTCGGCATTGGCGGCGAGGACCCCCATCACGAGATCGATGCGCGCCACGCTCTGATGCAGCCCGCCGTCGACGGCGCTTCGGGGTGATGTCTCCGGCTTCGTCCGGCGCATGGCACACACTCCGGCGCTGGCGGTTGACAGGATTGTCAGGTTCCGCCTATTGTTCCGTTTATACGATCTATGTTCCGTTTAACAGAACTCACAGAGCGAAGTCAAGTGGGCTCGGTCAAGTCTCCGGGAGGACATCGTTGAGTATCGGGCGTCGATGTCGGCAGCAGCCGCCGTGTCCTGCTCGGCGACGATCGTCAGGTCGATCGGCACGATCCAGCTCGCAGCAGACCGCGTGCGTGCCGCACAAACGGACGTGCGCGAGAGGCTCGCATTCCCGCCCCCTGAGCGATCTCCACAAAATGCACCGGCCGCGCGCCGCTTCCCGCGCCGGATCGCGGCCTGGCGCCGCGCGCACGCCGGCCGGCCGATACCGGCGGGGGCGGCGAAGCGGAGCCAGCTCGCGTCAATCGATGCCGCTGGTGTCGACGCCATCGCGCCGGAGAAGCGGGGCGTACCGTGCAATCAACCATCACCCCTGGACGTGAGATGAGCGCGTGATCGAAACCAACCTGAAGCCGGCTGCCCTTGTCACGGGGGGCAGCCGCGGGATCGGCGCCGCGATCGTGGAGCTCCTGGCTTCGCGCGGAGCTCCCGTCATCAACATCGACCGCGCGACACCTCCGGCAGGTCAGACGGCCGAGTTCATCGAGGTCGATCTCACGAATGTCGCGGCAACGCGAGAGATCCTCGACGGCATCGTCAAGCGCCGGCCGGTCCTGTGGCTGGTCAACAACGCCGGAATTGCCCTGCCAGCGTCGCTCGACGACACCAATCTCGATGATCTCGACAAGGTTCTCGCCGTCAACCTGCGCGCGACCATCATGTGCACGCAAGCCGTCGTTCCGGGCATGCGTGCGGCCGGACGCGGGCGCATCGTCAACATCACGAGCCGGGCCGCGCTCGGCAAGGAGTTGCGAACCGCCTATGCGGCGGCCAAGGCGGGCGTGCTGGGCTTGACGCGGACCTGGGCGCTCGAGCTCGCGGGCGCAGGCATCACCGTCAATGCCGTGGGGCCCGGTCCGATCGAGACCGAGTTGTTCCGTTCGAGCAACCCGCCGGACAGCCCACGCACCAAGGCCATTCTCGAAGGCATTCCGCTGCGGCGGCTCGGCACTCCGGCAGATGTCGCGCATGCCGTCGGCTTCTTCCTGTCCGAAGAAGCGTCCTTCGTCACCGGACAGACCCTGTTCGTCTGCGGCGGTCTCACCGCCGGCATTTCCAGCGCCTGAAACGACAGATCCAAAACAAGACCTCACCATGGGAGACGCACAATGGGCACCAGCACTCGCAGAAGCGTTTTGACGGCAGGGGCCGCGGTGGCGGCGACAACTTTCTTCATCCCGCGCTACGCCAAAGCCGCAGAGCACACCTACAAATATGGCAACAACGTTCCGGCGGATCACCCGATCAATATCGCGGCACAGCGCGCCGCCGATCGGATCAAGGCGGAGTCCGGCGGGCGGATGGAGATCAACATCTTCCCGAGCAATCAGCTCGGCGGCGATACAGACATGCTCAGTCAGGTTCGCTCCGGGGCGCTCGAATTCTACACGCTCTCCGCGCTCGTCCTGGGCGGATTGATCCCGGCCGCCTCGATCAGTGGCGTGGGCTTCGCGTTCCCGAGCTACGACGCGGTCTGGGCCGCGCTCGACGGCGCGCTGGGCTCGCATGTCCGCGCCACTGTCACCAAGGCGGGGCTGGTTCCGATGGAGAAGATCTGGGACAACGGGTTTCGACAGATCACAACGAGCACCAAGCCGATCACCTCGGCGGACGATATGAAGGGGCTCAAGATCCGCGTTCCCGTCAGTCCGATGTGGCAATCCCTGTTCAAGGCATTCGGCTCGGCGCCCGTCGGCATCAATTTTGCGGAACTGTACCCCGCCCTGCAAACCAAACTGGTCGAGGCGCAGGAGAATCCGCTGACGCTGATCAAGATCGCGAAACTCTACGAGGTTCAGAAGTACTGCTCGCTCACCAATCACATGTGGGACGGCTTCTGGTTCGTGGCCAACAAGGGCAAGTGGGACGCCCTTCCCTCTGATCTGCGCGAGATCGTCGCCCGGAACCTCGACTTGGCGGCGCAGGAGCAGCGCCGCATGATCGCCGAGCTCAACCAGTCCGCCCAGGCGGAGCTGGAGAAAAGCGGCGTCGTCTTCAACACGCCCGATTCCGCATCGTTCCGGACCGCATTGACGAAAGCCAAGTTCTACACGGAATGGAAGCAGAAGTTCGGCCCTGAGGCCTGGGCCATTCTCGAGAAGTTCTCCGGCGAGCTGTCCTGACGCCATGGATGCTCGTACGGACGAGGTCCGCGACCAAGCGGTTGCCGCTTTTGGCGAGCGGAGCCGTTTGGCTCGCCTCGGTGACGCGATCGACCGGGCGCTGGCGTGGACCACCGAGGTTCCGGCCGCGGTGCTGGTCGTCGTCGAAGCGATCGTGCTGATGGCCAGCGTGATTGCGCGGTACGTCTTCCACAGCCCGATTTTCTGGGCCGACGAGCTGGCCGCCATGCTGTTCCTGTGGCTGGCGGTGTTGGGGTCGGCTATCGCACTGCGCCGTGGCGAGCACATGCGGCTAACCGCTTTCGTCAGCATGTTGACGCCCGAAATGCGCGCGTGGTGCGAGACATTCGCAACGGTCGCCAGTCTGGCGTTTCTGGTCCTGATCTGCGGGGCTGTTTTCACCCACATCGAGCACGAGCGCTTCATTGTCATGCAGGCGCTCGAGATATCGCTGGTCTATCGGGTCGGAGCCTTGGGCATAGGCGTGGTTCTGATGATCGCGTCCGGCCTGGTCCGCCTGTTGCGCCATGGGCGGCCATCGCACATCGCCGGCGCCGTCGTGGTCCTGTGCGTGGTCGCTGCGGCTTTGTGGTTCGGCCGTCCGCCATTGCTTGCGATGGGCAAATGGAATCTCGCCGTCTTCTTCATAGGGGGCGTCGGCGTCTGCATTCTCGCCGGCGTGCCGATCGCGTTCGCGTTCGCGGCCGCCACAGTTGCCTACGTGGGCACAATGACGACGGCACCTCTGACGGTCGTCGTCAGCCGCATCGACGAGGGCATGTCTCACCTCGTTCTGCTGTCCGTCCCCCTCTTCGTCTGGCTCGGCTTGCTGATCGAGGCCACCGGCATGGCGCGCGCCATGGTCAATTGCCTTGCGGCTCTGCTCGGCCATGTCCGGGGCGGACTGTCGTACGTCCTGCTCGGGGCGATGTACCTCGTTTCCGGCATCTCCGGCTCCAAAGCGGCCGATATGGCGGCGGTCGCGCCAGTGCTCGTGCCCGAAATGCGCAAACGCGGCGAGAAGCCGGGCGAGCTCGTCTCCCTTCTCGCGGCATCCGCCGCCATGTCCGAGACGATCCCGCCGAGTCTGGTGCTGATCACCATCGGGTCGGCGACCGGCGTATCGATCGCGGCGCTCTTCGCCGGGGGGCTTCTGCCCGCATTCGTGCTGGCGATCGCCCTGGCCATCGTGGCCCGATGGCGCTACCGCGGGACCGGGCAGGATCTGCCGCCTCGCGCCGACCGCAGCGTGGTCGTTCGAACCCTATGGCTGGCATCGCCTGCCCTGTTCCTTCCCTTCGTCATTCGCGCCGCGGTGATCGAGGGCGTGGCGACCGCGACGGAAGTCTCGACGATCGGCATCGCCTACACGTTGCTGGTCGGATTGGTGTTCTACCGCGAGCTTGACTGGCGGCAGGTCTATCCCGGATTGGTTCTCACCGCCTCGCTGACCGGTGCCATCCTCTTTATCATCGGCACGGCCACCGCGATGGCGTGGGCATTGACCCAGTCCGGGTTCTCGCGCGACCTCGTCGCCGTGATGCAGGCGATCCCCGGGGGGTGGATCGGCTTCATGGCGGTTTCCATCGTCGTGTTCATTGTCCTGGGTTCCTTGTTGGAAGGAATTCCGGCGATCGTGCTGTTCGGCCCGCTGCTGTTTCCGGCTGCGCGGTCGCTCGGCATTCACGACGTGCACTATGCCATGGTTGTCGTCCTGGCGATGGGCATCGGCTTGTTCGCACCGCCCCTGGGCGTCGGCTACTTCACCGCCTGTGCCATCACCAAGATCTCGCCCGATGAAGGCATGCGACCGATCTGGTCTTACATGCTGGCGCTCGTGCTCGGTCTGATTGTCGTGGCGTTCGTGCCTTGGATATCCACGGCGCTTCTGTAAACCACTTGCATCGCGCCGGCCCTGCGGCGCAAATCTCCCGGACACGCCTGCACGGAGTTTACCACATGACGCTCCCACTCAACTCCATGCGCCGCATGACCGGCGGCCAGGCGCTGGCCGAGATGCTGAAAGCGGGCGGCATCGGGCCGATCTTCGGCATGGGCGGCTTCCAGCTGCTGCCCTTCTACGAGGCCTGCCGCGCGCTCGGTCTGCGCCACGCGCTGATAAACGACGAGCGCTCCGGCGCCTTCGCGGCCGACGCCTATGCGAAGGTCACCAACCGTCCGGGCTGCGTCGATGCCACGCTCGGCCCCGGCGCCACCAACCTCGTTACCGGCCTCGTCGAAAGCTTCAACGCCGGGTTGCCGATGATCGCCATCGTCGGCGACGCCAATCGCGAGCACGCCTGGAAGAACATGACGCAGGAGACGCGCCAGCTCGAGGTGCTGCGGCCGGTCGTCAAGGAGATCATCCGGGTCGAGTGCATCAAGCGGATTCCCGAGCACGTGCGACGCGCCTTCGCGGTGGCGACGTCAGGCCGGCCGGGTCCGGTGGTGATCGACGTGCCGGAGGACGTCGCGCACGGCGAGCACGAGTTCGAGGCGGCGGAGCTCTGGGTCGACCCGGCGACGACCAGAGCGCAGGCGCGCCGCTTCCGCCCTGCCGGCGATGACATCACGCGGGCCGCGGCGCTGCTGGCGCAGGCGGAGCGGCCGTTGATCCTTGCCGGGGGCGGCGTCCACATCTCGCAAGCCTACGACGCGCTGCTGGCGCTTGCGGAGGGGCAGAGCATCCCGGTCGCCCACACCATGAGCGGCAAGGGGGCCATTGCGTGCACGCATGGTCTCTCGGCGGGCCTGTTCGGCCGCTACGATCGAATCGCCAACGGCATGATCGCGGAGAGCGATTGCCTGCTGGTGGTCGGGTGCAAGCTGGGCGAGATCGCGACCAAGCGCTTCTCGCTGTTTCCGGCCGGCAAGGCTCTCATCCACATCGAGATCGATCCGACCGAGATCGGCCGCACCACGCCGGCCGAGGTGGCGCTCGTCGGGGACGCGCGGCTGGCGCTCGAGGATCTGGCAGCCGCGCTCGGCGACGGCGGCAGGCGGCGTGCGGCGCGCGCGGGGTGGGTTGCAGAGGTGCCGAAGCGCATGACGGCCTGGCGCGAGGGCGCGCGCGAACGGCTGGAGGCGACAGAGAGCCCGATCAACATCGGCCGACTGATGAACGAGCTCGGCAAGGTGATGCCGGCGGACGGCATCGTGGTCGCCGACGGCGGCTTCGCCGCGCACTGGGGCGGGCTGTTCCTGGACACCAAGGCCGCCGGGCGCCATTTCCTGCCCGACCGCGGTTTCGCCTCGATCGGCTATGGCGTCCCCGGAGGGATCGGCGCCAGCCTCGGCGCCGGCCCGAAGCGGCGCGTCGTGTCGCTGACCGGCGACGGCGGCTTCAACATGAGCATGGGGGATCTGGAAACCGCGCGGCGGCTCGGCGCCAACTTCGTCGCGATCGTCTTCAACAACGCGGCGTCGGGCTACGTGAAGGCGCTGCAGCACGCCGTCTACGGAGCGGGCAACTACCAGTCCAGCGACCTGGTCGAGCTCAACTACGCCGACATCGCCAAGGGCTTCGGCTGTCTCGGCATCCGGGTCGCGGATCCCGGGAAGCTCAATGCGGCGCTGCGCGAGGGCCTGGCCAACACCTCGACACCGACCGTCATCGACTGCGTGGTGACGCGCGATCCCGCGCGCATGCTGCCGGCCGCCGACAACCGGACACTGAAAGTCAGCAAGGGGGATCGACCGGTGTGAGGCTGTCCGAAGGCGGGCGCGACGCGCCCACTCCTGAAGTCCACCTTCAGCGCACGTGCACCGTACTCGCCGGTGATCGGCGCTAGGACGTGAAGCTCTTCAGCGTCTCCGCCCGGATCAGGTCGAAGCACTGCTTCTTCAGATCAAGATAGTGGCTGTCGAAGGCGATCTCGGCGGGCCTCGGGCGCGGCAGCAGGTTCGCAAGGTCGGCAATGACCCGACCGGGCTGCGTGCCCATGACGATGATGCGGTCCGACAGCAGCAATGCTTCGTCGATGTCGTGCGTGACGAAGACGATGGTCTTTGGAAGCTTGCTCCAGACCTCGAGCAAGTAGGCCTGCATCATGCTGCGCGTCTGGGCGTCGAGCGCGGCGAACGGCTCGTCCATCAGCAGAACGGCCGGATCGTTGGCCAGAACGCGCGCGATCGCCGCCCGCTGCTGCATGCCGCCGGAAAGCTGTTGGGGATACTTCAGCGCCGCGTGCGCCAGCCCGACGACCTTGAGAAGTGTATCTGCCTGCGCGGCGATCTCGGCCCGCGGCAGGCCGCGCATGCGGGGACCGTAGGCGATGTTGTCGCGCACCGTCATCCAGGGAAAAAGCCAGGGCTGCTGGAAGACAACGCCGCGATCGGCCCCCGGCCCGGTGACGGCGGTGCCGTCGAGCTGGATCGTCCCGGTCTCGACCGGCTGGAACCCGGCGATGGCATTGAGCAACGTCGACTTGCCGCAACCGGAAGGACCCAGCAAGGCCATGAAGGATCCCGGCGCCAAGGCGAAGCTGAGCTCGCTCAGGGCCAGTGCCGTGCCGAACCGGATCGAGACACGATCGACGGCCAGCCGGCCGCGCACGGGCGCAGCACTCTCGCCTCTGTCGATGCGCAGCTGCATCATGACCACCATACGAGGCGGCGGGACACGTGCTCAAACAGCCGATCCGAGAGCGAAGAGACGAGACCGAGCAGAAGCAGGCCGCCCATCACCTGCCCGATCTGCAGGTTCTGCTGGGCCACGTCGATGCGGTAGGCAACGCCGGCGAAGGTGCCGGCCAGCTCCGCCGCGACCAAGGTGTAGAATGCGATGCTGACGGCGGTGCGGATCCCGACAAAGATCACGGGAAGGGCGGCCGGCAGCAGGATCTCTCGAAAGAGCCGGTACTCGGGCGTGCCCAGCATGCGCGCGGCCCGCAGGTAGTGCGGATCGACGCGGCGGACGCCAAGGTGGGCCGCCATCCAGACGGTGAAGAACACCCCCCAGAAGACGAGAAAGTACTTGCCGAGCTCGGAGAGCCCGAACCAGAGGATGACGATCGGGACGAAGGCGATGGGCGGGATCGGCCGCAGGATCTGGAAGATCGGCGTCAGAAGGTTGGCGACGACCCGGACCTGTCCCGTGGCAAGCCCCACCGCCACGCCGACGGTGGTGCCTGTGGTGAGCCCTACCGCGATGCGGGAGACACTCATGCCGAGATCGGTCCACAGCTGGCCGCTACGCGCCCAGCCCCAGGTGGCAATGGCGACATCGCTGGGTGGGGGGAACAGGCGCGCGTTGACGATACCCGAGCGCGAGATAACCTCCCATCCGATGAGGAACAGCGGAAGGGACGCCAGCAGGACGAGCTGTTCCTGCCAGCGGCTGCCTGACGACGCGCCTGCGATGCGGTCCGCCATCGATCACAGTCCGCTGAACTTGACCCGGTCCTTGGCGACGCGGCGCAGCGGGTCGGCAAAGATCACCTTCGAGAAGTCGGGCATCGTGGCATTCGGCGGATGGTTGCCGCTCTCCAGGCGCCACTCGGCGTGCGCCTTGAGCACGGCAAGCTGCTTGTCGTCGAGCACGAGATCGAACACATACTCGCTCCAGATGGCCGAAAGCTCGTCCTCCTTCATCGAGACGGCCTCGGCGACGGCCTTGATCGCCTCGGTCTTGTTCGCCTTCATCCAGCCTTCGGCCTCGATGGCTGCGGACAGGAACTTGTCGGCGGTCGCAGGGTTCTTCGCGAGCCAATCCTGCATCACGACGATGTTGAAGGTTTCCGAGTAGACGCCCTTGGTGTCGATCAGCTTGGCCTTGCCGCCGAGAACCTTCAGGCCGTTCGAGATGTGGGGCTCCCAGGTGTTGAAGGCATCGATGCTGCCGGCTGCCATTGCCGCCACCATGCCTTGCGGCGGCAGGTTCGTGAGCGAGACGTCGGTGGGCTTCAGCCCCGCCTTCTTGAGGAGCGTCATGGTATAGACCTCCCCGCCGGTCCCCGCCGTGTAGCCGATCTTCTTGCCCTTGAGATCCGCAGGACCGCCGATCTTGGCATCGGCCGCAACAAGCGTCTTGAGGTCGGAGTACTCCATGCGCGCGAGGAACGCGATCGGCTGCTTCGACATCGCGGCAGCGGTCGTGGGCGCTTCGGCCGTCGTCGCGATGTCGGCGCCGCCACCGAGAACGGTGTCGAGGCACTTCTTGCCGCTCGTGAAGTTGCTCACCTCCACATCGAGGCCGTGCTTGGCGAAGAAGCCCTTCTGCTTGGCGATGATCACCGTAGCCGAGATGGGCGAAAGGTTCTGGGCGAGGCGAACTTTCTCCGCGGCACTTGCAGAGGTCTGGGCCGAGATCAGGCTCAGGCCGGCAGCCAGGGCTGCAATCACGTGACGCATCGTATCTCTCCGTCGGTGCGTGCCAGGGACAAGCCGACAGATAAGCACGCGGTCCGGGCTGCGAGCGTCAACCAATTGACAGACTATGTCTCATTTTGCGGTCACGCTGCCTGCAGGACTGAGCAAGGGTTGTGCGATTGCGCAAAAGGCAGTCATTGCCCGCCTTCCGGAGATGTCATGACCGCGCGCGCCGAGACCCTGCCAGACGATCTTACGCCGCTCGAGACGAAGGTTCTGCAGAACATCACCGAGGCCGGCTGGCTCGATCTCGCCTGCAAGCTCATTCCCGCCGGACAGCCGGAGGCGGAGAACCCACTCGATCCCGACGAGCCTCCCGCGCGGGAGGAGGGCGCCGCGCTCGTCACCGCAGACATTCTTCGCGAGATGGATTTCGCGGTGGATCTCGTGGGCAAGCGCGAAGGACGACCCAATGTGGTGGGCACCCTGCGCGGCAGCAGCGGGGGCCCCTCGCTGCTCCTCAACGATCACCTCGATACCTATCCGGCGGGCGATTGGAGCGCATGGACCATGACCGGGGGACACCCGTTCCGCCCCACGCGTCACGGCGACAAGCTCTACGCGCGGGGCACCTCCGACACCCGCGGCAACCTTGCCTGCATCCTTCTTGCCGTGCGCGCGATCCGCGAGGCGGGCGTGAAGCTCGGCGGCCGGCTCGATTGCGTCTTCACGGTGGACGAGGAGAAGAACGGCCCTGACGGATCAATCTTCCTGCTCGACGAGAAGGGCTACAAGGCGGACTACACCATCGTCTGCGAGCCCACCGGTTGGACCCGCAAGGACGGCAGCTGGGGTATGGGCGTCGCCGTCGCGAATTGCGGCAACTTCCTGGTCGAGATCGAGACGCGCGGCCTGAAGACGCATCTCTGGCGCCCTGATACCGGCGTCAACGCCGTCGCTCGCATGGCGCACCTGCTGACGCGCTTCGAGACCATGACGTTCACGCACACGCCGGCGCCTCGGGCGGGCGGAACGCCGCCGATGGCGGCGGTGCTGCGCGTCAACGGAGGACTGAAGCGCGAGATGCAGTTCACGCCCGACATCTGCAAGGCCGTGCTGGCCATCGTCGGGATCGTCCCCGGCATGACACGCGAGAGCGTCATGGCGGACATCAACACCGTGATCGAAAAGGCGAAGGCGGACATCCCCGACCTGATCGCCACGGCGCGGCCCTACCCCAACGCACTGTTCGTGGACGGCACGGGCGAGCAGGTGCCGGAGGAAAGCCCGACGGCGGCGTTGTCCGCCTGCTACCAGCGCCTATTCGGCGAGCCGCCCGTGCTCTACCGCAAGAATGCCTTCAACGACACCATCCGCTTCTCGGAGCGCGGGCACAAGGCCGTCACCTTCGGCCCCGGCGAGGACGGATGGGCGCCCGTAAACGAGTGGATCCACATTCCCAAGGCCGTGGCCGCCACGCGCGTCCTCTCCCTCACCATCCTCAGCATTCTCAGCACGAAACCCTGACCCCCGAAGTGGAGCTCCTGCCATGCGCCTGAAATCCCTTGTGCTCGTGCTGCTCGCGACAATATTGCCGGCCATCGGGGCCGCCGCACAGGACAAGAAGCCGATCCGCATCGGCTTCCAGTCCGGTGAGATCAACGTGCTGCTGATGTATGCGCTGAATGCCGGCGTGTTCGAGAAGAGCGGACTGGACGTCAAGACATCGACGTTTCCGGCCGGTCCCGCGATGCTGCCCGCGCTCGCCTCCAACGAGGTGGATCTCGCCTGGATGGGCGAATTCCCCGCGGTGACGGGTTACTCGAACGGGCTGCCCATCACGGTCCTGTTCATGGAGCGTCTCGATCTCACCAACGTGCGCCTCGTTGCCAATCCGGCCGCAGGGATCGGCAAGGTCGCGGACCTCAAGGGCAAGAAGATCGGTGTCGCCATCGGATCGACCAGCCACTATCACACGCTACAGGCGCTGGCGCAGAACGGCCTCAAGCCTGAGGACGTCACGATGGTCAATCTCTCGCCGGCCAACATGCCGCCCGCCTACGTCGCCGGCCAGATCGACGCGGCCTTCGTGTGGGAACCCAATGTGGGCGCGATGGAGCGTGCCGGCGCCAAGCCGATCGCCACTACGAAGTCGCTCAACATGATTACGGGTGGCGTCTGGGTGACGCGCAAGGCGTTCCTTGCAGGAAGCGACGACACCGTGCAGCGCTTCCTCAAGGCCTGGGACGAGGCGCAGAGAGCCTACAAGGGCGACCCAGCCGGCGTGCGCCAGTACGAGGCCAAGCGCGTGGATCAGGCGCCCGACGTGTTCGCCAAGTTGATCGAGGGCCAAACGGCCACGCATCCGACGTTCGAGGAAACCCTGACGGCGGACTTCATCGGGGCTCCCGGCAAGGAGCTTGACAGCCGCTTCATGAAGCATCTCAAGGGCATAGGCGCCTTCCTCTACGAGCAGAAGCGCATCCAGGCGCCGCCGGCGGACTGGAGCGGGATCGTCGACACAAAGCCGATCCAGAAGTATCTCGCGAGCCGGAAGTAGGCCCTCGTGTCAGCGCAGCGGCCAATGCGGCTCGTGCCTGCAGACGGCGGTCCACCTGTCGCCGCGGCCAGCGCACGGCGTGCGGGCAGCGGCCGGCCGAGCCTGAAGTTCGAC
Organism: Hyphomicrobiaceae bacterium; assembly: GCA_033764875.1. GTDB lineage: Bacteria > Pseudomonadota > Alphaproteobacteria > Rhizobiales > Hyphomicrobiaceae > AWTP1-13. The sequence goes on along the minus strand of JANRIO010000120.1, from coordinate 154,129 downwards.
CGTGTCGGCTTTTCCTACGGCAACCGCGGGATCCTCGACAACGTCTCCTTCGAGGTCGAGCCGGGCGAGATCGTCTCGCTGCTCGGCCCCTCGGGTTGCGGCAAGACGACGATCCTCAATCTCATCGCCGGATTCCTCACGCCCACGAGCGGCGTCTGCCTTGCCGCGGGGCGTGAGATCGCCGGTCCCGGACCGGACCGGGGTGTCGTGTTCCAGTCTGCAGCGCTGTTCGACTGGATGACGGTGGCCGAGAACATCGCCTTCAGCCTGCGCTGCGCGCACAAGAGCCGTCGCGAGCGCCAGGCCATCGCCGAGGAGATGGGGGCGCTGGTCGGTCTCGCCGACCGCCTCGGCGCCTATCCCTACGAGCTGTCCGGTGGCATGCGGCAGCGCGTGGGCCTGGCGCGGGTCCTTGCGGCCAAGCCCACCGTCATGCTGATGGACGAGCCGTTCTCGGCCCTCGACGTGCAGACGCGCGAGACGCTGCAGGAGGAGCTGCTGCGGATCCAGCGGCACACCGGTGCCACCATCGTCTTCATCACGCACAGCATCGACGAGGCCATCTACCTGGGGCAACGCGTCTTCCTCGCCACGTCGCTCGCGACGGGAGCCTACGACGAGTTCGCGGTGGCGCTGCCCGAGCCGCGCGACGATCCCGAGAACCGGCTGCATCCGGAATTCATCCGGCTGCGCGAGATCATCTATCGCCGGATGCGCAGCGGGAGCGGGCAAGGCAACAAGGCGGGAGGCCGATGATGCCGCGAGAGAAGCGGGCCTACCTCATCGTCGCCGTCCTGTCGCCGCTCGCGGTCCTGGCGCTGTGGACCTTCGTCACGCACCAGAAGGCGGTGGCCGCAATAATCCTGCCGCCGCCGGAGGCCGTGCTCGCCAGCCTGATCGACATGCTGCAACGCGGCTACTCCGGGGTCGCGCTCAGCACCCACATCGGCGCCAGTCTGACGCGTGTGACGATCGCCTTCGTGCTGGGCTCCATTCTCGGTACCGTCATCGGTCTGATCCGCGGCCGGGTGCCGATCCTCGATGCCGTGTTTCTTGTGCCATCGGAGGTCATCCGGCCGATCCCGCCGCTGGGGCTCATCCCGCTCTTCATCCTCTGGTTCGGCATCGGCGAGCTGTCGAAGATCCTGCTGATCTTCGTTTCCGTCTTTCTGATCATGATGGTCAACGCCCACGCCGGCGCGCAGTCGGCGACGGTGGACACGGTCCGCGCCGCCCACTCCATGGGCGCCAATGCGGTGCAGACCTTTCGCTTCGTCATCCTGCCCTCGGCGCTGCCGCTGATCATGACGGGGCTGCGTGTCGCCATGGGGACGGCACTCACGATCCTCGTTGCATCGGAGCTCCTCGGCGGCGACCGGGGGCTGGGCTTCGTCATCCTCGATGCCAGCAGCTTCTTCCGCACCACCTACGTCTTCGCAGGCATCATCATCATCGGCGCAATCGGGCTCGCGAGCGATCGGCTCATTGCGCTGGTGGAGCGCAAGGTGGTGCACTGGCGGGGACGCCAGCAATGAGCGCGATCGCGCAGCATCCACCAAGAGGAACGAGGCCATGACGGCACATCTGACACTTCCCGCCGTGCGGCAAGCACTTGCCGCGGGACGCAGCGCCGCGAGCCTCGTCCTGGAGAGCTGGACGCGGGCGCAGGCCGTTGCCCGGGAGGGGATCTTCACGGCGCTCGTGCCGAGGAGCGCAGTGATGGCGCGTCTCGAGCAGGTCGAGGCGCAGAAGGCGCGCGGGGTGCCGTTGCCGCTCTACGGAGCCACGTTCTCAGTCAAGGACAACATTCACGTGGCCGGCATGGTCACCACCTGCAACAGCCCCGCGATCGCGCTGGAGCCAGAGACGTCCGCGCGTGTCGTGCAGCGCCTGGAGGCCGCAGGTGCCATCCTGATCGGGAAGAACACGCTCGACCAGTTCGCGACGGGCCTCAACGGCACGCGCTCGCCCGAACCGCTGTGCCGCAATGCGGTCAACCCCGACTACATACCCGGAGGCTCGAGCTCCGGGTCCGCCGTGGCGGTTGCGCGCAACCTGGTGTCGTTCTCGCTCGGCAGCGATACGGGCGGCTCGGGCCGTGTGCCGGGCGCCTGCAACGGCATCGTCGGGCTCAAGCCCACCCTCGGCCTCGTGAGCATGGCGGGCCTCGTCTACAACAGCCGGTTCTTCGACGTCGTCCCGATTTTCGCGCGGACGGTTGCCGAAGCCGTGGAGGTGCTGGGCATCCTGAAGGGCTACGACGAAGAGGACGACTACGCCCGCCTCGACGCGGACAGCATCTCGCTGGCGCCGGTTCCGATATCCAGGCCGCACCTTGCGATACCGCGCGCAGCCGACCGCACATTTCTTGGCGACGCCGAAGCCGAGCGGGCTTTCGCACGCGACCTTGACGTGCTGCGGGGCATGGGAGCCGAGATCACCGAGATTGACTACAGCTTGTTCCGGGACGCGGGCCAGCATGTCTTCCAGACGGCCATGGTGACGGAGCGGCTCGACGCCTACGCCGATGTGATGCGCAGGACGCCGGACGCGGTGCATCCGGCCGTACGCAAGGCCATCGAGCCCGGCTTCTCCTATTCCGGCCTCGACGCGTTCCGTGCGCTCTACCAGGTGCAGGCGCAGCGACGTGCCGCCCATCGCCTGCTCGCGCCATTCGACGCCTTCGTCGTGCCGACCGTGCCGACGATCTTTACGATCGCGGAGATGCTCGCCGACCCCATGGCCAGGAACGCGGCGATGGGGACCTACACGTATTTCGCCAATCCCCTCGATCTGTGCGCCATCTCGGTGCCGGGCACGGGGCGCGGCGACGGCCTGCCATCGGCCATCTGCATAAACGCGATCGCTGGCAAGGACGCGGTCGTCACCTCCCTGGCGCAGGCGTTCGAGACCGCGTGCGCGACTGCAACGGCCTGAGGTGCTGCAAGTGCCGCAGGATCGTCAGCCCCACTTCACTGCCATGCGGTTGCAGCGGGCAGCCGCGCAGGCCAAGCTCAAAGCGGCCGCCGAGGCGCTCGTCACAGAGCGAGCGGCAGCGGATGGCGCCGCCAGCATCGCTCATCCAGCCGCGACTGACCGGGCCTGCTTCTTCGGCCTGCGTACGGCCCTGACCTTGCCGGTCGCCGCGCCTCCGCAGAAGAAGAGATCGCCCCCATTCGATTCAAGCCCCGAAACCTCGAGGCCATGCGGCATCTCGATCAGCTCCAGCACGTCGCCAGTTCCTGGATCGATCCGGCGGATGTCGCTTTTCTCTTGTTCCCAAGTGCCGTGCCAAAGCTCCTCATCGACCCAGGTGATGCCTGTCACGAACCGCTTGGAGTCGAGCGTCCGAAGGATTGTCCCACTCTCGGGATCGACCTGATGGATCTTGCGGTTGCGATGTTGGCCGACCCACAGCGAGCCTTCCGCCCAAGCCATGCCCGATGCGCCACCAGGGGGCGTGGGAATGCTGGAGATGACGCGCCCATCCGCTGGGTCGACTTTCTGGATGCGATCTCCTGAAACTTGGTAGAGATACCTTCCGTCGTACGCCGTTCCGGCGTGCGCTGCCACATCGAGCGACCTGACGACCGTGCCGCGCTCCGGATCAACCGCCTTCATGGTGTCTCCGGCCGCAATCCAGATGCTGGTTCCATCATAGCTGACACCGCCGACCCGGGTGACGCCGGGAAAGGGTCCGTATTCGCGCACGATTTCCGCTGATGAGCGCTTCATCATCCACCTGCCGTCGCATGATTCTTGCGCCCCCAGCCTAGCCGTTCGAGAGCGCGGCCGGGAGTAACAAGCCTGTCGGGAAACCCGGGACCGGCGGCGCCATCCAACGCTTCGCCCGTGCGTTGCCAACTGCCTGCACCTTGCCCGCGGCGAGAAGCTCGTCGAGTGCCCGCTGCACGGTTCGCTGGCTTGCCCCGAGGGCCAGGGCAAGTGCCGAACTCGGCCAGCTCTCACCGTCTCCGAGAAGGGCCAGCACCTGGACGTGGGCCTCGTCAGTCAGGGGAGCCAGCACAACGATATCGGATGCGCGGCGCGAACGGAGTGAAAAGCCACTACCGGTCGCATCGATGCTTGCCACGGCAGCGACCAGCTTGCGCAGCCTCCCGATCTCGACGCGGAGCCGGGCGCGATGCGACTCATCGACGTGCGCTGCGCCGAAGGCCCGGAGCAGGAGGTCTGCCCGCGAGGCACTGCCGGGCGATGCTTCGGCGAGAGCGCGGGCGAGGGCAAACAGCACTGGGCGCGTCTTGAGCGGAACGAAGTGGGTGGCGTTAACGATCGCGTGGCGGCACGCATCGATGATGAGCGACTTCGACGCCAGAAGCGTCTCCACATCGGCGAGCTTCAACAGGCTCACTTTGCCATGTGCGATCAGTCGCGCGGCGGGTACCTCGAGGAGATCAAGCGCGCTCTCGACCTCCGCGGAGAGCGCGACGATGCGGATCTTGCGCGCGATTGAACCCGCCCTCTCCAGGGCCTCGCGCGCTGATTGAATGCGTAGCCGCCGCATCGCGATGCCAGCATTGACGAGCTCAAGAGCCGCCCGCGACGACGGTGCCAGCAGTGAGGGATCGAATGCTGCGAGCACGCGCTCGGCCTCATCGAGGCGTCCGATCAGGAGCAGATACCGGGCCTTGAGATAGCGCGCATGCGCGGCATTGGCATGATCTTTGTGGCGAAGCAGCGTGCGATAGGCAGAGTCGAGCGGCTTCAACGGCCAGGCGAGATCGCGGCAAACCAGCGCGATCTCGGCCTCGGCGGTGATGCAGCGCGCACGGGCAACGGATTCTCTTGGACCGAAGGCACTGGCCGCCTGCCGCAGGAGCAGCCGTGCCCTGGCAAGATCGCCAAGCTGGGCCATGGCTATGCCGCGCAACGCCAGTGCCGGCGGGTCGTCGCGCAGGGCAATGTGATTGAGTGCGCCGAGCGCATCACCCATCACCAATGCGCGTGCCCCTGCTGCAATCAGAGAATCCATTCGAATCCCGACACAGTTGTCACTCCCGGCCAGCCTGCGATGGCAGCTATATCTGGCGCATCAACCGCTGGGAACATCGCAGCATTCGTGGTCCCGGACCAGAAGAGGAAAAATACAATGACGACGCAGGCAATCGTATCACGGGACAAGTGGCTGGAGGCGCGGCGCGATCTGCTGGCTGCCGAAAAGGACCTGACGCACCGCAGCGACCAGGTGGCCGAGCTGCGGCGCAAGCTTCCCTGGGTGCGCGTCGAGACGTCCTACGTGTTCGAAGGGCCGGACGGCAAGGTGACGCTTGCAGACCTGTTCGCCGGCCGCAGTCAGCTGCTGGTGCAGCACTTCATGCTGGGCCCGGGCTGGAAGGAAGGCTGCAAGAGCTGCTCCTACATGGCAGACCACGCGGACGCCATGACGCCGCATCTTGCCGCGCGCGACGTCACGTTTGTCGCCATCTCCCGCGCGCCCTACGTAGAGATCGAGCGCTTCAATCGCCGGATGGGCTGGCGCTTCAATTGGGTCTCGGCGAATGCAAACAGCTTCAATCACGATTTCCGCGTGAGCTTCACGCCAGAGGATCTCGCCAAGGGCCAGATCGACTACAATTTTGGCGGCGCGCCGCATCGCAACGACGAGCTGCCCGGCGTCAGCGCATTCGTGAAGGACGAGAGCGGCACGGTCTTTCACACCTATTCGACGTACGGCCGCGGTGTCGAAGTGATGATGGGAACCTACCGGATGCTCGATCTCACGCCCAAGGGACGCGCCGAAGAGGGACTTTCCCACACCATGCAGTGGGTGCGCCACCACGACCGATACGTCGACAGCATGCCAGTGCGCCGCAACGGGGAGAATTGAAGGCATACGCCATGGGCAATTCACTCGCCATCTGCTCCAAAGAAGGCCGCGTTGTGGACCATGCTGCAGCGGGCACTCCCGCTGCAGGCTATCTTGCGCTTGCCGCAGCGCCAACCTTTGCTGCCATGGCGCTGTGGTCTGCGGCTGCGAGCACCTCCTCGGAAGTCCTGTGCGGCACCGGCGGCGGTGCGTTGTCGCCGAACGGCATGGCGGTGATGTATGCCCTGATGAGCGTGTTTCATTCATCGCCATGGTTGGCGCTACTCAATCGCGGGAGCGGGCCTGGACGATGTCACGGCTCCACTACCTGGCGTAGGCCTTCTCAACCAGCTGCGTCGCCCGCCATAGATGCGGCAGGAGATACGACTATCGCCCAGGCTTAGCTCTTCGCCGCGCCATGCCTTGTGAGGCGCGCAGATCGCGCGCCCCTTCCATCGCTGCTCTCCAAGGCATCTCCTTCCCGAGTGCTCGGGCCCAGAGGCAATGAGGCAGTCGAGATCTCGGTTGCCCCGCCTGCGGCCAGATGGCCGGGAACCCCGCAAGCTTGGCGACACTTCTTTCAAGGTGTGTCTGAGCCTGGGAGAGGCGCCCTTTGGAACCGCAGACGGTTGATCTCGCTGGCCGCGTAGCACTCATCACAGGTGCGTCCTCGGGCCTGGGTCGAGCCACGGCCCTCGCACTCGGACGAAGCAAAGCTCGCGTGGTGGTCAATCATACCGAGCGATCCCGCGATAGCGGGCTTGCCGTGGTGGCGGAGATCGAGGCGTCGGGCGGCGAGGCGATCGCCATTGCGGCGGACGTGTCCATCGAAGCGGATGTCGACCGTCTGTTTGCGCAAGCCGGCGAGCATTTTGGCACGGTCGACATGGTCGTCGCCAATGCGGGCCTCGAGCGCCCCGCGGCGTTCGAGGCGATGACGCTCGCCGACTGGCGCACCGTGATCGATGTCAACCTGACGGGCGCGTTCCTCACCGCACGCGCGGCGGTCCGCACCTTCCTCCGACCCAGGAGCGAGAGCCGCCCTCCCGGGCCGATCGGCAATCTCGTCTTCGTGAGCTCCGTGCACGAGACCATCCCATGGTCCGGGCAGGCGAACTACGCGGCCTCGAAGGGCGGGATTGCCATGCTGATGCGCAGCCTGGCGCAGGAGCTGGCGCCTCGCGGGGTGCGTGTGAATGCCGTGGCTCCGGGAGCGATCAAGACGGCGATCAACCAGCACGTCTGGTCCAGTCAGGAGGCGCGTGATGCGCTGCTGACCCTCATTCCCTACGGCCGTCTCGGAATGCCGGAGGATGTGGCCAATGCAATCCTGTGGCTGCTGTCTGATGCCTCCGACTACGTCAACGGAACCAGCCTGGTAGTCGACGGGGGCATGCTTCTCTATCCCTGCTTCAGAGGCAACGGCTGAACTGCGGGAGCGGGAGGCCTATCCATGTCGCACCCCATCGAGGACTACGGGCTGATCGGCAATACCATCTCAGCGGCATTGGTCAGTCGCGACGGCTCGATCGATTGGCTGTGCGTGCCTCGGTTCGACTCGGCCGCTTGCTTTGCCGCCCTCCTTGGAGACCGCGACGCAGGCTTCTGGCAAATTGCCCCCGAGGAGCGATACACAACGCGCCGGCAGTACCGCGTCGACACCGCCATCCTCGAGACTGTCTTCGAGACGGCATCCGGCCAGGTGACGCTGCTGGATTTCATGCCGTTCACCGCCTGCCCCGGCAAGGTCGACGTGGTGCGTGTCGTACGAGGCGACGCCGGTGCCGTGAGAATGCGCAGTACCCTCGCCCTTCGCTTCAACTACGGCCAGGCCGTGCCATGGGTGCGCCGGCGCGACTACGGACTGAGCGCCGTTGCCGGTCCGGACGCGGTGGAACTGCACACGCGGATCCCCATGCATGGCGAGAACATGACATCGGTCGGCAGCTTCGAGGTGTGCGCGGGCGAATGGGTGCCGTCCACGCTGTCCTATCATACCTCGCACGAGGCACCGCAATTCGTGGGCGACAGCGCCGAGGCGCTGGAACACACCTGCGGGGTCTGGCGCAGGTGGATGCAGCGGTGCCGGTTCGAGTCCAACAACGCGGCCTGGTCGGACGCCGTCCGGCGCTCGCTCATCACGCTGAAGCTGTTGAGCTACGCGCCGACGGGCGGCATCATCGCGGCGCCCACCTCGTCGCTGCCGGAAGCAATCGGCGGCCACCGCAACTGGGACTACCGCTACTGCTGGATCAGGGATTCCGCTCTCACTCTCTACGCGCTGCTCAACGCGGGTTTTCGCGAGGAGGCGAGTGCGTGGCGCGCCTGGCTGCTTCGGACGGTCGCCGGGCACCCGCGCCAGCTCCAGATCGTGTACGGCATTGCGGGCGAGCGCTGGCTTCCGGAGGTCGAGATCCCCTGGCTCGCGGGCTACGAGGGCTCGAAGCCTGTCCGCATCGGCAACGGCGCCGTCCATCAGATCCAGTTCGACATCTACGGCGAACTGATGGACCTGTTGCATGCGGCGCGCGAGGCCGATCTCGCCGGCGAGGACGACGATGCGTGGAACATGCAGAAGGTCTTGCTCGATCATCTCGCGCAGACTTGGCGGGGCTCGGATCATGGCATCTGGGAAATGCGGGGGCCGGCGAAGCGCTTCACGCATTCGCGGCTGATGTCGTGGGTCGCCTTCGATCGCGCGATCGATTCGGCAAAGCGCTTCGGGCTCGAAGGCCCGATCGGCGCTTGGACCGCGGTGCGCGACGAGATCCGCGACGATATCCTGGAGAACGGCTTCGACCACACGCGCAACACGTTCGTGCAGCACTACGGCGGGACGGCGCTCGACGCTGCTCTGCTGCTGATCCCGCAGGTCGACTTCCTACCCATCGACGATCCCAGAGTGCAGGGCACTATTGCGGCCATCGAGCGTGAGCTGCTGCGCGACGGCCTGGTCATGCGCTATTCGACCGAGCGCTCGGATGACGGTGTCGGCGGCCCGGAAGGCGCCTTCCTCGCCTGCTCGTTCTGGCTCGTCGATGCTTACGTGATGGGTGGTCGTCTCTCAGAGGCCAAGGCGCTGTTCGACCAGGTGCTGTCCTATGCGAACGACCTCGGCTTGCTCGCCGAGGAGTATGAGCCGCGCCTTGGACGCCTGGTCGGCAACTTCCCGCAAGGGTTTTCCCACATCGGGCTCGTGAACAGCGCCTTCAACCTGATGCGGCCCGATCTTGGCCCCACCCAGCAACGGGCTGAGCACGCGAAGAAAGTCCCCAAGGTCTGATGCTGACGATTGCCTGTACGGCATCCATGCGCAGCCTGCCGGCCACGTCCAGCTTCAGCGATCGTCGGCGGCCGCCCGGGACCGGGCACCGGTCGCCCGTCAAGCTCCCGTTCGCATCGAGCGCAGTCAGCCAGGAAAATTTCGTCGCTGATCGAGACGGCGCGGATCGGAGGCGGCCGCGCCGGCGTTCGGGCATGGAGGAGCGAGATGCCAGACGCCACGACCCCCTATTGCGGTGCAGCGCCCGTGCCCGGATCGGCGGCGTGGACCCTCGACCCGGTGCTGATCGCGTGCCTGGTCTTGGCCGCCGGCGCCCACTACGCATTGCTGCAGCAGCGGACCGGGTGGCGTCCCTTCGCCGCGCTCATCGGCTGGCTAGTGGTTGCTCTGGCGCTGGTCTCGCCACTGTGCAATCTCAGCGTGGCGCTGTTCTCGGCGCGCGTCGGGCAACACATGGTGATCGCGCTGATCGGTGCGCCGCTCATCGCGCTCGGATTGCCGTGCCGGATCGCCGCCGGCCGCACCTGGGGCGCCGTTGCCGCCTTTGCTGCCATGCTCTGGCTCTGGCACATGCCCGGGCCCTACGGCCTGACGTTCACCAGCACGACGCTCTACTGGGGCATGCATCTCAGCACATTCGGCGCGGCGCTCTGGCTTTGGACGGGCTTGCTCGGCCGGTCGGCAGGGCTATGGACGGGGCTTGCTGCAAGCTTCGTCACGGCCACGCAGATGAGCCTGCTCGGCGCATTGCTCACGTTCAGCCCCAAGCCGCTCTTTGCCGTGCATCTCCTGTCGACCCTGCCGTGGGGCCTGACGCCGCTCGAGGATCAACACATCGGCGGTCTCATCATGTGGGTGCCGACAGGCCTCCTGCTCGTCGCTTTCGCGGTTGCCGCTTTCGGATCGGAGCTGGCGCGGCTCGATCGTCGCGCCGCCGGCGCCAAACCGTGAGCCCGAACCGCGTGGCTGACAGGCAAAACCTGACGCCACACGGGAATAGCCCGACTGCGATCGATGCCGAACCACTCCCACCTTAGCAGCATCGCACCCTTGACCGCCGAGGCGCGCGGACCCCGACCATCCCGAGGAGGAACAATGAGGAAGACAGGCGCAAAATCCATGCTGCAGGTTGGCCTTGCAGCCCTGCTGACGCTGCCCGCGGCGGGCGTCCCCGCATTCGCAGCGCCGGTGGCCCCGGCCGCGCCGCCCACCGGCGTGGAGACAGCGGTGCAGGAGGCGAGGTGGCGTGGACAGCGCGGCTACCACAGACACGGCAGGTGGAACCGTCATCGGGGCCACGGCTGGAACCCAGGGGCCGCAATTGCGCTCGGCATCGTCGGGTCGCTGATCGCCCGCGGTGTGAGCAGGGGCGCCGCCTACGACGCGATCGAGCGCTGCGACGCCCGGTTCCGCTCGTTCGAGCGGGACACCGGCCTCTACACCACCTATGGCGGCGAGAAGCGGCTGTGCCCCTACCTTCGATAGGACGTCGCATATCAGGCGAGCGCGGCGATACGCAAAGCAGACCGCACGGGCCGGCGGTGCCGCCGCCAGTGTTCGCCCCCGCCGCCCCCGCCCGCGGACACGATGCCGTGCAGCGCCTCGGCGCGCTGGTGCGGCTCACGCGTCCGCAATTGCGCCACGAGGAGGGCACGGGGTGACCCGCACGGCGCGCCAAGGGCGAGCGTTCTCTTGCGCCCTTGTCCGAGGCCTTTGCTGCGGCGGTGCGATCGCGGGCGCCGTCAGCCTCGCAGCGAGCCTTGCCGCGGCGCAGGGTCCAGATCGCGGCGCCCAGATCGCCACGGGCGCCGGGTCCGGCGGCGTGGCGCAGGCCTGCTTCACCTGTCATGGGGCGAAAGGCGGCGGCGACCGCGCGAGCGCCATGCCGCGGCTTGCCGGGCTGAATGCCGCGTATCTGGCAAAGCAGCTTGACGACTATGCCGGGGGCGGGCGCGAGAGCCCCATCATGCGGCCCATCGCGCGGAGCTTGTCGCAGGAGGATCGGATTGCCGTCGCGCGCTACTACGCCCGGCTGGACGATGCCGCGCCCCCGCCGCTCGACGCCGCCGAGCCGCGCCTCAACCAGCGCGGTGCTGTGCTCTACGCCGAAGGCGCGCGCAGCCGCGGCGTCCAAGCGTGCCGAAACTGCCATGGCCCGTCCGGCAAGGGGCTTGCGCCCTATCCGGCGCTGGCCGGCCAGCCTTCCAACTACGTGACGGCGCAGCTCGAGGCCTGGCGGAACGGCACGCGCAACAACGACCCCCACGGCATGATGAAATCCGTCGCCGAGCGCATGAGCCCCGAGGACATCAAGGCTGTCGCGACCTACCTTGCGGAGCTGTCGCCATGAGAAGCACGGCTTGTCTCCCGCCTGCGGCCGGCGCCTTGCTGTGCCTTGCCATGCTTGCGTGCGGGGCCATGGCGCAGGGCAACGACAGCCAGACGCCCGCCAGCCAGCCGCAAGAGCAGAAAGGCGGGGTGACCATCGGCGCCGGCAGCACGTCCAACGTCACCACGGGGGCGAGCGGCGTGCCGGGGCAGCCCGGGGCGACACTCGCGCCGATCGCGACGCACATGCCCTATCCGCCGCAGTCCGAGGGGCCGCTCGGCCTGCCGGGCAAGCTGCCGATCGTGGCGCCCGCGGCGAAGCGCTGCGATGTCATCTCGGACGCCGCCGCCCGGCGGCGCTGCGCGGCACCGGCAGTCACCAACGCCAGCACGGGACGCTGAAGATGACCGACCTCTCTCGACGCACGCTCCTGAAAGGCGCCGGGGTGGTCGGCGCAGCCTCGACCGTGCCCGCCGCCGCGCAGCACGCGGCAGACCACGCGCCGCCCGGACTGCATACGAGGCAGAACACCAATCCCAACTACCGCTTCTTCAACGCCGTCGAGGCCGCATTCGTCGAGGCGGCGGTGGAGCGGCTGATCCCCGCCGATCCGCAATGGCCGGGCGCGCTCGCGGCGGGCGTCCCCGTCTTTATCGACCGCCAGCTCGCGGGGCCTTACGGACGCGGCGAAACGCTCTATCTCGCCGGCCCATGGAAGCAGGGGACCACCGAGCAGGGCTATCAACTGCGACTCAGCCCTGCGGAGCTGTACCGCACCTCGCTCGAGCGGATCGGCCAGAGCAGCAACGAGGGCAAAACCTTCCACCAGCGCTCCGGCGATGAGCAGGATGCCTTTCTCAGGCGCCTGGAAGCCGGCGACCTGGACCTGGGCGGGTTCTCCTCCGCGATCTTCTTCGAGACGCTTCTGGCCAACACGGTCGAGGGCTTTTTTGCCGATCCCGCCTACGGTGGCAACCGCGACAAGGCGGGCTGGCGCATGGTCGGCTTCCCCGGCGCGTACGCGGCTTTCCTGCAGCTGTACACCCATCACGGCATGACGTTCGATCGCGAGCCGCTCGGCATGGACGAGCACACCGGTGCACACCCCGTCGTCCACACCATTGGGAGGTGAGGCAACCATGGCCTGGCGCATGAAACCCGTGGACGTCGTGCTTGTCGGAATGGGCTGGACGGGCGCGATCCTGGCCAAGGAGCTCGGCGAAGCCGGGCTTCGGATCGTCGGCCTGGAGCGCGGCGTGAGCCAGGACACCGTGCCCGACTGGCAGTCGCCGTCCATGCACGACGAGCTGCGCTATGCGGTGCGCCACGGCATGATGCAGGAGGTCTCGCGCGAGACCTACACCTTCCGCAACGGCGCCGGCCAGGAGGCGCTGCCCATCCGCAAGCTCGGCTCGTTCCTGCCCGGCACCGATCTCGGCGGGGCGGGGGTCCACTGGAACGGCCAGACCTGGCGGTTTCTGCCGAGCGACTTTCGCGCGCGCAGCCACAACATCGAGCGCTACGGCAAGGACATCATGGGCGCCGAGCTGGCGGTGCAGGACTGGCCCGTCAGCTACGACGAGCTGGAGCCACACTACGACCGCTACGAGTATCTTTGCGGCATCGGCGGCAAGGCCGGCAACCTGAGGGGCGCCATCCAGCCCGGCGGCAACCCCTACGAGGGCCCGCGCGCCCGCGACTATCCAAACCCGCCTACCGAGCCGGCCTATGCAGGTGCGCTTTTCGCCAATGCGGCTCTCGCGCTCGGCTACACGCCGTTCCAGGTGCCCTCGGCGAACATGACGCGAGCCTACACCAACCCGGAAGGGCTGGCGCTTCAGCCCTGCAACGTCTGCGGCTATTGCGAGCGGTTCGGCTGCGAGCACTTCGCCAAATCCTCGCCGCAGGTCTGCATCCTGCCCAAGGCGCTGGCGATGCCGAACGTGGAGCTGCGCACGCGGGCGCACGTCACGCGCGTGCTCCTCGATGCGCAGCGCACCCGGGCGACAGGGGTGATCTATATCGACGCGTCGGGCCGCGAGGTGGAGCAGCCGGCGGAGATGGTGATCCTGTGCAGCTTCGGCATCAACAATGTTCGGCACATGCTCGTCTCCGGCATCGGCCAGCCCTACGATCCGGCAACGGGGGACGGCACCGTCGGCCGCAACTACACCTACCAGACCATGAGCAGCGCGACGGTATTCTACGGCAGCGATCGGCGGCTCAACCAGTTCATGGGCGCCGGCGCGCTGGGGACGGTGATCGACGACTTCAACGGCGACAATTTCGATCACTCCGGGCTCGGCTTCATCGGCGGCGGGTACATGGGGGTCTACACCACCGGGGCGCGGCCCATCGAGTTCCATCCCGTGCCACCTGGAACGCCACGCTGGGGGGCGCAATGGAAGAGCGCCGTCGCCCGACACTACAATCACACCTGCTCGGTCGGTTGCCATGGCGCCTCGATGGCCACCCGCGGCAACTATCTGAGCCTCGATACCACCTACCGTGACGCGTTCGGCGTGCCGTTGCTGCGCATGACCTTCGATTTTCCGGAGAACGATGTGCGCATGTCGGCCTACCTGACCGACCGGGCGAGCGAGATCGCGCGGCTGATGGGCGGGCAGACGGTGGTGCCCTCGAGCGCCAAGCGCCCCTACTCGGTCGTGCCCTACCAGACCACGCACAATACCGGCGGCGCGATCATGGGAGCCGATCCGAGAACCAGCGCCGTGAACCGCTATCTGCAAAGCTGGGACGTGCCGAACGTGTTCGTGATGGGAGCCTGCGCTTTCCCACAGAATCCGGGCTACAATCCCACCGATACGGTCGGCGCGCTGACCTATTGGAGCGCCGAGGCCATCAAGAACCAGTATCTGAAAGCGCCCGGACCGCTGGTCCGGTAGCGGGGGGACGGTCAGGAAGCCGCATCCCCATGGACATGACCTCCTGGCCGATCTGGGCCAACCTCATCGTCTTTGCCGTCAGCGGCGGCGCCGTGTGGATTGCCGGCACGCGGATGAGCGAGTATGCGGCTGTCATCGGCGCCAGGACCGGCATGGGCCAGGCCTTTGCCGGCATGCTGCTGCTCGGCGGGGCGACGTCACTGCCCGAGTTAGCCACCGTCTCCACGTCCGCCTTCTATGGCGATGCCGGGCTCGCGGTGAACAGCATCCTCGGCAGCGTGGCGATGCAGGTGCTGCTGCTTGCGCTCGCCGACGCCGTGCTCGGCCGCGATGCCCTGACCTCGGTCGTGGCCGCGCCGGCCACGCTCCTGCAGGGGACCTTCGACATCCTGCTGATGACGATCGCGCTGATCGGGATCGCCGCAGGCGAGTTCGCCGTGCTCGGCACGGGGCTATGCGCGCTGGCGGTGCTGCCCGTCTTCCTGCTCTCGGTCCTGCTGTCGGCCGGCTATGCCGAGCGCGCGCCCTGGCAGGCGACGGGCAGGCAGTCGAACAGCAGTCAACAGCAGGGCGGCCACGCGTCCCCGGAGGCCGAGACCAAAGACGCAGGCCTCTCCCGCACCGTTGCCAAGGCGTTGATCGCCTCCGGCGTGCTGCTGGTCGCCGGCTTCGTCCTGTCCAGAGGCGGCGATGTCATCTCCAAGCAGACGGGGCTCGACAGCGGCATGATCGGCTTCGTGCTGGTGGGCATCAGCACATCGCTGCCGGAAGTCAGCTCCGTGGTGGGCGCCATGCGCCAGAAGAACTACGAGCTGGCGATCGGAGACATCTTCGGCACGAACATGTTCGATATCGCCCTTATCCCCATCGCCGACATCATCTATCGCAAGGGCGCCATTCTCAAGGAGGCCGGACCTTTCGAGACCGTGGCCGCGCTGCTCGGCATCCTTCTGACCGCCGTCTACCTCGTCGGCCTCCTGGAGCGGAGAGACCGCACCATCCTGCGCATGGGCTACGACTCCCTCGCGGCGATCGTGATCTATGCGATCGGACTCGGGATCCTCTACTCGCTCAGCGGCTGATCACGCCCCGAGGCCTGTCTCTTGAGCGCATAGGCCAGCGCCTTGGGCACGCGGCGCTCGAGCGCCGACAGGTCGGCGGGCTCGCGGATGGTGCGCCGTCCGGCCGCGACGACCATCCGCGCGTGCTCCGCCAGGATCCGGCGCTGCGCGGCCGTGCATGACTGCAGGAACAGCTGCTCGAGAACCCAGGCGCACTGGATGAGCACCGCCGGGAACCTCTCGCCACCCTGCCGGATCTGATTGAACGCCTCGCTCGCCAAGCTCTCGAAGGAGACGCTCTCGGCCAGAAGACGCGCGCGGCGGTCGCTGCCGCACCAGACGCGCTGTTGCGGGCCCCGCTGCATGATCCTGGCCAGAGACAGCGCCAGCCGGTCGAGCACCGCCGTGCAGGTATAGACATCCCACACGTACATGCCGCGCATCGCCACCTCCACCAGCTGGCGGATGGCGTACTCGAGGTCCTGCGGCGTGGTGCGCTGGCTGCCGATCGACACAGCCTGCGCGAGCGCGACCGTCAGCGCTTCACTTTGCGCTCCCTTCAGAATGGTGACGTGCTCGCCGCCGCGGATCAGGAACGAGCCGGGACGAAAATGCAGGCGCAGAACTGCATCCTGCTCCTCAGCCGCTTCGGCAATGGCCTCGTAATCCACGGACTGCACATAGCCGCCCCGCTGCAGGCTGAACTTCTCCCCGCCTCCGGTCGCGGTGCGCTCGATCAGCTCGGCAGGCATGTCTTCCTCCCGGGCATCGGGCAGGAGCCGGTCCGCCGCCTCGTCCAATTCGCTGCCGACGCGCTCGATGATCGTGTCGGCGACGATCGCGCGGGACAGGAAGTGCGTGAAGAACAGAAGCGCGAAGGTGCACAGGATGACAAAGCCCGTGCCAATGGTCACGGCGAGATCGGGGACACGCGCATCGCCGTTGGCCGATGGCAAGGAGCGCAACACCAGGACCAGATAGAGGATCGCGGCCACGAAGGTGCCGAGCGACATCTGCGTCTGCCAGCTGGCAACGACGGTGCCGATAAGGCGCGGCCCGAGCTGCTGAGCGGAGAGCGTAAGCACCACCATGGTGATGGAGATCGCCAGCGCGGAGACGGTGATCAGCGAGTTGAGGAAGCTGGAGAGCAGGCTCGAGGCTTCTTCGCGGTCCCCGCCGTACAGCCACCAGACATCCTGGCCGACGTAGATGTGGACGCTGAGCGCGAACCAGGCGAGTAGCGCGCCCACGAGCGCGATGGCGCCGGGAAAGAACCAGAGGCTGGTTCGCAGCGTCTTCCACAAGTTCTGCAGCCGGGCAATCATGAGGTCACCAGCATGAGGGTACGAGCCATATGGACAGAACCCCTTGCCAGACGATGGCGACCAGGCCGATGGCGGCAGCACCCAGTGTCACATCGCGGTAGAACGGGGCCTCGAACAGCGCCTCACCGTCGTTGGCTCCGGCGCGAAGCAGGCCGTTCCGCGCCAGCACGGCGGCCAGCGCGGCAAGGGGAAGCACGGTCATGACCGCGATGCCGAGCGGGACGATTCCGATGCCGCCTACGCTCATCCGCGCCCAGTCCGGGCGACCGCAGAGCAGGCCGGTGTAGCCGTAGATCAGACCGAAGTGCACCGCCCAGGCGATGAAGCCGCTCAGCAGCAGGGCAAATGCGGGAACGAAGCGCTGCTCGCACGGCTTGGACGTCATGGACCGGCTCCGATCAGGCGCGGGAACAGGTGGGTGAGCGCCAGCCCGACGATGCCCTGGCCGGCGGTGTAGAGCCAGAAGAGCATGGTGTTATCAAAGGTTGCGCGGCGAATGCCGTTGATGCGACCGACCAGGGACTTGGCCAGGGTGAAGAGCGCCATGATCGTGACGGTGGCGATGAAGAAGATCTGGAACGCCATCACGGCGTAGACCGTCGCACCGTAGCTGCTTGCGGCAGGGCGCAGCCCGGCGCCCCATTGGCTGTAGAGATCGACGAGCCCCGCGCAGACCAGCAAAGGCGCTCCGCTCAGGAGCAGCAGTTGCAGGCGCCAAGAGCCTACGCCGGATCTGGGCACCGTCCGCAACTGGCGACCGGCGATGACCACAAGCCCGGCGCTCGCCACGTACATCAGCGCGCAGATTGCGGGCCAGCCCAGCTCCGGAACGGTGATGCCGGGCGGCGGGAACTGCTCGGGGCGGGTGGTCCAGAGGAACAGATAGGAGAAGACGAGGCAGGCAAAGCTTGTCCCGGCGACCAGCATGAGCACCACCATGGCCCACCAGCTGTGCGAGGACGGACCGGACATGTAGGTCGGCAGCGTCAGGCCGCCGCCGATCTCCACATCGGGCTTGGGCTCCGGATCGGTGTCCCACATCCACAGCAGCACGAAGACCACGGCAAGCACGCCGCAGACAAGGGCGGGAATCACCAGCTTCACCGTCAGCAGAAGAAAGAAGGCGGCGGTGAATACGGCCCCCAGCACGTGCGGCCAGCCGGGGCCCGGGATCTGCAGAATGTATTGCGGCCTGGCCTCAATGGGGCTCGTGACCAAGGCCTCGCGGCCGCCGGTCTGCGCTCCGGGCAGATACCAGCGGCCGGCCTCCACATCCTCGGCAAGACCCTTCTGGTCCCACAGCGGCTCGCGGCTCGTGACGTAGGGCATCGAGCGGGTCTGGTAGGTGCCGGCCGGCAGCCACTCCAGCGTGCCACTGTTCCAGACGTTGCCGGCATCGTCGGTCGAGGTGAAGCGGAAGTTGCGGACGAGGTCGATGAGGAAGATCAGAACGCCTGCCGCTACCATGTAGGCGCCGACGGTCGAGATCAGGTTCAGCGAGCCCCAGTTGAGAAACTCGGGATAGGTGTAGACGCGGCGCGGCATGCCCATCAGCCCGGTGATGTGCATCGGGAAGAAGGTGACGTTGACGCCCAGGAACATCAGCCAGAACACCCATCTGCCGAGCCGCTCGGAGAGCGGCCGCTTCGAGGCGGTCGGGATCCAGTAGTAGAAGGCGGCGAACAGCGGAAAGACCATGCCGCCGATCAGCACGTAGTGAAAATGGGCGACGACGAAGTAGGTGTCGTGCACCTGGAAGTCGAACGGCACCAGCGCGACCATGACGCCCGTCAGGCCACCGAGGGTGAAGATGAACAGAAAGCCCAGGATGAACAGAGCCGGCGTGTGCAAGCGCAGCTTGCCCGAGGCGATGGTCGCGATCCAGGCGAAGACCTGAATGCCCGAAGGGATGGCAACGGCCATGGACGCAGCCGAAAAGAAGCTCAGCGACAGGCGCGGGATGCCGGTCGCGAACATGTGGTGCACCCAGAGACCGAAGGACAGGAAGCCGGTGCCGACAACCGCCAGCACGACGAGGCGGTAGCCGACGAGCGGCGCCTGCACCATGGCGGGCAGGATCATCGATACCATGCCGGCCGCCGGCAGGAAGATGATGTAGACCTCGGGATGGCCGAAGAACCAGAACAGATGCTGCCAGAGCAGCGGATTGCCGCCCTGCTCGGAGATGAAGAAGGGCCACTGGAAGGCGCGCTCCAGCTCCAGCAGATAGGTGGCGATGATGATCGCCGGGAAGGCGAAGATGATCATGCCCGCGAACACGAGCATCGCCCAGGAATAGACCGGCAGCTTGTCGAGACCCTGTCCCGGCGCGCGGGTGCGCAGCACTCCGACGATGATCTCGATGGCGCCGGCGATTGCCGAGATCTCGATGAAGCCGATGCCCAGCAGCCAGAAATCGGCATTGTCGGCGGGCGAGAACTTGAAGCTTGTCAGCGGCGGATACATGAACCACCCACCGTCGGGCGCAAGACCGACGAACAGGCTGCAGAAGAAGACGGTTCCGCCGATCAGATATGCCCAGAACGCGAAAGCGGAGAGGCGCGGGAACGGCAGGTCGCGCGCGGCTTGCATGTTCGGCAGCAAGTAGACCGAGGCCGCCTCCACCGCCGGCACGGCGAACAGGAACATCATTATCGTGCCGTGCATGGTGAAAAGCTGGTTGTAGAGCGAGGGCGAGATCAGGTTGTTGTTGGGCACCGCGAGCTGGGTGCGCATGATCATCGCGAGGATGCCGGCCAGGATGAAGAACAGCAGCGCGGTGGCTATGTAGAACACGCCGATGTAGTTGTTGTTGACCACGGTGAGGAAGTGGATGCCTCGCGGCGCCCGCCAGATGCGCTCAAGCGCCTCGAGCTCGCCTGCAGGCCTGGGCGAGACGTTTGGCAGCTCTTTCGGCGGATAGACGGCAGGCCTCACTTCAGGCTCTCCAGATAGGTCGCGACAGCGCGCAGCTCCGTGCCAGACAGCACGTTGAAGGACGGCATCTTGTTGCCCGGCTTGAGGTGCTGGCTCGACGCGATCCAGGCAGCGAGCGTGCCTGCATTGTTGGGCCACATGCCCGCCCCGATCGACCGGCGTGAGCCGACATGGGTGAGATCCGGGCCGATCTTGCCCGACGCGTCGATGCCGCGCACGGTGTGGCAGGCACCGCATCCCACGGCGACAAACAGGTCGCGCCCGCGCTTGACGAGGTCGGCGAGCGGCTCGGCGGCCGGCTCGCGGCGCTCGGCCAGCCAGCGCTCGAATGCCTCGGGCGGATGGGCGACGACGTAGAATGCCATTTGGGCGTGCTGAATGCCGCAGTATTCCGCGCACTGGCCACGGTACGTGCCGGGCGCGCTCGCCTTGATCGACAGGACATTCTGTTGACCCGGGATCATGTCGAGCTTGCCTGCGAGGTTGGGCACCCAGAAGCTGTGGATGACGTCGGCCGAGCGCAGCGTAAGCTCGACCGGCTGGCCGACGGGGATGTGCAGCTCGTTCGCGGCGTCCACCGCCGCCTTGCCGCCGTGCTCCTGGTAGCGGACGCGCCACCAGAACTGCTCGCCCGTAACCTCGATCCTGACGGCCGGCACCTCGGTGCTGCGGCCCACGCTGCCCGTCAGGCTGAGGCCATAGACCAGCAGAGCCGTCAGCGTAACCACTGGAAAGACGATGCCGCCGCCGATGATGAAGCCATGGCTCGCGGTCCAGCTGCTGCGCGCCTGCGGCGCAAGAAGCGCATACAGCGTCAGCCCCAGAACCAGGGCGAAGATCAGCCCGGCGCCGATGAAGACGACCCAGCTGACCTGAGCAATGAGGGACGCATCCGCTCCCTTCGGCGCCAACGCCGACTGGATGCCCTCGCATCCCGGAAGCACGAGCACGGCAGAACCGGCAAGGAGGCGTCTCATCGCGGCTACCTCAAGGTGTAGAGGTAAGCTGCAACGTCCCGCGCTTCGTTTTCGGTGATCGGCATGGATGGCATTGCCGTATCGGGCGCAAGTGCCGGAGCCTCGCGAACCCAGCGCACGAGCATCCCCGGCTGGTTCGCCACAACCCCGCCAATCATGCTGCGCCTGGCAAAATGCCGGAGCGAGGGCCCGACGATCCCGTGCGCTCCCAGAATGCCGGGGATCTCGTGGCAGGCTCCGCAGCCCACTCTCATCACGACGGCGCGGCCCGCCGTGCCATCGCCTCCCACCACGCGCTGGGCAATCGGCGTGTCCGCCTCGCCGCATCCGCCGAGGCCCAGCAGCACCGGCAGCGTCACAATGGCCGGCCATGCCGTCACTCTGAGGTGCTCCGCTGCGGTGGATCCAGTGACGACAGGTACAGCGCAAGCGCGCCGATCTCGTCGCCGGAGAGCTGCTTTGCGATATGCTGCATTACCCCGAGCGGGTCGTTCTTGCGCACTCCATCCTTCCAGAGCTGCAACTGCAGCTGCGTGTAGGAGGCGCTCTGGCCGGCCAGATAGGGGAAGCTCGGAGGCAGCCCCCTGTTGCCGGGACCGTGACAGTTGACGCACGCAGCCACGCCCTTGTCGGGCATCCCGATGGAGGCCATGGCCGCGCCGCGTTGCAGCTCCAGCGGGTCGCTCTTGCGCGATTTGTCCGGCGCCGGCGCGCTCTGGCCGGCGTAGTAGGCCGCGACCGCCTGCATCTGCGCATCGGTCAGCGTCCTGGCGATCGGCGACATCACGTCGTTCGGCCTGGCCCCCGAGGCGTAGTCCTTGAGCTGCTTGTAGAGATACCAGGCGGCCTGACCGCTGAGACGCGGGAATGACCCGGAGCTGTCGGCGGCGCCGCTCAGCCCGTGGCAGCTCATGCAGGCACTACGCGGGGCCGAAAGCGCTCGCTGGCCCATGGCGACGTTGCGGCCGAGCTCCAGATCGGCCACGTCCTCGGCCACACTACCGGTGCCCGAGGCGATCACCAGGCCCGCGGCAAGGACAGCCAGGAGCAGCCTCGAGACACTCTTCAAGCCCGGAGCGCAACGCGACCTGGTGCTTGCCGCGACGAACCGGGCGCGATGGGGATGCTGCCGCTCGCGCCCAAGATGCAGGTCGGCGGCTCTGCGTGAATCTGGCATGGCGAGCCCGTGTCGCGAGTGACCGCGCCGAGGGCGGCCGCCTGAGGCGGAGCCCAGCATCGGCGATCCGCCGCATGGGGCAGAGTCAGGCTCAACCCGCGCCCATGTCAGGTTTTCCCCGACAGGCCTCGAGGTCGCGGGTGGCCCGATTGCAGGACGCGCGTGCGCGAGGACAGGCGCGCACCGGAGGCCGGCGGCGGCGCGTGGAGCGTATCCATGCGGCCGCCGCGGGCACTGGGATGAACCGGCCACGGACCTGCCGCGCCGACTGCAGCGCGGCATCAACGCGACGCTTCAGCTCTCTCCTGAAGCCTGCGCTTGTCCACTCGTGGCGCGCCTCCGGCCTTCTCCAGAGAGTCGAACGGCAAGGCGTAGCGGCCGCTGCCGGGCATCCATCCGGTGGTGCCGTAGTACGGATAGCCGAACGTTCCTCCGCCGGTGCCGACATTGCGGTCGACCAGCACGGCAACGATCTTGCCGGTCCTGTCGAACACCAGGTCGCTCACCGTGCCATAGCCGCGACCGCCTCGCAGCATGGCATTGTCGCCGATGATCTGGTTGGCCCGGAACTCCCAGGCGTTGGTATGAACGGCTTCGGACTGCTCGTACCAGCCGCGGTCCTCCGCCTGCTGCTCGCTCACCGGGATCGCAATGCCCTCCCGGCCGGGCGTCATGTCGACCTTCGACCAGGCGACGCGGAAGGTCGCATCCCCGATGTCGAACCAGCCGCCGCCCTCGACGACGATCGACTTGATCTGGCCGTCGGCGCTGACGATCAGGTCCTGGACCTGGCCAAGCTCGTTGCCATTGCTGCCATACAGGCTCTGGCCGATCAGCCTCTTGGCCGACCAACCCGCGTAGATCAGATTGGGCGTGACCTGCATCTGGGGGGTGGTGCTGCGCGCCGAGCGGTCCTCGGTCTCGCGTCCGGTGGCGTCACGCTGGGACGCACTGGTGCGACGCGTCTGCTGGTTGTCGGTGTCGGGTCGAGGCTGCGTGTTGCTCGCGGTCTGCCGGTTCGTGGGCGAGATGACGGCGCAGGCGATGCGCTCTCCGGAGTTGCCCGAGGGCTGGGAACGGTAGTCGTCGGCATTGGAATGCACGACGAGCGCGGAGCCGTCGTCGTCGAGCAGCGTGACTTCACCGCCCTTGTCGAGGGTGACGCCGGCGGCGAGCACATCCGCCCTCAGCCGGCCGCTCTGTCCAACGATCTGATTGGGGAGGTCGCCGGCGTGGGGCCCGGAGGCCGTCTTGAAGCCATGCTGCTGGCCACGCTTGCCGAGATGGCTGCCCGCCGACTCGAACTGGTTGGCGGTGTCGCAGCTCCCGGTCTGATGAATGTGCAGCGCGTGCTCGCCGGGCGGCAGGTTTCGTAGATCGGCCTGGATCAGCACGCCGTAGGGCGTTGGCAGCAAGGTCGCCGTGCCGATCTGCCTGCCATCGGTGTCGACGAAATTCGACTTGATGGAGTTGGCATTGCTCTCGTTCTGCGCAAGCGCCGGCGTCGCGAAGGCGAGCGCAAGAGCGCTGACTGCGAGGTATGGTCTCATTGTTGTTCTCCGATTGCTGACTGTGCGTGTGCCAGTTGGAACGTTGCGCTCGCACGAACGCCCGGCTCCGCCGGAGGGCAAAGGGAGGCAGCCGAATGCCCTCCGGCAGAGCAGAGGGAGCTATTGCGATTTCGAGCTTCCGGACGGAGTGTCGCTTCCACCCTGGCCGCTGAGATTGGCCGCAGCGCCGCTGGTCGACGGCGGGTTGATGTACATCAGGACGTTCTCGCCATCCTCGGACTGGGCCTGCACGAGATAGGCTGCGTCGACCACGCGCACGCTCTTGAAGCCGGCGTCCTGCAGGGACTTGCGCAGCTTGTCCTGCGTCATCGCCCTTTGCTGGCTGTGGGCCGGCTGGTTCTGGCCCTGGTTCTGGTTCTGCGCCTTCACATTCTGCTTTCCCTGCTCGGACTGCTGGGCCATGGCCGCGGGAGCCCAGAGGAGGGCGCCGGCAGCGATACAGATCGACAAGCGAGCTCGTTGCATTTGTTGTCTCCATTGATTGAGCGTTTGCAAGCGTCAGCGTGTGTGTTCTCTGGCGGCGTCGCTGACGGAGACGCGCCCGCAATTCAGTTGGGGAGACCGCGACGGCGCCACGAGTCGGGCTGATCCCCTCTGCCTGTCGGGCTTTTCCTGGCCTTGGCGCATGCGAGCTGGAACTGACGGAGCGCCAGAAGGCTTTGCTTGTGGGTCTCACGAAATCCGAAGGACGTTGCTCGAGTAGATCCATCCCAGTCTCAGCCAGCCGTGATCTGCCAGCGAGTTTGCACCGGGAACGCAGATGGCGCATTTGCCCGAGGAGGCCAGGAAGCGGACGGCGGCCGCCGCCTCGACGACGGGCGCTGCCAGTGCGACGACGGCCAAAGGTGCACGCGATCTCCTGGCATCCCTGACAGTCGCTGGAGTGATCCCGATCCTCGTGTTCGCCGCCTCGGCGCTCTACATCACGGCGGATACGACGCGCGCGAACGCCCGCCGCGAGGCCGCCGACACGCTCATGCGCGTCGCCGAGCGGGTGACCGCCAAGCTCGCCAAGGAGATCGAGGTCGCCGAGGCGCTCGCGGCCTCCTCGTCGCTCGACCAGCCCGACCTGCCACGCTTCTACCGCGAGGCCGGGCGGATCGCGCCAACCCGGGCGCTCTGGGAGACGGTGGCCCTCGTCGACCTGTCGGGCAAGCAGCGGCTCAATCTGCTGCGTCCCCTCGGCGAAGACCTCGGTCCCGTGGCAGACCGGGCGAGCTTCGAGCAGGTGCTGCGCACCCAACAGCCGTCCATCGGCGGCATCGGGCCCGTTGGCTCCGTGAGCGGTAAGCGTCTGATATCGTTTGCGGTGCCGGTCGTGCGGAAGGGCCAGCTGCAATACGTGCTTGCGGTCAAGGCGTCGGCCCACGCCGTCCGGCAGGTTCTGCGAAATGCGGGTGCGCCTGCCGGCTGGATCGGCGCCATCGTCGATGCGCAAGGCCACATCATTGCGCGCAGCAGCGGCCAAGACAGCGGCGTCGGCCCCGCCGCAGTCGACGCCATTCGCAAGGCGACCGCGCACGCCCCGGCTGGCTACTATCAATCCCGTACGGCCGCGAATGTGGAGATCGAGACCATCTACAGAACGCTGGCCGGTCCGAGCCGCTGGTCGGTGCATTTCGGCGTCCCGACGGAGACGCTGAATGCGCCGGTGGCCGCCTCGCTGGGCTTCCTGGCTGCGGCTGGTCTGGCCAGCGTCGTGCTGGCAATCGTACTGGTGCACTACACGGGCCGCGATCTTGCCCAGCGTCGCCAGGCCGAGGCGGCAAACGCGGCGCTCGCGCTGAGGATGAGCGAAGCGCACCGGGCCCTGGCGGTCGAAGCGGCTGATCTGGGCACCTGGCGCTGGGACGCACGCAAGGGTGCCATGTCCGGATCCGAGCGGGTCCGCGCGCTGCTGGGGTTGCCTGTCACCGTCACCGACGGCGGGCATCTGCAGTGGCCGCTCGAGGCGTTCGTGTCGTCGATGCATCCGGCGGACCGCGCATGTTTCGCCGCCGCGTTGCAGGCGTGCGGCGACCGCGGGGACCCGATCAATCTCGAGCTCCGGCTGGTGCAGCCGGCGGGGTTGACCCGCTGGGTGAAGGTGCGGGGGCGCCTGCCGCCTCCCGGTAGCACGGAGCAAGCCCTGTTGTATGCGAACAGCCAGGTTGTGCACGGCGTCATCAGCGACATCCAATCCCGCAAGCAAGCCGAGGCGGAGCGCCTGGACCTGCTGCGACGCCTGAGCGAAGCGCAGGAGAACGAGCAGCGGCGCATTGCCCGCGAGTTGCATGACCAGGTCGGACAGACGGTCACGGCGCTTTCGCTCGGGTTGAAGCGCCTCGAGCAGTCGATGTCGGCGAACGGCACGAGCGACGAGGCTGCACGCGAGCAGATGCGCTGGCTGCGCGGCCTTGCCGTCGATATCGGCCGCGACATCCATCGCGCGGCGGCCGACCTGCGCCCCACCGCGCTCGACGACCTTGGCCTCTGCCGGGCGGTATCGGCCTTCGCCTCGGAGTGGGGTGCGCGTCACGGCATAGCCGTCGAGGTGCAGTCGATCGGGCTCGAGGAGCGTCTGAGCGCCGAGGTGGAGACGGCGGTGTTCCGGGCGCTGCAAGAGGGGCTGACGAACGTGCTCAAGCATGCCTCCGCGCGCAGCGTGCGCATTGCGCTCGAGGGATGCGACGGCGAGCTGCGTGTCGTGGTGGCCGACGACGGCATGGGCTTCCGGCCCCAGCAGGCAGCCGCGCCGGCCGGCCTGCGCAAGGAGAGCGACGTGCGGCCTGTCCGGCTTGGCCTGCTGGGCATTCGTGAGCGGCTGGCTCTGGTCGGCGGACGGATGCTCGTGGACTCAAAGCCCGGCGCCGGCGCCAGCCTTCGGTTTGAGATCCCGCTCGCCTAGATCGAGGGCTCCGAGCCATTGCGCTCGGCAGGGACGGCCGACGGACTTTCCCGATATGAGCCGCACGCGCGCATCTTCGGGTCGCGATATGCGTTGAATGTCCACCACCGGAGACGACGTGTTTCGTGGCAGGCCCCCTGGAGAAGTCAATTGAACGAGATCCGCATCGCGCTTGCAGACGATCATCCGGTGGTCCTCGCCGGAATCGCGGCCCTGCTGCAGTCGGAGCCCGACGTAAGCGTCATCGGCATGGCGACGAGCGGCGACAGCGCGCTCGACCTGATCCGCGGGACCCACCCCGACGTCGCCGTGGTCGACATTTCCCTGCCCGGCCTGAACGGGGTGGAGCTGGCGAGACGGATCACCAGGTCCTGTCCTCAGGTGAAGCTGCTGACGCTCACGGTGCATGAGGACCGCGCCTATGTGCAGCCGATGCTGCACGGCGGCGCCCGCGGCTATCTCCTGAAGCGATCGGCAGCGGAGGAGCTGGTGCGCGCCATCCGCATCATCGCGGGGGGCGGGGTCTATCTGGATCCGGCGATCGCGGAGAAGGCGCTCGCCGCGCCGACGTACAGCTCTGCCGTGAAAGGCGAGTGCTGCGATCTCAGTCCCCGCGAGGAGGAGGTCCTGAAGCTCACGGCGCGCGGCTTCAGCAACAAGGAGGTGGCAGCTCGTCTGAATGTGAGCGTGAAGACGGTGGAAACCTACAAGGCCCGCGGGACAGAGAAACTGTCGTTGCGGTCGCGGGCGGAGATCGTGAGCTATGGAGCATGTCGGGGCTGGCTCACCGGCAACCGCACACCGTCCGGCTTGGATGGCGCGACGTCGCCTGCGGGCCCCGTCGCGAAGTCCGCGCGACTCGAGACCGCGCCGTTCATGCCGGAGCGACGATCAACACGCTGAGCCTTGAGGGGCGGCAACGATCCGGACCCGGAGTGTCGCTAGGCCTTGGTCGGATCCACGTGCAGCTCGAGGATCGTGATTGCCTCGTCGTGCGCCCGCCGGTTGTTGGTTGCGGGGACCAGAACGATATCGCCGGCCTGTCCTCCGACGAGGCCGCCGGAGCCGGTTTCCACATAGGTGCCGGCGAGCGCCTGGGACTTCACATCCGCCTGGGGGGCGAGCACGGACCACGCCAGAACATGCTTGCCGAGCGGAAGGCGACCCTCGCCCTTGAGAACGATACGACCTTCCAGGCCGCCGCCGCCTCCATCGAGGCCTTTGAAGGCGCAGGAAACAACTCTGCGGCTGGCAATTGTCTTGTCGGCATCCGAGGTGGTGCAGAACAGCGAGCCCGCAGGCGCCAGACGATCTGCCGCCCAGCCCGGGCCTGCGTGAAGCAGCACCACGAGGAGTGCACAGGCTGCGCTCTTGGCGCAATGGGCAGCGGAGGTGCTCATCGTCGTCGACCGAAGCAGCCAAACCGGACGCAGGCGCAGCGCCCCGGCGGGGTGCTGCGCCCACACTGCAGACTAGCTCTGGACCTTGGGAAGGTTCCTGGCCTGCTCCCGCGTCATATTCAGGATGACGCGGTCGTTCTGCAGCTTGAACTGCTCGGGCATGAGCTTCACTCGGGTCTCGCCCATACCCATCATGCCGCCGAGGTCGGCGTGGAGCTCGGTCACGACGTTGTCCGACCCGCGCTTGAACGCGGACACCTCGCCGATCTCCTGGTTGTCGCTGCTGAAGACGGGCTTGTCGATCCAGGTCTTGGCTTGCGCATCGGTGAGCGTGACCTTGGACGCCGCACCCGTCGTTGCAGCGCCAGCGCCGGGCATGTTGGTGGTCCCCGGTGTGGTCGTCTGGGCCGACGCCACGGCCAGGCCAAGCAGCAGGGCTGTCGCGGCGACTGGGAAGATTCCAATTCTCGTCATAGTAGCCTCCTTTCGATCGTCCTTAGTCCGTAGACAACGGGTGCCGGCGCTGGTCGTTCCAGCTTTCGACCCTCTATGCCTGTTGCAGTGCTCGCGGTGGGCCACCAGGCGCCGGCATGGCCGGCACTCGTCTCCAGCGAGGCTTGGACCCGAAACGTGCACCGCGATCGTCGGGAAGCAGCGGAAGCGGGGCTTGGCGAGTTCGTGGCCAGCGTCGGCTGCCGCTCCCGGCCCGAGAACCGTGAGCGCGTGATTCCGGCGGACTTGCACGGAAGGCATATCCAAGACTGCTGTCAGTTCTGCGCGCACGCGATCGGATGCGCCTCGGCATCCGAAGCCTTGACGATGCAGGTTTGCGTGGTGGCGTCGTGCACGAGCGAAAGGCAGGTGAAATCCGGTATCCAATGGCTCAGGACCGGGGTGCGGCGTATGTCTGGATTTGCGATGCCAATGACGCGTATCCCTGCCCGGCACGCCGCCTCGATGCCCGCCGGCGCATCCTCGAATACGACGGCGCGCGCGGGAGGACAAGCAAGCCGCGTCAGAGCCAGAAGATAGCCGCCCGGGTCCGGTTTGCCGTCGGCGACATCGTCACCCGTGACCAGCACGCTCGGACAGGGGAGTCCGGCCGTGGCGAGCCAATGCTCTGCGAGTGGGCGCATTGCGGATGTCACGACGGCCCAGCGATCTCCCGGAATGCCCGCAAGGAACGCTGCTGCCCCCGGCATCGCGTCGGGGCCAATCGGCTCGTCGTGGGCCTGGCGCGACAGCCAATCGACCTCGGCCGCCACGTCACTCGCCGGCGCGTGGGCCCGCACCGTGTCCACGATGCGCTGGCCGCGCGAGCCCGACAGCACCTGCAGGGGATCGATGCCGTGCCGCTTGCTCCAGGCGATCCAGATGCGATCGATGAGCTTGGTTGCGTCGATCAACGTGCCGTCCATGTCGAACAGCAGGCACGACGCCATGAGCGGAAGAGGCATCGCGTCGCTCAACGCGCCATGACGATGGTCGTGCAGGCGCTATCGAGCTTGGGAAGCTCGCGGCTTGCCGCCATGGTGATCGACAGCCGTTTCCGGTCTCCACGCACGATCGGACAGTAGGTGTCCGGCTCGGCGAGGGCACCTTGGAGACGACGGCGGCCCGCGCATCCGCCGTGGCACGCCGCAAGATGGGGGCAGGAACGGCACGCCGACGGCACCGTGCGTGCTTGCTCGAACGAGGGGCTGTTGACCACCTCCGCTCCCGTGTCGATGAGCCGGCTCAGCGCGTCTCCCGGCCCCGGCCAGTACACGCACGGCTGCACCGTCGCGCGCGGCGTGACGCGCACGGTTGAAACGCCGCAGCCGCCGAGCCGTGGCGGCAGGCCCGCCATCGCCCGGACCAGCGGCTCGCCGATCGCAATCACATCGGTCTCGCCGAGCAGGGTCTCGAAGCCCTTCCAATACTCCTCGTAGGTGAGGGCAAACGTATCGGACTTCACCGATTGATAGACATTCACGCGGAGCGGCGCGTCATAGGCCTTGGCCAAGCGCGCGATGGCCGCGAGACGATCGTAGTTCGACCGCATCATGACGGCGATGAATGTCACGGGAACGCCGAGGTCACGACAGCGGGCGGCCTGCGCGTGGATGAGGTCCCAGTTGCCCTCGCCGCGCTGCGCGTCCTGCTCCTCCTGCGTCGGGTAATCCAAGGAAAACTCGATATCGCTGAACTTCTTGAGCTGCTCGTCGGTGGAGACGAGAACCGAATGGCCGTTGGAGGTCATCGTCAGCTTCAACGGCTGTCCCGACAGATAGGAAACGATCCGCTCGAACTCGGGGTGCAGTCCGTTTTCGCCGGTTCCCAGGTTGACCGAGCGGACGGGAATGCCTTCCACGACCGAGCGCACTTGCGCCAGGCTCAGGCGGTCCACTCGGCTCGTATCGCGATAGCAGAAGCTGCAGGCGAGGTTGCAGTCGTTGGTGAGTCCGAGGCCGAGCGCGAAACGAGCGTCCCTGCTGTCGGCGGGCGACGGGCTTGCGGGGACGTCTGTCGGCATGGCAAGTGTACTCCTGATTGGCGTCCAGGGTGAGTAGCATGACACGTGCGAAGGACCTACAGCCCGACCAGGACCCCGCCGCGTGGAACGATCACGTCTTGGTGTATGAGGCGGTGTTCGAACCCTTCACGACCGCAGTGGCAGACGTAGCGATTTCCGCGCTGGGGGACGTCAAGCACCGCAAGGTCGTCGATGTCGGCGCCGGCGCGGGGGGCTGCGCCCTCGCACTTGCGCGCGCGGGCGCCGACGTCCTGGCCATCGACGCGGCGCCGGGCATGGTGGCACACATCAGGCAGCGCGCGGAGGCGTCGGGGTTGCGGCTCGCGGCCGAGTGCGCGGATGGCTGCAGTCTGCCATTGCCGGACGCAGCCTATGACGTGGGGATCTCCATATTCGGCATCATCCTGTTTCCGGAGGCGGAGAAAGGACTGAGAGAGCTCGCGCGCGTGGTGCGCCCCGGCGGCCGCATTGCGATTGCCACCTGGACCGAGCCGCACAACTACGAGTTGGCGACCGGCTTGCGCGCCAGTGCCGAGGCCATTCTGGGACACGTGCCGCCCGGTGCGCTACCCGCCCAGCTGCGCTTCGTCGATCCCGATCGCTTTCGGGACCTCTTCAAGACAGTCGGGTTGCAGACCGTCGAGCTCACGACCGTCCGCGCGGCTCTTCGCGCGCCATCCGCGCAATGGCTCGTCGAGCGTCTTGCGTTTGCGCCGGGGATGGCGAGCCTGCTCGCCGGCTTTGGCAGCCGGCGCGATGCCGTTCTGGAGCATTTCGGCAGCGCGCTGCGCGCACGGTTCAACGACGGCGAAGTCGCGCTGGGCGCTGTCGCATCCGTTGCGATTGCCACGTGCTAGGGTGCACCTCACGCGATCGTTACCGCTGGGCATTGGCTTCCCATAGCCGGCGTGTAACGATCGAAGGCCCGTTGACGTAGTTTGATTGAAACCGGACGCGGGCTTCTGCGCCTGCGAGCATATTTTGGGGGAAGCGATGCGCGTACGCAGATCAGGGCTCGAGCTTTTCGTCTTTTTGCTCGCGATTTTGACCACGCTCGGCGCCGCATCGGCGCAGACCAAGACGTTGGTCTTTACCGCCATTCCGGATCAGGACGAGACGCGTCTTGCGGAACGCTTTGCCGCGTATGCGAAATATTTCGAGAGCAAGCTTGGCGTCGCCGTGACGTACTTGCCGGTCAAGAGCTACCCCGCTGCCGTGACGGCATTTGCCAGCAATCAGGTGCAGCTTGCCTGGTTCGGGGGCTTCACGGGCGTGCAGGCGAGGCGGGCTTCTCCCGGTGCTGAGGCGATCGCGCAGGGCATCGAGGACGTGAAGTTCACGAGCTACTTCATTGCGAATGCGTCGACAGGCTTGGTCCGCGGGCCGGACTTTCCAAAGGCGATCGCCGGCAAGACGTTCACGTTCGGCGCGCGGACGTCCACGTCCGGCCGCGTGTTCCCGGAGCACTTCATCCGGCAGGCGCTCGGAAAAGGGCCTGACGAGGTGTTTCCGACGGTGGGCTTCTCAGGGGACCATAGCCGCACCGCGCAACTCGTCCAGTCGGGCGCCTTCCAGGTGGGCGCCGTCGATCACTTGACCTTCGATCGCGAGGTGGCCGCCGGCAAGGTCGACCCGAAGAAGGTCGTCATCATCTGGGAGACCCCGACGTTTCCCGACTATCACTGGGTGGTTCGCGGCGACGTGGACGGCACGTTCGGAGCCGGCTTCAAGGCCCGACTTCAGCAGGCCATTCTCGCCATCGACGATCCCAAGCTGCTCCAGGTGATGGACCGCAAGAAGTTCATCCCGGCCAGCAACGCCGACTACAAGGTCATCGAGGACGTCGGCGGCGTTGCCGGACTGCTCAACTGACCGGACGGGCCCCGCAATGCAGCATGCAGCATCGGTCCTGTCGCTGGCAGATGCTCGCGCAGCATTCGACGGGCGGCAGGTGCTGCACGGCATCGATCTCGCGGTCCAGCACCGCGAGACCGTGGCGCTCATGGGACGCAGCGGCGCCGGCAAATCGACGCTGCTCAAGCTGCTCTATGCGCAGAGCGCCGACACGGCAGCACTTGTCCCGCAAACGGCATCGCTGGTGGAGACGCTTTCGGTCTTCCACAATGTCTATGCGGGCCGCCTCGACCGCTATTCGACCGCCGCAAACCTGCGAACGCTGATTTGGCCCTGCGCGGAGCGCGTCAGCGAGATCCGCGCGCTCCTGGCTGACGTGGGGCTGGAGGAGCAGATGTTCCAGCAGGCCGGGACCTTGTCGGGCGGCCAGCAGCAACGGGTGTCCCTTGCGCGCGCGCTCTACAACGGCCGGCCGATCCTGCTCGCCGACGAGCCGGTGTCGGCCCTCGACCGCGTGCAAGGCGGCAATCTGTTGAAGCTGATCAAGGCGCGGCATCCCACCGCCGTCATCATCCTGCACGATGTCCAGCAAGCCTTGGAGCACGCGGACCGCATCGTTGTGCTCGACGAAGGCCGCAAGGTCGTCGACGCGCCGGCGAAATCCCTGAGCGCACAGGACCTGCTCCTGCGGTTTGGGGGCCTGGCGTGAGCCTCTCCGTTCCAACGCCAGCCGGGCGCAGGGCATGGTCTCTGCCCGCGCTCAGCTACGGCCGCGTCAGCCTCTGGTTCGGAGCCTGCGCCGCGCTATGCCTGGTGCTCGCGAACCTGGCGATCACGGCGCTGAGCCCGTGGGACGAGCTTGCGCGCCTCCTGGCGGGGCTGATGGCGCCCGACCTCCTGTCGATCGAGCTCTGGAGCATCGTGCTGACGATTGCGTTCGCCACGCTTGGCGTATCGCTCGGCGCCGCGGCGGGGCTGGTCATGTCGATCGCCTACAGCCGGTCGCGAGCCGTGCGCGGCACAGCCATCGGCCTCCGGGCTGTGCATGAGCTGTTCTGGGCGCTGCTGCTCATGCAGATCTTCGGCATAGGGCCGCTGGCGGGCATACTCGCCATCGCGCTTCCGTATTCCGGTATCTTCGCCAAGGTATTCGCGGAGATGATCGAGGAGGCCGATCGCAGCGCCGAGCGGGCGCTGCCGCCCAATACGTCGCAGGTCTCGGCCTTCGCCTATGCCCGCCTGCCGGACCTCGCCGCGCGGATGAA
Source organism: Hyphomicrobiaceae bacterium (assembly GCA_033764875.1). Classification (GTDB taxonomy): domain Bacteria; phylum Pseudomonadota; class Alphaproteobacteria; order Rhizobiales; family Hyphomicrobiaceae; genus AWTP1-13. Next base: position 120,815 of record JANRIO010000120.1, on the reverse strand, counting down.
GACATATGCGCTCTACCGCCTGGAATGCGGCATGCGATCGACGCTCGTCCTCGGCTTCATTGGGCTGCCAACCATCGGCTTTCATCTCGAGACCTACTTTCGCCAAGGCCACTATGGTGCCGCGGCAGCCCTGCTGCTCGTATTCTTCGCGCTGATCGGCACGCGCCGCATCTGGGCACGCGCGTCCACGCTGCCGGCTCTGATCGTGATCAGCATCCTCGTGCTTCCCGCCTCGACGAGCGGATCGTCGGCCGTCGACAATCTCGTGCGCTTCCTGTCCGTGGAGATCGTGCCGGAGCCGCTACGGCGCGCCGGCATCCACGGGATCGATGCGAAGTTGCTGGCGACCTGGGATTGGTTTGTGCCCATCCTGCAGAACCAGATCCTGCCGGGCATCTACAATACCCTGATCCTGTCGCAGATCGCCCTCGTGGGGATGGCGATACTGGCGCTCGCGACGTTCCCGTTGGTCGCGCGCCGGTTCGCGGGGCTGTCGGGCCATTTCGCCGGACGCCTGGTCCTGGTTGCTGCCCGCTCGACGCCGGAATACATGCTGGCGTATGTCCTGCTGCAGACGCTCGGACCGTCGATGTTGCCGGCCATTGTGGCACTTGCATTCCACAACGGCGCAATCGTCGCCTACCTTCTGGGACGGCACGCGGACCAGATCGCGTACCGGCCGGACGCTCCTACCGGGCTCGATCTCTATGCCTACGATACGCTGCCGCGGATCTACGGCCAGTTCCTGGCCTACTGCCTCTACCGCTGGGAGATCATCGTGCGCGAGAGCGCGATATTCGGAATCCTGGGTGTGAAGACGCTCGGCTACTACGTCGATGCGGCCATCTCCGAGCTGCGTTTCGACCGCGCCCTTGTGCTGATCCTGGCGACCATCGTGCTGACCCTGGCCATCGACGGGCTTTCGCGTGCGGTGCGCGCCTGCCTGCGCATCTCCACGCTGCCAACGCGGCTGTCGGACGGTCAGCTCGCGACCCGAGGCGCAGTCTGATGACGAGCCGGATCCCTGCGCGCGGTTCTCTCTTCCATGTGTTGAAACGTGATCGCTTTCGTGAGCGTACTGGTGATCATAGGTCCGTACACGACAAATCCGAGGCTGGCCATGCGCACCAACCCCTTCACAGACACGTTCTACTTTCTCATCGGCAGGACGCCCGATCACGAGGGGAGCGGGGTGGGGCCGCTGCTCGTCGTCGTCTTCCTGCTGCTTATCGCCGCCTCAGTCTGGATCGCCTGGCGGGTCTGGCAGTCCGATCCGGCGCAGCGCACCTACGAGCATGTGGCCACGTGGCTGATGCGGTTCATGCTCGGATGCATGTGGTTCCAGGGGTCGCTCTGGAAGCTGCCTCTCCCCGTATCGGGAGGACTGCGGTACTGGACAGAGGAGGAAACCCGCTACGCGGCCTTCGAGATACACAGGTGGTTCGTCACCCACGTCATGCTGCCCGCCCTGCCGGTGCTCAATCCGCTGGTCTTTCTGACCGAGTTCTCGCTGGGCGTCGCCTTCATGCTCGGCTTCTTCGTGCGCCCGATGGCCGTCGTCGGGATCCTGTTCACGCTCCAGCTGTGGCTTGGTCTCTATCAGCATCCGCACGAGTGGCCGTGGCTGTACATGTTCCTTGTGTTCACGATGGGCTTCTTGATTGTGACAAGGGCCGGCATGAGCTTGGGTCTTGATGCCCTGCTGGCGCGCAGAACCGCCGATTCCAAGGGCAACCTCCTCACCACGATCTACCGGCGCTTTGCGTGAGGATCGCGGCGCAAATCGCGAGCCGGGCGCGCGAACGATGGAACCAGGAGCCAGTCGAGTTGATGGATGTGCGCCGGTTGCCTCAGACCTTCGACACGCCGCCGTTGCGGCGCGCCCGTCTGCGGCGGCCCGGCATTCGGACGGCAACCATGGATCTCGGGGGTGGCAAGCCATGCGGCACCTGAAACTTGCACTGCGGGCCGGCTTGGTCCTGATACCCCTACTCTGCTCGGCGACACACGCTGGAGCTCAGGGGCCGGCAGTGCTCTTGGAGCTGTACACGAGCCAGGGATGCTCATCGTGTCCGCCGGCTGACGCGCTGCTGCCGACGTTCATCGCGAGGCGCGACGTGGTCGCGCTCTCGCTTCCCGTGGACTACTGGGATCGCCTCGGCTGGAAGGATACCTTCGCCAGGCCGGAATTCACGCGTCGGCAATACGAGTACGCGCAAGGGCGGGGAGACAGACAGGTCTACACGCCGCAAATCGTGGTCGGCGGCAGGACGCACGTTGTCGGGAGCTCGAGGCGGGAGATCGAGGAGGCGATTGCGATTGCGCAGAATGCGTTGCGCTCCAACCCTGTTGCGCTGCAAACCGAGCTTTCGGAAAAGGATCTCGTGATAGCCGTTGGCCCAGCGACAGGATCGGTCAAGCCCGACCGTGCGCGTGTTATTCTCGCCCTGGTTCAACGGGAGGGTCGCGTCGCGATCAAGCGCGGCGAGAATGCCAATCGGGAGGTCGTCTACCACAATATCGTCAAGTCCCTCCGCGTCGTCGGCGACTGGGAGGGGACTGCACGGACCTGGCGCGTGCCCATCTCCGAACTGGGCGGGCCAAACGTGCAGTCTTTGGTGGTCATGGTGCAGCTGGCACCGGGCGGCCCCATTGCTGCCGTCACGCAGCTCGAATGGAAAGGGTGAGCCGTGCGAGCGCCGCCCCGAGCTCGGCGCTTAGGGCGGCCCTTCGCGGGCGATCGGAGCCAGAGGCGGCCACCCTCGACAGGGCCGGCGTGATGCTCGACTGGATGCTCTGGATCGTCGTATTGGTGGTGGTGGTCGCGGTCGTGCTTCTATGCGCTGGTCTTGTAGCTCTTTTCAGGTCTCTTACGCGTTGAGGTTGGAACTCCAGCTGAACGAGCCGATGCTCGACAGACGAGGTCAGGAGCTGGACTGAAACACCCCGACGTGTGCAGGCCAACCCGGAGGATTGAAGGCAATGATCCCAGAGACATTCAAGCTCACAAGCCTCGCCCATGGCGGCGGCTGCGGCTGCAAGCTCGCGCCGTCGGTCCTGGAAAAGCTTCTCTCGACGCAACCGGCAGCCTCGAAATTCAAGCAGCTTCTGGTCGGGACGGAAACGGCGGACGACGCGGCCGTGTGGCAGCTCGACGAGCAGACCTGCATCATCGCGACGACCGACTTCTTCATGCCAATGGTCGACGATCCATTCGACTTCGGGCGGATCGCGGCGACCAATGCGCTGTCCGACGTGTATGCCATGGGCGGCAAACCGATCATGGCTCTGGCGCTTCTCGGGATGCCGGTCGACAAGATCTCAACCGATGCCGTCGCCGAGATCCTGCGCGGCGGGGCTGTGGTGTGCGGCGATGCAGGCATTCCCATTGCTGGCGGACATTCCATCGACAACCCGGAGCCCATCTATGGGCTGGCTGTCATCGGCACCTGCCGGCCCGAGCACGTGCGGCGCAATTCCGACGCCCGGGCGGCGGATGCGCTGATCCTGACCAAGCCGATCGGCGTCGGCATCTACTCGTCGGCGATCAAGAAAGGCCAGCTGTCGGCGTCAGGCTATGCCGACATGATTGCGACCACGACGCACCTCAACAGAGTTGGCGCGCAGCTCGCCCAAGACGCGAATGTTCACGCCATTACCGACGTGACGGGATTCGGTGTGCTCGGGCACGCGCTCGAGATGGCCCGTGGCGCTGGTCTCACGATCGAGTTGAACAGCAGCTCCATCCCGGCTCTGCCGGAAGCGGCCCAGCTTGCGCAACAGGGCTTCGTCACCGGAGCGTCGCATCGCAATTGGGCGAGCTACGGCCACGCCGTCCAATGGGAAGGCGCCCAATCGGAGTGGCTGCAGCATCTGCTGACGGACCCGCAAACGTCCGGCGGCCTGCTCTTCTCGTGCACGGCCGAGCATGCGTCACGGCTCCTGGAGACCGTCCAAGCGGAGGGCTATTCGGCGGCGCGTATCATCGGACGTGCAACCGCCGGCGCGCCGCGCGTCGTGATCCGATGAGCTGACCGGGCATCCGCGATGCTCGCAGAATTGCCGCGAGCCAACGCGGGCCGACGACGGCGCGCGGCCGTCCCGGCCCTCGGGCGGACTCCAGTCTGTCCCGGACCCGTCCAGCCGGCCATAGCCGCACGGGGATCATTCATCGCTGGAGGGAGCGCTATACAGTGTCCTTGGCGATGACCTCGCGCTGGCGCGAGGCGCCGGGGAGGACCGCTGCGAGCAGGGCCAGAGCCGCAAGCGCAAGGCAAACCACCGAGATCGGACGCTCGAAGAACACCCCGAGATCGCCCTGGCTGAGCAGGAGCGACTTGCGGAAGTTGTTCTCGAGCATGGGACCCAGCACGAAGGCGAGAACCAGAGGGGCCGCCTCGTAGCCGAACTTGCGGAAGAGGTAGCCGAAGACGCCGAAGACGACCATCACCAGCACGTCGAAGGAGGAGTTGCCGGAGCAGTAGACGCCGACGATGCAGAACAACAGGATCAGCGGGAACAGCACGCTGTAGGGTATGCGCAACACCTGCACCCACAGGCCGATCAGCGGCATGTTCAGAACCAGCAGCATGATGTTGCCGATGTACATGCTGGCGACGATGCCCCAGAAGACGTTGGGGCTCTGCACCATCAGCAGAGGGCCGGGCTGCAGCCCGTGCACGATGAAGGCGCCGAGCAGCAACGCCATCACGACGTTGGGCGGGATGCCGAGCGTCAGCAGCGGGATGAAGGCACCGCCTGCCGCCGCGTTGTTGGCGGCCTCCGGACCCGCGACGCCCTCGATGGCGCCCTTGCCGAAGCGCTCGGGCGTGCGCGAGATCCTCTTCTCTATGGCGTAGGAGGCGAACGAGGCGATCACGGCGCCTCCGCCCGGAAGGATTCCGAGGAAGAAGCCGAGAATGGTGCCGCGGCCGAGCGGCGCGGCGCTGCGGCGCCAGTCCTCGCGCGAGGGCAGCAGGTTTCCGACCCGCGCCTTGACGATGTCGCGCTTGAGAACGGTCTCGAGGTTGGCGAGGATCTCGGCGACACCGAAAAGCCCCATCACGACCGGCACCAGCCCGATGCCGTCGACAAGCTCCATGCGGTCGAACGTCAGGCGCGGGATGCCCGTGATCTGGTCGATGCCGATGAGCCCCAGCACGATGCCGATGCACGCCATCAGCAACGCCTTGGCGATGGAGCCCTGCGTCATGAAGGCGAGCACGGTGAGCCCCAGCACCATCAGGCTGAAATATTCCGGCGGCCCGAAGGCCACGGCCACGCGCGCCAGCGTCGGGGCCACCAGCATCAGCAGCACGATGGAGACGGTGCCGGCGGCAAAGGAGGCGAGGGCCGCCATGCCGAGCGCGGGCCCGGCGCGGCCGCGCTTGGCCATCTCGTGGCCGTCGAGGCAGGTGACGACGCTCGCCGCCTCGCCGGGAATGTTGACCAGGATGGAGGTGGTGGAGCCGCCGTACATGGAGCCATAGTAGATGCCGGCCATCATGATGATGCCGGCCTCGGGCGAGCCCGACAGGGTCACCGGCAGCAGCAGCGCCATCGCCGAGACCGGGCCGATGCCCGGCAGCACGCCGACGAGGGTGCCGATGAAGACGCCGAGAAAGCAGGCGAGCAGGTTCGAGAGCTTGAGAGCGACGCCGAAACCCAGCGCGAGGTTGGTGAGAATGTCCACGGCGGCCCTCCTAGGACAGCCAGGGCGCGAGGACGCCAACGGGCAGTTGGATCTTCAGCCAGTGGGTGATCGCGTAGTAGATGGCCGACGGCACGAGCACCGCCACCGGCACGGCCGCGCGCAGATCGACGCGGTCGATGAAGACCATGACGGCGAGCAGGAGCAGGACCGAGCCGGCGACGAAGCCGACGATCTCGAACAGAAAGCCGTAGGCGACGAGCATGCCCGTGAGGGCAAGGACGCGCATCCAGCGCTTGCCGGTCCACAGGCTCGACAGCGACTCGCCCGGCGCGCGCAGGGCGCCGAGAACGACGCTGGCGGACAGCGCGGTCATGATCGCGCCGAGCCAGAATAGAACGAAGCCGGACCCGGGGTCGTGCAAGCTGCCGAGGCCAAGGTCGCGGCCCGCCCACACGGCAAATGCGCTGAGCGCGAGCCAGAACAGGCCGCCCCACAGCTCGGCGCTGCGCACCAGCATCATGCCTCCTTCCGGTCAGCGCCGTGCGTCATTTCTTGGCCATGCCGAGCTCGGTGAGCGCCTTCGTCTCCTGCTCGACCAGCGCCTGCATGGAGGCGACGTAGGCGGCCGTGTCCAGGTAGCGGGGGAACATGTCGTAGCGCTTCAGGACCTCCACCACGCCGGGATCCTCGATCGCGGCCTTGAAGGCGGCATCGAGCTTCTTGACGATGGCCGGGTCCATGCCCTTGGGACCGGCCACGCCGAAGGGGCTGTCGAACACGAAGGGGTAGCCGAGCTCTTTCAGGGTCGGCGCGTCGGGCCAGACCTTGCTGCGCTCGGCGGTCCAGATGTTGAGCAGCTTGAGCTGGCCGGAGTCGACCAGGGGCTTCCAGCCCGTCGAGTCCGCCTGCAGCATCGTGTGGCCGCCGAGCACGGCCGCGTTGGTCTCGGCCGCACCCTTGAAGGGCACTTGCGTGAGCTTCACCCCCTCGCGGGCGGCGATCATCTCCATGGCGATGTGAAGCGAGGTGCCGGTACCGGGCGTGCCGTAGGTGACCTTGCCGGGGTTCGCCTTGGCGTAGGCGATCACGTCGGCCCAGCTCTTGAAGGGGCCATCGGCCTTGGCCGTGACGCCGAAGGTGTAGCCGGTGAGCTGCGAGATGTAGGTGAAATCCCGCATGGTCTCGAAGGTGGTCTTCTGGATGACGGGGATGCGCACAACGGTGATGGGCATCTGCGACAGGGTGTAGCCGTCGGGCTTGGCGGTGGCGGCCATGGTGGCCGGCCCGAGGGTTCCTGCCGCGCCGGGCTTGTTGTCAACCACGAAGGGCTGACCCAGGCGCTTGCCCGCGACCTCCGCGATGGCGCGCATGGTGATGTCGGACGAGCCTCCGGCCGGCCATGGCACGATCAGCGTGATGGGCTTCGAAGGGTAGTCCTGCGCCGCGGCCTGGGGAGGCGCGTAGAGGGCCATCCAACCGACCAGAAAGGCGCAAACGGACACAAACGCGCGCAACCGAGGCGCTGAAGCCGGCATGGTATCCTCCCTCAAGAGACGGGCCCGCAACCGGCCCTTGTTCTCATTGCGGGCAAGCTTGCCGGAGGGACGCGCCTTTGTCCAGCTTCGGCCGCGCGAGGTCTTTTGCGGAAGCTGCGAGCCAGCGACATCGTCCGGCTTCGGAGCGGTCGCTCGGGCGCGCGGGGGGCAGCGTCTTTGGATGCGCGTGCCAGCGCGCGGCGAGGCTGCCCCACGTCAGGAGCTGGCGTCAAGATGGCGCAGCTCGGTCTTGAGGACCTTGCCGTAGTTGTTCTTCGGCAGACCGGCGACGAAGCGGTAGTGCTTCGGCCGCTTGAAGCGCGCGATGGCGGCCAGGCACAGCCGGTCGAGCTCCTCCACCGTCGGCGGCGCGGCTCCCGGCAGCGCGACGACGAAGGCTACCACCTCCTCGCCCCAGTCGGGATGGCTGCGGCCGATGACCGATACCTCGGCGACGCCCGGATGCGTCAGCAGCACCTCCTCGACCTCGCGCGGGTAGATGTTGCTGCCGCCGGAGATGATGACATCCTTGGAGCGGTCCTTCAGCGTCAGGAAGCCGTCGGCATCGAGGCTGCCGACGTCGCCGGTGAACAGCCAGCCGTCGCGAACGGTGCGGGCGGTCGCCTGCGGATTGCGCCAGTAGCCCGCCATCACCGTCTCGCCGCGCACGAGCACCTCGCCCGTCTCTCCCACGGGCAGCGGCCGCCCCTCGGCGTCGGCGACGCGCACCTCGACGAGGCTGTGGGCGACGCCGACGGAGGCGATGCGCTGGGAATGGCGGGGATGGCCGCGGTCCGCATGGTGCGCGCGGGAGAGCGCGGTGATCGTCATCGGGCTCTCGCCCTGCCCGTAGATCTGCACGAAGCGGTCGCCCATGACCTCGATGGCCCGGCGGATATCCTCCACGTACATCGGCCCGCCGCCGTAGACGATGGTCCGGAACCCCGTGGCCTCGCCTCCCGCCGCCGCCACGTGCTCGACGAGCCGCTTGACCATGGTCGGGGCGGCGAACATGGAGGCGCTGCCATGATGGCGCGCGAGCGGGACCAGCTCCTCGGGGTCGAAGCCGCCCGAGAGCGGCACGACGTGACGGGCGCCCGCCAGCACGTGCGCGAAGTTGTAGAGACCGGCGCCGTGCGAGATCGGCGCGGCATAGACCGCGGCGTCCTCCGCAACGACACGGTCGACATCGGTGAAGTAGCACATGGTCATCGCCAGCAGGTTGCGATGCGTGAGCATGACACCCTTGGGCTTGCCCGTCGTGCCGGAGGTGTAGAAGAGCCAGGCGAGGTCGTCCGGCGCGCGATCGACCGGCGCCGGCAGCGGCTCGGCCTCGGCCACACGGGCGAAGGCCGGCGTGCCGGGCGTGAGCACGGCGCGCAGCGCGCCCGCCTCGGGGAGGAGGTCCGCCAGCCCGCCGAGGAGGTCCTGGGAGACGAAGGCGGCGGCGGCCTCGGCATCCTGCAGGACGTAGAGGGCCTCGCGGGGGTGCAGCTTGGCGTTGATCGGCACGGCAGCGAGGCCGGCGAACCAGATGCCGTACAAGGCCTCGAGGTACTCGGGCGCGTTGTGCATGAACACGCCGACGCGCGCTCCCGGCGCCAACCCAAGGCTGCCCTGCAGGTGGCCCGCGATGCGGCTCGCGCGGCGGGCAAAGCCCGCGTAGTCGCAGACAAGCCGCGGGCCATGAAAGAGCGCCGGCCGATCCGGGAACACGCGGGCGGTGCGTGCGAGAAGCTGCGCGAGGTTCATAGTCGCCCTCCTTCCACACAGGTGCGTGCACTTGCCGATGTGGGCCGTGGTCGCGCCGGGCACGCGCGTGACACTATCGCCGGGAGGGGCAGGCTGCCAAGGCTCGGCCGGCGCGGACGCGGGGTGCGACTGCCGTCACCCACTGGCCGGCATCAGGCAGCGCCGGCGCGCGCACCGGCCGCGCGGGGCACGGCACTGTCGAGCACCGTGCCGAGGGCGCGCACCTGAGCGTCGGCGGCCTCGTCAGACCGGGCCGCGGCCAGCGCCCCCTCCGGCAGCTCGACGCGGTTGCGGCCTGCCCGCTTGGCGCGGTAGAGGGCGTCGTCGGCGGTGCGCAGCAGCTCGGTGAGGTTGATGCCCGCCTCCGGGAAGGCCGCGACCCCCGCCGAGATGGTCACGCGCGGCAGCAGCCCGTCGGCATAGCGGATGGCCAGCGCCTCGATCCTGGCGCGCAGCTCCTCGGCGCGACGCGCGGCATCCTCGAGCCCGAGGCCCGGCAGAAGGACCGCGAACTCCTCGCCCCCCATGCGGCATGGAATGCCGTCATCGGAGAAGAGCTGGCGCATGGCCTCGCCGACATGGCGCAATACCGTATCGCCGGCGTCGTGGCCGTGGTTGTCATTGAAGGTCTTGAAGTGATCCACGTCGAGGGCCACGACGCTGACGGGCAGCTTCTGCCGCTCGGCACGCAGCAGCTCGCGGCGCGCCGTCTCCAGCATATAGCGGCGGTTGTTGAGGCCGGTGAGAACGTCGCGCACCGACTGGTCGCGCAGGCCCTCGCGCAGCTTCATGTTGGCGATGGCGATGGAGAGATGCTCGGCGCAGGCCAGCCCCAGCCGTACGCGATCGGCAAAGCGCGCCTTGGCCTCCTCGGCCGTCTCTGAGGCGTCGGCCGTGTACTCGAGATGCAGCAGGCCGACGGTCTCGCCGTGCGCCAGGATCGGGATGCAGCAATAGTTGTCGTTGGTCTCGCGATGCACGTGATCGCAGTGGAACTCGATCTCGCTCGTGCCGTGCACGTAAGCGTGTCCGCGCCGCAGGCTCCAGCAGTCCTCGGGATGGATGCTCTCGGTGTGCGACTGGCCGTTCCATTCGGCAGCGACCTCCAGGACATCCCTGGAGTTGGCGTAGATGAAGAGGCTGCCCTTGCATTCGGGCATCAGGCGGCCGAGCACGGAGGAGATCATGCCGTAGAGCTCCGGCTCCGACTTCGCCGATTGCAGCCACTCGCTCAACTCGGACAGCGTGCGCGTGGCCGCGTTGAGGCGCTCGTTCTCGACGAGGCTCTTCTTGAAGACGACGAGGGCGCGCGCCATCATGCCGAGCTCGTTGCCGCGCTCGGCGTAGGGGATGGCCGTTGCGAGCTCGCCCTTGGCAATCGCCTCCATGCTCTGCGTGATGCGATGGATGGGAGCCGAGACCTCGCGCAACACGAAGATCAAGGTGGCGAGGCCGATCAGGATGCTGATGCCGTTCAAGCCCCAAAGAACGTAGGCGTAGAAATCGCTCTGGGCGATAGCCTGGTCGATGGCGGTGTCGGCCTCGTGGTTGGCGAGCGAAATGCCGTGGTTGATGGTGTCGACCACGGCCTGGAAGTGCTCCTCGGTCTCCACGTTCACGATATTGGAGTATCTGACGCGGTCTTTCGCATTCTCGGGGTCGAGAATGAGCGCTTGGTGCTTTCCGTACTGCTGCCATCTGGCGACGAACTGGTCGAAGACGAGTTGCAGCGCCCTGTTGCCGTGGACGCTCTCCTGGAACCTCTCGATCAGCCGCTCGAGATGCTGGAGGCGGCGCTGGAACACGGCCTCGACAGCCGCCCGCTGCTCGGGGGTGGCCGTCAGGGCGAGCCGGTAGGAGGCGGAGCGGATGCGCGCGATGGTGAGATTGATCTCTCCCAGCGTGCGCAGCTTGGGGAGGCGATCGCGGCCCACGGTCTCGATGGTCTGCTGAAGCGCAGAGAGGCGCATCTTGGTCATGACCGACACGCCGCCGAGGATCACGAGCAAGAAGAGCACGGACATGGCGAGCGACGTCTTGATCGAGACGCTCAGGGACCGGTTGCCGAGTTTGAACGCCATGGATCCGCAACGCTCGCAAAGACGGGGCGCCCAGGGCCCGGCGTCGACCGGACCCTGGGGAGATCGCCCATCCTAGAGGCGGTGCGCTTGAGATCGCGTTAAGGATGCCGGCGGCCGGCGGCCTTGGCTGCGCGAAAGGGCGGCTCGGCCGCGGGACGCGCAGGCTGCCCGCAAAGCTCAAGCAAGCGTGGAGCGGCGCCAAGCGCCCACCCGCGCCATCGCCCCGGGCATGGCTCCCGAGGGCGACAGCGTTGCATCGACGCCCGAAGCGCCGGTGCCGCGGCGGCGGCTCAGACCTTGACGGCCGCGACGGCCTTCTCGGCCCGGTCGAACAGCTCGTCGATCTGCTTAGGCGTGATGATCAGCGGGGGGCAGAAGGCAAGGCTCTCGCCCATGTTGCGGGTGATGATGCCAGCCTCGACCATCTGCTGGTTGATCAGGCCACCGAGCCGGCCGGGCGTCGCCGCCATGCTGTCGTGGGCGAACTCCACCGCGCCGATGAGCCCGACGCCGCGGGCCTCGACCGCCAGCGGGTGGGTGCCCAGCTGGCGCACGCGGCGCTGGAACTGCGGGGCGATCTCCTTCACGTAATTGAAGAGGTCGCGCTCCTCGAAGATCTTCAGGTTCTCGAGCGCGACGGCCGCCGCGACCGGATGGCCGGACGCGGTGAAGCCGTGGCCGAAGATGCCGATCCTCTTCGATTCATCGGCGATCGGCTGGTAGACCTTGTCGTTGATGAGCAGCGCCGAAAGCGGGAAATAGGACGACGTGATCTGCTTCGACAGCGTCATGATGTCCGGCTGCAGCTTGTAGGTCACCGTGCCGAATTTCTCGCCCGTGCGCCCGAAGCCGCAGATCACCTCGTCGGCGACGAAGATGATGTCGTATTTCTTGAGCACCGGCTGGATCGCCTCCCAGTAGCCCTTCGGCGGCACGATGACGCCGCCCGCCCCCATCACCGGCTCGGCGAAGAAGGCGGCGACCGTCTCGGGGCCCTCGGCGAGGATCAGCGCCTCGAGGTCGGCGGCGCAGCGCGTGGAGAAGGCCTCCTCGGTCTCGCCCTCCTGCTTGGAGGTGCGATAGTGCGGCGATGTGGTGTGCAGGATGTTGGCGATGGGCAGATCGAACGAGCGGTGATTGTTGGGCAGGCCCGTGAGGCTGCCGGCGGCAATGGTCACGCCGTGGTAGCCCTTGACGCGCGAGATGATCTTCTTGCGCTGGGGCTGACCCAGCGCGTTCGAGCGGTACCAGATCATCTTGATGGCGAGATCGTTGGCCTCCGAGCCCGAGTTGGTGAAATGCACCTTCGACATCGGCACCGGTGCCATGTCGATCAGCTTCTCGGCAAGCTCGACCACGGGGCCGTGCGCCTTGTGCCCGAAGGTGTGGTAGTAGGGCAGCTTGAGCATCTGATCGTAGGCCGCCTGGGCGAGCCGCTTCTCGGCAAAGCCCAGCGCCACGCTCCACAGGCCGCCGAGGGCCTCGATGTAGCGCTTGCCGGTGTTGTCCTCCACATAGATGCCGTCGCCCTTCTCCATCACCATCGGCCCGATCTCCTCGTGCAGGCGGGCGTTGGTGTTGGGATGGAAATGGTAGGCGATGTCGCGGGCTTCGATCGAGTTCGGCAGGTGGGACATCAGATGGGTTCCTTGGTGACGTTGCAGTATCATACGTCGCCCGGCCGGCCGGGTCCACGACGAGGACGCAAGTGAGGTGTGCGATGCGCGTGCTGGACAGGCGCTGCCGGCGAGGCCTGGATCAGACGCATGCGGTGGTTCCGCATCCTGACGCTTGCGGTCGCCATGGCGGCGGAGTGGCGGGCGCGAGCGCATGGCGAGGACGCGCGCATTGCGCCAGCGCAAGGCGCGTCGTGCGGGAACGCCTGGAAGATTGCAGTGGCAGGCATCCGAGCGACTGCGTTCAGGAAAACTTATCTTCACCATCACTTATGCCAATTTTACCTGATCGCTCGGGTTGGCTAAGAAGCTTTGGCGCGGCGTCGGATCGGCGCCACCGCAGCACCCCAATAACGCGAGGGAGAAGACCATGGCTGACGAAAGCAAATGCCCCTTCACGGGCAGCAGACACGGCCCAGGCAACCGCGACTGGTGGCCCAACCAGCTCGACCTGCAGATTCTGCATCAGCATTCGCAGCTGTCGGACCCGATGGGTGAGGGCTTCGACTACGCGAAGGAGTTCAAGAGCCTCGACCTCAACGCCGTGGTCAAGGATCTGACGGCGCTGATGACGGACTCGCAAGACTGGTGGCCGGCCGACTTCGGCCACTACGGCCCGCTCTTCATCCGCATGGCCTGGCACAGCGCCGGCACCTACCGGATCTCCGACGGCCGCGGCGGCGCCGGGGCCGGTCAGCAGCGCTTTGCGCCGCTCAACAGCTGGCCCGACAACGTCAACCTTGACAAGGCGCGCCGCCTGCTGTGGCCGATCAAGCAGAAGTACGGCCGCAAGATCTCGTGGGCCGACCTGATGATCCTCGCCGGCAACGTGGCGCTCGAGAGCATGGGCTTCAAGACTTTCGGCTTCGCCGGCGGCCGTGCCGACGTGTGGGAGCCCGAGACCGAGGTGTACTGGGGGCCGGAGGGAACCTGGCTCGAGGACAAGCGCTACAGCGGCGACCGCGAGCTGGAGGACCCACTCGGCGCCGTGCAGATGGGCCTGATCTACGTCAACCCCGAAGGCCCCAACGGCAATCCCGACCCGCTCGCGGCTGCGCGCGACATCCGCGAGACGTTCGCACGCATGGCCATGAACGACGAGGAGACGGTGGCGCTGATCGCCGGCGGCCACACCTTCGGCAAGACGCACGGAGCGGGCGATGCCGCGCTGGTCGGCGCGGAGCCTGAAGCGGCCACCATCGAGGCGCAGGGCCTGGGCTGGCAATGCAGGCACGGCACCGGCAAGGGCGGCGACACCATCACCAGCGGCCTCGAGGTGATCTGGACCACGACGCCGACCAAATGGAGCAACAACTTCTTCTGGAACCTGTTCGGCTACGAGTGGGAGCTGACCAAGAGCCCGGCCGGCGCGCAGCAGTGGAAGCCCAAGCACGGGGCCGGCGCCGGCACGGTGCCGGACGCGCACGATGCTTCCAAGCGGCACGCGCCGTCGATGCTGACGACGGACCTCGCCCTGCGCTTCGACCCCGCCTACGAGAAGATCTCGCGGCGCTTTATGGAGAACCCGGATCAGTTTGCCGACGCCTTCGCCCGCGCCTGGTTCAAGCTGACCCATCGCGACATGGGGCCGGTCGCCCGCTATCTCGGGCCGCTGGTGCCGAAGGAGACGCTGATCTGGCAGGATCCGGTTCCCGCCGCGAGCCACCAGCTCGTCGACGACAAGGACGTGGCGGCACTCAAGGCGAAGGTGCTGGCCTCGGGGCTGTCGGTGTCGCAGCTGGTGGCGACGGCCTGGGCCTCGGCCTCGACGTTCCGTGGCTCCGACAAGCGCGGCGGCGCCAACGGCGCGCGCATCCGCTTGAGCCCGCAGAAGGACTGGGAGGTGAACCAGCCGGCGCAACTCGGCAAGGTGCTGCAGAAGCTCGAGGCGATCCAGCAGGAGTTCAACGCGACATCGGGGGCGAAGAAGATCTCGCTCGCCGACCTGATCGTGCTCGCCGGCGGCGCCGGCGTCGAGAAGGCGGCCAAGGCCGCGGGACACGAGGTGACGGTGCCGTTCACGCCGGGCCGCACCGACGCCACGGCGGAGCAGACGGATGCCCACAGCTTCGCGCCGCTCGAGCCCGTCGCCGACGGCTTCCGCAACTACAAGCGCGGCAAGCAGCGCCTGTCGACAGAGGAGCAACTGGTTGACAAGGCGCAGCTGCTCACGCTGACGGCGCCCGAGATGACGGTGCTGGTCGGAGGCCTGCGCGTGCTCGGGGCCAACACCGGGCAGTCGACGCACGGCGTCTTCACTGACCGTCCCGAGACGCTGACGAACGACTTCTTCGTCCACCTGCTCGACATGCGGACGGAGTGGAAGCCGGCCGATTCCTCGAACGAGATCTTCGAGGGCCGCGACCGCAAGACGAAGGATCTGAGGTGGACGGGAACGCGCGCCGACCTGATCTTCGGCTCGCACTCGCAGCTCAGGGCGCTGGCCGAGGTCTACGGCTCGTCGGACGCCAAGGAGAAGTTCGTGAAGGACTTCGTCGCGGCCTGGACCAAGGTGATGAACCTCGACCGCTTCGACCTCCACGCCTGAGGCGAGGCCGGCGGCGGCGCCATGCCGCCACGCCCGCCAGGACTGATTGCGGCGCTCCAGAACGCCTGGGGCGCCGCTTTTTTCTGTGCAGTGCCTCGATGGACGCGTGCCGCAGCGGCAGGGACCGTCAGACCTCGGCGCGCGACAGAACGACGATGTTGCCCCACGGGTCCGGCACCCTGATCTGCCTGCCGGACCGTGCGCCGCCGGCTGCGAGCATCCGCTCGGCGGCAGCGTCGAAGGCGGCCGCGTCGTTGGCCACCAGCGCAAGCTGCGCCAGCCCGGTGGTGGCGCCGCTACGGCGCGGTGAGCCGGCGCTCTCCCATTCGTTGGTCGCCAGGTGATGGTGGTAGCGACCGGTGGCGTAGAAGGCGGCGCCGTCGCGGCGGCGCGTGATCTCGAGGCCGACAACGCCGGCGTAGAAGGCCTCCGCCTGCGGCACGGCGCCGACGCGAAGATGCACATGGCCGACGATGGTGCCCGAGGGCAGGCGCTCGGGCTCGGGCAGCCCCATGCCGTCGCGGAGAATGCCGTCGCCGTCGAGGGGGTGGTTGCCCATCTCCACGGTGCTGCCCGACCACACCCACGTCGCTCGCGGGCGGTCGGCATAGATCTCGATGCCGTTGCCCTCGGGATCCGACAGATACAGCGACTCGCTCACGCGGTGATCCGAGACGCCGTCCAATGGCAGCCGCATGCGGATGGCGCGGCGCAGCCAGGCACCGAGCTCGGCGCGGCCGGGCAGCAGAAACGCGGTATGGTAAAGCCCTGCCAGCCCGGGCGGCTCCTGCTCGGCCGACTTGCGTTGACGCAGCACGAGCAGCGTGCGTCTGCCGGCTCCCAGGTGCCGCGTCTCGCTGTCACCGTCGATGCGCTCGAGGCCGATGCCGTTCTCGTAGTAGGCGCCGACGCGGGCGAGATCGCGCACGACGAGCGTCGGCGCCCCCGGCACCAGCGGCGCCATCTCCTCTGCACGCATTGCGACCTCCGCGTGGGCCGGCGCAGCCATTCCGGCTCCGGCGATCGCCACGCCGCCTGCGACGAAACTGCGACGCGTGATCCCCATCGAGGGCCCTCTCCCATCCGGAATCCCCATGCCCCTTCGGCCTCTAGGGGCCGGGACGGGGACTGGCAAATCACAATGCGGCGAGACGCTTACCGCGCCTTGTCCCGGCCTGTCCCGGGCGGAGCACGTGCCGTGCGCGGCGGCCCGCAAGGGAGCCATCCGGCGCACCGAGACGTGTCCCTTGCCCGCGGCAGGGCTCGCGGTCATGCTCAGTGCAATGTCCGTCAACAAAGACAAGGAAACGCCCATGCTCGACCTGTCCCGCACGCTTCCTGACGACGCTGCCTCCGCGACGCTCGTGGGCCGCGTCTGGCGCCCGCACGTGGATGGCCCCTCGATCGTCGCGGTGCGCGAGGGCAAGCTCGTCGACATCACGGCGGCGTTCGCGACCATGCGCGACCTGTGCGAGCAGCCGGATCCCGCGGCGGCGGCGCGGGCCGCCCAGGGAGAGGTCGTCGGCGACCTCGCCGAGGTGCTCGCCAACACCCCGGAAACCGTCAGGGGCGCGGGCAAGCCGTGGCTCCTGGCGCCCATCGACCTGCAGGCGATCAAGGCGGCGGGCGTCACCTTCGCCGTGTCGCTGCTGGAACGCGTGATCGAGGAGCAGGCGCGCGGTCAGCCGGAGCGGGCCGTGGCCGTGCGGGCGGAGGTGGAGGCTGCCATCGGCGGCGCCGTGAGCAACCTGAAGCCCGGCTCCGCGCAGGCGGCCGAGCTGAAGTCGCTGCTGCAGGCCAAGGGGCTGTGGTCGCAATATCTGGAGGTCGGCATCGGGCCGGATGCGGAGATCTTCACCAAGGCCCCGCCGATGGCGGCCGTGGGGACGGGCGCATCGGTCGGCATTCTCGCACAGTCGAGCTGGAACAACCCCGAGCCCGAGGTGGTGCTGGTGGTGGCCTCCTCCGGACGCATCGTCGGGGCGTGCCTCGGCAACGACGTCAACCTGCGCGACATCGAAGGGCGCTCGGCGCTGCTGCTCGGCAAGGCCAAGGACAACAACGCCTCGACCGCGATCGGCCCGTTCATCCGGCTGCTCGACGCGCAGTTCACCCTCGACGCCCTGCGCCGCACGCAGGTCCGCCTCAAGGTCGAGGGGACGGACGGATTCGTCCTCGAGGGCGTCAGCCACATGGCGCAGATCAGCCGCGATCCGGAGGATCTTGCCCGGCAGATGCTCGGGGCCCACCACCAGTATCCCGACGGCGCCGTGCTGTTCCTCGGCACCATGTTCGCGCCGATCAAGGACAGGGACAGCCCCGGCGCGGGCTTCACGCACCACGCAGGCGACGTCGTCACCATCTCGGCGGAAGGGCTCGGCGCGCTCGTCAACGTGGTGACGACGAGCGACAAGGCGCCGCCGTGGACGTTCGGCACGGGCGCCCTGATGCGCAACCTCGCCCGGCGCGGGCTGCTCGGGGGCGGCTAGGCGGGCTCGCCGGCGGCGTAGTCGACGGGCGTCGACTTCCAGCCCTCGTCGTGGCGGCGCCAGTAGAGGTCGTGCAGGGCCTGGGTCACCCGGCCCGGGGCGCCGGAGCCGACGATGGCGCCGTCGAGCATGGTCACCGGCATGATGCCGCCGGCGGTGCTGGTGAGGAAGATCTCCTCCGCCTGGCGCAGCTCGGCAGCGGGCAGGCTGCGCACGTCCACCGGGAGCTGCAGCTCCCCGGCAAGCTCGATGACGGTGCGGCGCGTGAGGCCCTCGAACATGCCCCGGTCGGGCGTCACGAGGCGCCCGCGGGAGACGGCAAAGACGTTGAACCCCGGCCCCTCGGTGACGTTGCCGTTTGCGTCCGGCAGCACGGGCACCATGCCGCCACGGTCGTAGGCCTCGAACAGCGCCATGGTCAGGTCGAGCCAATGGAAGTTCTTGATGCGGGGATCGACCGCTTCCGGCGGGATGCGCTGCACCTGCGTGACGACGAGATGCAGGCCGTGGTGGCGCTGCTCCTCGTTGGCGATCCAGACGAAGGGCTGGGCGAAGGCGGTGAACCGATTGACGCAGGCGCGGGGATCGCGGCTGCCCTTGGGCGGCACGCCGCGCGTGCACGTCATCTGCACGTAGGCGTCCTTGAGGCCGCTGCGCCTGACGCACTCGTGCAGGATCGCCTTCACCTCCTCCTGCGACTGCGGGATCGACAGGCGCAGGCCCGCCATGGAGCGCCAGAAGCGCTCGACGTAGTCGTCGAGGCGGAAAAAGCGCCCCTGCCAGACGTGCACGACGTCGTAGGTGGCATCCGAGCGCACGAAGCCGCGGTCGAGCATGCCGATGGTCGCCTCGGCCAAGGGCATGTAGGCGCCGTTGACGTAGGCGATGCCGGAGACCGGCGCGTCAGTATTGTACATCGCGCCGATGGCGGCGCCGCCTGCGTTGCTCATGGACCAGCTTGGCTCCGCGCTCGTGTCATGCTCGCGACGTGGGCTGGATAGTATCGCCATTTCCGGCGAGATGGGTACCCTGCCGACGGCTGGCGGCCCGACAGGTCACCGGCTCAGCCCCGGTCGTCCACGAGGTCATAGAGCCTTTGCAGCATCTCGTCGCTGATGCGCAAGACCGCGGCGTTGGCCAGGACATCCTGGCGGGCGAGCATGAGGTTCGTCATCTCGCTGACGAGATCGACGGCGCCAGCCGCGACAGTGCCGCTGACCTCGGCGTCGGGAGAGACAGGGCCGGCGACCGGCGCGGGGCCGGCAGAGCTGACGTTGGCGATGCTGCTGGCCGCAGCGGCCAGCCGCTCACTGGCAGCCTGCATCCCCGACCCGGCGATGGCTATTGCCTGCAGCACCGCGACATCTCCCCTTGCCCGTTCAGGCGTACACGGGAATTGTTGCCGATCGGTTTATCGGGGGACGAGCATTTGACTGATCAGGGGAGCAAGCGCGCGTCCTGCATCTGGAACGGGGGAGCTCGCCTCCAGGGTGCTGCTGCCGAACGCGCGCGGGCCGGATTTCCGTCGGCGGTCCGAGCACGGCTGCCGCAAGCGGGGGCTGGGGCGCGACTCCCGGGCGGAGCTGCCCGAGACCACCCATATATCGGCTGCGGCCGCATCGGCGTCGGCGGCGCACTTTCGCCACCGGCGCGTTTGCACTATTGGTTTCGAGGCAGCCGCAGGGTGCGCCCTGCTGCCGCTCTGGCCGGCGAGCCGCGGGAGTGCTCCATTGAAGTACGTTTGGCTGCTGCTACTCGTCCTCGGCGTGGGTGTCGCCGCCTACTTCAGAGACCGGGCCCCCGGGCTGATCGGCATGATGAAAGGGGAGGCGCCTGCGGCCACCAAGGCTGCGAAGGCCGCTCCTGCGGCCGTGCCTGTGATCGTCGCGCCCGTGCGCGTCAAGGCCATGCCGGTCGAGTTCTGCTCGCTCGGAACGGTGCAGACCGAGTCCACCGTGACGGTCAAGGTGCGCGTCGACAGCGTCGTGGAGCGCGTGCTCGTCAGGGACGGCGCGTTCGTCAAGGAAGGTGACATCCTCGTCGAGCTCGACAAGCGCCAGATCGACGCCCAGATCGAGCAGGCGCAGGCCGCCATCAAGCGCGGCGAGGCGCAGATCGAGCAGGCCAAGCGCAACGACGAGCGCAGCACCGACCTCGCCCAGCGCGGGGTCACATCCCGCGTCACGGCGGACGATGCGCGGACAGCGGCAAGCGTCGCGCTGGCCAACAAGGCTGCCGACGAGGCGCTGCTCAAGAACCTGAGACTGCTGCGGACCTTTCACACGATCACGGCGCCGATCAGCGGCCGGATCGGTGTCGTTGCCGTGCGGCCCGGAGCGCTCCTGCGCAGCGCCGACGCCAACTCCATCATCGCAACGATCAACCAGATCGATCCGATCTACGTCGCCATCGCGGTGCCGCAGGATCTGTTCGCGCAGACCATGGACAGCATGCGATCGGGCCTCGCCCGCGTCGAGCTGACGGCGCCGGGCACGGCCTCGACGATCAGCGGCACGGTGTTCATGGTCGACAATGCTGTCGACAACGCCACGGGGCTGATCACGGTGCGCAGCAAGGTGGCGAACCCGGACGCCAGGATCTGGCCAGGCCAGATCGCCCAGGCGCGCCTTGTCCTGCGCGAGGAGCCCAACGCGCTGGTGGTGCCGAACGAGGCGGTGCAGACGAGCCAGGCGGGACCGTACGTCTTCGTCGTCGAGGCCAACACGGCGCGGCTGCGGCGGGTGAGGGTGGCGCGCACCGTCGGCGGCGAGACGGTGGTGGCGGACGGACTGAAGGCAGGCGAGGTGGTCGTCACCGACGGACACCTGCGCGTGGTCGATGGCCGGTCCGTCTCCCCCTCTCCCGACAGAGGCGCCGCCGATCGGGCGCAAGACACCGAGAACATCGAATGAACTTGCCCGAGCTGTGCATCCGCCGCCCGGTGATGACGACGTTGCTGATGGCGACCATCGTGCTGCTCGGCATCGCGGGCTACCGCAGCCTGCCGGTCTCGGCGCTGCCGCGGGTCGACTTCCCGACGATCCAGGTCACCGCAACACTGCCGGGCGCGAGCCCCGAGACGATGGCCTCCTCCGTGGCGACGCCGCTGGAGCGCCAGTTCTCGACCATTGCCGGCATCGACAGCATGACCTCGGTCTCGAGCCTGGGGCTGTCGACGATCATCATGCAGTTCGATCTCGACCGGAGCATCGACGGCGCCGCGCTCGACGTGCAATCGGCCATCACGACGGCGCTGCGTAAGCTGCCCGTGGAGATGACGACGCCGCCGAGCTTCCGCAAGGTCAACCCTGCGGACCAGCCGATTCTGTTCATCGCGCTCGCCTCCCCGATGCTGCCGCTGTCCACCGTCAACGAGTACGCGGAGACGACGCTGGCACCGCAGATCTCGCAGATCACGGGCGTCGCCCAGGTGCTGGTCTACGGCGTGCAGAAATACGCCGTCCGCGTCGAGCTCGACCCCGTCGCCGCCGCGGCGCGCAACATCACGTCCACCGACGTCGCTCAGGCGATCGCGGCGGCGGGCTCGAACACGCCTGTCGGCTCGATGACCGGGGCGACGCGCACGCTGTCCATCGATGCGCCGACGCAGCCGCAGAACGCGGCCTCCTACCGCCCCATCATCGTGGCCTGGCGCAACGGCCAGCCGGTCCGGCTCGACCAGATCGCGCGGGTGCGCGACGGCGTCGAGAACGAGCAGGTCGCGAGCTGGCTCAACGACACCCGCGCCATCGTGCTTGCCATCCAGCGGCAGCCCGACGCCAACACGGTGGAGGTGGTGGACAAGGTCAGGGCGCTGATCCCGACGCTGTCGGCGCAGATCCCGCCGTCGGTGTCGATCAACGTGATCAACGACCGCTCGCTGTCCATCCGGGCCGCCGTCTGGGACGTGCAGGAGACGCTCGCCATCGCCATCACGCTCGTCATCTGCGTGATCTTCGTGTTCCTGAAGAGCGCCAGCGCGACGATCATCCCTTCCCTGGCGCTGCCGGTGTCGCTCATCGGCACCTTCGCGGCCATGGCGGCGCTGGGCTACTCCATCGACAACATGTCGCTGCTGGCGCTGACGCTGTCGGTCGGATTCGTCGTCGACGACGCCATCGTCATGCTCGAGAACATCGTGCGCTACATCGAGGAGGGGCTCGACCCGTTCACGGCGGCGCTGAAGGGCTCCCGGGAGATCGGCTTCACCATCATCTCGATGACGCTGTCGCTGGTCGCGGTGTTCATCCCGGTGCTGTTCATGGGCGGTGTCGTCGGGCGCATCTTCCGCGAGTTCGCCGTCACCATCACCATCGCCATCCTGTTCTCGGGCTTCGTGTCGCTGACGCTGACCCCGATGCTGTGCGCGCGCTTCCTCAAGCCCGTCGACCACAACGCCAAGCCCGGCCTGCTCGCCCGCTTCTCCGATGCCCTGGTCGGGGGCATGGACCGCTTCTACCGGCGAACGCTCGACGTGGTGCTCAGGTACAGCTTCGTGACGCTGATGATCACGTTCGCCACCATCGGCGTCTCGATCTGGCTCTACATCGTGGTGCCGAAGGGGTTCTTCCCGACCGAGGACACCGGCTTCATCTTCGCCAGCACGGAGGCTGCGCCCGATATCGGCTTTGCGACCATGGTCGAGCACCAGAAGCGCGCCGCCGCGATCGTCAAGGCGGACAAGGCGGTGGACTATGTCATGTCGAGCGTGGGCGCGCTGGGGTCGAGCGCGACGCTCAGCAACGGGCGGCTGTTCATCGCGCTGAAGGCGCGCGAGGCGCGCAAGGAGACGGTGATCCAGGTGATCGGCCGCCTGCGCCAGGCGGTGGCGGGCATCCCCGGCGTCAACGTCTACTTCGTGCCCGTCCAGAACATCACCATCGGCGGGCGGGCATCCAAGAGCGAGTACCAGTACACGCTGCAAAGCAGCGAGCTTGCCACCCTCACCTCGATCGTGCCCAGGTTCGTCGACGCGCTGACCAAGCTCAGGGAGGTGCGGGACGTCACGACCGACCTGCGGATCACGAACCCGCAGATGCGCATCGAGGTCGACAAGGACCGCGCGGCGGCCATCGGCGTGCAGCCGGACCAGATCCGCAACGCCCTCTACAATTCGTTCGGCGTGCGGCAGGTGGGCACGATCTACACCTCCGTCAACCAGTACCAGGTGATCCTGGAGGCCTCCAAGGAGCTGTCGAACGATCCGACGGCGCTGGCGCGCATCTACGTCAAGGCCTCGAACGGCAGCAGCGTGCCCTTGAGCGCGGTGGCGCGCATCGTGGCGAGCGTGGGGCCGCTCACCGTCAACCACCAGGCGCAGCAGCCCTCGGCGACGGTGTCGTTCAACCTCGCGGCCGGCTATGCGCTGAGCGACGCGGTGCGCGCCATCGACGGGGTGGCCAGCGACATGCGCATGCCGGCCTCGGTCACCACCGGCTACTCCGGCGTGGCGCAGGCGTTCCAGGCCGGCCTCGCCAACCAGCCGATCCTGCTGCTCGCCGCCGTGCTGACGATCTACATCGTGCTCGGCATCCTCTACGAGAGCTTCATCCACCCGATCACGATCCTTGCCGGGCTGCCATCGGCTGGCATCGGGGCGCTGCTGTCGCTGATCCTGTTCAAGATGGACCTGTCAGTGATCGCCGTGATCGGCATCGTGATGCTGATCGGCATCGTCAAGAAGAACGCCATCATGATCGTCGACTTCGCGATCGAGCGGCGGCGGAGCGGGGCTGCCTCGCGCGACGCGGTGCACGAGGCCTGCCTGCTGCGCTTCCGGCCAATCATGATGACGACGTTCGCCGCCATCTTCGGCGCACTGCCGATCGCCATCGGCGCGGGAGCCGGCGCCGAGCTGCGCCAGCCGCTCGGCATCGCGGTGGTGGGCGGCCTGTGCCTGTCGCAGGTGCTGACGCTCTACATCACGCCCGTGATCTACCTCTACCTGGAGCGCTTCGGCCCGGCGCCGGCGGCGGGGGCGACGACGCCTGCGACGGTGCCGGCCGAGTAGTCTCGCAGGCCGCACGACGGGAACGCCGGGCGACTGGCAATGGAACCAGACAAAACCCGCCTCGCGGAGCACAGGCGGCGGCAGCGGGGCAACCTCGTCGCCGTTGTGGCCGTCGCCCTGGTCCTGGCTGCCGGGGTCTGGCTGGTTGACCGGCTGCTGGCTGGGCGCCGGCTGCAGAACTGCATCGAGGCAGGCCATAGGAACTGCCTCCCCCTCGATCTTCCCTCGCGCTGATACCGCGCCTGCCCGAGATCCCCAGCCTGCGGTCAAGAAACCGCATCGCGTCCCGCGCGGGCTGCGCTATAGTCATATGGATATAACGAGGACGCCCGATGCGCTTGCCCCTCCCCGTCCGTGCGCTGGCCGCGGCCGCGCTGTGCGCCGTCTCCTGGTCGCAGGCCAAGGCCGGCGAGGCCAAGCTGGCGGTGGCCGCCAACTTCACCGAGCCTGTCAGGGAGATCGGGAAGGGCTTCGAGAGGACGACGGGGCACAGGCTGGTGCTGAGCCTCAGCGCCAGCGGCCAGTTCTACGCGCAGATCACGCAAGGGGCGCCGTTCGACATCCTGCTGTCAGCCGACCAGGCGACGCCCGCCAAGGCGATCGCGGAGGGCCACGCGGTGGGCGGCACGGCCTTCACGTATGCGGTCGGCAGGCTGGTGCTGTTCAGCAAGACCGCCGGGCTCGTCGAGGGCGAGAAGACGCTGAAGGAGGGCAAGTTCGCCAAGGTTGCGATCGCCAATCCGGCGACGGCCCCCTATGGCGCGGCGGCTGTCGCCGCGATGAAGGCGCTCGGCGTCTATGCCGCGCTGCAACCGAAGATAGTGCAGGGCAACAGCATCGCGCAGACGTTCCAATTCGTCGACACCGGCAACGCCGAGGTGGGCTTCGTCGCGCTGAGCCAGGTCGCCCTCGTCGAGGGCGGCTCGCGCTGGACGGTGCCGCAGAGCCTCTATGCAGCCATCGCGCAAGACGCAGTGCTCCTCAAGCCGGGCGCCGGCAACGACGCGGCGCGCGCCTTCCTGGCGTACCTGAAGGGCCCCGAGGCCCGCCGCGTCATCGTCAGGTTCGGGTACGGACTTGCGGACTGAGACCATCCGCGCAGGCTGTGCCACACTGCGGCTCTCGCCACGTTTCCTCGGATGCGCCTGACGTGATCGACGCCTCTCAGCTCTGGACCCCGCTGCGGCTCACACTCGAGCTCGCCACGCTCACGACGTTGCTGCTGCTCGTCGTCGGCACTCCCATTGCCTGGTGGCTGGCGCGGTCCAGAGCGCGCTGGAAGGAGGCGGTGGCGGCCATCGTGGCCATGCCGATCGTGCTGCCGCCGACGGTGCTCGGGTTCTACCTGCTCCTGCTACTGGGGCCGCACGGGCCCGGCGGCGCGGTCGCGAGCCTGTGGGGGGCGCGGACACTCGCCTTCACCTTCGAAGGCCTGGTGCTGGGCTCGGTGATCTACTCGATGCCGTTCGTGGTGCAGCCGATCCGCAACGCCTTCGAAGCCATCGGCAACCGTCCGCTCGAGGTTGCGGCCACCTTGCGGGCGACGCCTTGGGACGCGTTCTGGTCGGTGGCGCTGCCGCTGGCGCGGCCGGGCTTCCTGACGGCGGCGGTGCTCGGCTTTGCGCACACGGTCGGGGAGTTCGGCGTCGTGCTGATGATCGGCGGCAACATCCCCGGCAGCACGAAGGTGCTTTCGGTGGCCATCTACGATTTCGTCGAGACCCAGCGCTGGACGGAGGCGCACATCCTGGCGGGGGGCATGGTGGCGTTCTCGTTCGTCGTCATCCTCGCCATGCTGGTGCTGGAGCGGCGCACCTCCCGGGTCGGCGCATGACGGCGGCGAGCGCATCGATCGCGGTCGAGCTCAACGGCGGCCTCGGCAGCTTCCAGCTCGAGGTGCGGTTTGCGGCGCCGATGCGGGGCATCACGGCGCTGTTCGGGCCGTCGGGCTGCGGCAAGACGACGATCCTGCGCTGCGTCGCCGGCCTCGAGCGGCTCGCCGGCCGCATCGTCCTGGGCGGCGAGGTCTGGCAGGACGAGGCGGCCGGCATCTTCCGGCCGACGCACCTGCGGCACGTCGGCTACGTGTTCCAGGAGCCGAGCCTGTTCCAGCATCTGTCGGTGAAGGACAACCTGCTCTACGGCGCACGGCGGGTGCGGGCCACGGAGAGCGCGCCCCTGAAGCTCGACGACATCGTCGGGCTGCTCGGCATCGGGCACCTGCTCGGGCGCTCGACGGCTGCGCTGTCGGGCGGAGAGCGGCAGCGCATCGCGGTCGGGCGGGCGCTGCTGGCGCAGCCCAGCATCCTGCTCATGGACGAGCCGCTGTCGGCGCTCGACCGGGGGAGCAAGGAGGAGATCCTGCCCTATTTCGAGATGCTGCACGAGCGGCTCGCCTTGCCGATCCTCTACGTCAGCCACGACTTCGCGGAGGTCGAGCGGCTCGCCGACACGCTCGTCATGCTGGACAAGGGCAGGGTGCGGGCGGCAGGCCCGATCCGCGAGCTGCAGCTCGATCTCGAGCTGCCCCTGATCGCTGCCGCCGACGCGGCGGTGATCATCGAGGGCACCATCGCCGGCGTCGACCGCGCGTTCGGCCTGACGGAGGTCGACATCGAGGGCGGCCGCCTGCTGGTGCCCGGCGAGCACGGGCCGGTCGGGCAGAAGCGCCGGCTGCGGATCACGGCAACCGACGTGAGCCTCGCGCGCGGCGCCCCGCAGGCCTCGACCATCGTCAACTCGCTGCCGGGGCGGATCGTCGCCATCGACAGCGAGGTCCAGGGACCGCAGGTCAACGTCATCGTGGCGCTCGGTGCGCACGGACAGGGCCTGCGCATCGCCGCGCGCATCACGCGCAAATCGCTGGCCGGTCTGAAGCTGGCGGTGGGGGAGGAGGTGCACGCCCAGATCAAGGGCGTCGCCCTGATCGCCACCCGCACGTCTGCGACGCAATAGCCGCAAGCGCGCGCTCAGGCCGCGCTGCGCGGCTTCACGGGAAGGTTCGCACGCAGGACGGCCAGGTCGGACAGAGCGGCGCTCGCGCAGGCCTCCTCGATGGCGCGGAAGCGCTGCACGACCTCGGCGCCCCATCGCGAGAGGCGGGCGCCGCCGCCACCGGCGCCGCCCGTCTGCTTCTCGATCAGCGGCTCGGCGAAGATGTGATTGATCTCATCGGCCAGCTCCCAGGCGCGACGATAGGACATGCCGAGATCCTTGCCGGCCGCCGAGATGGAGCCGTGGCGGGCAATGCCTTCCATGAGCGCGATCTTGCCGCGGCCCAGCGCGCCGAAGGGGCCGAAATCGATGCGCAGCTTCAGGCCGCCCTGGGCCGGACCGGCCACGGCGGACGGCGGCTTGCGGCGCGCGGAGACGGGCCTGCGGGGTGTCCTGGTCGCGTGCTGCATGGGCTTGGCCTTGCTGGGTGCTTTGCGGCGCGACCATAGCACCGACCCGGGCAGGGATGAACGCGCGGCTCCGGCCCTCAATCGTTGTCGGTGAGGCCGGCACCGGCACCGGCCAGGCGCGAATGGCGGCTAGCGGGAACGTAGGTGCGGGCCTCGAGCGCCGCCAGGCGCAGGCGCAAGGCCGGATCGACGGCGGCAGGCCGCGCCAGCAGGGGCCGGCTCGCCCCGACCGCCGGAGCCTGCACCCGTTGCACCGATGCCAGGACGAGCGTCGGGCACGGCGCGTCGGCTCTATCGGCGTGCAGGGCACCTTGGCAGACCACGAAGACCTGTGACGGGGCGCCCGAGGCCGGCAGGATCGAGAGCGCGATCGGCCCGGCCTGCCGGCTCGCGAGGTCAAGAAAGGGCAGCAGCAGGATGGGGTGGCGGAGCTTGTGGACCTCGTAGCCATCCTCCCCGACTGCGCCCAGATCGGCGATCCAGGCGCCGACGCGCAAGGGGCAGAGGCTGTCGCTTCCCGCTCCGGGGCCGAGGAGATGTCCCGACAGGCCGACGGTGGTCTCGCCCCGGGACAGCTGGGCCTCGCAGACGGCGAGCAGGGCGGGCAACCAGTCGAGACCGCGCTCGGCGAGCCAGCGGGCGGCGAAGCCCGCCTCCTCGGCCAGCCCCCAGGAGAAGCCGGCGCCGCGTGCCGCCTTCAGGGCGGCAGCCTCGATCTCGTTGAAGGACAGGCTCATGCCTCCCCTCCTCCGGCGTAGATCCAGTCGTCGGACCAGGGGGCGGGATCGGAGGGAAAGGGAGCGCCCTGGAACATGGTGATGCGAAGCCACAGGTCGGAGCGCGGATCGAAGCGCGTGCAGCCGAAGAAGGAAAGCTTGCAGCGCAGCATATCGATCGGCCGCATGCCGGCGTCGACAAGGTTGTCGCGGATCTCGCCGTAGGGATGGCCGGCGGCGATCTGGACGCGGCGGGCCGCATGACGGTGCTCGGGGTGGGCCAGCAGGAACGCGGCAAGCGTCGGCTCGGGCGAGCCTTGCAGCGCAGCCGCCAGGGCCATCACGTCGCGGGCGGTGGCAAGCGGCTGCTCCCTGTCGGCGCCCTCCTCGCGCCAGCGCTCGCCGAGGCGCGGCTCGAGCTTCTCCTCCGAGACGTACCAGAAGCGCGCCTGCGGATCGCTGGCGGCAAAGTCGATGGCCGCGGCCCAGGCGTAGTGGCGGGCGATCAGACGGGCAAAGCCCGTGGGCGACACGGTGCCGTCGATGCCGTGAAGGGCCGTCTCGTCGATGGCCATGGCATCGGCGAGATCGTCGACCAGGGCCCCGTGCGGCTCGATCAGCAGCGTGACCAGATACTCCTGGCCCTCGCGCGACAGATGCGCCTCGCCCCAGCGATAGAGGGCGTCCCAAGGCTGAGGCCTGTCCCAGGCGCCCGCGGCGACGTGAGCCTCGACAGCGCGAAGATCGCGGCGCAGCGCCTCGATGCGCGGCCGCTGCACGAGATCGTCGGTACGCCAGCCCGCCACCAGGGCGTGCGACTTGCCCAGCGCCGAGGCGAAGGCTGCCGTCTCGGCGGCAGATGCAAGGTCAAGCGCGCGGACACGGGCAAGGGCGGTCTCGCGCGCCAGGATCCAGCGGTGCAGCAAGCTCGGATGGCGCACGAGGAACGGGGCCATGCCGAGCCCGGTGGCGTTGCCGACGCCGAGGCTGCGGCGCAGGGCGGGATCGAGCCGCACGGCGGACTGTGGCGACCTGAGCGCGGCCAGATGCTCGGCAAGGTCCACGGTGAAGGCGCGGATCAGCCAGACGGTGAGCATCTCGGCGCGGAAAGGGCCGCCGAGCTCGGGCCGATCGGCGATGCGGCTGCGGTCGGCGATGCCGAACTTGCCGTTGCCGTAGACGGCGGTGGTGCGCATCAGGTAGCCGGTCGCGGCCAAGGCAGCAGCGTCGGGCTGACGGCCGGCGGCGAGGCTCTCCACCACGTGGTCGAAGAGGCGCACGCTGCGGTTGGCCCGCGCCAGCACGAGCTCGGTCTCGAGGCAGCGGCCGGCCTCCTGCCGCGGGACGTTCTGCCGAAGACGCTCGATGTCGGCCGCGGCCGGCTCGCCGTCGAAGAGGGCGAAGGTCGCGTCCCACTCCTCGGCGATGACGCGGTCGGTGCGCTTCTCGGGCGGCAGGTCGTGGGAGAAGCAGACGAGGCTGTAGGTGCGCTCCGGGCCGCGCGCGCGATAGACGGCGACGCCGACGCCGCGGACGTCGATGTCGAAGACCGGGCGGTCGAAGGACCATCGGCCGGCGCCCAAGGTACGCAGCAGCGCGCGCAGAAAGCTCAGCCGCGTCTGATGGAAGCTGCCGAGGCGGGCGAGGCGCATGACCTCGTCCGGTGGCCGCAGCGCAGCGGCCGGGACCACGCTTTCGGCCGCGCCCACGCTCACTGCTTCACGCACACGAGGTGGACGTGGATGTAGTCCATGCCGTGCCCCTCGGGCTCGGCGGCCACGAGGCGCTCGTAGCGGCCGAAGTACTCGTCGAGCAGGCGACGGCGCTCCTCATCGCTGCGGCTCGGGCTCAGGCCGGCGGCAAACGTCGGCTCGGCCCAGGAGCGCAGCGTCGGGATGTACTCGCGGGCAAAGCGCGCCGCATCGCGATGCTCCTTGAAGGCCTCGGCATAGGGACACGCGAGATAGCGCTCCTCGACGTGCTCGAGCCGGAGGCCGGCCTTGTACACGGGGCTTTGGGGATCGCGCAGCGGGGCCGTGAACTGGGCCTCGTTGCGGTAGACCTGCGGGAAGTTGGTGGCGACATACTCGGCCTGCGTGATCAGGCCGTCGCCGGCCATGCCGCGCCAGAGGAGATCGAAGGTGTCGAACATGCTCTTGCCCCCGGTCGCGCCGAGGTAGCGGCCCTGGCTGTCGATGCCGAAGTTCAGATAGCAGAGGCGGCCACCCGTCTTCAGCTCGCGGGCGCGCAGGGCCAGCATGCGCTCCCACTCGATGCGGCCGACCTCGTCGTAGGCGGCGCGCTCGGCGCCCGAGGCGCCGACCATGTGCACGTGATTGGTGATGTTGCAGGGCACCTTGGAGATGTAGTGGGAGGCGGTGGCCGAGAAGGCCAGATCGAGCGTCGCTGCCGGGAAGATCGGCTGATGGAAGGAGGTCGCCGAGGCGAAGGGGTAAACGTCGGCGACGCGGCCGTAGTAGGTCGGAATGTCGGTCTGGCCGTGCACGATCCGGAAGAGCTGGCTGAAGTCGTTGCGCGGCAGATCGGTGTAGGTGATCTCGATGGGACGGCTCGGGAGCCTGGCGCGCACCTGGGCGAAGACGTTGCCCCACATCTCGATGGAGGTGCCGCCGTCGGCGCAACCCGAATCGGCGACCCGAAACGACGCGCCGTCGTCCTCGAGCCCCATGCGGGCGATGGCATCGAGGATGAGCGGGGTCGCCGCATTGATCACGTACTTGGCGCCGGTGGTCGCCTTGGAGTAGTAGCCGGCGCCCTTCATAGCCATGAAGCCTGCCGTCTCGGCCGTCCCCGTCATCGTCTGTGCCTTTCCCGGTTCGTCATCTTCTTCTTCGTGGTGTGGCGTGCGATCAGAGGCCGGCCAAAGCGCGGGCCTTGTCGGCGATGGCCCGATCGACGGCGACACCGGCGGTGCGCGACCGGTCACGTGCGGCGCTGCGCCCCGAGCCGGGGACGTGCACGCCGGGCTCGGCCCGCAACGCCGCCACGAGCGCGGTCATGCGCTCGGCGAAGGCGCCGCCCGAGGAGGCGCCGGGCTCGATGGCGATGAAGTACTGCCCCGTGCGCGGCGGCCCACCGGCGGTGCCGGAGAAGGGGCTGGCGTGGGCGCCCAGGACCGCGCCGGACAGGCACGCGGCCATGGTCTCGACCAGCAGTGCGGCGCCGACCCCCTTGTAGCCGCCCGACGGCATCATGGTGCCCTTGAGGCCAACGGCGGGATCCGTGGTCGGTTGCCCATCGGGGCCCAGCGCCCAGCCGAGCGGGATGGGCTCGCCGGCTCGCGCCTTCTTCATCACCTCGCTCTTGGCGACCACGCTGGCGCTCTGGTCGATGACGAGCGTGGCGCCGCCCTTGCCGTCGGGCACGGCGAGCGACCAGGGGTTGGTGCCGACCACCGGCCGCGTGCCGCCAGAGGGGGCGATGGAGGCCGGCGCATTGGTGAAGCCGAGGGCCAGGAGGCCCGCCTGGGCCAGCCGCTCCGTATGGTAGCCGAGGACGCCGCAGTTGTAGGAGTTGCGCACGGCCATGCCGGCGATGCCCTGGCTGCGTGCCAGGGGCACGAGCTCATCGAAGCCGGCATCGATGGCCGGGTGCGCGAAGCCCGTGCCGGCGTCGACCGCCACCACGCCGGGCGCGGGCCGGGCCACCTGCGGCACGGCCTGGCCTGCAACCTTGCCGCAGCCCAGATGCTCGCAATAGGTCGCGAGGTAGGCGAGCCCGTGCGAGGCGATGCCGTCGCCCTCGGCAGCCGCGATGCCCTTGGCGAGGCTTGCGGCGGAGGCCTCGGCGGCGCCGGCGCGCACCAGTGCCGTCCGCGCCAGGCGCTCGATCTCGTCGAGTCCGATCACCACTGTCGCTGCCATAGCGCTCCTCAAGCCGTCGCGGGCGCAAAGCCGTCCCAGAAGAACCGGTACCAGTTGCCGCCGAGAATGTCCGCCGTGTCGGCCGGCGAGAAGCCGCGGGCAAGCAGGCCGGCGCGGAGATTGCCGAAGTCGCGGTTGTCGCGGAACCAGGCCGGCTGCGGAGGGAAGCTCGCCTTGCCGAGGCCGATGCTCGCCTCGCCCTTGGTCCAGCGGCCGTTGCGCATCCACTGGACGACGCTGTCGGGCTGATCCTGGCACAGGTCGGAGCCGATGCCGATATGGGCGACGCCGATCGTGTCGGCGAGGCGCGCGACCATCTCGGTGAAGGCCTCAAGCGTGCAGGCGGAGCCGTCCTTGAGGTGGTGGGGATAGAGCGACAGCCCGAGCATGCCGCCGCGGGCCGCCAACGCCTTCAGCACCGCGGGCGACTTGTTGCGCGCCACCTTGTGCCAGTCAGAGGGATTGGCGTGGGTGATGGCGATGGGACGGGCGGAGATGTCGATGGCCTCCAGCGTCGAGCGCTCGGCGGAGTGGGACATGTCGATGACCATGCCGAGACGGTTCATCTCCGCGATCACCTCGCGGCCCATGCGGGTGATGCCGCTGTCGACGGCCTCGTAGCAGCCGGTGCCCAGCAGCGACTGGTTGTTGTAGGTGAGCTGCATGACGCGCACGCCGATGTCGTGCAGGATCTCGACGAGGCCGATGTCGTCCTCCACGGCCGAGCAATTCTGCAGCGCGAACAAGATAGCAGTGCGGCCGGAGGCACGCGCCTTGTCGATGTCGGCCGCGGAGCGGGCGCGCATGATCAGGTCGGCGTGCGCCTCGAAGCGGCGGCTCCAGTCGATGGCGCGCTCGACCGTCTCGCGGAAGTCCTCGTGATAGCCGATGGTGACGAGAACGGCGTCGACACCTCCGGCACGCATCTCCTCGAACACGCGGGCCGACCAGTTGCAGTACTGGCACCCGTCGATGACGGGGACCGCACCCGACGCCAGGCCCGTCACGCGTCCTCCTGGATGTTTTCTGGCACCATTGCGCCTGCGCCCCGTCCCCGCCCGATGCTGCTCCGGGCAGTGTCCGGCGAAAGCGCTGCGACGTCAATCGCGGCGCGGCGCGCGGAGCTGCGGGTGCCGAAAAATCCGGCAACTGCCTACGCGCGATGGGCACGCCGCACGCCGCGCGCATATTGTTAGGTGACTTAAGTATCTGTACACTCGGACCGGGCAGCGAGGAGGACAGGCATGGCATCGCCTTCCCAGGCAAGCGAGACATGGCCGCCGCTGACCGTCACGCGGCGCGGCCTGCTGGTGGCCGGATCCGACGGCGGCTTCCGCCGGCTGATCGAGGACATGGTCGTGTTCGCGCAGCGGCTGGGCGCGATCCGGGAAGGGCTGGCAGCGCACATGCAGGTATCGCCGCCGCAGTTCAAGATCATCATGGCGCTGGCCCGGGCCGAGACGCCCGAGATGACGGCGACCCAGCTTGCCGCGCGCCTCGGCGTGAGCATGCCGTTCATCACCACGGAGACGGCGAAGCTGATGCGCCTCGGCCTGCTGAAGCGACGGCGGAACCCGCGCGACGCGCGCAGCTCGCTGTTCGAGCTGACGGCGGCGGCGCGACAGCGCGTAAGGGATGCGGCGCCGCTGGTGCGCGAGGTCAACGACCGGCTGTTCGGCCTGATCGGGCGCAGCGAGATGGAGCAGCTCGCCGGGCTAACCACGGCGCTGCTGTCGGGGTCGGACCACGCCCTTGCCGCCCTCCAGGCAGGCGGGAAGTCCGAGGACGCGGCCAACGGGCGCCGCGGCGCGGCCGTGCGCGCCCGCCGGAAGGAGGAAGCCGGAAAGTCATTAGGTCGCTGAAGTATGCAACCGCGATGGCGTCCGCACAGGTGGCGGCCGCCGCGATCCTTGAGGACCAGCCATGATCAAAGACGGTGCACGGCATCTCGCCAGCCTGCAGGATGGGCGAACCATCCTCATCAACGGGGGACGGGTGACGCAGCCCCTGGAGCATCCCGCGTTCCGCAACGTCACGCGAACGGCGGCGGCCCTCTACGACTTCCAGGCGGCGCCGGAGCATGCGGCGCAGATGACCTTCGAGGTGCCGGGCAAGGGCGTGCGGGTCAACCGCGCCTGGCAGCTGCCGCGCTCGTATGCGGAGCTCGTCTTGCGGCGCAAGGCGCTCACCGCCTGGGCCGAGGTGCACTGCGGCTACATGGGCCGCTCGCCGGACCACGTGGCGTCGTGCCTCTCGGCCATGGCGATGGGGGCCGACCTGTTCGAGGAGCACGGAGCCGGCCGAGGCACCGCGCTCACGGCCTACTACGAGCACGCGCGGGACAACGACCTCTACCTCGCCTACGTGATCATCGATCCACAGGCCGACCGGTCGAAGGCCACGGGCGAGCAGAAGGACGAGTTCCTCACCGCCTCCATCTGCGACGAGGATGCGGGCGGCATCACCATCCGCGGCGCCAAGATGCTCGGCACCAGCGCCATCATGGCCAACGACATCCTGATCGCGTCGCTCAGGCCCGTGCGGGAGGGCGATGCCAAGTATGCCTTCACCGCCTCGATCCCGATCGGGTCCAAGGGCGTGCAGCTCCTGTCGCGGCGCTCCTACGAGGAAGCCGCCTCCTCGCGCTTCGACTACCCGATCTCATCGATCTGGGACGAGAACGACGCCATCGTCTACTTCGACGACGTCAAGATCCCCTGGGACCGGGTGTTCGTGCACCGCAACGCGAAGATGTCGCTCGCCCAGTTCCACGATACGCCGGCGCATTCCTACCAGAACTACCAGTCGATGATCCGGCTGGCGGTGAAGCTGCGCTACCTTGTCGGCGTCGCGCACAAGATCACGGAGACGATCGGCACGACGGATTTCCCGCAGGTGCGGGAGACGCTGGGGGAGCTTGCCTCCGACGCCGGCATGCTCGACGCCTACGTGCACGCCATGGAGGCCAAGGGGTACCAGTACGGGCCGTATTTCTTGCCGGACAAGGCGACGCTCTACTCGGCGCAGGTGAAGGCGCAGAAGCTCTATCCGAAGGTCGTCGAGACGATCCGGGAGCTCGCCGGCGGCGGGCTGATCATGCTGCCGTCGTGCGCGGAGGACTTCGCCAATCCGGAAGCGCGCGCGATCATCGGCCGGACCATGCTGTCGCCCGCCACGGGACCGGAGGGGCGGGTCAAGCTGTTCAAGCTCGCCTGGGACAGCGTCGGCTCGGAGTTCGCCTCGCGGCACACGCAGTACGAGATGTTCTACAGCGGCGCGCGCCA
Source organism: Hyphomicrobiaceae bacterium (assembly GCA_033764875.1). GTDB lineage: Bacteria > Pseudomonadota > Alphaproteobacteria > Rhizobiales > Hyphomicrobiaceae > AWTP1-13. Next base: position 85,783 of record JANRIO010000120.1, on the reverse strand, counting down.
TTTCGTGACGGGGCATGCCTACCGCACCTACGACTGGGGAGCAGCCAAGGGCCTCGTCGACCGCGTGCTCGGCGGCTACGAGCTGCCGCACGCCGCGAAGGGAGACAGCAAATGACCGCGCGCGACTTCGTTCCCGCCCTGCCGGTGGCGCCGCTCGAGGTGGAGGGGTACAGGATCGAGCCCGGCGCCAAGAGACGGCTGCAGCTCGACCTCTGCGAGCTTGCGGACGGCACCGCGATCAAGCTGCCCGTGATCGCGGCCAACGGCGTGCGGCCCGGGCCCCGGCTCTACATCGGGGCCGGCATCCACGGTGACGAGGTGTCCGGCACGGCCATGGTGGCGCGGCTGATGGCAGAGATCGAGCCGGCCCAACTCGCCGGCAGCATCGTGGCGATCCCGGTGCAGCACCCGCTGGCGTTCCAGGCGGACCACCGGTTCCCGCTGTCGCAGCTCATGAAGTCGCCGCTCGACCAGTCGCCCATCGACGCCTGGACCTCGTTCCCGGGCGATGCCAACGGCAACCTGTCGCAAATGCTCGCGGCGAAGATCTTCGCCCTCGTCAAGGCCTCGAGCTTCGCGCTCGACATCCACACGCCCACGCGCGGCGGGCGCTACGTGCCGATCTCGATCCTGCCGGCGATGGCGCTCGGGGCCGAGGCCGAGCGGGCTCTGTGGCTCGCCGAGCAGGTGAGCTCGGGCTTCATCGTCAAGGGCCGGACTGGCATGTACGTCAGCCGCGGCATCCAGTGCGTGGAGGCGACGGCCGCCGGCGTGCCCTCCTTCACCTTCGAGATCGGCGAGGGCGGCCGGCTCGAGCCGGAGGTCGTCGAGGAGGGTCTCAGGTGCCTGCGCAACGGCCTGATCGGGCTCGGCATGATCGAGGGGACGCGCATCGCGGCGCCGGTCGCCCACGTGATGGGCGACTTCCTGGGGCTGAGGGCCAAGCGCGGCGGGCTGCTCTTCACCCTCGCCAAGCTCGGCGACACCGTCGAGAAGGGCCAGCCGCTCGCGCGCACCCTCGACGTGTGGGGCGACGAGGTGGAGACGTTCCGCGCCCCCGAGCGCGGGGTGTTCGTGCGGGCGACGACGCTGTCGACCGTGTCGACGGGCGAGCGGGTGGCGACGCTCGGGCTGCTTTAGATGTTGGCGCCTTCCGACTCCCCTGCGGGGAGCCGGCCGGAAGGCGAGGTCGAGGGGCCGACGGCCGAGCAGCCCCGGCGGTCCGCAGCGGTTAGGGAAGCGTTGCGCCGACGCCTCCAATTCAACGCAAATTGGCGGCGATCCACGGCGCCTTTGGCAAGGCCCTTTGCGTAGGATGTGAATCAAAATAGGGCGATGCAGCGCCCTTCTCGGGAGGTCGTGGTTCAGGAGAGGTCCATGAAGACCGGAACGGTCCTATTCCTTGCAGCGGTGATGCCGTTCGGCTGCCTGCTGCTGCTCGGGATGCTGATGCATCGCATGTACATGGCCTATCGGGTGCGGCACGCCGCATTTCCCGCCCGCCAGCCCGCACAAGCTATTTCTCCGATCTATTGAACCGCGCCTTGGTCGCGGCCGCCCATTGCGCGAAGCAGCCTTCGGCGATGGCCGCCCGCATGGCTTGCATCAGCTCCTGGTAGAAGGCCACGTTGGCCCAGGAGAGCAGCATGGCGGCCAGGTACTCCTCCGACTTGACGAGGTGGTGCAGGTAGGCGCGCGAGTAGTCCCGGGCCGCAGGGCAGCTGCTCGCGGCGTCGAGCGGCGCCAAATCCTCGGCAAACGCGGCATTGCGCAGATTGACCTTGCCGTCCCAGGTGAAGGCCTGGCCGTGGCGGCCGGAGCGGGTCGGCATCACGCAATCGAACATGTCGATGCCGCGCGCCACGCTCTCGATGATGTCTATCGGCGTGCCGACGCCCATGAGATAGCGGGGCTTCCCCGCCGGCAGGTGGCGCGCTGCGACCTGCAGGGTCGCGAGCATCACGTCCTGAGGCTCGCCGACGGCAAGGCCGCCGATGGCATAGCCCGGCAGGTCGAGGGACGCCAAGGCCTCGGCCGACTCGGTGCGAAGGTCGCTCTCGGTGCCGCCCTGGACGATGCCGAAGAGCGCTTGTCCCTGCCCTGCCCGGCCGCGCTCGACCTCGGCCGCGAAGGCCGCCTGCGCGCGGCCTGCCCAGGCGAGCGAGCGCTGCATGGCGCGCGCCACCTCCTCGCGCGAGGCCGGCAGCGCCACGCACTCGTCGAGTTGCATCTGGATGTCGGAGCCGAGCAGACACTGGATCTCCACGGCGCGCTCGGGCGAGAGCATGTGACGCGAGCCGTCGATGTGGGACTGGAAGGCGACGCCCGCGTCCGTGATGGTGCGCAGCTTGGACAGGCTCATGACCTGGAAGCCGCCCGAGTCGGTGAGGATCGGCCGGCGCCAGCGCATGAAGCTGTGCAGCCCGCCGAGGCGGGCCACGCGCTCGGCGCCGGGCCGCAGCATGAGATGATAGGTATTGCCGAGGATGATGTCGGCGCCGGCCGCCTCGAGCTGGTCGACGTAGACGGCCTTGACGGTGGCGGCCGTGCCGACCGGCATGAAGGCCGGCGTGCGGATGATGCCGCGCGGGGTGTGCACCTGGCCGAGGCGGGCGCCGCCGTCGGTTGCAAGCAGCTCGTAGCGGAAGGTCATGATCGGGGCTCGGCAGGAAACAGAAGAGAGGCGTCGCCGTAGGAGTAGAAGCGGTAGCCGCCGGTGACGGCATGCCGGTAGGCGGCCTGCATGGTCGCGAGGCCGCTGAAGGCCGAAACCAGCATGAACAGCGTCGAGCGCGGCAGGTGGAAGTTGGTCAGGAGCAGATCGACCGCGCGGAAGCGGTAGCCCGGCGTGATGAAGATCGTGGTCTCGCCCGAGAACGGCCTGATGCGGCCGTCCGCATCGGCGGCACTCTCGAGGACGCGGAGCGCCGTGGTGCCGACGGCCAGGATGCGGCCGCCACGCGCGCGGGCGGCGTTGAGGGCATCCGCCACGGGGCCCGAGATCTCGCCCCACTCGGCGTGCATGCGGTGGTCGGCCGTATCCTCGACCTTGACGGGGAGGAAGGTGCCGGCGCCCACGTGCAGCGTCACCGTCTCGCGCGGGATGCCCTTTGCCGCCAGCGCCGCCAGCAGATCCGGCGTGAAGTGCAGCCCCGCGGTCGGCGCCGCGACTGCTCCCTCGCGACGGGCGAAGATGGTCTGGTAGCTCTCCTCGTCCCCTTCCCGCACCGGGCGCTTGCCGGCGATGTAGGGCGGAAGCGGTACGTCGCCGACGGCCGCGATGGCCTCGTCCAGATAGGCGCCGTGCAGGCTGAAGGCGAGGTCGACGGCGCCCCCCTCGCCGATGGCGGCGACCTCGGCCTCCAGCGTGCCGATCAGGCAGACGCGACCCTCGTGTCCGAACCTGATCCTGTCGCCGACCCGCAGGCGCTTGGCCGGCCGCGCAAAGGCCCGCCAGCGGCTGTCGCCGAGACGCTGGAAGAGGTTGAACGCGACGCGGGCGCTGGCGTCCTGCCGCACGCGGGTGCCCTGGAGGGCGGCGCGGATGACCTTGGTGTCGTTGACGACGAGCACGTCGCCAGGCCTCAGCAGCGCCGGCAGGTCGCGCACATGGCGATCCTCAAGGCGGTCCTCCGGCCCGGCGCCGGGCCGCACGACCAGCAGCCGCGCGGCGTCGCGCGGCGCGGCGGGCTCGAGCGCGATGTGCTCCTCCGGCAGGGGAAAGTCGAACAGGTCGGTGCGCATGGGTGGCGGCTTCGATTGCGCCCCTCTCCTGGCACAGGCGGCGGACGGCGTCAGCCCGTTTCCGCCCGTCGAGGCGGAACGATCTTGCCGCAGATCAATGCAGGCCCCAGACCGCCTGTCAGGCTCGCGATCTGGGCGGATCCGGTCCAGCCGATGCCGCGCGCGGGTCGTGCTGCAGCGCAAAATAGCATGACGAAAGCGTAAGGCAAAACCGGCACCTTCCGGATGACAGGACAGGTGCCATCTGTTCAGATAACCGCGATCCGCGTTCGCAGCGACAACCAAGCACCCCGCTCATGACCACGCTCCATATCACGCATCCCTGCTTCGTCGAGCACGACACGGGCCCCGGGCACCCAGAGCGGCCCGACCGCATGCGGGCGTTGGACCGGCTGTTCGCGCACGAGGTGTTCGCACCGCTGACGCGCGAGGAGGCCCCGCTGCGCGAGGACGCGGAGGACGCCATCACGTTCGCGCACCCGAAAACGTACCTCGAGTGGATCAAGGGCGTGCGGCCCGCCGAGGGCGAGGAGCCGGTGCGGCTCGATCCCGACACGGTGCTGTCGCCGAAGTCGTGGGAGCCGGCGCTCAGAGCCGTCGGCGCAGGCCTGCACGCGGTCGACCGGGTGATGGACGGCTCCGGCATCAAGAACGCCTTCTGCCAGGTGCGCCCGTGCGGGCACCATGCCGAGGCCGAGCGGGCCATGGGCTTCTGCTTCTTCAACAACATCGCCATCGCCGCGCTCTATGCGCGCAAGCGGCACGGCGCGGAGCGGGTGGCGGTGATCGACTTCGACGTGCACCACGGCAACGGCACGCAGGACATCTTCTGGTCGGACAAGAACCTGCTGCTGGCCTCGACGCACCAGATGCCGCTCTATCCGGGCACGGGCGATCTCGGGGAGGTCGGCGTCGGCAACATCTTCAATGCGCCGCTCCGGCCCGGGGACGGCGGCGAGCCTTTCAAGGAGGCATTCAATACGCGGGTGCTGCCGGCGTTGCGCAACTTCGCGCCGGACTTCGTGTTCATCTCGGCCGGATTCGATGCGCACCAGGACGATCCGCTCGCCAACCTGCGGCTGGTGGAGCCGGATTTCTATTGGGCCACCAGCAAGATCGCCGAGATCGCCGACAGCTATGCACAGGGCCGGCTGGTCTCCATGCTGGAAGGCGGCTACAATCTCAACGCGCTCGCCCGGTCCACCGGCGTGCACGTGCGGGCGTTGATGCAGGCGGGCTCCTAGGTCGCGCACTCGTAGCGCTTGTAGTCGGGTCGAGCGCAGCGAAACCCGACGAGGGGGACGCAGTGCGCAATGAATGCAGTGCGCGATGAATGCAGTGCGCGGCGCATGAGTGCTGTCGGGTTTCGCCCTCGGCTCTACCCGACCTCCGGTTCCGCAAGCAGGCCTACAGATTTGACAAGCAGGTGAGCATGAGCATGGCAAAGCCAGCCGCCAATCATCACGACATCAAGGCCATGTCGTTCGAGACGGCGCTGAAGGAGCTCGAGACCATCGTCGGGCGGCTCGAGAAGGGCGACGTGGCGCTCGAGGAGAGCATCACCATCTACGAGCGCGGCGAGGCACTGAAGGCGCACTGCGACGGCCTGCTGAAGCAGGCGGAGGCGCGGGTGGAGAAGCTGACGCTGAATGCCGCTGGCGAGCCTACGGGCACCGAGCCCTTCCACGCGCAGGAGTGAACGCGAGCCTGGCAAGAAGGCAGGCGGATCGAGAGCCTTCGGACTGTGCCGACAGATCCCATTCAAGGTGACGAATAGGGCTCATTTTGCACGCGCGTCGCCGAGACCACATCGGCGATGGTCGGCCACATCGGGCAGTCAGGTGCTCATACCGCACGGCCCGGCAGAAAGGCGAAGCCGCCGGGCCTCTCGCCGACGCGGCCGATGTGCGGGCCGGCGAAGTGGGCAGGGTACAGGATGCTGCCGTGGGCGCAGGCGTGCTCGAGGACGCGGCGACGGCTGAGGCGGGCCTGCCCCGGATCGGTGCAGAAGGCGCTGCTCCAGGTATCCTCCCAGATCTGCATCGGGTGGTGCATGATGTCGCCGGTGAACAGCCCTTCCGCGCCCGCCGAGACGAGCTTGATCAGCACGTGCCCCGGAGAGTGACCGGGCGCCGGCTCGATGGTGATGCCGTCGGTGAGCTCGACGACGCCTTCCACCACCATGTCCTGTCTGGCCTCGAGGATCGGCAGCACGCTGTCGTTGAAGACGCGGGCGTTGGCCTCGATCCTGCCGCCGGCGCCACGGGCGGGGTCGTAGAAGTCGCGGTCGGTCCTGGAGAAGACATAGCGGGCGTTGGGAAAGGTCGGCACCCAGCGACCGTCCGCCAGGCGCGTGTTCCAGCCGACGTGGTCGACGTGCAGGTGCGTGCAGAGCACGTAGTCGATCTCCTCCGGCCTGACGCCGGCCGCCGCGAGATTGGCCAGGTAGGGCCGGTCCAGCATGTGGAAAGCCGGCTGGCCGGGCCGCTCCTTGTGATTGCCGACGCAGGTGTCGACGAGAATGGTGTGATGCCGGGTCCTGAGCAGCCAGCTATGGACGGACATCACGAGACGCCCCTTCTCCTCGCTGAAGTAGTCCGGCACGAGCCAGCCGCGGTGCGGGGCGACGGCCTCGGCCGTCCAGTCGGGCAGCACCTGCGCGGGCCTGAAGCTCGGCCCGCAGCTTTCTTCGATGCGCCGAATATCGACATTGCCGAGCTTGAACATTGCGTGCGCCCTCGTTTCCCCTTTAGCTCTACTATGGTTGCGCTCGACGGGGGCCGCAAGCGCCGCTGCCGGCCCACAAAGGATACGAAGCATGAGCGAAGAGAAGAAGCCGGCGCCGGCCCGGCCCGCCGCGACGGTGGTCATCCTGCGCGATGGCCCGGATGGCATCGAGACGTTCATGGTGGTGCGCCACCATGCCATCGACTTCGCCTCGGGCGCGCTCGTGTTCCCCGGCGGCAAGGTCGATGCGCAGGATGCGGGCGAGGCCTGGGACAGGCTGGCGCCCGGGGCGCCGTTCCCGATCGCGCGCGAGTTCCTGGTGGCGGCGGCGCGCGAGACCTTCGAGGAGGCGGGGTTGCTGCTCGCCCGGCGCAGGGGCGAGGCCGGGCTCGTCGACCATGACCACGCGCAGCGCATCGTCGCCAACGAGCGGGAGCGGCTCATCAAGGGCGATGCAACGTTCGCGGAGATCCTGGCGCGCGAGGAGCTCGAGGTCGCGACCGACCTCCTCGTGCACTTCGCGCACTGGATCACGCCGATGCCGGTGCCCAAGCGCTTCGACACGCAGTTCCTGCTGGTCGCGGCCCCCGTGGCGCAGCTCGGCATCCACGACGGAAGCGAATCCGTGGAAGGCATCTGGATCCGGCCGCAGGCGGCGCTGGAGGAGGCGGACGCCGGCAAGCGCACGCTGGTGTTCGCCACGGCCATGAACCTGCGCAAGCTCGCCCAGCACGGCAGCGTCGCGGAGACGGTGGCTGCGACGCGCGCGGCCCCCGTCGTCACCGTGATGCCGCGCATGGAGCGCACGCCCGAGGGCCAGCGCAAGCTCTACATCCCGGCGGAAGCCGGCTACGGCGTGACGGAGGTGGTGCACGAGATGCCGAGCCTGCCGGGCCACTGAGAGCGATACGGGGTTGCCACCTCGCGGCGTCGCGATGCCTCAGGCGGTCGTCGTGCGCTGCGCGCTCGCCACCCGGCGCAACGCGCCTCCCCCGACGCCCTTCGTCTTCCCAGCCGAGCGCGGCTCGTAGCCACGTCCCCCGCGGCGACCGCGCGAGCATCGCAAGTGCAGAAGCCCACCGCGCACGAGCGGAGAAGCGGTCCTAGATCCGGACGCCCATCGCGCGCAACGAGACGGCCACAACGGACAGCAACGCCGCCGCGAGAAAGAGGGCGGGAATCTTGCGCAGTCCGATGGCGTAGGTTGCGACAGCCGCGGCCGCGAGCCCGAGTATGAAATACAGATCATTCAAAGTCGGAAGCATCGGTCTCGCTCATGAGGTTGCCCAGTCGCCGCCCACTGTAGCCCCTCGCCCTCACCCGCCGAAACGAAACTCCGCGCGCTGAGCTTGCAAGACTTACTTGCCCTTTCGCGCCGGCTCTGCGGATCCGTCGGGCCCGAGGGGGCCTCTCATGCAGCCTCGGGCGAGAGTTTCAGGACGGTCAGGCGGCCGTTGGACGACGTCGAGCCGATGACGTGCGTGCGCTGCGGTCCGCAGGTCGACTGCGCTCATCGAAGAAAGCCGCACCTCAGTTCGTGGCCCAGGGCAATCGACGGCGCAGCGCTCGCACTGCGTCCCCTTCAGTGTGGGAAGGGCCGACGCTGATGCGACGTGATCGCCGGTCGGGCGTGAACCGACCGTGGTCGACCGCCGTCGCCAATTCACGCTCACTTGACGCGCGGGTGCCATAGCTGCCTGCGCAGCATTGATGCTGGCCATTGCAGAGGAGTTAAAAATGAAAATCTTGCGAGCGCTGAGTTGTGCACTCTTGCTGAGCGGTAGCCTCGTCGGGACTGCTCATGCCGATGACAACTGCAAGTTCATAGTGGATGGCCTCAAGGCGCAGTATCCGGCGCCGAACTTCGTCCTGTTGACCGGCCTATGCTACTGGGGGACGCCGGCGAGAGCTGAAAATGCCGCCAACTTCACCTGCCTCGGTCTTCTGCCTGCAGGGGCCATAAAGACCGACAAGGGGCACCGTGCGGTGATGAACTGGGTGCCCGGCCTCCCATCTGTGGATCGCGAAACGTACCTTGACTACTGCGCAGGCTGGAAGGGCAGCGCTCCCGACGCCGACGCGGCCGAGGCGGCGAGAAAGCAACTCGAGACGCTGAGTGGGAAGATCAAAGAGTAGTCCTGACCGCGAGGTCTGCCGCACTTGGCGATCGAGCTCGCGGTCTGAAGACGCGGAAAGAAATCAGACCGAGAAGTCCGCCCCCCTTGCCGCACGCGATGCAACGGACTTCTCGGCCGCTGCAGCCACGGGCGCTCATCGAGCTGAGCGCGCCGAGGCACGTTCGTCCAGAATTGCCCTGCTCAAGAGCCTGTTCAACGGCCTGCCAGACCTCCCGAGATCGCCTCACGCGTCCTCAGGCGCGGCCCGCAGCACGTGGAGGCGGCGGCGCACGACGTCGACGTGCTGGCGCAGGTCGTAGAGCTGGCTGGAGAAGGCGAGCGGCACGGGGATGCCGTTGACCGCCTCCTCGATGCGCTCGACCTCGGAAAGCGCACGCGCCACCTCGGTCGGCGTCGGCTTGACGCCGACCTCGACCTTCTTGAGCTGCTTGTACCAGTAGAGAATGCGGCGCCGGATGCGCCAGGTGTAGAGCGCGGGCGCAAAGCGGAAGGCGGGCACGAGAATGCCGAGCGCGGGCACGATGAAGACGATCAGCCGATCGATGAGCACGGCCCAGTAGAAGGGCATGTAGCGCTGCAGGAAGGGGGCGCCGCTCTTGTAGACGCGCTGGGCGTCGGGGGAGAGCGCGAACTCCTGGTCCTCGGCGACGGGAAAGGCGCCGGCCCGGTGCAGCAGCGCGTTCTCGGCGCTCGCACCCGTGTGCGGCTGGGAATGCACGGCGATGACGGCCTGCGTCAGCAGGTTCACGAGGGCGGGGTGCAGATCACGCCGGACGACGACGGCAGCCGTGGTCGAGAGCATGAGGGTGTCGGTCGCGGGCACGTCGCGGGCGAAATCGACGACGCCCTGCTTGAGATCGATGCGCGAGAGGAACGGCAGGCGCTGCGCGTAGGCATCGGCCTGGGCCAGGCTCACAATGCGCGCGTGCGGGCTCTCGAACAGGCGCTTGACCGTGCGCGCCTCGGGCGCCAGCACCAGGAAGCCGGCATCGGCGGTGTTGGCCTGCAAGCTCTCCGGGTAGGTCGGGAGCTCGGCATTGATCAGCGTCGCCGTCTCGCGCGTCACGCCGCTGGCGGTGAGAAGGCGCAGCGCCACGGCCTCCGTACCGCTGCCCGCCGGCCCCACGAGGACGCGTTTGCCCTTGAGCTCCGACAGACGCGCAAGGGGCGGGCTCTCGCTGCGCTCGAAGATCCAGACCGGCTCGTAGAAGATGCGGCCGACGGAGTTGAGCTCGGCCGCGTCGGCAGGCCCGACCAGGCCGCCCTGGAGAAAGGCCGCATCGACGCCGGACTTGGCGTCCTTCAGGCGGGCGAGGTTGTCGAGCGAGCCGCGCGTCTCGCGCACTTCGAGCCTGACGCCCGTCCCCTCGAAGAACCTGGCATAGCGCTTGGCCGCCTCGTGGTAGGGGCTGCCGGGGGTCGCCGCACCGATGACGAGCGTGTTGGGCGGCGGCGGCGGGACCAGCGTCCAGGCGCCCCACAAGGCGGCGGCCAACAGCGCAGCGACCGGCACGGCCGTGAGGAAGAACTCGCCGACCTGCGCCAGCTTGGACGATCTCTGCATCTGCCCCCCTCGCATACTGACGAACACCCCTGCGAGGGTTAGCACAGGCCGGCCCGGGATGTCCCCGCAAGCCGCCAACTGGCAGGTCCGGCTGTGGCACGAATGCAAGACACCGTCAGCGAAACGTCACGCAGGCGCCTTCAGCGAGCGATCGCGCCGGGCGGGTTTCTCCAGATGCTGGTCGAGCGTGGCGAGCGCCGTCTGGCACCAGGCGATGTGGCCGCGCTCCGCGGTCAGGCCCATTTGCAGGCCGAGCTTCAGCCCCGTGCGGCGCAGATCTTTGATGCGGCCTGAGAAACGCTTGGCCTCGATGCGCTCGTAGAGGGCGAGGCGGGCCTTGTGGCGCACGAGCCGCTCGGCAATCTCGGCACGCACCGCGGCGAGATCGACGCAATCGAGCGCGTAGAGCTTCACGAAAAGATTGTCGCGCGTGGGCGGCCGCTCGCTTCCCTGCCGCGACCACTCCCGCAGGTGGCGCAGGCCCTGCGCGTTGACGGTGTAGATGGTCTTGTTGGGGCGGCCCGACTGGATCACCTCCTCGCTGTCGACAAGGCCCTCGCCACGCAGACCCTGCAGCTCGCGATAGATCTGCTGGTGGGCGGCGCGCCAGAAGAAGCCGATCGAGCTGTCGAAGGCCTTGGCGAGTTCGTAGCCCGTCATGGGCCGCTCGGTGAGGCAGACCAGGATTGCTTCCGCCAGCGCCATGCATGCTCCGATACGGGCCGCACAGGGAACGGGACCCGTGACGGGATATGAACATAATTGCATATGAGATGCAATGCATATACGATGGCCGCAACGACAAGTCCCCCGCCACACCGAGCGGGAGCCCTGAGGAGGAGAACGCGCGCATGTTGGAGTTCCCGAAAAGCAGACTGGCCCGCTCAGCCGCACTCGCTGCCGCCCTGAGCGTCGCGCTCGCAACCGGTGCCGCACGCGCGCAGACGCCCGGCGTGAGCAAGACCGAGATCCGGCTGGGCCAGAGCATGCCCTACAGCGGCAACGCCTCGGCCTATGGCGTCGTCGGCAAGGCGACGGCTGCCTACTTCGAGAAGGTCAACAAGGAGCAGGGCGGCATCAACGGCCGCAAGATCAGCTTCCTGTCGCTCGACGACGGCTACTCGCCGCCCAAGACCGTCGAGATGACGCGCAAGCTCGTCGAGCAGGAGGACGTGCTCGCCATCGTCGGCACGCTGGGCACGCCGACGAACACGGCCATCCACCGCTATCTCAACAGCAAGAAGATCCCGCACCTGTTCGTGACGACAGGCGCCACGAAGTGGGCGGACCCCAAGAACTTCCCCTACACCATGCCGGGGATGGCCGCCTACCAGACCGAGGCCGCGATCTACGGGCGCTACCTGCGGGCGACGCGCCCGGACGCGAAGGTCGCCGTGCTCTACCAGAACGACGACTTCGGCAAGGACTACGTGACAGGCTTCAAGAAGGGTCTCGGCGAGGCGGCCCAGAAGATGATCATCGCCGAGCAGTCCTACGAGGTGACGGATGCGACGATCGACTCGCAGATGGTGGCGCTCAAAGGCTCCGGAGCCGACGCCCTGTTCGCGGTCGTGCTCGGAAAGTTCGTCCCGCAGGTGATCCGGCAGGCCCACGATACGGGGTGGAAGCCGCGTGACTTCATCGTGCCGACCTCGGCCACGTCCGTTAAGGCCTTCCTGCAGCCGGCGGGCCTCGACAAGGCGACGGGCCTGATCACGTCCAGCGCCGTCAAGTCGGTCTCCGACCCGCAGTGGGACAACGATGCCGGAATGATCGAGTACCGCAAGTTCCTGGCGGAGTACCTGCCGGCCATGGACCCCTTCGACAGCAGCATGGTGACAGGCTACAACACCGCCATGCTGATGGTGCAGATCCTCAAGCAGTGCGGCGAGGATCTCTCGCGCGAGAACGTCATCCGCCAGGCGGCGAACCTCAAGGATTTCGTACTGCCGATGCTGCTGCCGGGCATCAAGGTGAGCACCGGGCCGGACGACTATCTGCCGTACCAGACGCTGCGCATGCAGCGCTTCGACGGCAAGATCTGGGCCGTGTTCGGCGAGCCGATCACCGAGTAGCGACAGCAATCCGACAATAGACCCGCAGATCCACGGAGACGACCGACCATGGCCTTGCCTGCAATCCTCAAAGACAGTCTGTCGCTGCCCGTCATCGGCTCGCCGCTGTTCATCATCTCGGTGCCGGAGCTCGTCATCGCGCAGTGCAAGGCCGGCATCGTCGGGTCGTTCCCGGCGCTCAATGCGCGCCCCAAGGAGCTGCTGGAGGAGTGGATCGTCCAGATCAAGACCGAGCTGGAGGCCTACCAGAAGGCGAACCCGGCGAAGAAGGTGGCGCCGTTCGCCGTCAACCAGATCGTGCACGCCTCCAACGACCGGCTGGAGCACGACGTCGCCATGTGCGTGAAGCACAAGGTGCCGATCATGATCACGAGCCTCAGACCGCCGGCGGAGGTGGTCAACGCCGCCCATTCCTACGGCGGCATCGTGCTGCACGACGTGATCAACGCCCGGCACGCGCAGAAGGCAGCCGAGCAGGGCGTCGACGGCCTGATCCTGGTCTGCGCCGGGGCCGGCGGGCACGCGGGAACGCAGAGCCCGTTCGCGCTGGTCTCGGAGGTGAAGCAGTGGTTCAAGGGAGCAATCGTGCTCTCGGGCGCCATTGCCAACGGGGCAAGCGTGCTCGCGACGCAGGCGATGGGCGCCGATCTCGCCTACATCGGCACGCGCTTCATCGCCACGCACGAGGCCAATGCGCAGCCCGCCTACAAGCAAATGCTGGTCGAGACGTCGGCGAGCGACATCGTCTACAGCTCGCTGTTCACGGGCGTGCACGGCAACTACCTCGGGCCCAGCATCGCCAAAGCCGGCCTCGATCCCAAGAACCTGCCCGAGGGCGACAAGACGACGATGAGCTTCGGCTCGGGCGGCTCGGCCAGGAACAAGGTGTGGCGCGACATCTGGGGCGCCGGCCAGGGCGTGGGCTCAATCCACGAGATCATGAGCGTCGCCGACGCGGTGGCGCAGCTGACGCGCGAGTACCACGCGGCCATGGGGGAGCTCACGCAGCGCTTCTACGCAGCGCCGAAGGCGTCCGCCGCCGAATAGAGCCGAACAGAAATGAGCCGGTGCGGGATCGCGCCGGCCGCCTACCCAGTAGTGCCAGCCGCGCCTTGCCAGATCCTCCCCGGCAAGACGGCGCGCTTCCCCGCGGCGGGCCGACCGGTCCGCTCGGCGCTTTGCCGCGCGGCCAATTTGAGGCAAGCTGCCGCCCACGGTGGCCCACAAGAAGGCCCCAGCTACTGCGAACTGGCCCCACCTGCGGGCCGACTAGGGAGACAACGCAATGCATTCTGCCCTTCGGCGGACGCGCGGGCGGCTCGGCGCGCTCGCGACCCTCGCCCTCGTCCTCTCGACCGCTGCCGCCATGGCACAGACGGATTTCCCCAGCCGGCGCATCCACGTGGTCCTGCCCTACCCTGCCGGCGGCATCGTCGACATCGTGACGCGGATCGTCACGGAGAAGATGTCCAAGACCTGGGGACAGCCGATCATCATCGAGCCGAAGCCGGGCGCCAACGGCAACCCGGCGTGGGACCAGGTCTCGCGCGCAGAGCCCGACGGCTACACCTGGACGTTCCTCTCGCCCGCCACCATGGCCAATCCGCGCATGCAGAACCTGCGCTGGAGCGAGAAGAGCTTCGTGCCGGCGGCGGCCGCCGTGTGGGCCCCCTCGGTGCTCGCCGTGCATCCGAGCCTTCCCGCCTCGACCGTCAAGGAGTTCATCGCGTACGCGAAGAAGAACCCGGGCGTGCTCAACTTCGCCAACCCCGGGATCGGAACGTCGCAGCACCTGAATACCATGATCATGATCAAGGCGACCGGGATCGAGGCCGTGGGCGTCCCCTATCGCGGGCAGCCGCCGGGGATCATGGACCTGATCGCCAACCGCGTGCAGTTCAAGGTGGCCTCGATCGGCCTGGTCGCAGAGCACATCGAGAGCAAGGCTTTGAAGCCTCTGGCGGTGCTTGGCACGAGCCGTTCGCCCCGCCTGCCGGACGTGCCGACCTTCACGGAAGCGGGATACCCGGAGATCAACGTCGTGGCCTGGTACGGCTATGGCGTTCCGGCGGGCACGCCGGCCGCCGTGGTCGAGAAGATCAACCAGGGCTTCAACGAGGCCCTGCGCGATCCGGACGTGCGGGCGGCGCTGGAAAGGCAGGCGCTGCAGCCCGTGGCGCCCATGACGGCGGCCGAGATCGCGGCCCTGTACGCGTCCGATACGGAAAAATACGCCAAGGTCATCCGCGAGGCGAACATCAAGCTCGGGGATTGAGGCGGCGGACGAGGCGGAAGCCTCGGCTGGCGACAGGCCCGAGACGTTGCTGGGCTCGGCACAGCGGTAGGGCCGGCACCGGGCCTCCGCGCGGCTCGATGCCGCCCTTCAACACTGCGCGAGGAGGCGCCATGACCGCGCGCGCGCATTGCGGGGCGCGGCCGGGAGGGCGAATATCGACGCCGAAGCGTCACCCATGGAGCCGCGGCATGCGCCTGTCAGTGCTGGACCAGTCGATCGCGGTGGCGGGGCGGCCGCAGGGCCAAGCCATCCGCGACACCATCGCCATGGCCCAAGAATGCGAGCGGCTCGGCTACGACCGGTTCTGGGTCTCGGAGCACCACGCCAACGACACCATCGTCGGCACGGCGCCGGAGATCCTGATCGGGGCCATCGCCAGCGTGACGCGCCGAATCCGCGTCGGCAGCGCCGGGGTGATGCTGCCGCACTACGCGCCCTTCAAGGTCGCGGAGCAGTTCCGGGTGCTGGACGCCATCGCGCCGGGGCGCATCGACCTCGGCCTGGGCCGCGCACCCGGCTCGGACGGGCGGACGGCCTTCGCGCTCAACCCGCTCGCCAACGAGCGCCCCGCCGCGTTCCCCAACGACGTGCGCGACCTGATGGCCTGGGTCCGGGGCGAGGAGCTGCCCGAAGGTCACCGCTTCCGGCCGCTGAAGGCGTTTCCCGCGGGAGACACGGCGCCCGAGATCTGGATGCTGGGGAGCTCGGACTACGGGGCGCAGGTGGCGGCGCACTTCGGGCTGCCTTACGCCTTCGCCTGGTTCTTCTCCGACAGCCACACGGGCCTGCAGGCACTGGAGCTCTACCGCACGCTGTATCAGCCGAGCCGGCACCATCCGGAGCCGCGGTCGGCGCTGTGCGTGTGGGCGCTGGCATGCGGGAGCGAGGAGGAGGCCGACTACCACTTCCAGTCGCGGGCCCGCTTCCGGCTGCTGCGCGACCGGGGCATCTTCGCGGCGCTGGAGCCACCGGAGGTGGCGATGTCGCATCCCTACACGGATATGGAGAGGGCACAGATGAGGGCCTTCCGCGATGCCGCCTTCGTCGGCACGGCCGAGCGCGTGGCCGAGCAGATCGAGAGCCTCGCCAAGGCCGCGAGGGTCGACGAGATGGCGGTCGTCACCTGG
Organism: Hyphomicrobiaceae bacterium; assembly: GCA_033764875.1. Taxonomy (GTDB): domain Bacteria; phylum Pseudomonadota; class Alphaproteobacteria; order Rhizobiales; family Hyphomicrobiaceae; genus AWTP1-13. The sequence continues at coordinate 70,112 of JANRIO010000120.1, read as the reverse complement.
GCCACGGACGAGGCGGTGCGGCAGAGAAGCTACGCACTGCTGGCCAGGACCATGGGGTTCGGAGGCTGAGCCGCAGGGTCGTCCGAGAGCAGGCGGCGCCAGCAGCCGGCCTGCGACCGGATCATGGCAACGGGTGACCTGCAGGCGTCGATGAATTTGGTTCAGAATCATCGAGTAAAGACGCGAATCCCGATGCCGGACTATCCGGAGCGGCCCGACTCGGGGCCTACCCGCCCCACTGACAAGCTTCACCATGGCGCGACCCGCATCTTGACGCTGTGTCGGACGAGCGTGTTGCAAAGGCTCCCTACCGCAACATCTGTGCCCGGAATGGGTCGTGACGGTGGCCGATCGCCTCCATTCAATGCGTTGATATAAATATTCTATTTCCAGCTCCCTCCATCCGCTGAAGCATCACTTTGGTGCGAATCCGGAGCCGGATGGGGCGGCCGCGGCGTTGCTTTCCGGCGACAGTATCCCGTGCGCTGTCTGACGATGCACTGCTAAGCGTCGACTCCATTCTGGGGGCGCACTATGGTCCGGCTTGTCGCTGCGTGAACTCTATGGCTTTCTTGATTACAAGGCGCGGACCCAGAATGCTGCCATCAAGAGCAACCACGCTCATGCTTGCGCTCATGTTGTCTGGCTGTTCCCAACTGCCGATGACCGGGCCGAACTATCGGGATATCGATAGGGGTGCCAAAGCGAGCCTGACGAACAGCCGAGACGCAATCGCGATTGACTATGCGCTCGTCGATATCGATGCGAGCGTGCTTGCCGCGCTCGACGAGGTCGGCGCGCCGTCGTTCTTCAGGACTTTCGGCGCCCACCGGGGCCCCGCGCCCGTGCTGCGGATCGGCGTCGGCGACGTGCTGCAGGTGTCCGTCTTCGAATCGGCGGCCGGCGGCCTGTTCGTGCCTGCGGAAGCGGGCGTCCGGCCAGGCAACTTCGTCTCGATCCCCAGCCAGACCGTGAGCCGAGACGGCACCATCTCCGTCCCCTATGCAGGCGCAGTTCCCGCCGCGGGCCGGACGGTGCCGGAACTCGAGCGCGATATCGAGAAGCGGCTGGCGAGCCGCGCGATCGAGCCCCAGGTGGTCGTGACATGGGCGGAGCAGAACGCGACCGCCGTGACGGTCATCGGCGAGGGCGGCAGCAGCAAGCTCAAGATCAACGTCGCCGGCGAGCGCGTGCTCGACATGATCTCGCGAGCGGGATCTCTGCGCTATCCCGGCTACGAGCTGTTCGTGACGCTGCAGCGCCGGGCGCAACGGGCGACGGTGTATTTCCCGCACCTCGTCAACAGCCCCGACGAGAACATCTTCGTGCAGCCCGGCGACACGCTCTACGTCTTCCGCCAGCCGCAGAAGTTCGTCGCCGTGGGTGCGCTTGGCAACGCGCTGCAGACCGCCGGTCTCACGTCGCTCTACACGTTCGACCAGGAGCGCCTGTCGCTCAACGAGGCGCTCGGCAGGGCGGGCGGGTTGCAGGATACCCGCGCCAACACCTCGCAGGTGTTCCTCTATCGCAACGAGAGCCGCGAGGCGCTGACCCGCATCGGTGTCGACCTCAGCAAGTTCCCGCCGAACCAGAGCATCGTTCCGACGATCTACCGCTCGAACTTCCGCGACCCGTCGAGCTTCTTCTTCGCCAGCAAGTTCCAGATGCGGAACAAGGACGTGATCTACGTCGCGAACTCCGACTCCACCGAGGTGACCAAGTTCGCCACCTACGTGCGGACCATCTCGTCCACGATCTCCGGCGTCGGCACGGACATCGCAGCGACGCGTGACCTGATTGGCGGCGCCAAGATCCTGTCCGGCAGCAACGTCGTCGTCAGCCCGTAGCCGGACGAGACACGCGGCAGATCCAAAGATCCGGGCGCTGGAGCATGCTCCGGCGCCCTTCTTGTTGGAGGTTGCGGGGGGGGGCGCTACCTAGCCCCCGAAGTGGCTGCCCAGTGCCCGTCCCGTGCGCCCCCGCAAAGGCGACGCCGAAAGCCGGAGCGGCGCGGTGGCAATCACGGCAGCCCGGCGCAGCATGCCATGGCACGCGCAGGGAGCTTGCAGGCTCCGGGACGAGCCCCGAAATAGGCAGTACGTACACTGCGAGGTGCTACAGTCCGGCAATGACCCAGCCGCGAGTCGCCGACACAGAATGGACGGTTCCCGCCCTCGGCTATCCGCCCGCGCCGGAAGGCCAGGTTCTCTATGCCGTCGGCGACATCCATGGGCGCCTCGATCTTCTCGAGCACGTGCTGGAGGCCATCGACAGGGACAAGGCCCAGACCCGCGAGCTCCGGCAACGCGAAGGGCGCGCAAGCCGGCCACTCCCCTTCCGCACCTACCTGCCCAAGGACGGGGAGCCGGGCGCCGCGGGCGCGCCGCCCCCGCTTGCGATCGGGCCGGACATCACCGTCAGGGGGCGCATCCAGGCCGATGGCACGCTCCTGATCGACGGCCGGGTCAGCGGGGACGTGCATGCGAGCCGCATCGTCGTGGGGCCCGAGGCGTCCGTCGAGGGCGCGCTCATCGCAACCGACATCCTGATCAGCGGCAGCGTGGAAGGGACCGTGCGCGGGCACAGCCTCAAGTTCGAGAGCGGAGCTCAGGTCAAGGCGGACGTGCTGCACCGGTCGCTGGTGGTCGAGGAAGGCTGCCATTTCGAGGGCAGGGCCTTGCAGCTCGAGGACCCGCTGTCGGATCGGCACAACGGCACACTGCTGGCGCTGGGCGAGCCCGATGTCGAGATCTTCCTCGGCGACTACATCGACCGCGGTGACAACTCTCGCGGCGTCGTGGAGGTGCTGGCGGAGCGCGCGCGCAAGGTCAGGGCCGTGTTCCTGCGTGGAAACCACGAGCAGTTCCTGCTCGACTTCCTCGCAGGCACGCTGGACTTCGCGGCGTGGAAGCAGGTCGGCGCGCTATCGACATTGCTCTCCTACGGCATCCAGGCTCCCGAGCTTCTCCTCACGAAACCGCAAAAGACGCTGCGTGCAGCGCTCGACGACGCCCTCTCCGGCACACACGCGCGCTTCTACGCCGACACGGTGCCCTACTTCGTGGCCGGACCCTATCTCTTCGTGCACGCGGGTCTGCGGCCCGGCGTGCCGCTCGCCCAGCAGCGGCACGAGGACCTGCTCGGCATCCGCAAGCCGTTCCTCGAGTTCGAGGGCAGCTTCGAGCATACGGTCGTGCACGGCCACACCCCCGTGCGGGCGCCGGAGTTCAAGCGCAATCGCATCAATCTGGACACGGGGGCTTACTCCAGCGGCCGACTGACCTGCCTGAGGATCGGCGCGGAGGGGCCGCGCCTGCTCGAGGTGTGACGGGGCTTCGGTTGGCGGGGACGGTGCGGGCGAGGGAGGCTCGGCTCTTATCCTTTCCGAGCGAATTCTTGTCCACGCCGCCGCAAGTCCCTGAGATGCAGGCTTGATCTGGTGCGCCGGAGGCAATAGCTTGCGTCGCGATTGCAGACGGGGAAGAGCGTGAGCAAGCAGTCCATTCCATCCCTCGACGGCCTGCGGGCGATCTCGGTCGCAATCGTCGTCGTGGCGCACGCCGGCTATGGCCATATCGTGCCGGGCGGCCTCGGCGTCACGATTTTTTTTTTCTGAGCGGCTACCTGATCACGACCCTCCTGATCGAGGAGTGGCAGACGACAGGTTGCATTAGCATCAGGAATTTCTATCTCCGGCGCGCCTTCCGCATCTTCCCGCCGCTGCTGGTGACGCTGGCTCTCGCCTACGCCGCAACGGCGGCCGGCATCCTGCCGGGCTCGATCTCCGTCGAAGGCTTCCTGGCGCAGATCCTCTACGTCTCGAACTACTACTTCATCGCGATGAACGAGGCCGGCGACGTGCCCTCGGGGCTCGGCGTGCTGTGGTCGCTCGCCGTCGAGGAGCACTTCTACATCGTGTATCCGGCGGCCCTGCTGCTCCTGCTCAGGGGCAATCCGAAGGTGCGCAGCATCGTGCTGGTGCTCGCCGCTGTGTGCGCGCTGGTGCTGGCGTGGCGGATGTACCTCGTGCTGGTGGCCCACGTGCCGCACATCCGCACCTACTACGGCAGCGACACGCGCATCGATTCCATCCTGTTCGGCTGCATCCTGGCATTCGGTGCGAACCCCGCCCATGCCGAGGGCGGGGCGACGACGGATCGCGCGCAGCGGGTCTCGGCGCTGCTGGCGGCCGGCGGCGTCGTGCTGCTGCTCGCCACGCTGCTGATCCGGAACGAGGCATTCCGGGAGACGCTGCGCTACTCGCTGCAGGGCCTCGCGCTGATGCCGATCTTCTACTACGCGGTGCGGTACGCGACGACGCCCGCGGCGCTGCTGCTCAATACGTGGTGGATGCGCAAGCTCGGCGTCTACTCGTACGCGATGTATCTATGCCATCACTGCATCATCTTCGCGCTCGGATCGCTCCCCGCCATGGCGCCGCTCGGCAGGCCCGGGCTGCTGGTGATCTCCGGCCTCCTGTCGGTGGCGTTCGCGGCGGCGGTCGACGTCTGGGTCGACCCCTATTTCCGGAAGCTGCGCAAGATCTACCGGGCGCATCCGGAAGCCGGCGGGCCGCGACCGGAGAAGCTCGCCAGCCAGCAAGCGCGCTAACGCGCATGCGGCCCGGCAGGGGCCCCGGTCGCCACGCTAGGCGGCCGATGCCTGCGGCTTCTCCAGGTGGTAGTAGCCGAGCTTGCGCCACCACAGAACCTTGCCGAGCCCGGCGGCGAGCTTCAGCACCGTCTGCACCAGGCGCTCGCGCGCGGCGGGACTGGCCGGCGCCAGCACGGCAAGGGGCAACGCGAGCAGCGCGTAGGCGACGGACTGGGCGGCGCCGCGCGCCATGATGTCCAATCCGCGCAGGATGCTGCCGTCGCTGTTCTTGATGGTGGCGGCGGCGTAGGCCTGGGCGCCGCTGAAGCCGCGCATGACCTGGTTCCAGAACGTGGTGCGATCGGCCGGGATGGTCTCGCGCACGCCGGCCTCGGCGCACCAGACGATCCGCCGGCCCCTGCGCTCGAGACGCATGAAGAGGTCGAGATCCTCGCCGCCGGAGACGCCGAAGTCACGGTCGAAGGGCTCGGGGTCGGTGAAGCAGGTGGCGACGCGCCAGATGGAGCTCGCCGTGCTGATCGCGAAGCCGGCCGGGCGCCCCGGCCCCATGACCGGGATCGGCGTGCCGGACGCAAAGGGCAGGACGCGCTCAAAGCGCAAGCCGTGCCTGTCCCAGGCCGGCGGACCGGCGGCGAACTTGGCGCGCACGGGGCCGACGGCCGCATCCGCCTTGGCGCTTTCCAGCGTCTCGACGAGCGCATCGAGCCAGCCCGGCTCCAACTCGAGATCATCGTCCATGAAGGCGACGAGGCCGGCGCGGGCCGCGCGCAGCCCCGCGTTGCGCGCAATCGAGATGTTGGGCGGCGACGCCGGCACCCGCCGCACGGCGATGGCCTCGCCCTTCAGGCTCTCGACGAGGGGGACTGCATGCCCGTCGCGGGAATTGTCGGCGATGACGATCTCGAACCCCAGCGACTTGCGGGTCGCGTTCGCCAAGCACGAGCGCACGGCCATCTCGAGCATGCGCGGACGATTGTACGTGCAGATGACGACCGTCGCAGCCAGCTGCGGCCGATGCTCGCTCACCATGCCCTGGGCTCCTCGGGGAAATGCGTTTCGAGTGGGCTCACGGCCACCTCTATGCCATTTGCGGCGCCCCCTGGGACAGGGCGAATGCACCAGAGTGCAGCGGAAACCCTCGGGCAGACTTAACACCGGATGCCGCGCCCCGACCAATGCATGCGGCATTCGCGCGCGGAGCTCTCCCTGACGGCGCTTTCTGAGCGGATCGGCTCCCCCCCGAGGACGCGGGTGTGCCGGCTTTAACACTAAGCGGGCGAAGCCCTGCCGAAGGCTTGACTGCCGGGCGTCCTGCGCTCATTCCATTCGTGCGGCACGACTGCTTTTGCGCCGCACGTGCCGCCTGGCCGGCCCGGATTGCGACTGGAGGGTTGGCCTTGAAGGCAGTGCTTGTCGGAGCCGGACACATAGCCAAGCAGCACCTGTCGTGCCTCAAGACCCTGAAGGGTGTGGACGTCGCGGGCGTGTGCGATCTCTCAGCCGCGGCGGCGGAGGCCGCTGCCGAGCGCTTCGGCGTGGCGGCGTGGTTCACCGACTACCAGGCCATGCTCGAGGCGACCCGGCCCGACGTGGTGCACATCACGACGCCGCCGCCGTCGCATTTCAGGCTGGCGCAGGAGGCACTGCGCGCGGGCGCGCACGTCTTCATCGAGAAGCCGGCGACGGCCACATATCCCGAGCTCGAGACACTGGCGAGAGAGGCGGCGACGGCCAACCGCTGCCTGGTGGAGGATTACAACTACGTCTTCAACAAGGCGCCGCAGGCGATCCTGAGCAAGATCGAGACCGGCGAGTTCGGAGCGGTGACGCATGTCGAGGTCATGATCTGCCTCGACATCCTGGGCGGCACCGGCTTCTCAGATCCCAACTCCCCGCATTCGGTGCTCAATCTGCGCGGCGGCGCCATCGCAGATTTCCTGCCGCATCTCGCCTCGCTCGCGTACGTCTTCGTCGGGCCGATGACGAAAGTCGACACGGTGTGGGCGAAGCGCAGGCCCTCGGTGCTGCCGTTCGACGAGTTCCGCGCGCTCGTGACGGCCGAGCACGGCACCGCCTCGCTCGTGTTCAGCGCGAACTCGTTTCCCGACGCGTTCTGGCTGCGCGTCTACGGCGAGCGGATGCAGGCGACCACCAACCTGTTCGAGGCCCGGCTGACATTCGACCGGCAGAGGAAGGGCCCGAAGCCGCTGCGCCCGTTCTTCAGCGCGCTGGAGGAAGGCAAGGCCGTGCGCCGCGCCGCGTTCACGACGCTCGCCAACAAGTTCCAGGGCGCGGCAGCCTACGAGGGGCTGCACGAGTTGCTGAGGCGCACCTACGCCGGCCTCATGAGCGGCAGCGGACTGCCGGTCACCACCAGCGACATCCTCAACGTCAACCAGCTGGTCGAAGCCCTGAAGCCCGCCGAGGTGGCCGCATGAGAGCCCTCGTCACCGGCGCCAACGGCTTCCTCGGCCGGCATGTGGTGCAGGCCCTGCTCGCGCGCGGCGTTGCCGTGCGGGCGATGGTGCGGCCGAGAACGGACATCACGGCCCTGGCATGGCCGGCGACGGTCGAGATCTTCCGGGCGGACCTGCGCAGCGCGCGCGACCTCGAGGCCGCGTTCCGCGATGTCGATGTGCTGATCCACCTCGCCGCGGTGGTCTCGGGCGACGAGGACCAGCAGTTCGCCGGCACCGTCGGCGGCACCGAGCGCCTGTTGCAGGCCATGGCGGACAGCGGCTGCCGCCACCTCGTGCTGTGCAGCAGCTTCTCCGTCTACAACTACACCGCGACGCGGCGGCGCTTGGACGAGGAAAGCCCGATCCACGGCGTCCCGGAGGTGTACAACAGGGACGGCTACACCATCGCCAAGTGGTGGCAGGAGCGGGTGGCGCGGGACTTCGCGGGCAGGCACAAATGGGATCTCACCGTGCTGAGGCCGGGATTCATCTGGGGCCGCGGCAACGCCTACCTCTCGCCCATAGAGCTGCGCCTGGGGCGCCACTACATCGTCATCGGCCCCCGCTGCCGCCTGCCGCTGACGCACGTGGAGAACTGCGCCGACGTGTTCGCCCTCGCGGCGACCGACGAGCGCAGCCGCAACCAGACCTTCAATATCGTCGACGATCCCGGCCGCAGGATCTGGCGGTATCTCTCCGACTACATGCGCGGCAGCGGCGACAAGGGATGGCGCCTGCCCATTCCCTTCCACGCGGCGCGGGCCGTGGTGGCGCTCGCCTACAAGACGGTGTTCCGGCGGGCCAAGAAGGTGCCGGGGCTGCTGATCCCCAACCGCTTCGATTCCCGCCTGAAACCGCTCTACTTCGAGAACCGGAAGCTGAGAACGACGCTCGGCTGGACGCCGCCCTACAGCTACAAGCAGTGCGTCGCCCGGACCTACGGCAAGAGCCAGCCGCCCGCGCCCGTCTAGCCCCTGCCAGCGCGAGAAGGCGCGGGGCCCTCAGGAGGCCCGGGCCATGCCCCTCACCGGACGCTGGCCCGCGGGCAGCTGCGGCGCCGGGGGGTGAAGCGGGCGCCGCTCAGCCTTCATGCTCACCCATGCCCGCCCGGTCTCGACCACGACGAACATGAAGATCATCCAGATGGGGTCGGCGCCGCGAAACCAGGAGCTTTCCACCAGGTTGATGAGCATGACGAACACGGCGATGGTGAGCAGGTACCAGGCGCGCCAGTAGTCGACGCGCGCGACCTCGCCCAGCATGTTGCACACCTTGATCAGGAAGTACGCGAGGATGAGGATGCCGGCGTAGCCGAGCTCCGCCCTCACATCGAGATAGCCGTTGTGGCCGTGCGGCATGACCTTGACCCATTCGGGCGCCTTGATGCTTCCGAAGAGGTCGGAGCTGACGAGCCAGAAGGCGCGATAGCCGAAGCCCAGCCACGGCTTGTGCGTGGACATGCCGCTCACGAAGTCCCAGATCACGGTCCGGTTCGACAGCGTCGGGTTGCCATAGACGTACCAGGAGATGCGGCTGACGAGATTGCCGACCATGGCGTTGAGCAGGAAGAAGAGGGCAACGCAGACGAGGATGAATGCCGCCGGCGGGATCCTCGTCCTGGCATGCAGCTTGAGCAGGAGCCAGGCGAGCGCGGGGCTGGCAATCGCAAACGCCAGGGCTCCCTTGGATCTGCTGATGATGAGCAGGTAGGCCGCGCCGCACAGGACGGCGATGACCAGCGCGATGTTGAGCTTGGAGCCGCGCGCCTGCGTGAGAGCCAGCAGAAAGGCAAAGGCGCTGAAGAACCCCAAACCGTTCTTCTCGCCGAAATAGCCCCGGAAGCCGGCGAAGTCGGCGAGATTGACCGACGACGACTGCTCGGCGACGTAGATCCCGTTGAGCAGGGCCCCGAACGCGAAGGCGAGGAACAGTGCGCGGGCGAGGTTGGATTGCCGCGGGGCAACGGCCGCCATGCTGCAGAGCCCCAAGAGAATGAAGGTCTGGCCGGCGATGCGGGTCAGCACGAACTCGGGCTTCACGGCCCAGAGGACGCTGGCCCCGGCCAGCAGCATGTAGGCGATCATCGGTCGAACGTGCGGGGCCCGCAGGAATGCCGCCAGCCGGGCCCGGTCGCGCAGGGCAACGGCGAAACAGAGCAGCGCGTAGGCGGGCCAGAAAACGCGGTCCGCGATGTTAGGCGCGAGATTGACGACCAGGACCGCCACTCTGTCGGAGTAGGCCGCCACCGGCAGCAGAATGGAGACGTAGCAGAAGGGCAAAGCCAGCAGGATCGCGTAGCGATCGACGACCGAGCTCGCCGGCGCCTGACGGCCACGCTGCAGGCCGGCGGTGCCGCCCATGGGGTGCCGAGCCGTTTGAACCGTCATCCGCTACACTTCGGTTTTGAGGCCAACAAGGACTGACGCGGCGGGTGCCTGCGGGCGGATACGGCTGATGCCCCGAGACCTGTCGCAGGATGCGACAGGTCGCTCTCGGCCGCGCCGTCCTTCGCCTCCCGAGCGCATCAGAAAGTGCGAGCCGGAACCTACTAGAGCCCCCCAGCCTCCGCAATAGGAGCGGTGCAGGACAGCTTAATTCGTCTTGCGGTTGTGGCCTCCAGCAGATGGCGCGCCGGCGTGTGGAGCATCCGTCCCCGCCGCGCCGCTCAGAGTGCTCCGACAGGCGATATCCGGGATAATCTCTTAATTAATAATCCAGAAACTCAGAAACTTAATCCTTAAAATACGGCTTTGTCGCATGGTTGCCGAAGGATGTTTGGCGTACCCCCGGCCGACGCAGACGAGCAGTGTTAGTGGCAGTGGACTCCGTGGCAAAGGCCGACGCCCGCTATTTCCGCGACAATGTCGCCTTCGCCGGGCTCGGTGCCGCCTCCGCCCGCCGCGGCGTCATGATGCTTGCTGCGCGCATCACCAGCCTCGTCGTGCAATTCGGCGCCACCGTGCTGCTGGCGCGCCTGCTGGATCCGCGCGACTTCGGGCTCGTGGCCGTGGTCGCGGCGCTCGCGCTGTTTGCTCCCATTCTGGTCGATCTGGGAACCTCCGATGCGGCCTCGCAGAAGGCGAGCATAAGCCGCGACGAGATCGCCTCGCTGTTCTGGCTCAACGTGGCCGTCGGGTCCGCGATGACGGTCGCATTCGCGGCGGGCAGCGGATTGCTCGCGCGGGTCTTCGGGCAACCCGAGCTGCTGCTCATCGCGCTCGTGTGGTCCTCGACATTCCTCCTGACATCGCTGTCGGTGCAGCACATCGCGCTGATGCGCCGGGCCATGGAGTTCCGCAAGATCGCAACCATCGACATCGCAGCCAACGCCACGAGCAGCGTGGTGTCGATCGGGCTGGCGCTCGCGGGCTTCGAGTACTGGGCGCTGGTGGCACGAGCCCTGCTGTTCGCCGCGGTCACGGCGGCCGGGGCCTGGATCGCCTGCTCGTGGCGACCGGGCCGGCCGAGGTTCGTCAAGGAAGCGAAGGGGCTTGCCCGTTTCGGCCTGAGCATCACCGGCTTCACGGTGCTCGACACGACCTCGCGCTCGTCCGACCGCGTCGCGCTCGGATACTTCGTCGGTCCGGCGGCGCTCGGCTACTTCCACAACGCGCACGTGCTCTATGCCAACGCTGTCAGCCCCTTCGTGGAGCCGCTGCATGCGCTGGCCGTGTCGAGCCTGAGCAAGATCCGCAACGACCCTTGCGAGTTGAAGCGCGCCTGGGCAAAGGCGCTCAGCATGCTCAGCTTCTGGACCGCGCCCGCGTTCGCGGGACTGGCCGTGGTCGCCACGGAGCTTGTCGTGATCATGCTCGGCGAGAAATGGCGGCCGGCGGGATTTCTCCTGAGCATCATGGCGCTGAGGGGCATTCCCAACGTCATCGAGAGGACACTCGGCTGGCTGCCTGTCGCGCTGGGCAGCCCGGGACGCTGGGCGCGCTGGGGGGTGATCGCCGCAGCCTGGCAGCTGGTCGCGCTCGGCAGCGGGCTGCCGTTCGGTGCGACGGGCGTCGCCACCGCCTATACGGTGAGCATGTTCCTGATGTTCGTGCCCGCGATCACCTACTCGGGCCAGGGCATCGGGCTGACGATGCGGGACGTGCTGGCGGTCGTGGGGCCGCAGACGCTGGGCGCGCTGGCAGCGGTCGCGGCGGGCTTTCTGTTCAAGCTGCACGTCGCCGACGGTCTGTCCGACGTTGCCAGGCTGTTGCTGTCGTGCCTGGTGGTGGGGACGGTCTATCTCCTCGTCGTGGTCGGGCTGTTCAGAGTGCGGGAGCCGATCGTCATCATGCTCGCCCTGGTCAGAGGGGCGGTCTCGCGCGCCGCCAAGGCCCCGGGCTGAGCCTCAGCGCGCCAAGGCCGACAGCACCAGAATGTAGCTTGCCTGATAGCTGGTGGAGGGCTCGGTCAGCTCCCAGGAGTTGCCCGGCCAATCGGCGTTGAACTGCAGGTAGGACTTGAGCGGCGGCTGGTTGAGCGGCGGCTGGAAGCTCTGGCTGCACAGCCGCTCGCCCGCGATCGTGCTGCAGCGGTTGCCGGCCATGTTGCGAGGCGCGCTGCAGCAGTCGTCGAGCCTGTAGGAGTCGTGCGGGCCGCCGACCAGGAAGCCGGGCGCCGGACCCGGAGAGACCCTGCCCGCCTGCGACCAGCGCGTGCCCGCGGCGAACCAATGGTGGAACATGGTCGTCACCGAGTGGCTGGCGCCGATGCCGCCCATGTTTGACAAATAGACGAGACCGAGCGGATTGACGCCGTGGATGTAGTGCACGTAGCCGCCGACGGCGCGCACGGCCTCGTCTGCGAGGCTGTCGCCCTTGAAGGTGCGCCCGAACAGCTCGTAGATCCGTGCCTGCTGCATCTTGGATTTGTTGCTGCCCCAGGTGTAGTCCTTGATCGGAGACAGATAGGGGTCGCTGGCGCTGCGCACGGCGCTGAGCTGGTCGGCGTTGTTCAAGGTGCCTTGCATGAACCTGCTCAGGATCTGCGTCCTGACGGAGGGCTCGACCTTGGGGTGGAGCGCGTACCGGACGAGCGCGTCGTAGGCGTCGACGGTCCACTGATTGGGACCGTAGGAGGGCGCGACGTCGGGATAGTTCACATCGAGGTAGGCACGGTAGGCGACCTCTCCCGTCAGCTCATAGAGGCCAAGGGCCGCCTCGAACTTGGCGAGCCTGCGACCGGCCACGTCCATCTCCTGCTGACCGGCGGCAAGCCCGTGGGAGCCCGGCTGTTTGGCATCGTCGTTGTTGTAGTAGGTCACGTCGGGATTGCTGCTCGCCCAGTCCCAGGCCTGCCGGGCACGGGCCGCGAGGTCGGCCGAGAAGGCCTTGAGCTCGGGCTCGCTGCGGGCGCCGTAGATCCTGGCCGCGTAGGCGAAGGCGGCGCTGCCCATCAGCGTCGCCGCCGTCGTCGGAGGGCCGTAGTAGCTCGGGCCGCGGGCGGCGGAGGGCGGACTGGCGCGGTCCAGCCCCTGCACGCACAGCAGCGCGCCGTCCCTGCCCTGCATCCGGACGAGCCACTCGAGACCCCACTTCACCTCGTCGAGAACATCGGGGATGCCGTTGCCGGATTCGGGGATCTGCGTGCCGTCGTCGAAGGCCTCGGGATGCTCGGCATAGGCGCGCAGCAGGTTGAGGATCACACGGGCAGTCCAGCTCGTGTACTTGTTGTAGTCGCCCGCATCGTACCAGCCCCCGCGCAGGTCACGCACCCCGGTGTTGCGGGAGGCCGGCAGCGCCGCGAGGGTGCCGGGCCAGGGACGCGACTCGGCGTCCTGGCCGGGACCCAGATGGCTCGCCTTGTCGGCCCACGGCCCCGCCAGCCGCTGGACCTTCTCGAAGCCGGCGCGCTGGAAGTAGAAGGTGCGCAAGGCGGTGCGCATGACGCCGGCATAGACGTCGTCGCCAATGGCGAACTCGGGCGAGCGAAGGCGCTGGGCGAGGTCGACGACGACGTAGCGGCCAGGCCGGTCGACCTCGGAGAACTCGAACCACCAGGCGCGGTCGCCCGAGACCGGATCGATGGCACCCTCGTTCCACGGCGTCAGCGGAGCGCGGCGCACGATGCGTCGCGTGGCGACATCGACGAGCGCGTACTCCCCGCCGGGGGAGAAGGCCGCGCCGCTGTCGTAGCCGTGCTTGGGCTCGCGGACGACGGCCACCTTGCGAGCCTGCCGGCGATAGCCGAACTGGTCCACGAGGATGCGCGGGATCGGCCCGTTGGGGCCCATCTCGAGCCCCTTTCTCCAATCCTTGACCTCAGCCAGCCACTCGACGGTCGTGCCTTGCGACGGCTCCTGGGCGCCGGCCGCGCGAAGCGGCTCCAAGGGGCAGACGGCGAGGATGCCCCCCGCCACAAACCCGATACCGACGCGCATGACGCCTCCAGACTTTCCAATGCGCAGCATACCGCATCCGGGGCCGCACAGCGCGCGGCTGAACACAGGCGGCGACGCAACGCGCAGCCGCAGCGGGCAACATCGTTGCACCGAGGCGGAGCTCCGCGACGTCACCGGAGCCGTTGCAGCCGGCGGGCCGAGACTCAGGCGGCCGGAGGATCGATCACGGTGACGGTGGGGATCGGCACGATGAACTTTGCGCCCCACTGACCCACGTGGCGCATCTGGGTCACGATCTCGTCCTTCAGGTTCCACGGCAGGATCAGGATCAGGTCGGGACGCGCCTTGTCGATCTCCTCCACGGGCAGGATGGGAATACGCGTTCCGGGCGTGAAGCGGCCGTGCTTGTAGGGATTGCGGTCGACGGTGAAGTCGAGGAAGTCCTTGCCGATGCCGCAGTAGTTCAGCAGCGTGTTGCCCTTGCCGGGGGCGCCGTAGCCGCAGATGCGCTTGCCCTGGTTCTTGGCCTCGATCAGGTAGGCGAGCAGATCGCGCTTGGTCTTCTTCACGTTCTCGGTGAAGGCGCCGTAGCCGGCGATGGTCTGCAGCCCGATGCGCTCCTCGCGCTCGAAGAGGCGCGTCACCCGCGGGTCGACGGCGTGCGAGGAGCCCTGGTGCGCAAGGTAGACGCGCAATGATCCGCCGTGCGTCGGGATCTCCTCAACATCGACCATGCGCAGGCCGTGGGCGGACGCGATGCGCTGCACCACCGTCGCCGAGAGGTAGGAGAAATGCTCGTGATAGATGGTGTCGAACTGGTTCTCGGCCATCAGCTTCTCGAGGTGGGGGAACTCGAAGGTGCAGATGCCCTCGGGCTGCAGCAGGACCTGCACGCCGGCGACGAAGTCGTTGATGTCGGGAACGTGGGCGAGAACGTTGTTGCCGGCGACGAGGTCCGCCTTGCGCGACTTGGCGAGCTCGGTCGCGAGGGCGACGCCGAAGAAGCCGACGCGCGTCGGGATGCCCTTCTCCTGCGCCACGCGGGCGACGTTCGCGGCAGGCTCCACGCCCAGCACCGGCACGCCGAGCGGCAGGAAGTGCTGCAGCAGGTAGCCGTCGTTGCAGGCGATCTCGACGACGAGGCTGTCGGGCCCGAGCGAGAGACGGTCCTTGATCATGTGGCAATAGCGCCTGGCGTGCTCGACCCAGGACGAGGAGTAGGAGGAGAAATAGGCGTACTCGGAGAAGATCTCCTTCGGACTCACATACTCCTGCAGCTGCACCAGAAAACAATTGCCGCAAATCTTGACGTGCAGGGGATAAAACCCCTCCATTTGATTGAGATGCTCGGCTGCAACAAAACTTTCACACAGCGGAGACACACCCAAATCCACGAACGTATGCTCGATCGGCGCGCCACAATGCCTGCACTTGACCAATGCAACCTTTTCAGTCCCCGTCATCTCAATCCATCCTGCACACAGCGGCATCTGTCGCAAATTCGAGCGGACGATAGCGTCTCTACACTGATATTGTAGGCCAAACCACCCCGATGGTAAACGGAGGCCGCGGACATTCGGTCGCGCGCTGCGCCGCAACGTGCGGAGGGCAATTCGTCTCCGCAGCGGTCAGAGAGCTTCCGCCTTTGGCCGCACGAGCCCGGCCTGCTCCAGCACCGCGGCCAGCCGGGCGACGAGCTCGAACGGCAGGCCGGCACGCTCCGCCGTGTCGAGAAGCGAGTGCTCGCCATCGGCCAGATTGAGCACCCAGAGCATGGCCATATTGGCGCGCCAGGCATCGGCAGTTCCGCCCAGCTTGCCGTACAGTCCGCGACGACCAAGTTGCGGCTCGCCCTTGGGGAAGAGGTTCACCAGGACACGGTCGCTCTCGATGATGCCGATGGCGCGCCGGATGATGGCGTAGGAGTGGGCGAGGTGCTCGCTCTTGATGAAATCCAGATCGTCGCCGGAGGTGTGGTACTGCGGATAGGTCGCGAACTGGCTGCGCTGGAACAGGCCCACCGGCAGATTGAAGCCGGGCGAGCAGAACTGGCGCTCGTCGTATCCGTAGGGAAAGAAGTCGATGATCCTGTGCCCGGGCGCATCCTGCGGGAGCACGTGGGCGAAGGCGCGATCGACGAGCGTGTCGCCGCGGCGGCTGCGCTTGTAGGTCGGACCGCCGGCATCGCCGACACAGGAGACGACGAGGCCTGCCATGATGTTGCCGACCGCGGCCTCGTTGAGGGCAAGCCAGGTCAGCGAGCCGATGGTGCCCGGAATCAGAAGGAACCGGTACGTCACCGGCCGCTCGGAGCGGGCAAGCTCGCGCGCGAGCAATGCCATCAGGGCAAGGCCGGAGCAGTTGTCGTTGGCGAGCGACGGATGACAGATGTGGGTGGTGAGCAGGACCTCACGCTTCGACCTGCCGGGTAGGACATACTCGCCCCAGGTCAGATGCCCGGGCTCGAGCGACGCGTCGATCACGACCTCGAAGGGACCGCCGAGCCTCTCCAGCTCGCCAAGCTGGTCGTGGGCGATGCAAAAGCCCCAATTCTCGTGATAGTAAGATGTGCGATATGGGATAACCGTGGGCTGATCGGGCAAAGTGAATAAATGGGTCTTCAGATCGGAGAACGACATAATGGTATTGATGGGCGTGCTGTAATTCAGCACATGCAGATTGCAGCGCCTGAAATCAACGAGCCGCTTGCCGTCCTTGGCGATGTACCCGTCGCGGATGTTCCATTCCTTGGGCACCTCCCAGTCGAGCACTGGCGTGCCGGTGGGAACCTCCTTGCGCTCGAACGGCGCATAGGCCGCCAGAATGTCGATGGTCCGGCGGACGCCGTCGCCCGTGATGCTGCGGCAGATGGGGAAGATCCTGGCGGCGAGCTCGTAGAGCTCCTCGCCCAGCGCGTGATTGACGGAAACTGCCTGCACGGTGCGCGATCCACCTCGTGTTGCCTGCGGCACGGCGGCCGCATCAAATACCTCCGGCGAACGCGCCGCGAGACTACGTGCGCGCCCATGGGTCGGCAAGCGCTTTCAACCCCCGTGCGCGTGCCCGCCCTCACCGCTTGCCGCGCATCTTCTCGACGGTCTCGAAGGGATTGAGGACGGCACGCGTGGCCCGGGCCGCAAAGGCTGCTGCCAGCCGGCCGCGGCTGAAGCCGATGCCCAGCGTCTTCAGCCGATCCTTGTGATAGCTCCAGAACTCCTCGTCACGGGCTCGCGGCAGCAAGCTCACGGCGAGGAAATTGTAGTACTCGGCGATGAGCTCGTCGCGGCAGCTCTCGTACTCGGCAGGCGTCAGAAATGCGCGCCCGTGCTCCTGCAGGTCGCGCAAGAAGCTCGGCAGATACGAATTCAGCTGCGCGGCCTCGTCGTTCAGGGACCCCGCACGCAGCCGGGTGACCGTGAGAACCTGATGCACGAACCCGTAGTCGCCTTCGCGCAGCATGGCGATCCAGGTCTCCCGGTCGGAATGCGGGTCGCTCTCCTCGAAGAACGGATCGCGCTTGTGCACGAGCTCGGTGCGCAGGAGCAGGGAATTGGCGGTGCCGAATACGTTGAGGCGCTCCAGGAAGTAGCGCCGCGCCACCTCCTTGCCGGGATAGCTGGTGGAGGGCGGCATCAGCCCCGCCCACTTCACCTCGGCGCCTTCCAGCGCGTAGGCGCCGACCAGAGCCGTGCCCGGATGGGCCTCGGCGACGGCCACCATCTCCTCCACGCAGCGCGGATAGATCCAGTCGTCCGCGAACACCACCTTGCAGTACTTGCTGGAGGCCGGGACCTGGCGCAGGGCGTGATTGTGGTTGGCCTCGGCCACGCGCAGGAACGTCTCGTTGTCCAGAACCCGGATGCGGCCGTCGAGGCCGGCGTGCTTGCGCGCGATCTCGGCGGAGCCGTCGGTGCTGCAGTTGTTGACGATCAGGTAGGTCCAGCTCGGATAGGTCTGCGCCTGAATGCTCCGGATGCACTCCTCCACGTGCTCGGCATTGTTGTACATCGGCGTCACGATGGTGACATGGGGAAGCGAGGAGTTCATCGCGCTCATAGGATCAAGAATGGCCCACTCTGGACGGCTTCACAGACTCATGGGGAGGTTATCAATGGGTGCCCGTCATTACACTACGATGATGAGCCGACGTGGTGGAACGGCCTACGACAGAGGGCCGCGAGGATGATGAAGATAGGGTGAATGGAGAAAGTCCGGGGCGGCCGGGTAGGCGTTACCCATTGATACCCCTCAGCTCTGGCAAACCCCCAAGGCCCATGTTAGGGAGAAGGCTCAAGATCAACGCGAGCTGCGCCTGCGAGCTACGGTACCAGTTGCGATGAACATCGACATGGTCAAATGCCAATACGATGCATCGCCCGAGAGCGCTCTCGCCGCTCTCCAGATACACGATGGGCCGGCCATCGTCGATTTCGACGAAACCCTCTATCTGCGCAATTCCACCGAAGACTATATCGATTGCGCGTGGCCGGGCCTGTTCGCCCTGTTTCTACTGCGCCTGCTCGATCTCGTCCACCCCTGGCGGCTCACAGGACACAACACGCGGGACACCTGGCGCGTTCTCACCGTCACCTTGCTCATGCCGTGGACGCGGTGGCGGTGGCGGGCGCGCACGCGGCGCCTTGCTGCGAGCTACACCAACCGGCAACTGGCGGACGCGCTGAGCGCGCGCGCGCAGCCGCCGATCATCCTGACCGCGGGCTACAGGCCGATCGTGAGACCGCTCGCAGCCGCCATGGGATTTGCCGGGGCGCGCCTGCTCGCGGCGCGCACCTACTCCTTCGCCGACCGCCGCAACGGCAAGCTGCACATGGTCACGAAGGCGGTCGGACCGGAGACGATGCGCGAGGCGCTGGTCATCACGGATGCGATCGAGGACATGGACCTGCTCGAGAAGAGCGGGCGCCCCCTGCGCACGGTGTGGCCGGGGGCCTACTACAGAAAGGCGCTCAGCGAGGTGTACCTGCCGGGGCAGTACATCTCCCAGATCAAGCGGCCGGGCGAGCGCTACATCCTGCGCGGCATCATCCAGGAGGATTTTGCCTTCTGGGTGCTGTGCTCGATCGGCCTTGCGAGCAACCCCGTCGCGCACATCGGCGGGCTCTTGCTGCTCCTGATTTCGTTCTGGGCGATCTACGAGCGCGGCTACGTCGACAACGACCTGTCGGCCGCGCGCTATGAGGCCGACCCGAAGCTCAGCCACACCTTCGGGATCGAGAAGGTGGCAACGCCGGCCGTGCAGCCCTGGATCTGGGCGCTGGCGGCCGGCGCAGTGGGCGTCGGCATCCTGCACCAGGAGCCGGTCTCGTTCGGGATCCACTACGGGCTCTGGGCTGCGGCGCTGGTGGTGCTCTACAGCTGCTACAAGCTCTACAACCGCATCGACAAGAAGACGCGGGTCTGGCTCTACCCGTTCCTCCAGCTCGCGCGCTGCGCCGCCTTCATGATCGTCGTCCCGATCGAGCCTGCCGGCATCGCCGCCCTGAGCGCGCACATGTTCTCGCGCTGGGTTCCCTATCAGATCTACCGCCTGACATCGTCCAACTGGCCGGACACGTACATCGATCTCGTCCGCCTCGTGGCCTTCGTGCTGATGCTGGCAATCGTGGTGGCGGCGCTCGGGGTGTCGGTGATGCTGACCTGGGGAACGCTCGCCCTGCTGGCCTGGACCGTGTTCCGGGCGCGACGCGATCTGCGGTCCGTGTTCGGCTCGTCGAGCCGCATCGACGCCACCAAGACCGACGGCGGGCGCTGAGACAACGGTCCCTGACCCTGGAGGCGAAGCCTAGGGCGACATCCGCCGGCGCAGGTCGGCCTCGCACTCGGCCAGCGGGGCGAAGGCCTGGTCCCGGGCGGAGATGAGGCTGACCGGCAAGGGCCAGACGATGCCGAGGCGGGGGTCGTCGTAGCGCAGGCCGCCCTCGGTTCCCGGGGCGTAGAACTCGCCGTGCAGGTAGCTGGCCTCCGTCTTGTCCTCGAGGACCTGATAGCCGTGGGCAAACCGCTGCGGCACGTAGAGGGCCAGCCTGTTCTCCTCGTCGAGCCTGACGCTGAAGCTCGCAAGATAGGTCGGGCTTTCAGGGCGCAGGTCGATGATGACGTCAAGAAGCGCGCCGCGCGTACAGCGCACGACCTTGGTCTCCGCCGCGGGCGGATACTGGAAGTGCATGCCGCGGAGCGTGCCCTTCAGGTGATTGAAGGCGACGTTGGCCTGGGCCACGGCGGGCTCAAGGCCGAGGGCCGCGAACTCGCGCTGGCAGAAGCTGCGCGCAAAGAAGCCGCGCTCGTCCTCGCGCCGCTCGAGCTCGATGACAAAGGCGCCCTTGAGCGTCGTCTCGGTGAATCTCAACGATGCCCCCGTTGCTTGGCCGGTCGTGTCAGCCGCGGCGAACGCACGCTCTACCCGAGCGCCAGCTTGCGGACATGGAAGGCCTCCGCATAGCCGGCGGGCGCACGGCACTCGTTGCCCCTGAGACGGGCGAGGCCGTAGAAGGTCTCCGGCGTGAACCAATCCTTCGAGCGCTGCGTGCCGAAGTGGCGCATGAGCAGCTCGACCTTGCGATCCATGGCCGCGCGTGTCGCCGGGATGAAGACGTTGGGCCGGCCGAGGTCGCCGTCCCACTTCGGAATCTCGTACTCGAGGACGACGTGGTTGCGGTAGCTGTTCCAGACGAGCTTGGAGATCTCGCGGTGGTCCTGGTGGGCGTCGCCGCGCCAGTGGCACAGGACGACGTCGGGGGCGACGCGCGACTTCAGGCCCTCGAACCACTGCTTCACCTCCGCCCCCTGGTAGGGGAGGAAGCCGTCGCGGAACTGGCCGAGCTCGATGGCCGAGGCGGCGGCGCCCTGCAGGAAGTCCTGGGCGGAGGCGCGGGCCTCGTCGGCACGCTGGCCGGTGGCGCTCAGGACGGCCCAGTGCACCTCGAGACGGACGCCGCGCTCGATCCAGCCGAGCAAGGTGGCGCCGCAGCCGATCTCGATGTCATCGGAATGGGCGCCGAGGCACAGGACGGACAGCCTCTCGCCGGGCCGCGCCAGGTCGAGCGCCTTCATCAGCCATTCTTCCGGTTCGCGGCCGCCTTGCCGCGGTCGGCCTCGCTGCTGACCCAGGGCGTGATGCCCTTCTCGACCAGCTCCTCCAGGACCTGCCGGTCCTTGAGGGTGTCCATGGGCCGCCAGAAGCCCTCATGACGGATGGCCAAGAGCTGGTCGGCCTCGATGAGACGGCGGAACGGCGCCTCGACCAGCTCCTCGCCCTCGCGCATGTAGTCGAAGATCTCGGGCCGGAAGATGAAGAAGCCGCCGTTGATCCAAAGATCGGCCTCCTCGCTCGACTTGATGCGCTTGACCTGGCCCTCGGGAGACATGTCGACGAGGTGCAGGCTGAACGACGGCCTGACCGCCAGGAAGCAGGCGACCTTGCCGCTGCGCTTGAAGGTCTCGATCATCTCCGGCAGATTCACCGCACCGAGGCCGTCGCTGTAGTTGGCGAGGAACATCTCCTCGTTCTGGACCTGCTCGCGCACGGCCCACAGGCGCTCGCCGATGTTGCGCCATATGCCGGTGTCGATCATGGTGATGCGCCAGTCCTGGCGCGGCTTGCCGAGCAACTCAACCTCGGCGCCGCCCTGGGTGATGACGCAGTCGGAATAGAGCTGCGGCCGATCGTTGAGAAAGAACTCCTTGATCGTGCCCGCCTTGTAGCCGAGGCAGAGGACGAAGTCCTTGTGCCCGTGCTCGCTGTAATAGTTCATCAGGTGCCAAAGGATCGGCTTGTCGCCGATCGGGATCATCGGCTTCGGCACGCTGTCGCCGTAGTCGCGAATGCGCGTTCCCAGGCCGCCGCAGAACAGAACTACTTTCATGTGACTACCAATCCCGTCGCAATCCAACTCGAATACCTGGAGCGCACGCCGCGAGAGGCGCGCGTCTCGGGCATGATCACCGGGCCCGCCGGCCTGCCCGCCGCTGCGAACGTCGCGGGATGCCGCAGGGGCTTGGCACCCCGACCAGATCCGCGCGCCGCAAGCTCTTCCCCGAAGCGGGTGCCAGGGCATTTGCCGCGGGCACCAGGCTCTGC
The DNA here is from genome assembly GCA_033764875.1 of Hyphomicrobiaceae bacterium. Taxonomy (GTDB): domain Bacteria; phylum Pseudomonadota; class Alphaproteobacteria; order Rhizobiales; family Hyphomicrobiaceae; genus AWTP1-13. The sequence continues at coordinate 48,604 of JANRIO010000120.1, read as the reverse complement.
ACTATCTACCATCCTATACAGTCCCGGGCAGCACAAGCAGCCGACCTTGATGAACCTTGGCCACCTGCACGCGGGCACGCGCTGCGCCCGCGCGCGCTCAAGCCTGATGCCGGAGATTGCGGTCCAGGATGCCCTTGCTCATCAGCATCTGAATGTGCGCGATGCGCTGGTAGCTCGGGCCCTCGAAAGCGTCGGTGGTAAGCCCTGCCTGCTTGTAGGCGGCGTAGAGCTGCTCGGCCCCGCGGCGGGCATCCCACTTCGGCTTGAAAGCCGGCAACGCGCGGGCGATCTTGGAGAAGTCGACCTGGTAGGAGCGCGTGTCGGGCCCTGCGTCTGGCGCCATCTCGAGGCGGCAGCCGGGCACGACCTCGGACACGATCTGCGCGATGTCGCGGATGCGATAGTTGTGCGCCGTCTGGCCGACGTTGAACGCCTGGTTGAAGACGGCCTCGCGGGGCGCCTCCAAGGCCGCGAGGAAGGCGGCCGAGATGTCCTCGATGTGCACGATGGGGCGCCAGGGCGTGCCATCCGACTTCAGGTAGATGACGCCCTTGGTCACGGCCCAGGCGACCAGGTTGTTGAGGACGATGTCGAAACGGATGCGCGGGGAAAGCCCGTAGGCGGTGGCAGGGCGCAGGAACACAGGGCAGAACGTCTCGTCGGCAAGCGGTGCGATATCGCGCTCGGAGTAGACTTTCGACTGGCCGTAGGCCGTGACGGGCTTCAGCTCGCCGGTCTCGTCCAGCACCTTGTCGCCGGCCGAGCCGTAGTTGCTGCAGGACGACGCGAACAGGAAGCGCTTGACGCCGGCCTGCTTCGCCAGCCGGGCGAGATTGACGCTGGCGTGGTGATTGATGTCGAACGTCAGATCCGGATTGATATTGCTCAGCGGGTCGTTCGACAGCGCGGCCAGATGGATGACGGCGTCGATGCCCTTGAGGTCCTCGAGGCGGGCGTCGCGCGTGTCCTTGCGGATTGCCGGCACCTCGACGATCTTGCCGCCCCAGGGAAACGTGCATCTCTCGTAGAGATCGCTGTCGTAGCCGATCACCTCGTGCCCGGCCTCGAGCAGGATCGGAACCATGACCGTTCCAATGTAGCCCGCGTGGCCCGTCACCAAAACGCGCATAATATACTCCGATACATTGCGGGTTTCGCCTGCGAACGAACCCTCCAGCGTTGGCGCGGAAGGTATTGCGTCTCGTGCGGCAAATCAAGAAAGAACTCAGGCGCTTGCCTATTCTGAATGGGTAATTCCGAATGTTATGGATAAGAGCTGCATTCAGCCGCACGAGCGGCGCGAAATCCATCTGCAATGGTGACGAAAGCATGACGTTTCGTCCGATGGTGGAGCATCGGACACGGCGGCGGCTGCACCCCTCGTCACGATTGCGCCTTCGCCTCACTGCGCAGCGGTCGGCGAGCGCGTTCAGGCCCGTTTGACACCCGCGACATCACGGAGCCGATGCCGCCCGCAGATACGGCGCGAGGATCCGACTTTGCATGCGGACGTCGGCGCCGATGCAAGGTCGGGAGACGCGCGACCAGGCGATCGCAACGCCGGGGCCCGCCCCCTTAGCCGCGATCGGTCTTGACCCACTCCGACGGCTTCTTGCTCCCGATCCACGACCTGTAGAAGCCAAGCTTGCGCACGAGATAAACGGGAAGGTCCGTCAGCTCGGACACGGGCAGCACGTCGCGCCCGACAGCGAGCCAGGACAGCAGGGCGCCCAACACCAGCAACGCAACGCCGGCGGCAGGCACCACAAGGGCTGCAAGCGGCCCGCCCAGCAGGAACAGTCCCACCCCGGCGATCAAGCCGGCAACCGCGGAGAAGGCCAGGAGGGCGAGCGGCGGCACCGACAGATCCACGGCGAGCGCGGCGAGCTGAAGATTGCGGTCCCGCACCGCGCGCACCAGGCCGCGGGGCACCAGATCGCGCACGTTGCTCAGGTTGCCCTGCTCCCAGCGCAGGCGCTGCGTGTCGGCGGCCTTGTGCGAGGAGGGAAACCAGCTCGTGATGCTCGCGTCCGGACAGAAGATCGCCGCGCGCCCCTGGGACGCGAGGTCGAGGCCCAGCGCGGTATCCTCCGCAAGGCGGCTGTTGCCCAGATCGCGCCCGGCGATGAGCCCGAAGGGGAAGGCCATGCCGGTGCCGAAAAGCTGGGTGGGGAGCCCGAGCAGATGCATGCCGAGCGGGCGCAGCCAGTTCCTGATGCGGTAGGCAAACGCATGCACGTGCATCTTGGCCGCGCCACCCTCGGGAGCGTGCATCAGATAGAGACCCTGCGCGGGCCTTCCCGTGCGCATGACGGCGTCGGCGAGAATGCGCACCGCGTCCGGGCCGAAGCGGCAATCGGCATCCATCACCAGCACCACGTCAGGGGGATCGCGCGTCAGCTCGCGCACGCCGAACTCCAGGGCGTAGCCCTTGCCGCGGCGGGTTGCGTCCGTGCGCACGGCGACATCGACGCCCGAGGCGCGGGCGACGTCTGCCGTATCGTCCGTGCAGTTGTCGGCCACAACCAGGATGCGATCGCCGGCGCGGAGCTGGGCCTGGGCATCGCGAAGCGTCGGCAGCAGGCCGGCGCCCTCATTGTGGGCGGGGACGAGAATGGCGGTGCGGTAGGGCTCGGCCACGGCGCGCTCGCGAGCCGGCCTCCGCCGCAAGGCCAGGCAGCCTGCGAGGATCTCGAGGCTCCAGACGGCAATCAGCAGGGCGGGGATGGCGACGGCAGCCACACCGATCCAGGTCAATGCGGAGATCACCGGCTAGCGTCCTGTTTGCGGTATTCGCCACGGTCGAGGATCGGCGCGACGCGCGCTAGTCCTGGTAATAGGCGCCGTATCTCTTGCCCCTGTAGTACTCGATGCTCTTCAGGGCGTTCGGGCTCACCTTGTTGAGCACGACGCACAGAATGCGATCGCGGATGGCAGGGGCCTCGGCGAGGGCCTCGTTGACCAGCCTGCGGCTGGTCTTGCCCCACTCGACGACCAGGATGAAGCGATCGATGAACCGCTCCAGCATCTTGACGTCGATGACGGACACGATGGGCGCGATCTCGATGACCACGAGGTCGTACTCGTTGTAGGCGACCTCGAGCAGACGCTCCATCTCGCCGGAGCCGAGCACCTCGGCGGCGTTGGGGATGCGGTCGGTGAGCACGCAGGGCAGCACGTGCAGACCGGACCGCTGGATCTTCGTGACGTAGGTGCCGAGGTGCTCGGGATCCTTCAGCGCCTCGAGCAGCCCCTTCTTGGCGTCGGGCGTCATGCGCTCCGTCAGACTGCGGCGGTGCGCGTCGCCGTCGATCAGCAGGACCCGGGACTTGGTGGTGACGGAGAGCAGAGAGGCCAGATTGCAGGCGACAGTCGTCTTGCCCTCCTTGGCGACCGAGGAGACGACGCCAATGATCTTGCTACCGTTCTGACGGTTGGCGGCCGATATCAGGGCCCAGATGTTGCGTAGCGCCTCGGCGAACCTGGAGTAGGGCGCGTTCAGGACGTGGTCGTTGACCGGGCGACCGGGGTCTCTGCTCTCCACCGAGGGCAGCACGGCGCTGTAGAGGCCGGTGGCCTTGACGACCTGGTCGGCGGTGCGGAACACGCCGAAGGGGAAGTCCCTGGCGATGGCGCCGCCGATGCCCAGCAGAAGCCCAAGCGCCAGGCATCCGCCCATCAGCACCAGGCGCTTCTTCGAGGAATCCTTGCGTAGCGGGGGCCGCGCCTTCGTGATGATCCGCGCCTCCTGCGCGCTGGTGGAGGCGTCATCCTGCTTGGCCGCCTCGCTGTACCTCTGGAGGATCGCATTGTGCAGGTTGCGCAACGTCTCCGCCGAGCTCTCGAGCTCACGCATGCGGGCGTGCGCCTGACTGTTGCTGCCTTCCTCTCCCGCCGCCGAGGTCAGCGCGACGGCCAGCTGCTCCTGGCGGGCCTTGGCCAGCTCGAACTCGGTCGCAAGCCTCTCGGTGATCCGCTTCTGCTCGTCGACGATGGCATTGCGCAGGTCCTCCATGCGCTTGCGCATCTTAGCGACCGCGAGGTGGTCCTTGCCGACGCGGCCCTCGATCTCCGTGACGCGGGTCGAATAGTCCAGGTACTGCTCGCGCAGCCGGAGAATGATCGAATTGTCCTCAACCACGCCATTACGCTCGGCCTCCAGATGGGCATTCTCGGCGCGCTCGAGGCGGGCCTTGGCGTTGGCGGTGGCGACACGGGCTTCGGTCAGGTGATTGTTGAGGGTCCGGATCTGATCGGAGCTCAGCGGCTCACGCGCTCCGGTAAGCAGGTTGTGCGTGAGCTTGTACTCCTGCACGCTGCGCTCGGCGTCGGCGGCACGCTGCTTCAGCTCGGTCAGGCGCTCCTGCATCAACTTGTTCGAAATCCGGCTGGAGTTCGACTTGTTGTCGAGCACGGACGCCAGGTAGGCCTCCGCCACGGCATTCGCGATGCTGGCGGCCTTCTCCGGATCGCGCGAGGCAAAGGTCACGTCGATCACGTTGGGCACATCCGCGCGCACCACGTCGAGCCGGGTGAACAGCTCGTCGAGAACCTGCCGCTCCTTTGCCACCTGGGTGGCGGGAACGTTGGCGGGCGTCCCGATGCCCAGCCATTCCTTGACGGCCTCGGTCGCAGCTTGCAGGACGCCCTTGGCCTGAGTGCCGGGCGCGAAGTCGAAGTCCTCGTCGGCGACCAAGTTCTGCGAGCGGACCACGGAGAGCAGGACGCTCTCGGACGTGATGACGTAGATCTGGCTCGAGGTCGCCGCGAGGTCGAGCGTGGGCTCGTCGCCGACCTTGTTGGAATAGAGTATGCGCGTCAGGCTGTTGTCGATCAGGATGCGCGCGGTCGCCTTGTAGCTGGCCGGAACCATGAAGGAGACGGCATAGGCCGCGAGCGCGCCCACCAGCAGCCCGCAGAGCACAAGCCGCCAGCCGCGCAGAACAATGCCGGTGAGATCCGCCAAGTCTACATCTGAGGCTGCCCCGGAGCGGGGCTCCATATCGTAAACAACGCCTGCGTCCGCAGGAGAAGCAGTCTGCTTTGTGTCACGCATGAAATATCCGCCGCCCATAGGCAGATGCCAGGAGGTGACGCTCTAATTAGATGAAATCATACCCCGGGTCTAGCAATAGCTGGGGATCGTGGGGGTTAGGGTTGACGGCATTTTATGCGTGCGGCGAGCAGTACTCCTTGGACGGCAAATTCGGCCAGCATGGGCGCCAACGGCGGGCCCGTGTTGTCGGTACCGCACCGCGGCCGCAGCAATCAGGCGGGGCCCATCAACTGCCTTCGGTGCGGGGCTCGGGCGACATCCAGATCGGAAGCCAGCGCTGGGGCAGGACGCGGATCGCCAACGTGCGCAGTCCGGCGCCGACCAGGTACCAGGCCTGAAGCACCGCCAGAAGGCTGAACAGCTCGAGCGTGCCGGCCAGGAGCCCTGCCCCCGTCATGGCGAGAGCGGCAGCGGCGCCGACCACCACCACCACCGACAGCAGGACGAGCGGCAGCAGGCGACGCCGCATGCCCAGAACAAACCCCACCGCAGCACATGCGCAAAGCGCAAAGAGCATGTTCGGTTCCTTCGTACCGGTGCGCGAGGCACGACCTCCTCCGCAGCCGGCGACACGCCTTGAAGCGGCCCAGTGGCCGAAAATGGCACAGCCGCACGCCGCCCATCGCGAGACACAGAGATGCAAATCGAGCGTTGGCGCGCATGCGCCGAGCTTCTGGCGCCGGCAAACCCGGCGGACGGCTTCCGTGACACGGGGAAGATCGGCGCTCAAAGCTGCAGAGGCAACCGCAAAGGCGCGCGGTGCGGCGCTAGGCTGTGGATAAACCTCGATGCCGTGGAGGGGGCAGGCATGCCGCTGCGCGTCACGTCAGGGACGGGGTGGACGGGGTGCCACCCGGCAAGCCTGGGACGCACTCACACCCGAACCCGACAAGGCCAGTGGGCCGGTCCATTCTGACCGGCCGCGCGGCGGCTCAGACCGCGTTCTCGTGCATGAGACCGCCGACGATCGTCTTGGCGATGATCTTGATGTCCAGCCAGAGCGACCAGTTCTCAATGTAGTACAGGTCCAACTCGACGCGCTTGCGCATCTTCTCGACGTTCTCGGTCGGGCCGCGATAGCCGTTCACCTGGGCAAGGCCCGTGATGCCGGGCTTCACCATGTGGCGATGCGCGTAGTTCATGACGCACTTGCCGTAGTGCTCGTTGTGGCTGACCGCATGCGGGCGCGGGCCGACGAGCGACATCTCACCGCGCAGCACGTTGATGAGCTGCGGCAACTCGTCGATGCTGGTGGCGCGCAGGATGCGCCCGATGCGTGTCACGCGCCGGTCGCCGCGCGTCGCCTGCACGACGACGTCGTTCTCGGTCACGTTCATCGTGCGGAACTTGTAGACGTTGATGACACGCTGGTTGTAGCCGTGGCGGCGCTGGGTGAACAGCACGGGTCCGCGGCTGTCGAACTTGATGGCCAGGGCAACCATGAGCAGCAGCGGCATCAACACCACGAGGCCAACCGCGGCGCCGACATAATCCAAGCCCTGCTTGCCGATGAAGCTCCACTCGCGCATGGGCTCGGGACGACGCTTCACCTGCAGGAAGGCGCCACCGCCCAGGTAGGCCACATTGTGCACCGGCAGCTGCAGGTCGGCCATGTAGAGCCAGACGTCGACGGCGAGCGCGCTCAGCGGCTCTAGGAGCACGGAGCGCGTGGCCGGCAGATTGCCCGAGACCGCGATGATGACCTCGTCGAACTCGCCCTTCTCACCGGCGGTCAGGAGCGCCTTGACGGTGCCCGCGGTCTCCGCCGCATTGTCGAGATTCACGAACATGAGGCGCGAGATGATGAGGTTCGGCGCGTGGCGCAGCTGCTCGAGCAGGCCCTCGTCCGCAGGCCCCGGAACCAGCACGACGGTGCGGCGCGCGGTGGCGCCGCTGGCGACGAGCCGCTTCAGCACCATCGAGGCGATGAGGCGGTTAAGTGAGAGCAGGGCAACGCTCAGCCCGAGCCATCCGAGCATCCAGCCGCGCGAGTAGTCGGCCGACATCTTGAGCAGAAAGCCGAGCGCGATGACGATCAGGAAGGTGAGAAGAAGAGAGAGCAGAAGCTTCCAGTAGGAGGAAATCCCGTTCGTCAGCGCCGAGACGTCGTACAGACCCTGCAAGCGCAGGATCTGATTCAGCACGACGCCGGCGATGCAGCCGACGACCAGGTAGTCCTCTAGGGGTCCGCTCGTGCGCAGGACAAAGTCGAGATAGCCGACGCGCGCGGCCGCGGCCGCAAGGATGACGCAGAGAAAGTCGCCGATCATGACGACATCGATCAGCATGCGCGATGGCACCGGAAACGGCACCGCCCGCGAGATGGACATCGGGGCCTCGCCCAGGATCTTGCTTTCCCGCGACATTCACGAACTCCTTACGGGTGTCCCAAGATGAACACTCGAACTGGGCAGACTCAAATTTCGGGCCATTCCCGGCAATCGCGCAGCCCACGCACGATGGCGCGAGACGTCGCAACGGGGTGCGACGCGACCAGGACGAGGTGGGGGGCGAGAGAGAGCGCGAGAGGCGCGCGGGGAGCCAGACGAGGCGCAGCCGGATATGCCGCGCAGACCTGAAAAATACGCACCGAGTGCCACACGGACATCGGGACCCCGCTCCAACAAACGCAATACTCTAACTTCCGCGCTGCACAATAAAGTTCAGTGGACAACTTGGCAAGGTGTCCTTCAGCCTCTATTAGTAATATTCCTTAATCAGTGAACGGCCTAACCGTCTGAAGCGTCTTGCAGAACGTGACGCCCTCCAGAATCACCGCGGCCGGGTTGACGGAGCGATTCGTACAGGCTGTTGCCGGAAGCACACGATCTGTGGGCAACAGGCGACAGTTATTTGCCATCAATCGTCCGATATTAGTCCAATCTCGTGCGATTTGTTGCGGCAGCTGGACTTCGTTCCTAGGATGCCGGCGCTTCTCGCGGGGTAGACTGTGCCTTCCCATGTCGTCATCGAAAACTTGCGTGTCAGCACCCTTCCCTTGGAGGAGACTGCCTCGCTGATCTGTCGCGCCGCAGGCTCTGCTGCAGCGCAAACAGTCTTCACGCTGAACCTTGACCATGTGGTCAAGATCCGCCGGGATCCGGAGTTTTGCGCCGCCTACCGCCGGGCCGGGTTGATCACGGCCGACGGCTTCCCGGTCGTCCTGGCCGGCAACCTGCAGGGCCGGCGACTCAGCCGGGTCGCCGGATCAGACCTGATCGGGCCAATCTGTGCCGAGGCGGCACGGGCGGGAAAATCCATATTCCTGTTCGGGTCGAGCCCGGAGGTGCTGGCGGCGTCCTCACGGATCCTCCAGGAGCGCAATCCCGGCCTGCGCATTGCCGGCACGCTGTCGCCGCCGCTGGGGTTCGAGCCGACATCGGACGTTGCGGGAGAGGCGATCGCGAGGATCGGCCAATCCGGAGCGGACCTGTGCTTCGTCGCCCTCGGAGCGCCCAAGCAGGAGCTCTTCTCCGACCACGCCAAGACGCTCCTGCCGAAGGTGTCGTTGGTGTGCATCGGTGCGGGGCTGGATTTCATCGCCGGCACACAGAAGCGGGCGCCGGTGCTGATGCAGCGCTACGGCCTGGAATGGCTCTGGCGGGCCGCCAGCGATCCGCAGCGACTCCTCTATAGGTATGTGCTGTGCATGGCGGCGATGCCGGGCTTCCTCGCCCGGGCGGCGCTGTCGCCACGCCACTAGCGCGCTTTCCGTTCCTTCGGGATCGGAGGCGAGGATCAATACACTTGATAGTGTGAGCATTCTTCTCGCGACACACGCCGGCGCGTGAAACGCGATCTGCACCTGCGCGCGCGACGGCTGGACCGTGGCCTCCGGAACGGGAAGCCACGGTCAAGGCTCACGGCGCGTCGGCCGACGGGTTGTTCGTCGACAGTGCCAGCAGCCCCACGAACGTCATCCCACCCGCGATCAATCCCGTCGTGAGTGCGATCGTGTGGCCGCCCCGAAGGGCGAAGAGATAACAACCGAGCGCCGATATAAGCCACCACGCCAAACCATTGGCGACAGAAGCCAAAAGAATATACGCGAACTTATATGCAAAACCTTCATAACCACGCTCACGCCCGAGCGGAACAGGCGGAGTGTGCGCTTTCAAGAAGTGCATACACGGGCTCTCCTCACGAAGGGCCCCCCGTGCATGAAAACGGGACTCGCTCAGGCTTGTTCCGCCGACTCTGGGTAACTCGCTTTCAATAGAAATTGTTCCCGATGGCCACGATCCCGCCACACGCGGATGCGCAGCCGCGTCTCCGCCACACACCGGCGCGCACGCTGCGGCTGTGTCGGAATGAGGCGCACTAGGCCGGCAGCACCATCTGCGTCTGGGTCACGACGGCACACAGCTTGCCCGTCTCGGCCCGGATGGACGTCTGCCAGACCTGGGTCGACTTGCCCTTGTGCAGGGGGACCGACTCCGCGGTCACCGTGGTCCCGACAGCGGCCGCGCCCATGAAGTTGGTCTTGGATTCGATCGTCGTCGTACGGGTCCGGGGCGGAAGGTTCACAACCGTGCCAACGGCGCCGATGGTGTCGGCGAAGGCCATGAAGGCGCCGCCATGCAAGACGCCACCGGCGGTGCACAGGTCCGGGCGGACGCTCATGCGCGCGCGGATCCGGTCGGGACCCGCCTCGAGCAGCTCGATCCCGAGAAGGCCCGGAAACAGGGGGGCGAACAGCTTCTGAATTTCCTCGAGCGTGGGCATGGCCTCTCCTCCTTGGGCGCTTTGGCGCGGAGTATGGGCGCACGCAGGCTAGCGCTGCAATGCCTCGCGCAGCGCCGCGGACAGGCGCATGGGACGGCCGGAGACGGAGACAAGCACCACCATGACCTCCGCGGTGAAGATCTCGGTGCCGCCACGGCCGATGCGCTGGTCAAGCACCAGCGTGGCGGCCGTCGTCTCCTTCACGCGCGTCACCACCTCCAGCACCTCGTCGATGCGCGCGGGACGCAGGTACTCGAGTTGCATGCGGCGCACGACGAAGGCGGCGGGCTCGCGACCGTCCACACCCTGGAGCAGCGCGCGGTGATCGTTGCCGACCAGGCGCAGGAAATCCGAGCGACCGCGCTCGCACCAGCGCACGTAGGTGCCGTGGTAGACGAGGCCCGAGAAATCGGTGTCCTCGAAGTAGACACGCACCGGCAGGACATGCCGGCGGGTGCCGTCCGCCTCGATCAGGCGACCGGCAAGATCGGGCCAGCGATGTGCCTCAGGCGGCGGCGTCGGCGGCACTCCTGGCATGGGGCGTGCGGGAGGCGACGACGGCCTCGGCCGCCGGCGCATAGGCGACATCGACGACCACGATCTCAGGCGGCACGCCGACGCGGACCGGGAGGACGGAGCAGCCGAGGCCGCCCGACACGATCAGATCGCGCTCGTCCTCGCAGAAGTGACCGTAGGAATAGCGCTTGCCGAAGCGCGACTGCACGCGCGGGGAGAAGCCGAAGCGCACCTGGCCACCGTGCGTGTGGCCGGACAACGTCAGCGCCACGCGCCGCGGCACGCGCGGGAAAATGTAGGGCTCGTGGGCCAGGAGCAATACGGGCGCGTCGTCCGTTATCTGGGCCAGCGTGCCTTCGAGGTCGTCTACGCCCTCGAACTTGCGGAACGCCTTCTTGCGCTTGGATCGGATGAAGGCCATCTGGCTGCCGAGGCCGGCGAGCCAGAAGGGCTTGCCGTCCTTCTCGAGACGCACGGCGTCGTTCTCGTAGACCGGGATGCCGACGTCCTCCAGCACGGTGCGCGACAGCACCGGGCCCTTGCCCGTGCGCTGGGCGTCGAGATCGTCCCACCAGTCGTGATTGCCGAGGACGGCGTGGACGCCGAGCGGCGCCTTGAGAACGGAGAGCGCCTCGGCCCATTCCTGAGGCGCGACCTCCTCCGTCTTGAGCTTATGGCTCGCCGCGAAGTCGCCCAGCAGCACGACGATGTCGGGACGCAGGGCATTGGTGTGCTCGGCCACGGCACGGATGCGGCGGGCCGGCATGACCGGGCCGCCGGCGTGGATGTCGGCGATGACGCCGATCTTGAGGCGCGGACCATTGGTCCAGCCGGTCGGCGCCACGGCATAGCTCGTCACAGCCAAGCGCCAGCCGCGCGGCGGCATCTCTTCGGCAACGGCCCAATCGTGCGGACCCAGCAGGCTGGCGCTCGACACCCCGAGCGAAGCCAGGAATTTGCGTCGCGAAAGTCTCAAAGCCCCCATGCCCTTTCCGGAATGCCCTCGCGCAGCCACGGGTCCGTGGCGGTGCCCATCCACCTCTGCCCCCAGCGGCGGAGCGGGCTCAAGTGAACTTCAAGCATGCCTAGATTGCGGCAAAACGTAAATTTTCTTTTGCAGTGCACATCGCATTGCTGCGTGCGGCCCCACCCGCGTCAGGCGGCGCCGGTCTTGTCGTCCTCGGAGGCGCCGGCGTCAAATAAACTGATCTGAGGAGCCGTCAATCGCTGTGGACCGCTCAACCCTAAGTGCTTGTAAGCCTTGAGCGTCAGCATGCGCCCGCGCGGCGTACGGCCGATGAACCCCTGCTGCAGCAGATAGGGCTCGACGATCTCCTCGAGAGCGTCGCGAGGCTCCGACAAGGCTGCCGAAATGGTCTCGATCCCGACCGGACCTCCCTCGTAGTTGACTGCGATGCAACGAAGGTACCGGTGGTCGAGGGCATCGAGGCCCTCGCTGTCGACCTCGAGCGCGCGCAATGCCCGGTCCGCCACCTCGGCGGTGACCACGGGCGCCTTCTCGTAGGTGGCGAAGTCGCGGACCCGGCGCAGCAGACGCCCGGCGATGCGCGGCGTGCCGCGAGAGCGGCGCGCCACCTCGGCGGCTCCGTCCGGGCTCATCGCCAGCTTCAGGAGGCCGGCGCCGCGGGATACGATCGTGGTCAGCTCGGCGTGCGTGTAGAAATTGAGGCGCACCGGGATGCCGAAGCGGTCGCGCAGCGGATTGGTGAGCAGACCGGCCCGCGTCGTGGCGCCGACCAGCGTGAACTTGGCGAGGTCGATCTTGACGGAGCGGGCGGCAGGACCCTCGCCGATGATCAGATCGAGCTGAAAATCCTCCATTGCAGGATAGAGGATCTCCTCGACGGCCGGATTGAGGCGGTGGATCTCGTCGATGAACAGGACGTCGCGCTCCTCCAGATTGGTGAGAAGCGCGGCAAGGTCGCCGGCCTTGGCGATGACAGGACCCGACGTGGAGCGAAAGCCGACGCCCATCTCGCGCGCCATGATCTGAGCCAGCGTCGTCTTGCCGAGGCCGGGCGGCCCCGCAAAGAGCACGTGATCGAGCGCGTCGCCGCGCTGCTTGGCCGCCTCGATGAACACCTTGAGGTTGGCGCGCGCCTGCTCCTGGCCGATGAACTCGGCAAGCACCTGCGGCCGCAGCGATGCCTCAACGACATCTGCGTCACGCTTGGCGCCGGTGACGAGGCGATCATCGGTCATGCTTTGTTCTTGTGATCGTGTTCGACGCGCGCGTCAACGCCTCAACGCGCAGCGGCGTCCGGGAGATCGGGCGCTGCGACGACGCGACTCACGCACGCCGAAGCGCCGTGGCGCGCAAGCGGCGCTGGTGAACAAGAGATGAATGCGTCGTTCCTGCAACATTCAGGCCCTCTTGCGCATTGGTTAGCGCACGCGCGGGCTGTCTCTCTGGCCGCGCTGGGTCAGGTCAATGGAGCATCATATGATCGGGAAGCTGACACTCGCGGCCGGCGTCATCGCGCTCGGCACGCTCGCTGGTTCTGGCATCGCCTCCGCCGCATCGGTGGCGCCGGGGATGTCGTCGCCGGTGCTGAGCACGGACGTGCTCGTCGAGAAGGCGCAATGGGGCGGCCGCTGCCGCGCGTGGCGCCACGAGTGCGCACGGCGCTGGGGCTGGGGTGGCTGGCGCTTCAGTCGTTGCCTTGCGCGCCACGGCTGCTGATCGGCAGCACCATCGGGACAATTGGGGCCGGCTCGCCCAGCGCGAGGCCGGCCCCAACTTCATCTGCGACCGCCACGCGACCGCATTAACGGGCTGTTCACGGAGTTTGCTTACACTTCGTCAACCTTGTGCTCTGACGAGGACGAAACTCTCGTGATTCTGTCGCTGCGTTCGGTATTGGCCGTGAACACTGCTCCGCCCGCTCCCCTCACCTCCCCCGCGCCGGCGCAGAAGCAGGGCTTTGCGCTGCTCGCCGAGATCACCTGCGGCACGCAATACGCCGCGCTCAACACTGCCGCCGTGGGCAGCGGCCTCAACGCGCTCAGCCGGCGCTGGCCTCTGCAGCGGCCCCTGGCCCTGCGCAACTTCATTCCGAACCCGCCGTCCGCCCGGCTGTCGTGGGGACGCCTGATGGAGGAAATGGCGCAGCCGGACACCGTGAGCCTGCCGGTGTCGGGGTTCCTCACGCACCTTGCCGTGGTGGAGAAGCAGGTCGAGTTCATCTGCGACGAGATCGAGCAGCGCGGCCAGAGCGCGGTGGTGCTGCAGCATTCCGCGCGCATGCAGCAGGCCGCCAAGCAGATGGGCCAGCTCGGCATCGCGGCGCTGCACGCGCTCGACAGCATCGGCGCCGCCGTCGGCTCCAACCACTTCGTGCGCAACTCGGTGCTGCTGCGCGGATTGCTGCATGACGTGCAGGAAGGCCGCAGCCCTCTGGTCGACCGCACGGGGCGCCTGCAGGTGCCGGAGCTGCCACAGCGCCGCCCGCCGCTGGTGAAGCGCGTGAGCCTGCCCTGCGTGATCGAATGCAAAGGCAAGGAGCACCGCGGCACGGTGACGAACATCAGCGCCGGCGGGCTGGGGGTCGACTGCGCAGCCCCGCTGGCGCCACGCAGCGTGATCGTGGTCGAGATCGGCGAGCGGTGCATGTCCGGGCGGGTGGTGTGGCAGAGCGGCCGGAACGCCGGCGTGCGGCTCGACAAGGCCCTCAAGGACGACGACGTGCTGCTGGCGGACTAGGACCGTCTCGGCGCTCCGGCGAGGCCGGGCGCGCTCGAGCATTCTCGATGGCGCCACGCTGCTCCGGGCGCCGTCAGCTCGGCACCTCGATCGCGAACAGGTCGCTCGGGCGGATGGTGAGGCCGAGCGCCATGCGCACGGCGACCGCAAGGACGAGGAGGGCAAGCAGCGCCCGCAGCTGCTCCGCCTTGAGACGCTCGCCGTAGCCGACGCCCAGCTGCGCGCCGACGACGCCGCCGGCGATCAACGGCACCGACAGCATCAGGTCGACCGAGTGGTTCTGGGCTGCCTGGAGGACGGTGGTGAAGGCCGTCACGAACAGGATCTGCATGGTCGAGGTGCCGATCACGAGCTTGGTCGGCATGCGCAGCAGGTAGATCATCGCCGGCACCATCATGAAACCGCCGCCGACGCCCATGACGGCGGTGAGCAGGCCCACGAACATGCCGATGGCGATCGGCGGCACAGCGCTGATGTAGATCTTGGACACGCGGAAGCGCTGCTTGAAGGGCAACCCCTCGAGCCAGGTGTGCTGGCCCGCCTTCTTGCGGGTGGCGGCAACGGTGCCCGTCGCCCGCAGCGTGCGCACGCTCTCGATCAGCATCAGGCCGCCGACGACGCCGAGCAGGACGACGTAGGTGATGGAGACGAAGAACTCGAGCTGGCCGTAGCTCTTGAGAACGGCGAGCAGCTGCACGCCGAAGATGGAGCCGACGAGACCGCCGGCAATCAGCAGCCACGCCATCTGCATGTCGATGTTGGCCCGCCGCCAGTGGCCGATGGCGCTCGAGACGGAGGAGGCGACGACCTGGCTGGCCCCCGTGCCGACGGCGACGCCGGCGGGGACGCCGAGGAAGATCAACAGCGGCGTCATGATGAAGCCGCCGCCGATGCCGAACATGCCGGACAGGAAGCCGATCGCGAGCCCGATCCCCACGAGGAGCAGGACGTTCAAGGAAAGCTCGGCGACGGGAAGATAGATCTGCATGCGCGTCCTGTTTATGCCAGCTTACGGCCGCTTGCCAACCCTCGCCAGCTAGAGGACGCTAATCCCAGAAGTGAGGTGTGGCCTCCGAGAGCACGCCTCCGACGCGCAGCGGCGCCACCCGGAGCGCGAGCCCCGTCGTATCGTCGATCTCGACGGCGAGGCCCGAGACCGTCGCGGGGCCGCCCGCCGGCTCGAAGCGCATGCGCGGAATCTTGGTCAGGAAGCGGTTGAGCGGCTCCTCCTTGGCCATGCCGAGGACGCTGTCGTAGTCGCCGCACATGCCGATATCGCACATAAAGGCGGTGCCGCCCGGCAGCACGCGGTGGTCGGACGTCGGCACGTGGGTGTGGGTGCCCACGACGCAGCTCGCACGGCCGTCCATGTAGGCGGCAAAGGCCTGCTTCTCGCTCGTCGCCTCGGCGTGGAAGTCGAGGATGATGGCGTCGGCCCCGCGCTTGAGCCCGCAGGCCTCGACCTCGCGGTCGGCGGCACGGAAGGGGCAGTCGAGCTCGGGCATGAACACGAGCCCCATGGCGTTGACGACGAGGACATCGGCGCCGTTGGCCGCACGGAACAGGCCGACGCCCCTGCCCGGCGTGCCAGGCGGATAGTTGAGCGGGCGCAGCAGGCGATCCTGGCGCTCGATGAAGACGAGCGCCTCCTTCTGGTCGAAGGAATGGTTGCCAAGGGTCACCACATCGGCGCCGGCGGCGAGAAGATCGTCGCAGATGGCCTCGGTGATGCCGAAGCCGCCGGCCGCGTTCTCGCCGTTGACCGCCACGAAGTCGAGCCGGTAGCGCTCGCGCAGGCGCGGCAGCTCGCGCGTCACGGCCTGCCGGCCGGAGCGCCCCACGACGTCGCCAAGAAACAGAAAGCGCATCCTCACCCGCCGCAGCGCAACGCACCCGAAGGCGTCAGCACCCAGTCCAAGGGCTCGTCATAGTCGAGATGCGGCACGGCGTCGACCACCTGTGCGTCATAGGCGAGGCCGATGGCGATGATCGGCTTGAGGCGGCGCAGGGCGGCGAGGCTGCGGTCGTAGAAGCCGCCGCCGTAGCCGAGGCGCCAGCCCGCACGGTCGACCGCGAGCAGAGGCACGAGAAGAATGTCCGGCTCGAGCACGGCACGGTCGGGCCCGGGCTCGGCAATACCCCAGACGCCCGGCTGCGTGGCATCGCCCGGGGCCCAGGCCCGGAACGACAGCGGCTTGCCCTTGCCCTCGACGCGGGGCAGGGCGAGGCGGACGCCATCGCCGGCAAGGCGGTGCAGCAGCGGCATGCAGTCGAGCTCGCCCGGCAGCGAGGCAAAGCCCGAGACGACGGCGCCGGGGCGGACGGGCCGCACGAAGCCGATGCCCTCCCAGGCGAGCGCGGTGGCCGTCTGGATGCGCTCGGCCTCGGGCACCGTCCCGCGCCAGGCGAGCATGCGCGCGCGCAGGGCCTTCTTGTCGGCGACAGGTTCCGTTGTATGGGGCGACAGCTGCATGGCGTTTCTCGCTCTGCCTTGGTGGTCAGGAGAAACCAGCTCCGGGCGCACTTGGATGCACGCGGAGCGTCCTGGCAGAGCCATAGAGCGATTCAGCCGCCCGAGATAGCTAGCCTCGCGGCTTGTTGATACTGGCCGCAACCAGCTCGGCCACCGCCGCGTCGTCGCCCAGAGCGCGGGCGCGCAGCCCTGAGACGACGCCCGCGCGATCGCGCAGCTCGCGGTTCTGGCTCATCTTCGCCTTGCCCTCGAGCCGCACGAGGGAAAGCGAGAGCCCGACGATGCCGCGCAGCATCACGTCCATGTAGCTCTCCGGCGCGTCGGACGTGGACCAGCGTTCAGTGAACGGCGCTTCCTGCTGCTCGGACAGCTCGCCGACGTGGCGCAGCAGCCAGTCCTTCCCGGTCTGCAGCTCGATGCGGCCGTAGGCGTGGACGGCCTCATAGTTCCAGGTCGGCACGGCCTTGGCCGTCTCCGCCTTGGAGGGATACCAGCCCGGCCGGATGTAGGCCTCGCGGCCGTGGAAGATGAGCAGCGCCTCGAGCGCCGGGTCGAACAGCCTCCAGTGGCTGTTGGGGCGCGCGAGATGGCACTCGAGGCGGCCGAGCGGGCTTTCGCCATCGGCCTTCAGCACGACAGGCAGATGCGTTGCGATCAGACCTTCCGGCCCGTGGGTGACGAGGGTGGCGAAGGGATTGGCGCGCATGAGAGCGTGCATCTCGGCCACGTCCTCGACCTTGAATTGCTCTGGGGTGTACATGAGCGGGCTCCGCCAACGAGATCGGGACGGCTATACGCGAGGACGCGGGGGGCGTCCATCCGCGCCCACGCTCGCCGGCATGCCGGGCGCCCCCCGCGGAATGCGCACCTAGGCCGCCTCCACCCGCTTGAGCGCCGCCTGCAGCTTCGCCGTCACCGCCTCGAAGTCCGCCTTGCGCTCGCGGTTTTCCTCCACCACCTCGGGCGGGGCCTTGGCGACGAAGCTCTGGTTCGACAGCTTGGCGTCGATCTTCCTGATCTCGGCGGCGGCCTTGTCGATCTCGCGCAGGAGGCGCGTGCGCTCGGCGCCCATGTCGATGACACCGGCGAGCGGCAGGGCCGCCGTGGTCTCGCCGACGACGATCTGGGCCGAGCCCTTGGGGGCTGCCGCCTCGAAGGTGATGGCATCGATGCGGGCGAGGCGCCTGATGATGTCGCCGTGGCGGTCGGCGCGGGCGCGCACCGCCCTGCCGGCCCCCACCAGCACCAGCGGCACCTTAGCGCCGGCCGGCACGTTCATCTCGGACCGGACGGAGCGCACCTCGCTGACGAGGCGGACGACCCAGCCGATCTCCTCGTCGGCCGCCGCGTCCGCCAGACCCGCGTAGCGCGGCCAGGGAGAGAGACAGAGCAGGCTCGTCCGCTTCTCGCCGACCTCGACGACGCGCTCCCACAGCTCCTCGGTGATGAAGGGCATGAAGGGATGCAGGAGCTTCAGGACCTGGTCGAGCGCCCAGGCGGCAGTGGCGCGCGTCTCGGCCTTGCCCGCCTCGTCCTCGCCGTTGAGGATGGGCTTGGCCAGCTCCAGGTACCAGTCACAGAAGGTGCCCCAGGTGAAGTCGTAGACGGCACCGGCCGCCTCGTTGAACTTGTAGGCCTCGATGGCCGCCGTGACGGCTTGCGCCGTGCGCTCCACCTCGCCGGCGATCCAGCGGTTGAGCGTGCCCTTGACCTTGGCCGGATCGAAATCCTTCTGGCGCACGCACTCGTTCATCTCGGCAAAGCGCGCCGCGTTCCAGAGCTTGGTCGCGAAGTTGCGGTAGCCCTCGATGCGCTTGACCGAGAACTTCACGTCAGAGCCCTGGCTCGCCATGGCGGCCATGGAGAAGCGCAGCGCATCCGCGCCGAACTCCTCGATCAGCTTCAGGGGGTCGACGACGTTGCCCTTCGACTTCGACATCTTCTGCCCCTTCTCGTCGCGGACGAGGCCGTGGATGTAGACGTCGTGGAAGGGGATCTCCTGCATGAAGTGGCAGCCCATCATCATCATGCGGGCGACCCAGAAGAAGATGATGTCGAAGCCGGTGACGAGCGCACTCGTGGGATAGTAGCGGGCAAGCTCCGGCGTGCTCTCGGGCCAGCCCAGCGTCGAGAACGGCCACAGCGCGGAGGAGAACCAGGTGTCGAGGACGTCGGGGTCGCGCCAGAGCGGGACCTCGTCTCCTCTCCCCGTGCTGACGGGGAGCTGCCCCTCACCCCGACCCTCTCCCCGCACGCGGGGAGAGGGGGAAGAGGCGTAGTGCTTCTCGGCAAGCGCTTGAGCCTCGTCCTGGCTCGTCGCGACGAACACCTGGCCATCAGGCCCGTACCATGCCGGGATCTGGTGGCCCCACCATAGCTGGCGGGAGACGCACCAGGGCTGGATGTTCTCGAGCCAGCGGAAGTAGTCGGCGGCGAAGCGCTCGGGGACGAAGCGCGTCTTGCCGGAGCTCACGGCGGCAAGGGCGGCCTTGGCCAGCTCGCCGGCATTGACGTACCACTGGTCGGTCAGCCACGGCTCGATCGGCACGCCCGAGCGGTCGCCGTGCGGGACCGTGTGGGTGGTCGGCTCGATCTTGGCGACGTAGCTCGCAGCGTCCAGATCCTCGACGACGCGCATGCGCGCCTGGAAGCGCTCGAGCCCGCGATACGTCTCCGGCACGTTCTCGTTAAGCTTGGCGAAGGCGTCGAAGATGTTGATCGGCGCGACGAGCTTGTCGGCGTGCCGCCTGCCGACCTCGAAGTCGTTGAAGTCGTGGGCGGGCGTGATCTTGACCGCGCCGGTGCCCTTCTCAGGATCGGCGTAGTCGTCGCCGACGATCGGAATGGTGCGCCCCGTGAGCGGCAGCACGACGCGCTTGCCGATGAGATGCTTGTACCGCGACTTCTCGTGCGTGGGATGCACGGCGACGGCCGTGTCGCCCAGCATGGTCTCGGGGCGCGTGGTGGCAACGGTGACGAACGTCTCCGGCTTGTCGGGATCGTAGGCTGCGCCCTCCAGCGGATAGTTGAAATAGTACATATGCCCCGCCGGCTCCTTCACCAGCAGCTTGGCGAGGCGCTTGTGGTCGAGGGCAACAGGATTGCCCTCCTTGTCGGTGTCGCCGCGGGTCCACTTGAAGGTGCCCGTCTTCTCGATGGCCTCGACCTCGAGATCGGAGATGGCGCTCTGGAACTGCGGATCCCAGTTGACGAGGCGCTTGTCCTTGTAGATCAGCCCCTGGTTGTAGAGGTCGACGAAGACCTTGGTGACGGCCTTGACCATCTGGTCGTCCGGGGCGCCGCGCTCGCCCATGGTGAAGCGCTCGCGGCTCCAGTCGCAGGAGGCGCCGAGGCGCTTCAACTGGTTGGTGATGGTGCCGCCGCTCTCGGCCTTCCAGGCCCAGACCCTCTCCAGGAACTTGTCGCGGCCGAGCTTGCGCCGGTCGGGCTCCTGGCGCTCCATGAGCTGGCGCTCGACGACCATCTGCGTGGCGATGCCGGCGTGGTCGGTGCCGGGCTGCCAGAGCACGTCACGCCCGCGCATGCGCTCGAAGCGGCACAGGATGTCCTGCAGCGTGTTGTTGAGCGCGTGGCCCATGTGCAGGGAGCCCGTCACGTTCGGCGGCGGGATCACGATGGCGTAGGCGGCCGCGTCCTTGCGCTCCGGGCGGCCCGCCTTGAAGGCCTCCGCCTTGACCCATTCCTCGTGGATGCGGGCCTCGATGGCCGCAGGCTGATAGGTTTTCTCGAGCATGGCCCGGCTTTCTGGTGTCGTCTCGATTGCGCTGGAGTGGCTGCGCTGGAGTGTGCGCCGTCGGGCCCGCAGGTAGGCCGCGGAGGGTGCCTCTGTCAACGCTCGCCCGGGTCGCTGCGTGCCGCGCCCGCCGTCAAGCCTCGCGCTTGTCCTGCAAGGCCTTCTCGACCTCCTTGCGCACCAGCGTCTCGATCAGCGGCCCAAGGCTGTTCTCCATGAGACGCTGCATGACGGGCTCGAGAACGGCCGCGATCATCTCCTCGAGCGGCCGGACCGGGGCCTCGCCATCGGCCGGAGCCGCGGAGGCCGCCGCCATGGCCGTGATGGCCTCAAGGGCCGCCGCATCGGGCGCCACCGGTGCCGGGTCGGTGGAGGCGACCGGCGCCGCGACAGGCGCCGGCGGCTCCGCGGCCGCGGCCGACGGCGTCTCCAGAACCTGCTCCAGATCATCCTCTGGAGAGGCCGCCGGGGGCGCGGCGGGCGCCTCCTTCACGAACAGGCGGCGCAGGGTCTCCTCGGCCGATTTGGCGGGAGGCGCCTCGGGCTCCGGACTGGGCAGGACGCCGGCATCCGGCGGCGGGCTCGGCAACACACCGGGAAGCGGCGGGGACGAGACGATCGGCCGACTGTTGTCGTAGGCCCCGACGAACAGAGGCGTGGCGCGCGCCGGCCGCATCAGAAGGCTGGCGGGAAGCTCGCTGGCTGCCTCGGCGCGCGGCTCGTCCCCGACGGAGGTCTCAGACAACGCCTGGGCAAGGTTTGCCACCGGCGCCGTCGCCTGGGCGTCGGCCTCTGCATCGGCCACAGGGGCGGGGGGCAGGACAGGGCCGACCAGGGTGTCGTCGTCGCTCGTGATCGAGGCCACGGCGGCGGCGCTCGAGGCCTTCAGCTTGTTGAGCATCTCCATCTGGCCCGCGTCGAGGCGCGGCACATCGCGGCGCGCGGCCGGCTCGGCGGCGGCAGGCGCGGGCGCAGGCGGCGCCGGAGCGGCGGGAGCGGAGACCTCGCCGCCGACGATGGCGCGGGCGGACAAGGCGAAAATCGATGCGGCGCCGTCGCCGGCCGGAGCAGCGTCTGCCCTGTCCGCGAACGGATCGAGCTGCAGCGAGGGCGCACCATCGCTGGCCTCTGCAGACTCCTCGGGAGCGCCAGGGCGCAGCACCCAGAGCTTGCTCAGCGCAGGAGCGGGCGCGACCGGTGCCTCCGGCGCGTCGTCCCGCGCGGGGGCAGACATGCCAAAGATCTCGGAGATGGCGCCCGGCGCCGCCTCCAGCGGGGCGGCGTCCTCGGCCAGCTCATCCGCGGCCAGTGCACCGGCCAGCCGCTGGCGCAACGTATCCTCGGCGGACAGCGCCTGGACGAGCGCGGCGTCGACGCGCGGCGTCTCCTCGAGGCCGGCTCGCGCGGCGGCAGCGGCTGCGGCCGAAAGCTGCACCAGCCCGTCCACGTTCTCGTCGGCGAGCGAGCGACGGATGGATGCCAGGATGTCCTCAAGGTTCTGCGTACCGGCCGCGTCCGACATCCGACCCTGCTCCTCCACGCGCACCCCGCACAACCGCCCGCAAGGCTGCGGACAGGGGCCAGCTATAGCAACGCCGACCCGGACCCGGTAGGCCCGCACGCCTCGATGCCGCGGCAATCCAGAGATTTTCGGCGTGCACCGGCGCGGCGGACCTCGCGATCAGCCGGAGAATGGGGAGGAACTGGGGCTTTAATCTGGCAGAGCACAAAGCCGCCGCGGCGCCCGCGCCGCCAGGCGGCCGATCACTTCGATGGCTTGGCGGGCGCGTCGCGGGTGGCGCCGGGCAGCGCCTCGCGCCGGCCGTCGGCGTGAGTGATGGAGATGTCGAACCACTTGCGGCGCACCTCGTGATAGTGCTCCTCGCTGTCGTAGATCTTGTCGGCGACGGCCAGCTCCTGCGCGTTCAGGCGTCCGATGGTCTGCAGCAGGGAGTAGGAGGCGACCAGCAGGTTGCGGCGGTCGGTGGCCAGGTTCACCTCGTTGTTGAGGAGCTCCTGCTCGGCGTTCAAGACATCGAGCAGCGTGCGCTGGCCGACCCGCTCCTCCTCGCGCACGCCGGCAAGGGCGATGCGGCTCGCAGCGACGCTCGCCTGATCGGATTCGAGCTGCGCCCGGGCAGCGGTCATCTGCGACCAGGCCTGTACGACCTGCGCCTGCTGCTCGGTACGGGCCTGCTCGATCTCCTGCAGGCGCTGGACGTGGGTCTGCTTGGCCTGACGCAGCCTCGCCTGCACCTCGCCGCCGGTGTAGAACGGCACGGTCAGGCGGCCGGTGACGGTGGTCTGCTCGATCTCCGGGAAGCCATTGGCGGTATCGAAGGACTTGCCGTAGTTGGCCTCGACCTGAACCGTCGGCAGAAGCTCGCCGCGAATGGTCTCGATGGCAAAGCGGGCCGCCTGCTCGCGATAGAGCGCACCGACCACGTTGGGGCTCTCGCGCAGCGCGATCTCGATGGCGTCCTTGAGCGCCTTGGGCACCAGGTTCGAGGGCCTCGGGTCGACGAGGCCGGTGGGCGGGTGGCCGACGACACGCTCGAAGGTGGCGCGGCTGGTCTGCAGATTGGCCTTGGCAAGATCGAGCGCCGAGACGGCGGCGGCACGGCGGGCCTGCGACTGGGCGACGTCAGTTCGCGTCACTTCGCCCACGTTGAAGCGATCCTGGGTCGACTTGAGGTCGCGCGTCAGCACGGCGACGTTGTTCTCGCGCAGCTTGACGATGGCCTGATCGCGAACCACGTCGCCGAAGGCGGTGACAGCCTCGAGCAGCACGCTGGCCTCGGCCGTGCGCAGCGTCTCCCGCCCGGCGCGCACCGTGGCCTCGGCGCCGTTGACCGCATTCACGGTGCGGAAGCCGCGAAACAGCGGCTGGACGACGCCGACGGAGTAGGTGCGCGGATTGAGCTCGCCGCTGGTCGTCGCGGCAGCGCCGCGGGTGTTCTGGTAGGCCGTGGTCGCCGAGCCGGTCACCGAGGGGCGGTAGCCCGAGAGGGCGCGCGGCACCTCCTCGTCGGTGGCACGCTGGGAGGAGCGGGCGGCGTCGAGCCTCGGGTTGAACTTGTAGGCGGCCGAGAGGGCTTGCGAGAGGGTCTCGGCGCTGACCGGGGCCGCAAGCAGGGTCGCAGCCAGCGACACGCCCAGCGTCCAGGCCGTCAGACACCGTCCGCTCCGCTGCATCGTCACTCCTCGTCCCCCGGTGTCGTGCGCAATGGCCATGCCAAGCTCGGCGGTCAGGTGGTACGCAGCACCCAGCGGTTCCTTAACCAACCGTAAACCACACATAGCTTATTCGGGGCTTATGTCCCGATGAACAGATCGTGTGCGGCCGCATTTGCGGCTTGCCGTGGCAAGCTTTCAACATGCGGCGGCGAAAGTAGACGATTCGTGTCAGTCCGGCGCGCAGCGCGGGCTCACAGACCGGGATCGGGTGCGGATTTTTCCGGGCGCACGCGCCCATCGCGCGCAGGTGCCGCGGCGATCCCGGCCGCGTGTGGCACGCCGGCCACGCCTCCGGCGCTCCCGCCCACCAAACGCACGGCCGCAAGCCTGCCGCTCAGAATACGAACTCGGCCTTCGCGGCAAAGCCAGGCAACGGATGCGCACCGGCGTCGAAGGCGGTGCGCCGGTCGAAGGTCCGGCCGACGCGGGTGAACACCACCGCCTGGCCGAAGTAGCCGTCGGCGACCACGCACAGCAGCCGCCCACCCTCCTTCAGCTGCTCGAGCAGCGCACCGGGCTCACGCCCGACTGCGCCGTTGAGCAGGATGGCGTCGAAGGGGCCGGAGCCGGAGACACCCGCCTCGAGCGGGCCTTCCACCACGGTGACGTTGCCGGCCCCCTGCGCGGCGAGCGCCTTGCGCGCCGCTGCGGCAAGCTCGGGCACGCATTCCAGGCCGGTGACGGCACCCACGAAGCGGGCGAGCACGGCCGACGAGTAGCCGGTGGCGCAGCCGACATCGAGCACGGACATGCCCGCCTCCAGCCGCGCCTCCTGGGCGAGCTTGGCGAACAGCCGCGGCGCCAGCAGATAGCGGGGCGCCGAGGCCCCCGGCAGCACGGGCACGTCGACATCCATGTAGGCAATGGAGCGGAGCGCGTCAGGCACAAAGGCCTCGCGCGGGACGGCGAGCATGGCCCGGATGATGCGCCGGTCGGTCACGTCGCTCGGACGGACCTGGCTCTCAACCATGTTCAGCCGCTGCGCTGCGCTGTCGGTCATGTCCGATGCCTGCCGTGCTCGAGTGGTTTCGTCTGCGTGTCGTGTCCGCGAAGCGCCCAGGCCAGGGTCGCGCCGGCGGCCGGACAATACGTAAAGGTGTCCGAGTTCGCTAGGGGCCGCGGCGCGGCGCCCTGACGCCTCACGGGGATGGATGCCGCCACGGCCTCGCCTCCAGAGCGATGTTGCGCCGGGCCGCGCCCGCGTGATAAACCCCGCCACTCTCCGAGAGGCCACGTGGCGGAGTGGTGACGCAGCGGACTGCAAATCCGCGAACCCCGGTTCAATTCCGGGCGTGGCCTCCAATCCCTCCGGACAGACGCCTGCCCCGATCCCTGCAAATGGCGGGCCCCGGCGCGCC
Source organism: Hyphomicrobiaceae bacterium (assembly GCA_033764875.1). Classification (GTDB taxonomy): domain Bacteria; phylum Pseudomonadota; class Alphaproteobacteria; order Rhizobiales; family Hyphomicrobiaceae; genus AWTP1-13. The sequence goes on along the minus strand of JANRIO010000120.1, from coordinate 23,761 downwards.
TCAGCGGTGCCCGGCTGCCATGGCGCGGGCGTCGAGGACGGCGCGCGCCCACAGCTTGGGCCGCTCCTGCGGCAGGTTGTGGCCGGCGCCGGCGAAGACGCGAAACTCGTAGGGGCCGGTGAACTTGGCGGCGTGGTGCGCGGTGCCCGGGTTGACGCCGTCGGCATCGCCGTCGATGGCGATGGCCGGGACGGAGATGGGCGGCTGGCCGACGAGGCGGCTCTCGATGTGGGCGAGCGCCGGGTCGCCGTGCACGAGGCCGTAGCGCACCCGGTAGGAGTGGATCACCACGTCGACGAAATCAGGGTTGTCGAAGGCCTCGGCCGTGCGCGCAAAGGTGGCGGCTTCGAACGCCCACTGCGGCGACCACATGCGCCACAGCAGCCCGGCGATCTCGCGCCGGTTCCGGGCAAGCCCCCGGCGGCCCCGCTCCGAGTGGAAATAGTACTGGTACCAGAGGCTTGCCTCGAGCTCGGCGGCCTGGGGCTCCCACGACCTCGGGACGTTGTGGATGTTGTAGGAGTTGCCGGTCACCAGCGCCTCGACGCGCTCGGGCCACAGTGCCGCGACGATGCAGGCGGCCCGTCCGCCCCAGTCGTAGCCGCCGAGCACGGCCCGCTCGAGCCCAAGCGCATCCATCAGGGCCAGGAGGTCCTGGGCGAGCGCCGCCTGCTCGCCCGAGCGCATGGTCTCGGGCCTGGCAAAGCGGGTCGGGCCGTAGCCGCGCAGATAGGGCACGATGACCCGGGCGCCCTCGGCGGCGAGCAGCGGCGCCACCTCGAAATAGGCGTGCGGGTCATAGGGAAAGCCGTGGCCGAGGATGCAGGGCCAGCCCGACGGATCGCCCCACAGGCAGCAGGCGACGTTGAGGTCGCCCGCCGGTATCGTCTCCATCCGCATGCGCCTGGCTCCCGTTTGCGACGGCCACGCCCTGATCCTGCGGCAGGGCCGCCGATGCACCGGCCCCGCGCGGGCGCACCGCGTGCGAATTCAGGGTAGCGGGAAACGCCGAGAGGCACTATAAGCCCCGTCGGGCCGATGGTGCCCTCCGGGAGGGGCTTGCGCCGCGGCGCGGGCGCCCCGCCCGCGCCAGATCGTCCCCTCCAAGGCTGCCGCCTTAGCTCAGTTGGTTAGAGCACCAGATTGTGGATCTGGGGGTCCCCCGTTCGAGCCGGGGAGGCGGTACCATTCATTCCAATCCGACGCTCGGCGACCGTGGAGCCCGCTCTTCCCGATAGCGCGCCCGGACCTCGAGCCGGGAAACAGGGTCGGACTTGGTAGCGGCTCGCCGACACCATCGACACCAATCCCGGCGCGGCCGATGCTGCGGATCCTCGGCTTGTGCCGGGTGCGCCGCGCGCAGCAATCGTCTTGCCTCGGACGGTCGACGAAAGGCTCATCCTATGAGCAGGCACGGACCGCCGCTTTGAGCGCGCAATCGCTTGCGCTCTCGCACCGTCATATGCCGCGCCCACAAGCGGGCTTGCGCGCGCAAGATCGGGTTGCCTGAGAAACCGTCATACGCCTGATGCTGCGTTGCGGCGGACGGTAACTACTTCGAGCAATTGTCGCCTTGTCTTCGAGAAGTAACGTGTGCATTCTATGTAAGACTTAGCAATGCATGGTAGATTGCCGGTGATTGCCTCTGTGCGCGTTCCGCATCAAAGACTAGCCCCACGCCCTCAGCGTGCCGCGGCGCGGCCTTCGGAAGCAGCAGCTCGCCATTGCGAAGTCCCCCAATTGCACTCGGCTCCGTCGGCGCGGGCGGTGCGGGTGGGACGGTTCGGGCGGCAGCACACATCGAACGCAGAAGGACGATGCTCGACATGAAGAACGGCGGGATGCGCGGGGCCATCGATCGGTTCGAAGCCTCCGATCGCTTGCGGCAGAAGGCGCATGCACTGATCCCGGGCGGCAGCCACACCTACGCCAAGGGCGACGACCAGTATCCCGTGCTAGCGCCGGGCTTTATCGTGCGCGGATCGGGCTGCCGGGTCTGGGACGCGGACGGCAACGCGTTCATCGAGTACGGCATGGGCAACCGAGCCGTGGGCCTGGGGCACGCCTACCCGCCGGTGGTGAAGGCTGCCCGCGAGGCGCTCGACATGGGCTGCAACTTCACGCGCCCCGCGGCGGTGGAGGTGGCCTGCGCGGAGGCGCTGCTCGGCCTGGTCGGCGGGGAGATGGTGAAGTTCTGCAAGGACGGCTCCGACGCCACCTCCGGCGCCGTGAAGCTGGCGCGCGCCTACACGGGCCGCGACCTGATCGCCATCTGCGCCGATCACCCGTTCTTCTCGGTGGACGACTGGTTCATCGGCACGACGGCGATGAACGCGGGCATCCCCGAGGCGACCCGCAATCTCACCGTGTCCTTCCGCTACAACGACATCGACAGCGTACGGGCCCTGTTCGAGCGCCATCCGGGCCAGATCGCGGGCCTGATCCTTGAATCTGCCCGTACCGAGGAGCCGCGCGACGGCTTCCTGCACGAGCTGCGCAAGCTCGCCCACGCCAATGGCGCGCTGCTGATCCTGGACGAGATGATCACGGGGTTCCGCTGGGACAAGGGCGGCGCGCAGAAGGTCTATGACATCGAGCCGGACCTGTCGTGCTGGGGCAAGGCGCTGGCCAACGGCTTCTCGGTCTCAGCCCTGACCGGCAAGCGCGAGTTCATGCGGCTTGGCGGCCTCGACCACACTGACAAGCCGCGCGTGTTTCTGCTCTCGACCACGCACGGGGCGGAGACGCACGCACTGGCCGCGGCGATCGCGAACATGCAGGTGTACCGCGACGAGCCGGTGATCGAGCACCTCTACCGGCAGGGCACGCGCCTGAAGACCGGCTTCGAGGCTGCGGTGCAGCGCCACGGCCTGGCCGACCACGTGAAGATCTCGGGGCGGCCGTGCTGCCTGCTCTACGGCACGCTCGATCGGGACGGCAAGCCGTCCCAGGCCTACCGCACGCTGTTTCTTCAGGAGACCATCAAGCGCGGCGTGCTGATGCCGTCCCTGGTCGTGAGCTACTCGCACGCCGACGCCGACATCGACGCGACCATCGACGCCATCGACGGCGCGCTGGGGGTGTACAAGCAGGCCCTCGAGGACGGTGCCGAGCGCTATCTCGTCGGCAGGCCGTCGCAGATCGTCTACAGGCGCTTCAACCAGCCTGCGGCGGAGCCGGCGCGCTAGCCTGGCAAGCGGCAAGAGACTGCACGACGCCGGAGGCTGGATGTCGCACGCGACCCGCGCAAGGCCCGACAGACGACGGCTGCTCAGGCTGGCCTTATGGGGGGCCGTGGCGGCGTGTCTCGGGCCCGGCGGCCGTGCGGTGGCCCAGACGGCCCTCCCCTCCCCGGCGGCACAGTGGCCCCGGGCCGCGTTTCCGCTGCGCCTGTCGGCGGGCGAGCGGCATCTGGTGGATGCAACGGGACAGCCCTTCTTCCTGCACGGCGACTCGGCCTGGTCGCTGATCGCGCAATTGACGCGCGAGGACGCCTCGCGGTTCCTGCAGGATCGCCAGCAGCGCGGCTTCAACACCCTCCTCGTCAATCTGCTCGAGCACCAATTCTCGACACGTGCCCCCGCCAACGTCTACGGCCAGCAGCCGTTCGTGACGCCCGGCGACTTCACGACGCCGAATGAGGCCTATTTCGCCCACGCCGACCGGGTGCTCCGCGAGGCGGCCGAGCGCGGCATGCTGGTGCTGCTCGCGCCCGCCTACCTCGGCTACGACGGCGGCGACCAGGGCTGGTATCGCGAGATGCTCGCCAACGGCCCCGACAAGCTGCGCGCCTACGGGCGATATCTGGGCCGGCGCTACAGCGGGTTCCGCAACATTCTGTGGGTGCACGGAGGCGACTACAATCCGCCCAACAAGGATCTGGTGCGCGCGATCGCCGACGGCGTCCGGGAGAGCGACACGCTCGCATTGCACACGGCCCACTGCGCACCCGAGACCGCGGCCATCGAGTACTGGAAGGGTGAGCCGTGGCTGCAGGTGAACAACGCCTATACCTACCGACAGGTGTTCCCATCGGCGATCAGGCAGTACATGCGATCCGAGCGGCTGCCGTATTTCCTCCTGGAGAGCGCCTACGAGAACGAGCACGGGGCGGCGGAGCAGCGGCTGCGGATGCAGGCCTACCAGGCGCTGCTGTCGGGAGCCGCCGGGCACGTCTACGGCAACAACCCGATCTGGCACTTCGACGGCCCCGGGCTGTTCCCGGCGCCGCTGTCGTGGCAGGCCTCGCTGGCGAGCCGCGGCGCGCAGAGCATGTCTCACCTGCGGGCCCTCTTCGAGACCCTCCCCTGGTGGAAGCTGGTCCCGGACACGCGGCAGGCTCTGCTCGCGAGCGGACAGGGCCCCGAGCGCGAGCGGGCGGTGGCGGCGGCCACCGAGGATGGGGCGCTGGCCGTGGTGTACCTGCCCACCCCTCGAGCGCTGCGGATCGACCTGCGGCGCCTGCGCGGGCCCAACACTCTTGCCCGCTGGTATGATCCCGCCGAAGGGAGATACCTGGAAGGCGACGGCGACACGCTGCCCGCGACGAAGGTGCGGGCCATCCGGCCGCCGGAGAGGGACGGCGGGCCGCAAGGGGATTGGGTGCTCGTCCTGACGTCGGCGGGCTGAGCGTGCGAGGGTTGAAGCATCGCGCAAGCGCCGCGCCCGACAGTGCCCGCGCCGCGTCGCCAATCCGAAACGACAGCCGTCTACAGGGTAGCGAAACAGTGCGCGTCGCGAGAGCTCTGGCACTACTTCTGGCAAGGGGCGTCGCGGACGGCATCTCCAGGATGCCTCGCCCCGCGAACCTGCGTGCTCAACGGCAAACGATGGGGTGTCGGCTGTGAGAATCGGACTGTTGGGGAATTTCGGCAGCGGCAACCTCGGCAACGACGGCTCGCTCGAGGCGATGATCGACTTCCTGCGCACGTCGAAGCCGGATGCCGAGCTGGTGTGCATCTGCGTGGGCCCCGAGGAGGTGAAGGAGCAGTTCAACATCCCCACCCTGCCGATCCGAAGCGCTGCCCCCCGCCACCGCCTTCTCGACCGCATCCCGCTCAGCCGCACCGCCCTCAACATGCTGCACACGCTGGCGACCGCCCGGAAGTTCGATGTGCTGATCGCGCCCGGCACCGGCCTCCTCGACGACTACAACGACACCCCGTGGGGAATCCCCGTGATCCTGGCGACCTGGTGCGCGGGGGCGCGGCTGAGCCGCACCAAGGTGGCGTTCGTCAGCATCGGCGCAGGTCCCATCGTCCACCCGGTCAGCCGCTGGCTGATGAAAACGGCCGCGCGCCTGGTGCACTACCGATCCTACCGCGACCAGGAATCGAAAGACTACCTGCTGGGCATCGGGCTCAAAGTGCAGCGCGACCCCGTATACCCGGACCTGGCGTTCGGCCTGCCTGCGCCGCTGGCGCCGGCTGCACCTCCGGCGTCCGGCAAACCGCTCACCATCGGTGTCGGCGTCATGAAGTACTATGGCTGGCGCGGCAACGAGGAGGACGGCGCTGGCATCTACCGCGGCTACCGGGACAAGCTCGTCCAGTTCATCCTGCGGCTGCTGGACAGGCGGATGCGCGTGCGGCTGCTCGTCGGCGACGGTTCGGACGTGCCGGTGCGGGACGAGGTTCTTGCCGCCCTTGCAGCGGCGCGCCCGGATTACCCGCGGGAGGCGGTCGTGCATACGGACCCGACGCGCTCGCTGGGCGATGTCATGGAGCAGATGGCAGACACCGACTTCGTCGTGGCGACCCGGTTCCACAACATCGTCTGCGCGCTGCACATGCGGCGGCCCTGCATCTCGATCGGCTATGCGCCGAAATTCGATGTGCTGATGGCAGAGATGGGCCTCGAGCGGTTCTGTCAGCACGTCGAGCAACTCGACGTCGACCTGCTCATCACGCAGCTCGACGAGCTGATGGCCGGCGAGGCGCGCTATCGGCACACGCTCGACACGGTCAATCGCGCCTACGAGAGTCGCCTCGCCGAGCAGGAGCGGGCACTGCTTACGTCCATCCTCGCGTAGGACAGCGCGATCGGGCGCTCAGGCTTGGGGTCTCCTGCCGAGGACGCCCCATCGCTTGCCGAAGCTTCCCAGGCGCGTGATCTCGTCGAGCATCTCGTGCCGCGTGTATCGCACGGCTGCCAGCCATCCGGCCGCGGAGAGCACCATGGCGGCGAGCACGAGAGGGATCGGCCGGGCGCCGTGAAGCTGCCAGGTCGCCACGACGGCCATCGGGCCGGCGGCGCTGGCAAGCGTGATGACGGCGCTCTTCCAGCATGCCCGTGCGAGATCCAGCCATCCCACCGCGATGTGGCGCCGGACGATGTAGAGCGAAACCCCGGCCTGCAGCGGCATGATGACGAGCAAGCTGAGGGCGACCGCCGTCAGGCCGAAGTGCACCGCCACGGCGATGATCGCCGCGGAGATCGGCCACGCGATCAGCGCCCGGGCCAGCACGTGCCGCATGGCGCCGACGGCGACGAGCACGGGAAACGCCAGCTCGGTCACGAACGAGGGGAGCGCGGCGATGGCCATGATCTGAATGAGAGGCACGGTGCCGAGCCACTGCGCTCCGAGCACGATCGACACCAGGCTGTGCGCCAGGATGGCCAGCGAGACCAGCGCCGGCCATTGCAGCACCGTCAAAAGCGATACCGCCCGCAGGAACGGCACCCGCAGATCGCGGCCCGCGCGCGCCTCGGCCGACATCGCAGGCAGGAGGACGGAGCCGACGCCGCTCAGGAGGATGCTGTTGGGCAGCTGGCAGACCAGCGTCGCACGATTGTAGATGCCGACGGCATCGAGGGAGAGCGTGCGGCCGAGCAGGAATGGCGGCACCGCCTCGTAGATCCTGTAGAGAAGAACGTTTGCGCCGCTGTAGCCGCCGAACGTGAGCATCTCGCTCCAGCCCTGCAGCCTTGGCCGGTACACCCAGGTGTCAGGGCGCAGGTAGACACTGAAGGCGCTCGAGAGGAAGGCCGCGGCGAGCCACGCCCAGGCGAAGCTCATGTAGCCGAAGCCGGCCAGCGCCAATCCCAACGTCACCAGGCCGGTGGTGACGCTGCGGACGGTGTTGATGATGGCGACATCGCCGAAGGCCATGTCGCGGCGCATCAGCGCAATCAGCGGCGCAGAGACGACCTCCAAGAGAACGGCGAGTGCCAGCACCTCCAGCACGAACGCGAGCCCATGCTCGCGGTAGAACTGCGCCAGCCAGGGCGCCAGCAGGGCCAGCGTGAGGGAGATCAGCGCGGTGACCAGCAGCATGATCGTGAACGCCACGCGGGTCTCGTCACGGCTCAGGCCGGGGCGCTGGATCAGGAACGATTCCGTGGCGAACTCGCGGGCACCCAGCAGCAGGTTCGTCGCCGCGAACGCGATGCCCCAGACGCCGATATCGGCCGGGGTCAACAGGCGCGAGACCGCGACCGTCACGGCCATCTGAATGGCCAAGGCCAATTGGCGCTCGATCGTGGTGATCGCCAGGCCGCGCCTAACGCTGCTCATGGTACACCGCGTCTAGCGTTTGCGCGCGAGCGCCATGAGGGTCCATCCGAAGCCGTAGCGCTCGAGCAGGTTTCTGTAGGCATTGCCGACCAGAAGGGCGATGGCCCGGTTCAACTTATGGGACGCCAGCAGGCGCGGTAGCCCATGGTCGGCCATGGGTGTGACCGCTGCGATCTCCTGCACGTCGAAGCGAGGCGCCAGCAACGCATGTAGCTCGTCCTTGTCCACCCAGCGACGCAGCTGCCCGTGCGCGGGAGGCGGGATGCGATTGTACCTCTGCAGCACGGGCCTGTTCTGAGTGGCGAGCATGAGGTGGCCGCCGGGGCGCAGGAGATCGCTGATCCTGGCGAGGAAGGCCGGTTGGTCGGCGACGTGCGAGAGAACCTCCAGGCACACCGCCACATCGAAGCCGGCGCGGTCGAACTCCAGCGTCATGAAGTCGCCGGCCACAAAGCGCACGTCGGCCTGCTTGAGCTGGGCCTTCGCCAGCAACTCGTCGCTGAGATCGGTGGCCGTCACCTTCCCGAATTGTCCGAGCGCGGGGGTGAACCAGGCTGCGCCGCAGCCCACCTCGATCAGATCAAGCTGGCGGCGGCCCAGACGCGAGAGCCAGCCCGTGACCACCTCCGCCTGACGGCGCGAGATCTCGGTCAACTGCAGGGCGCGGGTCTCGGCATTCCAGCGGTTCCAGAATTGGCGTTGGTCCTCCAGCTGCATCGAAACCGCTCTCGCTCTCACGCTCTGGAGATCCATCATCTGGCATGGCGCAATGCACACAAGATTCAGTCTAGCACAGAAATCCACCGCCCCTTGTGGCGCGGCGGATGCAGTTAACGGGGCCGCGCCACGTGCGCCCGCGGGCCCGAGTGGTGGTGCAGGAGGTCATGGGGCTGTCATGGACGATGCCGCCTGCAAGGGCATGCGCTGCGCCCTGCCCACTTGAACATCCGGCGCAGTGTTGCATCTGCGCCATAGGGCACTGCTCCAATATTTGTGCTAATGAATACAAACAATTGAAGCCCTGAGGCGTTGATGTGCATCCCGATTGCGGTCTGAAGCCGAAAGGCGGCGCCGAACCTGCCCTGTCCATGTTTCATGGCGATCATCGAATGCTGGACGGTCTGGCCACCCATGCCACGAAGCCGGGCCCGCGCCGGGGGCCCGGTCGGCGCCGGACGGCACGGCAGACCTCGGCCGGAGGCAGCCTCGCCACTCGCTTCGACGTCCCTCGGGTACCCGACGGCCGACCGCATCTGCCGGGCCCGCACACTGCGACATCGTTCAAGCCCACTGACACGCTCACCGAAAGGACGCCACGATGCTGAAAGCACTTGCCGCGCTCGGGCTCGCGACTGCGGCGCTCGCAATCCCGACCAACCCCGCCACCGCCATGCCCCGCCTGGAGCTCGCGGTCCAGCCTGCCGCGACGCAGGTTCACCTGCGCAAGTGGCGGAGCGTCTACGGCCCGCTGAGGTTCCACAGGGTGCGCCCCTGGGGCCCGCCGTACTACGGCTACTTGCCCGTCCGCACCTGCGGCTGGGTCTACAGCCCATCCGCCCGCGGCGAGCGGCGGCTGGTGCGCTACCGCGACTGCATCGGCTGGTAGACCCGGTGGCTTCGGCTCGGCCTGGTACGTGCGTGCAGGCCGGCCGCTTCCGGCCGTGGCCGCGATGCTGGAATTGCGGCGCGCCGCGAGAGCGCCAGGATTGACGCTATGCTTGGTGGCCTGAAACCGCTGACTGTCGACGGAGCCGCGACCATGCGCTCACCCCTCTCCTTCCGCAGGAACGAGGACGGCGCGAGCCTCATCGAGTTCTCGCTGGTGGCCCTGCCGCTGCTGCTGCTGCTCATGGGCACGATCGAGGCCGGATTCGTGTACTGGGGCCGCAAGGAGCTCGAGAGCGCGACGAGCGCGGGCGCGCGCCTCGTGCGCACGGGGCAGGCGCAGGCGAGCGGCTGGACGTCGAGCGACCTGAGAACCGAGATCTGCAAGCGGACGGCGCTGCTCTACGATTGCGCGAGCAAGCTCAGGGTCGATGTGGCCAGCGCGGCGAGCTTCACCGCCTTCGCGGCCGTGGACCCGGTCGACGGCAACGGCACGCTCAAGGACGACGGCAGCTTCGCGTACGCGCCCGGCGGGCGCAACGACGTGGTGCTGGTGAGGACGTTCTACCCATGGACGGGGCTGCTCGGCAGCTACGTGTTCCGTGCCGCGGCCCCCGGCCGCAACGAGCCCTTCTGAAGCGAGGATGCCCCATGGACGCGCGGATGCCGGCCGGTTGCACATGGCGCATGAAACGGCTGCGCGGGCCGGCAGGCGTGGCGCGACATCGCGGCGGGCACGCGTTGATCGAGACGGCGCTGCTCTTCACCTTCCTGCCGTTCCTGTTCCTCGGCGTCTCGGAGTATTCGGAGGCCGACCTCGCCAAAAGACGCCTCGATGCGGCGGCGGGGACAAGCGCCGATCTCATCGCCCGCCTCGACGCGGTGACAACCGCCGAGATCGACGCGATGAAGGACAATCTTATAAATGAGATCGTGAAGCCCTTCACGACGGCGTCGTTCGGGCTGGTCCTGACGCAGGTGACGACCGACGCCAATGGACAGTCCACCGTCAGCTGGAGCCGCGCCCGCGGCGGAAGTGCCAGTGCACGCGCGGTGGGCTCCAGCATCGTGCTGCCCGCGGGGCTGGCAGAGGCCTCCACCAGCGTCATCATGGCCGAGACGTCGTACCCCTTCAGCTCCACGCTCAGCTCGATGATCGTTGGTGTGCGGAACCTCACCGGAACGGCCTACTCTGCCCCCCGTCACGGTGGCCAGGTCGTCCTTTCGCCCTAAGGGGTTCCGCCTACAGACGGGTGCGCCGTCTCGATCCCTCGGGAGCATAAGTGGCCGGTGGTACACGCAACTGCATTCAGGTTCACGCTGAGGGTTTTCGGCCACATCCGATTGTGGTCAAACGACGACGTTAGCTTGTGCCTGCAAGTAATTGAAATTGAATTAAAATTCTCTTAATTCAGGATTAATGCATCGGCTTCTCAACGGCTTAGGGTGGCACTTTTGCTCGTCCTGCATACTTTTACTGACTGTTGACGAAGGATGCGGCCCTGGTCCAGCATCCACGCACCTCGACATGCTGTGGACAAGTTGTGGACAACTTGTTGACAATTTTCGCCAGAGCGCGTCGCGGCCAAGCTGAAGGGTGCTGCGGGTGTTGCACCGCACGCCCGCGGGGTGAGCGCTAGGGGACCGCAATTCAGCGGCACACGGTTGGGCCCCTGCGCATGCGAATTAGTTAACTGGAGTAGTCCAATGGTAACGCGTCTCAACAAAGAACTGGCCCGGCTCGCCCGCGACGAGCGCGGCGCCTCGCTCCTCGAATACACCATCCTGCTGGCGATCATCACGGTCGGCGCGATTGCGTCGATCGGCAGCGTCGGCACGTGGGTGTCCACGAAGTGGTCGACCCTGAACACCAAGCTGGGTACGCCCTAAGCGGACTGCGGAGAACTCGCTCCTACTAGCTGGCACAAGAAACCTTGCGCTTCTGAAAATGGCCGAAGGCGTACGTTCGCCTCCGCGCCAAGCGGATAACGCTGCGTCTCGAAGCTCATAGCCACCTCTTCGCGGCGACCCTGCGGAGCCCGCGTCCAGCGGCATGAGCATAGAACGACTTGGCTGGCCCTCGGGCCCGCCATCGGTACCTGAACCCCGCTTCCCGGAGCCAGGTACTCGGCATGGATCTCCCAAAGCCGGAGGTCCATGCCCCTGAGAACGACCGAGCGATTGGTTTATTCCTTGGGAGCCCCGACGTGCGTTTCAGTAACCTGCTGATGCTTGGTGGCGCCGCCGTCTGCGCCCTGATCGCAACCGTCCTCACGGCGAGCCTGTTCCGCGGGGAGCGGCCGAAGCCGGTGCCGGTCGCGGCGCCCGTGGCGGCGCCGGCGCCGGAGGTGCGCAAGATCGTCGTGGCGGCGCGGCCGCTGAGCTTCGGGGCGGCGCTGACGCCGGATGCCCTGAAGGAGATCCCCTGGCCTAACGAGGCCTCCCTGCCCGGCACCTTCGCCAATGCCGCGGCGCTGGCGCTCGAGAAGCGGTCGGCGCTGTCGGCAATCGGCGAAAGCGAGCCCGTGCTGCTGTCACGGGTGAGCGCGCCGGGCCAGAGCGCGACGCTGTCGGCGCTGATCGAGGGCGGGCTCACCGCCATCACCATCCGCGTCGACGAGGTGGTCGGCGTGGCTGGCCTCGTGCAGCCCGGCGACCGCGTCAACGTGCTGCTGACACAGAACCGCGGCGCGGCCGCCGGATCGGCGGGAGAGGCCTTCAGCGACACCCTGCTGCAGAACGTGCGCGTGCTCGCCATCGACCAGACGATCGATACCGCGCGGGCGGCGAAGCCCGCCAAGGCGGTGACGGTGGAGGTGAATGCGGAGCAGGCGCAGAAGCTGGCGCTGGCGGCGAGCGTCGGACAGCTCTCGCTCGCCCTGCGCGGCACGGCCAGCCGGGACCACGCCGAGACGCGGCGCATCGGCCTGCCGGACCTGTCACGCCCGGAGGGGCCGGCCGGGACGCAGGCACCGTCCATCGCGGTGACGCGCGGCACGGACCGTACGATCTACGAGGTGCTCGTCGACGGAAGAACCGGCGCGCAACGCCTTGCCGACGCCAAGCGCGTGGCGGGCGATGGCGGCGCGCGGCCGGGCCATGAGGCAAACGGCAAGCCCACGCCCGAGACACCTGAAGCGGCCTCGCCGCAATAGACGAATGCGATCGCCGCCTGCGCGGCGATCGGGTGGAAGTTGGTCATACGGGGTACGTACCGTGCGTTGCAGAACTTTCTCCTCCGGACGCCTGCTCGGGCCGCCTGCGCTGTGCGCCCTGCTGGCCGGCGCCCTCGCGCTGCTCCTGGCGGCGCTTCCCGCCGAAGCGGCCGCGCCCGTGCGCAGGGTCGCCACCAACGGCGAGCACGTGCAGATGCAGGTCGTGGTCAGCCGCGCCGTGACGCTCGCGTCGGATGCCAAGATCTCCGAGATCCTGGTCGGGAACCCCGACATCGCCGACGTCGTGGCGCTCACGGACCGCTCGCTCTACGTGCTCGGCAAGAAGATCGGCATCACCAGCGTCTCGGTGCTCAACGAGCAGAAGCGGGTGCTGGCGGTGGTCACCGTCGAGGTGACCTTCGACATCGACGGGCTGCGCAACAGCCTCAGCGCGCACGTTCCGGGCGCCGGCATCAGCGTCGCCAGCATCAACGGCAAGGTGCTGCTGACGGGTACGCTGCGCGATACGGCGACGCTTTCGCGCGCGCTCGCCATCGCCGAGCAGTTCGCGCCCGGCGCGGTGACCAACGGCCTTGCCGTGCGCGGCTCGCAGCAGGTGCTGCTCGAGGTGCGCTTCATCGAGGCGAGCCGCGATTCCTCGCGTGATCTGGGCATCGCCTGGGACGCGGTGGGCAAGAAGTTCAGCGCCGCGACCGGATTGGCAGCGGCCTCCAACAACATCCCCTTCGGCGCCGCCGTCGCGACGCTGCTCGACAACGGGACCCGGGTCGACGTGCTGATCCAGGCGCTGGAGAAGCGCGGACTGGCGCGGCGCCTCGCGGAGCCCAATCTCGTGGCGCTGTCTGGCGACACGGCCAACTTCCTCGCCGGCGGCGAGTTCCCCTTCCCGGTGCAGAACACGGCCGTCGGCGGCACCAATCTCATCACGGTCGAGTTCAAGAAGTTCGGCGTCGGCCTGGCGTTCACGCCGACGGTGCTCGGCGACGGGCTGATCAATCTCAAGATCGAGCCCGAGGTGAGCGAGCTCGATCCGACGCAGACGCTGACCATCTCGGGCGTGCAGATCCCGAGCCTCAGCGTGCGGCGCGCGCGCACGACCATCGAGTTGCGCGACGGGCAGAGCTTCGCGATGGCCGGCCTGCTGCAGTCGGCGCACATCAACAACCAGGCAGAGCTGCCCTGGGTCGGCCAGGTGCCGGTGCTCGGCACCCTGCTGCGCAGTGCCGCCTTCCAGAAGAAGGAGACGGACCTCGTCATCATCGTCACGCCGCGCCTGATCCAGCCGCGCAGGCCGGGCGATGCCCCGCTCGCCACACCGCTCGACGGCAAGGTGCCCGCCAACGATCGCGAGTTCTTCATCGGCGGGCGTACCGAGATCAAGGTCGGCAAGCCCGATCCGCTGCGCGGCCACATCCTCGACCTCGTGGCCGAGAACCCGACTGCTGACCTCAAGAAGGGGGCGAAGTGACATGCGCCTGAATTTCCGCCCGCTGCGTCGCATCCACCTGGGCCTGCTGCTGCCGCTCGCGGCGCTGGCGCTCGGCGGCTGCGCGGAGAGCGACGTGCACCAGTACCTCGGCCACTCCGACACCGTGTCGCTGGGCGCCGGCAACGCGCAGGCCGCCAACCGCGCCATCCAGGAGGTCGACCATTGGCCGGCCGAAGCACGCAAGCGGCGCGCGGACCAGGACGGGAAGCGGGCGGCCATCGCCATCAAGCGCTACGAGGCCAACAAGAGCATCGAGCCGCGGGGCCTCACCAAGCGCGACATGAATATCAACATCGGCACCCCCAACGCGGGGCCGGCGGCGAGCCAGTAGCCGAAGGCAGCAAGCTCGGCAGCGTTCCACAGGCAGGCAGCGAGAGCCATGTTCGCGTCCAGGGTACAACGTCAGGCGACACCGGAAGGGGGCGAGATCCGGAGCGTCCTGATCGTGAGCGCTGCCGAGACGTTCCGCGCCCGCCTGCGCCAGGGGCTCGGCAAGCGGCTCAACTATGCGGTCAGCGAATCCGCCTCGCCGAACCTCGAGGCGCTGTCGCGGGCGGCGCGGGCGCCCGACATCGTGCTCATGGACATCGACGCCGACCGGGCGGCGGCGATCATGGCCATCGAGCGCTCGCGGGCCAACGGCCAGGCAAGCGCCATCATCGCCTTCTCCGAGACGCTCGACGAGGCGAGCCTGCGCAGCCTGCTGCGCGCCGGCGTCAAGGACTGGCTGCCGGCCGATGCCGACAGCGACAGCGTGCTGGCGGCCTGCGAGGCCGTGCTCAGCCGCCCGCGCTCCGAGCGCAGCGGCGATCTCGCCTGCTTTGCCTTCCTGCCGGCGGCCGGCGGCGTCGGCAACACGACGATCGCCATCGAGACCGCCTTCCTGCTGGCGCGCAGCGGCCGCGCGCTCGGGCGCACGTGCCTCATCGATCTCAACTTCCAGAGCGGGGCGCTCGCCGACCACATCGGCGTCGTGCCGGCGCTTGACGTGCAGTCGCTGCTGAAGGAGCCGGAGCGGCTCGACACGCTGCTGATCGACGCCATGCTGGCGCGGCACAGCTCGGGGCTGGCGGTGCTCGCGGCACCGAGGAACCCGGTGGAGCACGTCGCCGTCAGCACCGCCTGCGTGGTGCGCCTGCTCGACGTGGCCTCGCAAATGTTCGACACCCTCATCATCGACATGCCGCCGATGTGGACGCCCTTCTGCGACCACGTGGTGGCGGGGTGCGACCGCGTGTTCGTGATCACCGAGCCGTCGGTGCCGGCGCTGCGGCGGGCGCGCGACATCGCCGAGGCGATGCCGGGCAAGCTGGCGGAGGACGCCCGCACGCGCGTGATCGTCAACAAGTGGCGGCGGGAGTTCCTCGGCGCGGCGCTGTCCAAGCGCGACGCCGAGCAGGTGCTCAACGGCCACCTCGCCGGATTCCTGCCCGAGGATGCAACGCTCGTGCGTGACGCCATCAACCGCGGCGAGCAGCTTTCCGCAGCAAGCCGGGGCAACAAGATCACCCGCGAGCTTGCCCGCATCGTCGCCGCCGAGGCGCCGCAGCGCGCCATCACCGCAACGGCATGAGGGCACCCGGCATGCGCTTCTCTCTCAGAGGTCGCGAGATCGGCAACGGGGCGGCGGCGGAAGCGCCCGGCCCCCTGCCCGAGAGCCTGGCGCGGACCGTGGCTGCGGCGGAGCCGGCCGACAGCGGACGCTCGACGCTCAACCGGCCGGAGCTGATCGAGGCCAAGCTGCGCCTGCATCGCAAGCTGATCGACGAGATCAACCTCGCCCAGCTCGACCGCATGACGCGGGCGGAGATCCGCCCGGTCGTGCTCGGCCTGGTGGAGGCTGGGGAGCGGGTGCCGCTCAACACGCGCGAGCTCGGCCTGTTCGTCGACGAGGTGATCGACGAGCTGACGGGGCTGGGGCCGCTGGAGCCGCTGCTCAAGGACCCCAGCATCTCCGACATCCTCATCAACACGCACGAGCACGTCTACGTCGAGCGCAAGGGGCAGCTCGAGCCGGTGGCGGTGCGCTTCAAGGACGAGGGGCATGTCCTGCGCATCGTCAACAAGATCGTCGCCGCCGTCGGCCGCAGGGTCGACGAATCCTCGCCGATGGTCGATGCGCGCCTCGCCGACGGCTCGCGCATCAACGCCGCGATCCGCCCGGTGGCGGTGGACGGCCCGCTGGTCTCGATCCGCAAGTTCACCAAGCAGGGCCTGGATCTCAACCGGCTCGTCGACAACGGCACGCTGCGGCCGCCGATGGCGGCCCTGCTGCGGGAGGCGGTGCGCGGGCGCATCTCGATGCTGGTCAGCGGCGGCACCGGCTCGGGCAAGACCACCCTGCTCAACGCGCTGTCGCGGTTCATCTCGCACCGGGAGCGCATCATCACCATCGAGGACGCGGCCGAGCTGCAGCTGCAGCAGCCGCACGTGGGCCGCCTCGAGACGCGGCCGCCCAACGTCGAGGGGAAGGGCGAGATCCGCCAGCGCGAGCTGGTCAAGAACGCGCTGCGCATGCGGCCCGACCGCATCCTGATCGGCGAGGTGCGCGGCGAGGAGGCGTTCGACATGCTGAACGCCATGAACACCGGCCACGAAGGCTCGCTGACGACGATCCACGCCAACAGCGCCCGGGATGCGATCGTGCGGCTCGAGCAGATGGTGGCGATGGCCGGGCTCAGCATGTCGGAGCACGCCGTGCGCGTGCACATCGCCTCCGCCATCAAGATCATCGTGCAGATGCAGCGCTTCCACGACGGCCAGCGGCGGATCACCAGCATCCACGAGGTCACCGGCATGGAAGGCTCGGTGGTGCAGATGCAGGAGCTGTACCGGTTCCAGCGCACCGGTGCCGACCAGGAGGGCGTCGTCCGCGGCGAGTTCCGCGCGTCCGGGCTCAGGCCGAACTTCCTCGAGGCGCTTCTGCTCAACGGCGCCAAGGCCGACGAGATCAGCCTCGATCCCGGGAGGGCGCTGTGATGTTCGACCTGTCCCGGGACGCCATCATCTTCTTCGTGATCTTCGCCTGCTACATGCTGGCGATCCAGGGCGCGGTCATGTCCTACGCGCGCTATGCCTCGCATCGCAACCTGGTGCGCTCGCGGCTGCAGATCGGCGGCGGGGCGATCCCGCGCGGCAAGGGCGCGGCGGCGAAGGCGCGCAAGGGCTCCGCGACGCAGCAGAGCCTTACATCCGCCCTGGTGCGGGCAGGCCTCGGCCCCAACTCGCAGTTCGTGCCGCTGTGCGCGGCGGGCGGCGGCCTCGCCGTGCTGCTGCCGCTCGTCATGATCGAGACGCCGCTGTGGCTGGCCGGGGTGCTCGGCGGCCTCGCCGCCGCCGGCGCGCCGGTGATCGGCCTGAAGATCATGCGCCAGCGCTTCCTGCGCCAGCTCGAGGCGCAGCTTCCCGATGCCATCGACACGCTGGTGCGCAGCCTGAAGGCAGGGCATCCGGTGTCGGCCGCCCTGCGGCTCGTGCGTGCGCTGCCCGCCCCGGTCGGGGACGCCTTCGGCACCGTCAGCGACGAGGTGACCTGGGGCCTCGATCTCGAGACGGCCATGAAGAACATGCAGGCCCGCGTCGACCAGCAGGACGTCGGCATCCTGGTGGCGGCGCTGAGCCTGCAGGCCAGGACCGGCGGCAATCTCGCCGACCTCCTCGAGCGGCTGGCGCAGGTGATCCGCGAGCGGCTGCGCATGCGCCTCAAGGCGCGCGCGCTGTCGGCGGAGGGCCGTTTCTCGGCTTTGGCACTGAGCATCCTGCCGATCGCGCTGTTCGCCATCATGCAGATCATCTCGCCGGGCTTCTACGGCGGCCTGTGGTCCGAGTGGTACGTCATCCCCACGCTCGTCGGCGCGGTGGTGTGGCTGGTCATCGGCAACGTCATCATGTTCCGGATGGTGAGGTTCGACATATGACGGAGATCCTCGACCACATCGGCTCGCTCGAGCTCTCGCCGCCGGTCGCGATCGGCGGGCTGGTGTTCGTCACCGTGCTGCTCATGCTGCTCGGCGTCATGCACATCAGCGAGCGCCGGCGCGCCGTGCGCCGGCGGGCGGTCGCCTACAACCCGGCCGCCGGGACGGCCCCCGAGGCGTTCGATACGGATGCCGAGCGGCTCTACGCCATCGAGCGGGCCTTCCAGGAGGGACGCCGCGACAAGATGTCGGAGGCCCGGGCGGAGATGGTGCGCGCCGGCTGGTTCGACGCCGACGCGGTGGCCAACTACTACGGCGCGCGGCTGATCTTCGGGTTCGGGTTCGGCATCGCCGCCGCCACCATCCTGCTGCACCTGAGGCCGGGGGCGGAGGCGTTCCAGATCGCGGCGATCGCTGCCGCGGGGGCGGCCATCGGCGCCTTCATCCCGCGGCTCATCGTCGACGCGCGGCAGAAGGCCATGCTGCGCCAGTGCGAGCGCGGGTTTCCCGACTTCCTCGACCTGCTCGTGATCTGCGCGGAGGCCGGCGTGCCGCCGCGGGCCGCCATCGAGCGGGTCTGCCGCGAGATCGTGCGCGGCTACCCGTTCCTGGGCGCCAACCTGTTCCTGATGCACCTGCAGATCCGCGCCGGCCGCTCGATGGCGGAGACGCTGAGCTCGCTGGCGTCGCGGGTGAAGCTCGACGAGGTGGCCAAGCTCGGCACCCTCCTGCAGCAGACCGAGGAGCTCGGCAGCAGCGTCGCGGCGACGCTGCGCACCTACAGCGAGGAGATGCGGGCGCGGCGCATGCTGAAGGCGGAGGAGAAGGCGCACGCCTTGCCCGCCAAGCTGGTGCTGCCGCTCGCCATGTTCATCTTTCCAGTCATCCTGGTCGTGGTGTTCCTGCCCGTGATCGTGCGGGCCAGGGGCATTTTCGGCTGATTGCCCGAGCGGAGACGCGTGATGCGAAAGTTCCTGATCGCCAGTGCCTCGATCCTCGCCGCCGCGCTCTCATTGGGCCTCGGCGGCTGCAGCAAGAGCCTCACCGAGCTGACCAACATCTCGGTCGAGAAGCCCGTGGAGCCCGTGGCCTTCGGCACCTTTCCGTCGGAGCGGCTCGTCGACAAGGGCAAGCACGCCTACCGGCAGGGCGACTACGGGATTGCGGCAGATGCCTACGCCAAGGCGGTGGAGGAGGAGAAGGAGAACGCCGAGGCCTGGCTCGGGCTCGCCGCCTCCTACGACCGCTTGAAGCGCTTCGACCAGGCCAAGCGCGCCTACGACGTGGTCGTCAAGCTGGTCGGGCAGACGCCCACCGTGCTGAACAATCTGGGCTACCACTACTACCTCAAGGGCGACATGGACAGCGCGCGGCGCGCCTTCGATGCCGCGCTCAGGGCCGATCCCGGCAACGTCGTCGCCAAGAACAACCTGACGCTGTTCTGGGAGCCCACGCGGGTGCCCAAGACGCCGCCGCGCGAGCGACTGTAGGGCGCGTGCTGGCGCAGCGAGAGAGGCGCACCATGAACTTCTCGCGGACCTGGACGTGGGCCGGGCGCTTGCGCCGCGACGAGGGCGGGGCGGCGCTCGTGCTCGCCACGGTGTTCATGCTGACGCTGCTCAGCGTCGTCGCGGTGGCCGTCGACTACGGTCAGGCGACCGTCCTGAAGCAGAAGCTGCAGAACGCGGCCGATGCGGCGGCGCTCGCCGTCGGCGGGCGGCTCAACCTCACCCAGGAGCAGGCCAACGCGCTCGCCAACAACTACATCAAGGCCAACTACCCCGATCTTGCCATCGGCACCCTGACGAGCTTCACCGTGACGCCCACGGCCAACGGCTACAAGGTGCAGGTGACGGCCAGCCTGCCGACGACCTTCCTGCGCGTGCTCGGCACCGACACGCTCAACGTCGGCGCCAGCTCGGAGGTGTCGCGGCAGCTGAAGAAGCTCGAAGTGGTGATGGCGCTCGACAACACGGGCTCGATGAGCACCAACGACCGCATCGGCAAGCTCAAGACGGCCGCCAACACGCTCGTGGACACGCTGTTCGGGGAGGACGACGTCTCGGACTACGTGAAGATCGGGCTCGTGCCGTTCTCGGCTGCCGTCAATCTCGGCGCGGGGGCGCTCGGGAAAGGCTGGATCGATGAGACCGGCGCCTCGTCCCTCAATCGAGAAGACATCACGCTCGCGCCGGGCAAGCCCTCGCTGTTCGACGTGTACCGCTCCATGAACAATGTCGCCTGGGGCGGATGCGTGCGCGCGCGTACCAACGGCTACGACCTGACCGACGATCCACCCAATCTCGCCGTCCCCGCGACACTGTTCGTGCCCTATTTCGCCCCGGACGAGGAAGGAAACGCCGGCGCCTACACCTATCAGAACACCTACATCAACGGCGAGGCGACGACGGCTGGCCAGTACACCGGCAAGGGGCTCACCGCCGCGATGATCGCGGACGGGAACGGGCCCGGCTGGAACTGCGTGCCGCGCCCCGTGCAGGCCCTCACCAACGTACGCAGCACGATCTCGGATGCCATCACCGCCATGCAGCCGCGCGGCAGCACCGTCATCCCCGAGGGGCTCGGATGGGCGTGGCGGGTGGTCTCGCCGGGGCTTCCCTTCGACGAGGGCGCCGCCTACAGCGACAAGACCACCACCAAGGCCATCATCCTGCTCACGGACGGCCGCAACCAGGTCGAGAACACGGGCACCAAGTACAAATCGTTCTACTCGGCCTACGGCTTCGCCAACAAGGGCCACCTCGGCGCCACGGACGGCTCGCAGTCGCGACAGGTGCTCAACGCCAAGACCACGACCTTGTGCAACTCCATCAAGGCGGACAAGGACGGCGATCCGACGACTGACGACATCTATATCTACACCATCGCGCTGGAGATCAGCACGGGCAACTCGGGCATCGACAACGAGACCAAGAGCCTGCTGCAGAGCTGCGCCACGCCGGCCGCCAAGTGCCCCGGGGGGCAATGCTTCTTCGACACGCCGTCGGGCGACGCCCTGCAGGAGGTGTTCTCCAAGATCGCCCTGGGGCTGGCCAGCCTGCGCGTCGCCAAGTGAGACCAGAGAGGAACGCACGCCAATGACGAGCTTCGGTTTCAGCGCAGCCAGCCTCCTGGGCTTGCAGGCCGCGGTGGTGTTCCTGATCTGCTACGCCATGGTCTCGGACTTCACGCGGCTGCGCATCCCCAACTGGATCCCGGCGGCGCTGGTCGCCCTGTTCCTCGCGTATGCGGCGCTGCGGCTCGACCTCGCAGCGCTCGGAAGCCACCTGCTGCTCGCCGGCATCGTGTTCGCCGTCGGGCTCGCCTCCTTCATCCTGCGCCTCGTGGGCGGCGGCGACGTCAAGCTGATCACCGCGCTCGCGCTCTGGGCGGGGCCGAGCCACGGCGCGGACCTGCTGATCTGGACCACGCTCGGCGGCGGGCTGATGGCCGCCGGCCTCCTCATGCTGCGCGCGAGCACACAGGCGCGCATGCTGATGCCCACCGCCGCGCCCTTCGCGCGCATCCGCACGCTCGCCGAGCGCGGCGTGTGCCCCTACGGGCTTGCGATCGGCACAGGCGCGCTGGTCGCGCTGCAACCGATGTTCCAGTCCGTCTGAGCGGCCCAAGCGGCGCGCCGGAGCGCGTTCCGACCCTTCAGGATCGCAAAGCGTGCGCTATATACTTGGCTGTGCGCACCTGCTCGCACGGCAGGCGCTGCCCCGTGATCGCGGCCTGTCGCAGGCACCGCGGCCGATGGCAGATGCAATCCTGCCCGGAGGCCGGATCCCGGGTGCTGCCGCGACAGTGCGACGCGAGACGCCGTTTGCCGCGTTCAGAAGTGGGCGGTTGCCGCTAAACAGGGCGCAGACGCCGCCCTGTCCATGCCTCCCTGCCAAGCGCGGCAGAGGCAGGCCGGGAGCCACAGAGCAGCAAAGCCCAAGCCGGAGGCGCGACGTGTCCTCGAACGATCCCAGCACCGCGGCAACACTGCCAGAGCTGCTCGCCTGGCGGATCGCGCAGACGCCCGACGGCGCAGCCTACCTGTGGTCCGAGGGCGGAGACTGGACGCACGCCACCTGGGGCGC
Source organism: Hyphomicrobiaceae bacterium (assembly GCA_033764875.1). Classification (GTDB taxonomy): domain Bacteria; phylum Pseudomonadota; class Alphaproteobacteria; order Rhizobiales; family Hyphomicrobiaceae; genus AWTP1-13. Next base: position 1,970 of record JANRIO010000120.1, on the reverse strand, counting down.
GTTCGGGGCGCGCGTTGCGACGATGCGCACGGCGCTGGCCGCAAGCGGCGCTGCCGCCCAAGGCGACCGGCTCGCGATCCTGATGGCAAACGGCATCGAGCACGTGGCCATGGACCAGGCGGCGATGTCGCTCGGCCTCGTGGTGGTGCCCATGCACGCGGTCGATAACCCGGAGAGCATCGTCTACATCCTCGAGGACAGCGCGGCGACGGTGCTGGTGGTGGAGACGCTGGAGCGCTGGCGGGCGATTGCCGGCGCGGGCGGGACGCTTTCCCATCTCAAGCTGATCCTCGTCGCCGACGCCGAGCCGGCGGACATCGCGGGCGAGGGAGAACCGAGGCTGGCCCAGCTCGCAGCATGGCGCGCCCGCCTCGGGCACGGCACCCCGGCGCCGGCGGCGAGGGTCGCGGCCGGCGATCTCTCGGCCATCGTCTACACCTCCGGCACGACCGGGCGGCCCAAGGGTGTGATGCTGACGCACGGCAACGTCATGGCCAACGTCAAAGCCATCGCGGCGCGGCTGCCGGCCGATCAGACGGACGTGTTCCTCTCGTTCCTGCCGCTGTCGCACACCTTCGAGCGGACGGCCGGCTACTACTATCCGATCGCGCGGGGGGCGGCCGTCGCCTTCGCGCGCTCGACGAAGGACCTGCCGGAGGACCTCAAGCGCGTCAGACCGACGATCCTGACCTCGGTGCCGCGCGTCTACGAGCGCTTCCATGCCGCGATCATGAAGGACGTCGCGAGCAGCCGGCTGAAGCAGTGGCTGCTCAATACAACGGTCGCGGTCGGCATGCGGCGCTTCGAGGCCCGGCAGGGCCGCGCCGGCCCGCCGCCGCTGCTCGACGCCGTGCTCTGGCCGGTGCTCGACAGGCTGGTCGCAGCCCGCATCCGCGCGCAGCTCGGCGGCCGCATGCGGGTCGGGGTGAGCGGCGGCGCCCCGATCGCACCGGCGGTGATCGGCCTGTTCCTGGCGCTCGGGCTCGACATCGTGCAGGGCTACGGCATGACCGAGACGTCGCCCGTCGTCTCGACCAACACGCCCGACGACAACGACCCGGCGACGGTGGGGCGCGCGCTCGACGGCGTCGAGGTGCGCATCGGCGAGAACAGCGAGTTGATGGTGCGCGGGCCCAGCGTGATGAGGGGCTACTGGAAGCGCCCCGAGGAGACGCGGCGCGTGCTCACCGGCGACGGCTGGCTGCATACCGGCGACCAGGCGCTGATCCGCGACGGGCGCATCACCATCACGGGGCGCATCAAGGACATCATCGTCACCTCCACGGGCGAGAAGGTGCCGCCAGGCGACATGGAGCTTGCCATCCTCGCCGATCCGCTGTTCGAGCAGGCGATGATCGTGGGCGAGCAGCGGCCGTTCCTGTCGGTGCTGGCCGTGATGCAGAAGCAGGGCCTCGCGCAGCTCGAGAAGGAGCACGGGCGCGAGGCGCTGGCGGGGGTGCTGCTGCGACGGGTCACGCAGACGCTCGCGGCGTTTCCGGCCTACGCCATGCCGAGGGCGATCTGGTGGACGACAGAACCCTGGACGATCGAGAACGGCCTGCTCACGCCCACACTCAAGATCAAGCGCCTCAACCTCGAGACGCGCTTTGCCAAGGAGATCGCGGCCATGTACGCGAAGGGTGCACGGGCCGTCTGAGACTTTGCCGCCTGCGCATTTTGCCGCAGCGGAGCCCTGCACTTCTGAATTGCCCCGGTGCCGATAGCGCCAGCGCTGCGGCATCGGCGCAACGCCAACGCGCGAGGCGACTCATACGCTCAGCACTGCTCGGGAGCCCGCAGAGACGGCAACCGCGAGCCTTATCGCGCACTTGCTTCCTGCATCGACACCGGATCGTCCGACTTGAGAGCATTTCAGGTTTTTTCTGATCGCGTGCGGGTTGCGCTTTTTCCTTCGAGAGAGCCGCAATGGCCGCGCAGCGTCGCCGCGGTGGCATCTGCAATCTCGCCGG
>JANRIO010000115.1:0-16346 GCA_033764875.1 Hyphomicrobiaceae bacterium | reverse complement strand
GGGACGCGCCTTCCTTGCGGCGTATCCCGGGATCGTGCGCGCCAACTTCGCCAAGCCGTGGAGCGAGGCCGAGCGGGAGGAGCAGCTGGTGCGGAGGGGCCGCTACGTGGAGTTCAACCTGCTCTACGACCGCGGCACGGTGTTCGGCCTCAAGACGGGCGGCAACGTGGCCTCGATCCTGTCGTCGCTGCCGCCGGTGGTGCACTGGCCGTAGCGCGCAAGGCGCGGCGCGCGCGTGCGCCCCGCCTACTTGTCGTTCTTGAACAGCTTGTGGCGCACGCGGTCGCCGGCCTTGAGGCCCAGGCGCTCGGCGGCGCCGCCGGCCAGCTCCAGGCAGGCGACGACGTTGCCCTTGGAGGAGATGATGGCCTCCGACAGCGGCTCGGTGCGCGCCTCGATGCGGTGGATGACCCCGTCCGGCCGGATGAAGACCATGTCGAGCGGGATGTAGGTGTTGCGCATCCACATGGTGACGTCCTGGGGCGTGTCGTAGAAGAACAGCATGCCCTGGTCGTCGGCGAGGCTGGTGCGGAACATGAGGCCGCGCGCCTTCTCCTCGCTGGTCTCGGTGATCTCGACGCTGATCTTCTTCTCGACGCCGCCGGCGACCAGGATCATGGTCTCGCGGCGCAGCGCCAGGACGGGGGACATCAGGCTCATGGCGCATAGTATCGCGGCCATGACGCAGGCCAACAGGGCCGTCCGCGGGACGACCCTGTCAGAACGTCGCAAACTCAAAGCGCCGTCAGTGCTTGGGCGGAAGCCCGGGCGGAACCCCGTCAGGGCGAAGCTCGGCCGCCATGCAGCCCTTGGAGCCGTGCCCCCAGCGAACCTGGACGAACTGATCCGGCCGAAGCTCGGTGAAGCCAAAGCGACGCAGCGTCTCCATGTGAATGAAGATGTCTGGCGTACCTTCGCCGCGGGTGAGGAAGCCGAATCCACGAACACGATTGAACCATTTGACCTGAGCGCGCTCCCAGTCGCTCTCCGGCACTACCTGCACGTGTGTGCGCTGCGGCAGCTGGGAGGGATGGATCGCCGTGCTCTCGTCCATACTCAGGACCCGGAAAGCTTGCAAGCCCCGCGGCCGTTTCAGGACCTGGCAGTGCACGCGCGCGCCCTCGTAGGCGGTCTGATAGCCGCCCGCACGCAGGCATGTCACGTGCAACAGAACGTCGGCGAGGCCGTTGTCCGGCACGATGAAGCCGTAGCCCTTCGAGACGTCGAACCACTTGATGGAGCCAGCGATCTCGAAAACTTCAACGCCGGGCTCATTGGCGGCCGCGGCGAGGTCAGCATGATTTCCCGGAAATTCCGGAGGAATCTTGGTGCTGTCTTCCCCCATGTAACATTACCCCCGCTACAGTTGACCACTTTGCCCTGGGTTGCGCCGCCTCGCATTTGCCCTCGCGAGTCGCGTCCCGTACCCAGAACATATGTCGACTCATAAACTGATGCGGTTTCTTTAGGCCAGTAGAATTTTTGACATCTTCACGCAAAAAATGCGGCAGAAACTAATCCGATGTCGAGAAAACGCGCAGCAAGGCCTTGAAAATTCTGGGGTTGCGAAAGACGCTCGCAGCTGATTTTCCGGCGGCAGCCAGCCCGATTACTCGAGGCTTTGTTGAAAGCGGGGAGAAGCGCGCGCACTTCTGTGGATAATATTGGGAGAGAATTGATTTCAACTTGACCGAAGATCGCGAATCGCTCGCGCGACGCCTGTTGCCGGCACGTTGGTGCCATGGGCTCCCCGGCGAGGCAAGCACGAGCCGAGGCCCTGCCTGCGCTCTGGCTGGTCGGCGAGGCCCCCAACCGCTTGGTCGGATTGGCACTTGCCAACGTGCGCGAACTGAGCCCACCTGTGCACAACCCAGCCCCCAGGGGAGAGCAAGGAGACACCGAATGCCGATGAAGTATCTGCACACGATGGTCCGCGTCTCGGACGTCGCCAAGAGCCTCGATTTCTACTGCGGCAAGCTCGGCATGGAGGAGGTGCGGCGCGTCGAGAACGAGGCCGGCCGCTTCACCTTGATCTTCCTGGCGGCGCCGGACGACAAGAAGCAGGCGCTGGCGGAGCGGGCCCCGCTGATCGAGCTGACTTTCAACTGGGACCCGGAAGCCTATGGCGAAGGCCGCAATTTCGGCCATCTGGCATTCGAGGTCGACAACATCTACGAGACCTGCGACAGCCTGATGAAGAGCGGCGTGACCATCAATCGCCCACCCCGCGACGGCCGCATGGCCTTCATCCGCTCACCGGACAACATCTCCATCGAGCTGCTGCAGAAGGGCAATGCGCTTCCCGTCGAGGAGCCGTGGAAGTCGATGCCCAACACCGGCAAGTGGTAAGCGCCACATAGTCCGCGGGCGGCGCGCTTCGCCGCCCTGTGCATACGGACGCTCAGGGCGCCTGGGACAGGTCCGTCCGCTCCAGGATGTGGCTGAGCATCCTGAAGAAATTCTCGGGCGCCCAGTAGCCGACGATGCGGTCGACCTCGCGCCCGTTCTGCATCAGCACGAACGTCGGCACGACGTGGACGCCGCCGCGCAGGCCCAGCCCGGCGGTGTCCGTCCTCTCGAGGTCGATGAAGCGCAGCGGCGCCTTGGAGGTGACGGTGCCCTCCTGATAGCGAGGCAGCACGTCGCGGCGGAAGACGCGGCAATACTGGCAATCGGGATGCTCAAAGACGAGGAGCTCGACCGGGGCGGCGCGGGCGCTCGCCATGGCATCGTAGGCCGCCACGAGCTGATTGCGTGCCGCGAGCAGGCCAAGGGCCGCGAAAACGCAGGTCCAGAACATCAGCCGACGCATGTGTCAAAGCCTCTCCGGTTCACGGCTCCACCGCCGGCAAGCCTAAGGAGGCCGGCGGGCCCGGGAAACAGCAGGCTTAAGAATTCGTTAACACGGCAGGGCCGCGGCCCTACCTGGGGCAGGTCGCGTAGACGCTGCGGTCCTCGCTCACCATGTTGCCGAACTGCTGGGAGAAGGCGCCCCGCAGAGCCTCCTCCTCGGTCTTGTCCGCGGGCTTGGGCTGGCCGGACTCGGACCCGATCCGCACCTGGCAGGTGCGGGGCGCGCCGTCGCTCATGCGCACGGCGTCCGACTTCGCCCAGTCGAAGGCGATGAACCAGGTGGGGTCGGCGACGCTGAAGTGGAAATCCTTGGCATCGGCCGGCACCGCAGCCTCGAAGGGCAGCTTGAAGACGAGCGTCAGGGCACCTTCCTTGTGCTCGAGATGATAGTCCGTGACGTCCGCGAACTTGATCTCCTTGCCGGCCGCCTTGGGGAAGGTGAAGTAGGCGAACTCCTTCAGACCCTCGATATTCACCTTGGCCAGCTCGGCAAGCTCCTGGCGGTCGTAGACGCCGTCCTTGTTGGCATCGAGCCCCTCGATGGCGGTGGCCGTGTAGAACTCGTCGAAGGTCCAGCGGTGCTCGAGGCTGACGAACTTGCCGCCGTCGTAGTGGATGATGGTGCGCGCCTCGACGAACATGTGCGGGTGGGCGCGCGCGGCGGCGGACGCGCCCACGGCTGCCACAGCAACCGCGAGGGCAAGGCGGGCCGAACGGCCAAACGGACCAAGCATCGATTTCTCCCGTTGGCGACGGCCAACCTGCCGTCGCGGCGGCGCAACTAGCCGATACAGCGCCCTGCCGGACCACACAACGCTCCTGGGGCAGCGGCAAGGCGGGATCGGCCCGTCTCGGCCCACCGAGGAAGCACGCAGCGCGCAGGGCACAGCCTGCCCACAGGCACCGCCACCCCCTGGCCCGCGCCCGACTTCGTCGATATGGTATAACATACCAGAAGAACGAAGGGGACGGAATGAAGGCGGCAACCCTGTGCATGATGCTTCTCGCGGCGGTAGCGGGGCTGTCCCCCGCCGCCGCCGAGCCGCCGCGCGTCGTCGTCACCATCAAGCCCATCCACGCGCTGGTGGCGGACGTGATGACGGGCGTCGCCACGCCCGAGCTGCTGGTCGGCGGCCAGGCCTCGCCGCACGCCTACGCGCTCAAGCCCTCGCAATCGCGAGCCCTCTACGAGGCGGACGTGTTCTTCCGGGTCTCGGACCGGGTCGACCCGTTCGCAAGCAAGATCGCGGCCGCCTTGCCCCGCAGCGTCGCCACCATCACGCTGCTGGAGGCGCCGGAGCTGGTGCGGCTCGCCCGCCGAAAGGACGCCGACTTCGCCGACCATGCCCACGAGGAGGCCGACGGGCACGGGCATGCGCACGACGAGGGCACCGTCGACGGACACATCTGGCTCGACCCGCGCAACGCGCGCGCCATCGCGCAGCGCATCGCGACCGTGCTGGGAAAACGGTTCCCGCCGCTCGCCCAGCAGTTCGAGCGCAACCGCGCCGCGCTCGATGTCAGACTGGTGGCGCTCGACGCAGAGCTCGCCGCCGCGACCGAGCCCATCCGGGGCGTGCCGTTCGCCGTCTACCACGATGCCTACCAGTACTTCGAGAAGCGCTACGGCCTGACGGCCGTGGGCTCGCTGATCGTGAGCCCCGACGTGCCGGTGAGCGGCAAGCGGCTCGGCGACGTGCGCCGGCAGGTGGCGCGCCTCAAGGTGGCGTGCGTGTTCGGCGAGCCGCAGTCGGACCCGCGGCTGCTCAGAAGCGTCGTCGAGGGCACGCCCGCCCGCACGGGCACGCTGGACGCCGAGGGCCTGGCGCTGGAGCCCGGCCCAGGGCTCTATTTCAACCTGATGCGCGGCCTTGCCCGCGATCTGCGCGCGTGCCTGACGGGGTAGGCGCGCCGACGGCCTACTTGCCCTCCACCTCGGCAAACACCTTGCGGGCGATGCGGAAGCACTCGACGCCGACGGGAACGCCGGCGTAGATCGAGATGTGATGGATCACGGCCTGGATCTCGTCCTTGGTCAGGCCGTTGGTGAGCGCGCCCTTGAGGTGCAGCTCCCATTCGTGCATGCGATTGATGCAGGCGAGGATGCACAGGTTCATGATCGAGCGCGTCTTCCAGGGCAGCCGGTCATCGCCCCAGATCATGCCCCAGCAGTACTCGTTGAGGACCTCCTGGAACGGCCCGTTGAAGGCGTCGGCCGTGGAGAGATTGCGGTTGACGTACTCCTCGCCCAGCACCGCCTTGCGGTTGGCCAGTCCCTTGTCGCGCAGCGCCTTGTCCATGTCTCGTCTCCGCTTCCGTGTTGGGGGCCCGAGGGCGGCTTCGGCGTGCCGCGGGCCGGATGGCTGGCTTCGATGACGTGCGGGCGGGCTGCCCGCCCGGGAGGCCTCAGGCCTCCTCGATGAGGATCTTCTGCGCGCCCTTCCACAGGGCCAGCTTGCCAAGCTCGGGCAGCGCCTCAAGGTTCTTGGTGATGGTGAGGAAGTGATTGCCGGCGAGCTGGCCTACCTTGCTCGCAAAACGCACGCTGCCGTAGGCGAGCAGGTACTCGGCCTCCGAGACCCCGCCAGGGTAGAGGATCATCTGGCCGGGTGCGGGATAGCTCGTGTTGTTCTCGTGGCCGAGGTCGAAGTGATCGTCGCCGAAGGGAATCCACACCGCCTCGCCGCTCCAGCGCACGTGGATCACCTTGTTCTTGAACGGCAGCTGCCTGACGAAGGCGGCGCAGGTCTTGGGCGCGAGCTTGGTCTCGAGGCGGGCGCCGAAGACGTGGGGACCTGCGGTGATCTTGAGATTGGTCATGTCGCGTCCGGGATTGCGGGACTTCTGGAGGGGTCGAGCCATCGCAATGCCCCGTCCGGGCGGCGTTGTCCATTGCCGTGATGGAGTTGGAATGCGAAAAACAGCGCCGCCGCGATCCGCTTTGGACGGAGGCCCGGATGCTGCCCTCGGGGGCCGCCCCGGACCGGCACCGCCCGCTGGCGCACTGCAGAGCCGAAGGAGCAAGCACCCCAGATGCCGATCGTCGTCGCGGCGCTCTACAAGTTCGTGCCGATCGAGACCCCCGAGGCCTTGCGGGAGAGGCTGCTCGACCTGATGCGGCCGCGGGGCCTGCGCGGCACCATTCTGGTGGCGCCGGAGGGCATCAACGGCACCATCTCCGGACCGCCCGGGGAGATGGCAGGCTTTGTCGCGGAGCTCAGGGCGGACGCGCGCTTTGCCGACATCGAGGTGAAGGAGGCGCTGGCTGCCGCGCATCCCTTCCAGCGGCTCAAGGTGAAGGTGAAGCGCGAGATCATCACGCTGCGCAAGCCCGAGGCCAACCCGAGCGTCGCTGTCGGCGCCTACGTGGCGCCGGAGGACTGGAACGGACTGATCGCGCAGCCCGACGTGCTGGTGCTCGACACGCGCAACACCTATGAGGTGCAGGCGGGCACCTTCGAACGCGCGGTCGATCCGGACATCGCCAGCTTCGGCGCGTTTCCCGACTTCGTGGCGGAGAGCCTCGATCCGCAACGGCACCGCCGCATCGCCATGTTCTGCACGGGCGGCATCCGCTGCGAGAAAGCCTCCGCCTACCTCAAACACCTCGGATTCGAGGAGGTCTACCAGCTCAAGGGCGGCATTCTCGCCTACCTCGCCAAGGTTCCGGCCGGCGACAGCCTGTGGCGGGGGGAGTGCTTCGTGTTCGACGAGCGCGAGACGGTGACGCCCGAGACACGCTTCCTGGCTGAGGGGCGGGAGGGCGAGACGGCGTAGCGCGCGGCTCAGGACGGATCGGCGAACAGAGCCTTGGCGCAGGCGTGCTCCGTCGCCTCCTGGAAGATGGTCGCGAAGCGGCGCAGCGTCAGCACGAACTGGCGTGCCTGAAGGCCATTGTCGATCGACATCCAATGGTTGGCCCAGAGCGCGCGATCTCTGACGTGAAACTGCGCCAGGATCAGGCCCTGGTTGAGCTGGTTGACGGGCCCCAGGGCCTCCTCGTCGGAGGTGCGGATGCCGATGCAGGTGTAGATGTTGAGCGCCTTGCGGTCCGGCTCGAGGGCGACCCAGACGGGGAAGTCGAGGCCCTCGCTGACGAAGAGGTCGCCTTCCGCATCGACCTCACTGTCGATGAAGGCGGCATCAAGCACCTGCTTCAGGCGCGGCAGCGTGACGTGCTCCTCCTCGATGAGGACAAGGGGCGGAAGAGGCTTCTTGGGAAAGGGGATCGAGTTCGGCATCCACGTCTCCACCCGAACGGCGTGCGCCAGTCTTGAGCGCTGGAAAGTCTCGCACCGCCCCAGGAGCACGAGTGCGGAGAAAATAGTGCGGTTTCGCACAGAGCGGAATTGCGTTTTTAAGCAACACTCGCACTTTCTAGTCTGAAAAGCCGCTTTATACTCTGGCTTTGCCGGAGTTTTGCAGGCTCCATGGCCCAGCCCAAGCAATAAATCCGCTACAGCGCAGGAATTCGGCGCCGCAAGCTTGGGCAATTCCCGCGGGCTGAACGGGGCGGGGAAGATCGGAACGGGGGAGAGGCTGGCGCGCCGCAAGAGGCCGGCGGCGCACAGCGGATCAGGCTCCCGCCGCCCGGGATCCGCGTGCGCGGCGCCAGAGGAACTCGCTCCAAGAGCGGGCGCGGGGCGGCACCTTGGCGGCGAGGTGCTCGGAGAACATCTCCACCACCTGACCGTAGAGCGGGCGCTTGTAGGGGATGGCCAGCGACATGGCCTCGCTGGCGTAGGCCCAGCGCCAGGCATCGAACTCGACCTTGAGGCCGCGCACCGAGCTGATGTTGATCTCGCTGTCCGGCCCGGTGAAGCGCATGGCGAACCACTTCTGGCGCTGCCCGCGATAGCGGCCCTTGAGGGCGATCCCGATCAGCTCCGGCGGCAGCTCGTAGGTGAGCCAGTCGGGCGACTCGGCAATGATCTCGACGCTGCGGACGCCCGTCTCCTCGCGCAGCTCGCGCAAGGCGCCCTGACGCGGATCCTCCTTCGCGAGCAGGCCGCCCTGCGGCATCTGCCAGATGGGCGCCTTCACCCACTTGGGCTGGCGCTGCCCGATCCAGACTAAGCCGGCGCGGTTGATCAGCATGATCCCGACGCACGTCCGGAGAGGCAGGTCCGTGGCGGTCAGTCGCGCCATTTTCGCGTTGGTCCCCTTGCAAGATCCAGAATCATGAAGCTGCGCGATTTGCCAAGCCTTGTCACGCCGATAACGCTCACGCCGACAAAGCGGCTCCAATAAGGCCAGCGATCGCGGGCGCTCCCCGCGCGCGGCGGCACGGCCGCGGCAAGGACCGCGCATTAAATCCGTGTGCTGAGCGAAAGCGCGACCGTGCGGGGGACGCAAGCGATGGGAAAAGCGTGGCTGGCTCAGCCCCGGACGCCGGCAACGAGCGGGCGGAACTCCTCGACCACCTGGCGGTAGACCTCGCGCTTGAAGGGCACGATCAAGTCGACGAGCTCGTCGAGGTCCGCCCAGCGCCACTGGTCGAACTCGGGCTTGTGGCCCGGCCTCTCGAGCACGATCTCCTCCTCGCGCCCCTCGAAACGGGCGAGGAACCATTTCTGCCGCTGGCCACGGAAGCGGCCGCCCCAGGCCTGCGGGCGCAGCTCAGGGGGCAGATCGTAGCGGTACCAGTGCGCGCTCTCGGCGAGGATGCGGGCGGAGGTGACGCTGGTCTCCTCCATCAGCTCGCGAACGGCCGCAGCGCGGGGGTCCTCTGCCTCGTCGACGCCGCCCTGGGGCATCTGCCACCAGCTGCCGCGGCCTTCGGGCTCGTTGGCTGCGTCCGGCCGCCGGCCGATCCAGACCTTGCCGGCGCCGTTGATAAGCATGACGCCGACGCAGGGCCGGTAGAGGAGGTCTTGGGACATGGCCGGATGCCTCTCGTGATTGAGCCTTCTCAGGCGGACGACGCGGGCCGGGATCCCCCTTGAGGCCGCCTCCCGGCCGAAGGGACGGGCGGCTCAAGTGGCAGCGGCGGGTGGCTCGACATGCAACGGGCGCCCCAAGGGGCGCCCGCGCTGACCCGGCCCGTGGGCGGGCTGCTACTGCTTCTGCTCCTGCTTCTGCTTGGGCTCGGCGGGTGCTGCCGGTGCCGGCTGCGGGGCGGACTCGTCGGCCTTCTTGATCTCGGGCAGCGGCTCGCCGCGGAGCATCTTCAGGGCGTATTGGAGCTGGGTGTCCTTCTCGGGCTCGCGGGGGACGTAGGCCGAGGAGCCGCCGCCCTCGCCCTTGCCGTCCTTGTTGTCGGCCTTGAGATGGCCGCGCAGCGCCGCCTCGCTGGGAGCGCGGATCGGCCCCTTGGTCTGCAGCTCGGGCGGCAGGTCCTGCTCGACGATGATGTCGGGGTCGATGCCCTTGGCCTGGATGGAGCGGCCCGAGGGGGTGTAGTAGCGGGCGGTGGTCAGGCGGATGGCACCGTTGGGCCCGAGCGGGATGATGGTCTGCACCGAACCCTTGCCGAAGGAGCGCGTGCCGATGATGGTGGCGCGCTTGTGGTCCTGCAGGGCGCCGGCCACGATCTCGGACGCCGAGGCCGAGCCGCCGTTGATCAGCACCACCACCGGCTTGCCCTCGGAGATGTCGCCGGGGCGGGCATTGGCACGCTGCGTCTCCTCGAGGCTGCGCCCCTTGGTGAGCACGATGGCGCCCTTCTCGAGGAAATCGTCGGACACGGCGATGGCCTGATCGAGCAGGCCGCCGGGGTTGCCGCGGAGGTCGATGATGTAGCCCTTGACGGACTTCATGTTCTTCTTGATCGCCTCGATCTGCTTCACGAGGTTGGAGTGGGTCTGCTCGTTGAAGGTCGAGACCTTGGCGTAGATGATCTCGCCCTCCTGCCGCGACTTGACGGCATTGATGCGGATCACGTCGCGCACGATCTTGATCTCGAAGGGATCGTCGCGGCCCTTGCGCAGAATGGTCAGGGTGATCGGCGTGTTGACGGGGCCGCGCATCTTCTCGACCGCCTGCTCGAGGGTGAGGCCGACGATCTGCTCGCCGTCGAGATGGGTGATGAGGTCGTTGGTCTGCAGGCCGGCCTTGGCGGCGGGCGTGTCGTCGATCGGCGACACCACCTTCACCATGCCGTTCTCCATCGTCACCTCGATGCCGAGGCCGCCGAACTCGCCCCGCGTCTGCACCTGCATGTCGCGGTAGTTCTTCGGGTTCAGGTAGGCCGAGTGCGGGTCGAGCGCGGCCAGCATGCCGTTGATGGCGCTGTCGATGAGCTGCGCGTCGTCCGGCTTGTCGACGTAGTCGGCGCGCACGCGCTCGAGCACATCGCCGAACAGGTCGAGCTGCTTGTAGATCTCAGAGTTGCTCGCCGTGGCGGAGTAGGTCCGCGTGACATTGAGGACGCTGGTGCCCGCCGCGATCACGGCGAAGATCACGAAGGTCCAGAAGGCGTAGTCCGATCGACGCGTCTTTCTCGGCTCCGACGTGCGCATCATTCATCTCACCTTTCGCGAGGCTGGGACCCACCAAGGGTCTGGATTGACGGGTTTCTGGTCCTTGCGGAACTCGACGTATAGCACCGGCGCGCTGCCCTGCTGCTTGGCGGATGTCCCGCTGCTCGGCATCACGCCGACCGGCTCGCCAGTCAAAACGAACTGCCCCAGCTGCACATCAATCTGAGATAACCCGGCCAGAAGGATATGATACCCGCCGCCGGCGTTGATGATCAAGAGCTGCCCATAGCTGCGGAAATCGCCCGCATAGACAACCCAGCCGTCGGAGGGCGAGACGACCTGGGCACCCTGGCGCGTCTGCAGGACAAGGCCCTTCGACTGGCTGCCGAACTGGGTCTTGTCGCCGAAACTGAGAACCCTGCGCCCGAATGCCGGCAGCGGCAGCATGCCCCTGGTATTCTCGAACGGCATGGCAGGCTTGATGCGGCCGGGTGCCAGCATGGCCACGCGGTCGCCCGAGGGTGCGAGCACGGCGCCCGCCGGGGGCGCCTTGGCGTCCGCCTTGGCGCCGGGCGCAGGCCCCTTGCCGGGAGGGACCGGGCCGGGGGGGGCCTGCCCGGGAGCCGGGGCCGGCGGCTGGGCCGCCACCTCCTGCTCGTAGGCGCCGAGACCGGTGCGGTTGGCGACCTCCTTATCGAGGCTCGCGATCAGCTCGCTCAGGTCCTGCACGTTGCGGGAGATCTGGTTGGCCAGGGTGCCCATCTTGGCGAGCTCGGCCTCGCGCTCGGCCTGCGACTGCCGCTTGATCTCCTGCTGCATGGCAAGGCGCGTGCGCGCCTCGTCATAGCGCGCCTTCTCGGCCTTGAGCTTCTCGCTCTCGGAGCGGATGCCCTGCATGACGCGGACAAGATCCTCAAGCTGGGTGTCGAGCGCGACCGCCTCCTGGCGCAGCTGCGGGAAGGCCGAGGACAGCAGCATGGCGGACCGGACCATGGTCAGCGCGTCATGGCGCTGGGTGATCATGACCGGGGGCGGATTGCGACCCATGCGCTGCAAGGCGGCGAGCAGGCCGGAGATCGAGCCGTGCTTGGCAACGAGCTGGGTGCGCAGGGTCTGCTCCTGCTGCTCGAGCTCGCTCAGGCTCGCCTCGATGTGGCTGAGCCGGCCCTCGCTCTGCTGGATGAGCTTGCCGGTCTCGACAAGGCGGGCATTGATGCGCTCGCGCTCGGCGGCAATCTTCTCGACGTCCGACTGCAGCTCCTTCTTGAGCCGCTGCGTCTGCTCGAGCTTGGTCTTCTCGTCCTCGCGGCGCTTCTTGGCCTCCTCGGCGGTGCTGGCCGCGGGCTGCTGGGCAAAACCAGGCACCGTCATCACGACCAGCAACAGCACGGCTGCGGCGCCGAAGCCGGCGAGAAGGCCGGTCCGCTTGCGCGCAAGCGCACCCTCCGAGGCGCCTGCCGTCTGCCGCACCGCCTCGGTCATGGGTGCTCGCGTCGCTGCATGCGTGCCGTCACCGTGACGGCCGCGGGGCATCTTGGCCGCATGCTCTCGAGGTCCTGTGATGGCGGCACGCCAGAGCCGAATCGATGCGGAACGGCGCAACACTACCCATATTTGTCTAGGAAGCAGCACGCCAAATGTGGCATTGGTGAGTTGCGGCACCTTACCCTTTGGCAAGCTTGGCAGACAGCGTCCCATGCAAACCCTCATTCACATCTTCGTTCCCGTGGCCCTGGCAGCGGTGGTGCTGGTCCTGCTGCTCGGGCTGTGGAACATGATGCGCGGCACCTCGCCCAACCTGAGCCAGACGCTGATGCGCTGGCGCGTGGGGCTGCAGTTTGCCGCCGTCGTCATCGCCATGGTGCTCGTCTACCTGGCGAAGGCCTGAGCCCTTGCATCTGGCACAGGGCGCGTCAGCCGTGCTTTAACTGAGCCGAAGCAGGCTTGTCCGCCGCCTCCAGGGCCTTGGACCGATGGTCGTACTGAACAAGATCTATACGCGCGGGGGAGACGCCGGCACGACGGCGCTCGGCACGGGCGAGCGCGTGCAGAAGCACGCCCTGCGCATCGCCGCCTACGGCAACGTCGACGAGACCAACGCCGCCATCGGCATGGCGCGCATCCACCTCGGCGGCTCGCCCGAGGCCGTCGACCAGATGCTGCTGCGGATCCAGAACGACCTGTTCGACCTCGGCGCCGACCTGACGGTGCCGGCACGCGGAGATGCCGCAGAGCGGCCGGCGCTGCGCATCAGCCAGGCGCAGGTCGACCGGCTGGAGGGCGAGATCGACCTCCTCAACGACGAGTTGCAGCCGCTGCGCTCGTTCGTGCTGCCCGGCGGCACGCCCGGCGCGGCGGCGCTGCACGTGGCCCGCACCGTCTGCAGGCGGGCGGAGCGCGGCATCGTCGAGCTCGCGGCCGATCCGGCGGAGCCGGTCAGCGCACCGGTGCTGCGCTACATCAACCGTCTCTCGGACCTGCTGTTCGTGGCGAGCCGCTACGTCAACGACCGCGGCGCGGCAGACGTGCTCTGGGTGCCGGGGCAGAACCGATGACGAGGATCCGCCGGAAGCGGTGACACCTGCCGACGCCGGAGCCGGGGACCGGCGCAACAGCTCGAGGGACGTACGTGGTCTTCATTCCCATCTCCGACGACAACCCGCTGCGCTCGATCCGCTACCAGTGGGTCACGATCGGGCTGATCGCGGCCAACGTGATCGCGTTCTTCCTGACCGTGATCGAGCCGGGATCGACCAACGCGGCGAGCTTCGCGATGGTGCCGCGGGAGCTGTTCAAGGTCGGGATCGTCGGCGGGCCCGCGGCGGGCCCGCTTGACGTGATCCGGGTGCCGGAAGGCGCAACGCTGCTCACCTACATGTTCCTGCACGGCGACATCCTGCACCTGCTCTCGAACATGCTGTTCCTCTGGGTGTTCGGGGACAACGTGGAGGACGCGCTGGGGCATGCGCGGTATCTCGGCTTCTACCTGGCGTGCGGCATCGTCGGCGGCCTTGCGCATGCGGCCACGCAGCCGGACTCGGGCCTGCCGCTGATCGGGGCGAGCGGGGCGGTCGCAGGCGTCATCGGCGCCTATCTGCTGCTGCATCCGCGCGTGCTCGTCTGGGTGCTGGCGTTCCGCTTCATCCCGCTCAAGATTCCGGCCGCGGTGGTGCTCGGCGTGTGGGCGGGGATGCAGATCCTGATGCTGTGGGTGCGGCAGCCCGAGGGGACGCAAGTCGCCTGGTGGGCGCACATTGGCGGCTTCGTGTGCGGGGCGGTGCTGGTCATCGTGCTGCGGCGGCCGGGCGTCGCGCTGTTCGACCGCAACCTCCGGCGTGTCGGGGCTTGAGGCGGCCGATTGCGGCGCGGCGGCCACAGCGCGCACTGCCCAATGCTTGTCCAGTATGTCTCAGTCGCTGCCCAATTGACACCCAACTGTCGCAGGCCTACCCTTTCTTCGCAATTGCGAAGAATTGCGGCTGCCGCCTCAGCTTAGGCGCACACGGCAAGACAGGCGCAAGGCATTCGACGATCAGCACGCAACGCATTGAAGGCTTGCGCGCGCCGACGCGGTCCGCCGGCAGGCCGGCGGGGCTCGTCGCGCGGGATTAAGATGGAGCAATCTGGGGAATGAAGGTCCTGGTCGCCGTAAAGCGGGTGGTCGACTACAACGTCAAGATCCGCGTCAAGTCCGACGGCAGTGGCGTCGAGCTCGCAAACGTGAAAATGAGCATGAACCCGTTCGACGAGATCGCCGTCGAGGAAGCGGTGCGGCTCAAGGAGAAGGGCCAGGTCAGCGAGGTCGTGGCCGTCTCGATCGGACCGGCCAAGGCGCAGGAGACGATCCGCAACGCGCTGTCCATGGGCGCCGATCGCGGCATCCTGGTGGAGACGGCGGAGGGCGCGACCATCGAGCCGCTCGCTGTCGCCAAGCTGCTCAAGGCCGTGATCGACGCCGAGAAGCCCGCTTTCGTCATCGCCGGCAAGCAGGCCATCGACGACGACAGCAACCAGACCGGACAGATGCTGGCAGCCCTGCTCGGCTGGCCGCAAGCCACCTTCGCCTCCAAGATCGCCATCGAGGGCGAGAGCGCGACGGTGGTGCGCGAGGTCGACGGCGGCCTCGAGACCCTGAAGATCAAGCTGCCGGCTGTCATCACCACGGACCTGCGCCTCAACGAGCCGCGCTATCCCTCGCTGCCCAACATCATGAAGGCGAAGAAGAAGCCGCTCGACGTGAAGAAGCCGGCCGACCTCGGCGTCGACCCGGCGGCGCGGCTGAAGGTGCTCAAGACGGTCGATCCGCCGGGGCGGAAGGCCGGCGTCAAGGTCGCAAGCCCCGCCGAGCTGCTGCAGAAGCTGAAGGACGCGGGGGCCCTGTCATGACCACTCTCCTGATCGCGGATCACGACAACAAGAGCCTCGGCGCCGGCACGGCCAAGGCGCTGACCGCCGCCAAGGCGCTGGGCGGGGATGTGCACATCCTGGTCGCGGGCGCGGGCGCAGGCGCGGTGGCGGAAGCCGCCGCCAAGCTCGACGGCGCCGCCAAGGTGCTGCTCGCCGACGCGCCGCATCTGGCCAACCAGCTCGCCGAGGAGGTGACGGCACTGGTCATGTCGATCGCCGGCCAGTACCAGGCGATTCTGGCCCCGGCGACGGCATCGGGCAAGAATTTCATGCCGCGCATCGCAGCCCTCAACGACGTGATGCAGATCTCCGAGATCACCAAGGTGGTCTCGCCCGACACCTTCGAGCGGCCGATCTACGCCGGCAATGCCATCCAGACGGTGCAGTCGAGCGACAAGGTGAAGGTGATCACGGTGCGCACCACGGCCTTCCAGGCCGCGGCGACCACCGGCAGCGCGCCGGTCGAGACGATCGCGGCGCCGGCGCCCGTCGGCATCTCGACCTTCGAGAAGGCGGAGATCCAGAAATCCGACCGGCCGGAGCTGACGGCCGCCAAGATCGTCGTCTCGGGCGGACGCGGGCTGCAGTCGGCCGAGAACTTCAAGACCTACATCGAGCCCGTCGCCGACAAGCTCGGCGCCGCCGTCGGCGCCAGCCGCGCGGCAGTCGATGCGGGCTACATGCCCAACGACTACCAGGTCGGCCAGACGGGCAAGGTGGTGGCGCCGGAGATCTACTTTGCCGTCGGCATCTCGGGCGCGATCCAGCACTTGGCCGGCATGAAGGACAGCAAGGTCATCGTCGCGATCAACAAAGACGCAGAGGCGCCCATCTTCCAGGTCGCCGACTACGGGCTCGTGGGCGATCTGTTCCAGATCATGCCCGAGCTCAAAGCCGAGCTGGAGAAAGCCGGCAAGTGACCCCACGAAGGTCCGCCGTACCCCTGGTGCGGCGGACCTTTGCATTGGGGTGCCAGACTTGACCCTTCGGGGATCGGAAGGAGCAGCGCAGTCATGGACGCCGGCGTAAGGACGAAGAGCCCCAGCATGACGCAAATTAACGCCCGCAAGGGCGAGACCACAGCTCAGGAGATCAAGTCCGTGGCCATCATCGGCGCGGGCCAGATGGGCAACGGCATCGCGCACGTCGTGGCGCTGGCCGGCTACGACGTCTCCCTCAACGACCTGAAGCCCGACGCCATCGAGAAGGCGCGCGTCACCATCGAGCGCAACATGGTGCGGCAGGTGTCGCGCGGCATCATCTCCGACCAGCAGATGCAGGCAGCGCTGAAGCGCATCAGCGGCGCCGCGGCGCTCGACAGCATCGCCGACGCCGACCTCGTGATCGAGGCGGCGACGGAGGACGAGAGCGTCAAGCGACGAATCTTCGCCGACGTCTGTCCGAAGCTGAAGAAAAGCGCCATCCTCGCCACCAACACCTCCTCGATCTCCATCACGCGCCTGGCCTCCACCACCGACCGGCCGGAGCGCTTCATCGGCATGCACTTCATGAACCCGGTGCCGCTGATGCAGCTGGTGGAGCTGATCCGCGGCATCGCCACCGAGGACGAAACCTTCGGGCGGGCCCGCGTCTTCATCGAGACGCTCGGCAAGACCATCGCCGTGTCGGAGGACTTCCCGGCCTTCATCGTCAACCGCATCCTGC
>JANRIO010000074.1:0-28392 GCA_033764875.1 Hyphomicrobiaceae bacterium | reverse complement strand
GCGGCCGCGCTCGTTGCCTCGCGGATTGCGCGCGTCCAGCGCCGTGAGCAGGCTCATCCCTTCCTGGCCAGCACGCCGCCGGTCATGGGGCGGCGGACGCCGGTGGTGCCGGGGTAGCTGATGGGCAGCTTGCGCAGCGAGCGGACGGCGAGATAGGCCCAGGCCTCGGCCTCGATGGCGTCGCCGTCGTGGCCCGTGGCCTCGATGGGCGCGACAGCCGCCTCCACGCGCCCGGCCAGCATGCCCATCAGCGTGCGGTTGCGGCGGCCGCCACCGCAGACAACCCACATCGCCGGCTGCTCGGGGAAGTGGGCGCGCGCGGCCGCAATGCTGGCGGCCGTGAAAGCGGTCAGGGTCGCGGCGCCGTCGGCGGGGGCCAGATGGCGCACGGGATCGAGGCTGAAGGCATTGCGGTCAAGCGACTTCGGCGGCACGCGGCCAAAGTAGGGATCGCCCATGAGCGTGCGCAACGCGTCCTCGTCGACCGTGCCACCGGCTGCCAGCCGGCCGTCCTCGTCCAGCGGCTGGCCCGTGTGATGCTTGAGCCAGTCGTCGATGAGGGCGTTGCCGGGGCCGGTGTCGAAGGCCATCAGCAGGCCGCCGGAGCTGACCCAGGTCACGTTCGCCACGCCGCCGATGTTCAGGAACGCCGCCGGCCGCTCGGGCAGGCGCATGGCAAGTGCGCGATGATAGATCGGCGACAGCGGCGCCCCCTCGCCGCCGGCTGCGCAATCGGCCGCCCGCAGATCGTAGACGACGTCGATGCCGACGGCATGCGCCAGCGCCTGGCCGTTGCCCAGCTGGACGGTGAGGCGGCGGTCGGGCGCGTGCAGCACCGTGTGACCATGGAAGCCCACGACGCCCACCTCCTCGGGCGCAACGCCCGCGGCATCGAGAAGGCGGCCGACGGCTGCGGCGTTGAGCGCCGTCAACTCGGCCTCGACGCGGGACAGGAGCGGCGTGCGGCCGGCGCGATCGGCCAGCCCCGACGCCTCCCCGATGGCCTCGACCAGCGCATGCCGGAAGGCCTCCTCGTAGGGGTCGGACCGGAAGGCCAGGCGCTCGACCGCGTGCTCGCCGTCGGTGCGGATCAGCGCCGCGTCGATGCCATCCATGGAGGTGCCGCTCATGAGGCCCACCGCAAGCATCGGGTCGTTCCGGTCCATCGGGTCCTCGAGATGCGTCTTGCCGCGCGCCAGCTTCTCAGTGCATTGTCCGGCCGCCGAGGCAGCCAAGAGGGGCCCACGGCAGACCTTTTGCCTGCGATCTCCGCGGCTTATCGGAGGTGCCCCCCGTGCGTGCGGGCCAGGGCGCCCGGCGCGGAGGATGGCACGGCCCGCCGCGGCGGAGAAGCCCGCCGCAGCAAAAGGTCCCAAACGCGATCAGGACGGCAGCATGGCCAAGCACAAGTCGGACTTCCTCAACGTGCTCGAGGAGCGCGGCTATATCCACCAGTGCTCCGATTTCCTGGGGCTCGACCTCGCTGCCCGCAAGGGCGAGGCGGTGGCCTATGTCGGCTACGACTGCACGGCGCCGTCGCTGCACATCGGCAACTTCCTCACCATCATGATGCTGTACTGGCTGCAGCAGACCGGCAACAAGCCGATCACGCTGATGGGTGGCGGCACCACGCGCGTCGGCGACCCGTCCGGCAAGGACGAGATGCGGGCCATCCGCTCGATCGAGGAGATCGACGCCAACAAGGCCTCGATCAAGGGCGTGTTCGCCAAGATCCTCAAGTTCGGCGAGGGGAAGACCGACGCGCTGATGGTCGACAACGCGGACTGGCTGACCAAGCTCAACTACATCGAGATGCTGCGCGACGTGGGCCGCCACTTCTCCGTCAACCGCATGCTGACGATGGATTCGGTGCGCCTGCGGCTCGAGCGCGAGCAGGAGATGAGCTTCATCGAGTTCAACTACATGATCTGCCAGTCCTACGACTACGTGGAGCTGGCCCGGCGTACGGGGTGCAACCTGCAGATGGGCGGCTCCGACCAGTGGGGCAACATCATCATGGGCGTGGACCTCGGCCGGCGCATGGGCACGCACCAGCTGTACGCGCTGACGACGCCGCTGCTCACCACCGCCTCAGGCGCCAAGATGGGCAAGACGGCGCAGGGCGCGGTGTGGCTCAACGAGGCGCAGTTCAGCGCCTATGACTTCTGGCAGTACTGGCGCAACACCGAGGACGCGGACGTGATCCGCTTCCTGAAGCTGTTCACGACGCTGCCGCTGTCGGAGATCATGCGGCTCGCGACGCTGCGCGGGGCCGACATCAACGAGGCCAAGAAGATCCTCGCCACGGAGGCCACCGCCCTGCTGCACGGGCGCGAGAAGGCTGAGGCGGCCGCGCGCACGGCGGAGGAGACCTTCGAGAAAGGCGCCGCCAGCGAGGGCCTGCCGACGGTGGAGATCGCGGCGTCGGAGCTGGCCGCCGGCATCGGCGTGCTCAACGCGTTCGTCAAGGCCGGGCTCGTCAAGTCGAACAGCGAGGCGCGCCGGCAGGTGCAGGGCGGGGGCCTGCGCGTCAACGATGCGGCGGTTGCGGACGAGAAAGTGAGCCTCGGGGAAGCGCAGCTCGTCGACGGTCACATCAAGCTGTCGCTCGGCAAGAAGAAGCACGTGCTGCTGAAGCCCGTATAGCGGGCTCAGCGCACCCTGGCCTGGACGAGCCGGGCGCGCAGGAGCGAGCCGAGCACGATCAGCAGCGCGATCAGGAGGCCGATGTCGGCGACGTCGATGGCGTTGGCGCGGGGGGCGCCGAACATCTCGCCGTCCGGCAGGCCGAGCAGCACGGCGAGCGAATCGGTCATGATCGGGCCGTACAGAAGGGTGCGAACGGCGAAGATGACAACGGCCAGGGCGGCGAGCCAGGTCGTCCGCGACGGCCATGCCCTCGCCCCATGCGTCGCAGTCGCGCCACTCGCTCCGAACACGGCCACCACCATAGATCTGCTGACGTTCTTCCGGACATCCGCCCCACAGTAGGCGGCATTCCCTGCCAAATGCTTAACCGCCGAGCTAGTTCGGCACATACTTCCAGAAGGGGCCCTTGTAGGTGTTGAGGGTCAGATAGGTCGGCGAGCGCTCGTGCGGCGGACGGCGGCCGTGGCGCAGAAGCAGGGCGATGTCACGCAGGATGTGGCGGTTGGCGACGTAGCTGCTGTGGTTGGCCGCCCAGAAGGCCAGAGATCCCTGGTCGACGCCGGTCATGTCGATGGTATCGGCTCCCGCCACGATGGTCGGCAAGCCGTCGACGATGCCGCCGACGCGCGGCACGCCACGCGCGAAATCGACCGAGATCTTCAGGGCCTTGTCGTCGGCATGCGCATACAACGTCATCGTCTTGGCCACCTCGGGATAGCGGCGGGCCCGCTGCTCGAAGACGGATTGATCGGCATCCGCGGCCACCAGGATCACCTGCTTGATCTTGCCGACGGACGCCCGCCTGGGGTCCGTGTCTGACGGCAGCAACGTGTCGATTGCGAGGCGCGCGCCCATGCTGTGCGCGAGGATGTGGATATTCTTCGACCTCGGATTGCTCTCGACCAGGCGCAGAAACTCGCGGAACTGCGAGACGCTGAAATCGACGCTGTCGCGGTCGTAGCCGTAGCCCGCGTACTCGCCGCGCGAGGGCCAGGAGAAAAGATGCACGGCGCCGTCGAAGCTCATGTCGTAGGCGAGCTGGGCGGCGCGGTAGAGGGCGTCCTCGAAGGAGGCGTTGTAGCCGTGCACGAAGATCAGGGCGTGGTCCTTGAAGCCCTGCGCGGCCTCCATCTGCCGCGCGGCGTTGAGCAGGAACTCGCCCCTGGTGAGCTGGCGCAGATCGACGACGGTGAAATGCTTGGCCGGATCCTCCTTATCGCGGTTGAGGGGGTAGAAGAGGATCTTCCGCTCCGCCGGCCGCGGAATGCCGCCCACGGGCCGTGCCACCTTGGGCACAGATATGGTCGAGATGCCGAGCTTCAGATCCTCCGAGCGGCCGTAGCCCAGCTGGCTGGCGGCCTTGATCGGCCTGGCATCGACCGCGGCGCGATTCGTGCCCCAGAGCACGTTGACGCTGTCGTAGGTGTCGGCAGGCGGGGCCGCCTTCTGGACCGTCGTCGACCAGGCGTAGATCTTGGCCGTCGACGCCGCGGGGGTCGATCCAGCCGGGAGTGCGGCCGCGGCGGTCGATGCCACCGACGCCGTCGCCATCGCAGCCGTTGCGACTGGCGCCGTTGCGACTGGGGCCGGCGCGGCCACCTCATCCGCCGGGGTGCCGATGGAGCCCGTCGCCGGCATCCCGGGCGGCGGCAGGAGGGGCTGCGTGCTGCATCCCGCCCCGGCCAGGAGCGCGAACAGACATGCAATGCGGCAGGCCAAGGCCAGCTTGCCCATGGTGCTCAGCTCGATCAGCTTTCGTAGACGGCTTCCGGAGCGGAATCGCCAGAGCACTCACCACAGGAAATCAACAACTTCGCTCAACTCCGCGGCTCGACGCTAGGAGAAGGCGAGGCCGGCAGCAAGGGCCGGCGCGCGACAATCATGTGCACGGAGGATGCCCGCCGCGATCGGCGAGCGCAGCTGTTGCCCGCCGCCTACAGGAGCCCGCGCATCTTGGCGAGGTGGCCGAGGCGCTGCTGGGGCCTGGCGCCCATCACCTGCACGATCTCGGCCGCCGCGAAAGCGCCGAGGCGACCGCACGCGGCGAGCGGCAGCCCGCGCGAGAGGCCGTAGAGGAAGCCCGCCGCGTAGAGCTCGCCTGCACCCGTCCTGTCGACGACCTTCTCGACGCGCTCGGCGGGCACGGACACGGCGTCGTCGCGGGTGAGGATCAGCGAGCCCTTGTCGCTGCGCGTCATCACGGCGATCTGCGCGTCGCCGCGCAATTGGCGGATGGCGTCCTCGACATTCTGGGTCTCGTAGAGCGCCTTGACCTCGGCCTCGTTGGCGAACACAACCGCGACGCCGCTCTTGATCAGCCGCAAGAACGCCTGGCGGTGGCGCTTCACGCACAGGGCGTCGGACAACGCGACCGCGACACGCTTGCCGGCCGCGGTGGCCGTCGACACCGCCTTCAGCAGCGCCGCCGAATCGATGCGATCCATCAGGAAGCCTTCGGCGAAGACGATCCTCGACTGATCGAGAATTGCGCGGTCGATCATGCCGAGGTCGATCTCGGAGGCGCAGCCGAGGAACGTGAACATGGTGCGCCTGCCGTCCGGCGTCACCAGGATCAGCGAGCGCGCCGTCTCCTTGCCCGGCACCGCCGTCGACGTGGTGGCGAAGGAGACGCCGGCGCTCTTGAGGTCGTGGCGGAAGATGCGACCGAAGTCGTCCTCGGCCACGCGGCCGATGAACGCCGCCCGGCCGCCGAGGAAGCCGACACCCACCGCCATGTTGGTGGCCCCGCCGCCCGCGACCTCGACCCCGGGCTTGAGCTTCTTCAGGATCTCCTCGATGGCGCGCGAGGAGGGGACCAGCGTCATGTGCCCCTTGGGGCCGGGCAGGTTGGCCAGAAAGGCCTCGTCGCATCGACGCATGACGTCGACGATCGCGTTGCCGATCGCAAGGACATCGTATTGGACCGCAGGCATGGCATCGTCTCCCCGCCGGGGGATGGCGTGCGTGCCTCCCGCGGCGTTCCGTTGACGCGGGTACGCCGTCAGACCGGAAAGGCTAGCTGAGTTGCCGCGAGGCGTCCAATGCGCTCGCTGCGCAAGCTTGCGCAGACCTTAACTCGCACTCGCAGCATCGAGCGCGCGCACCTGCTCTGCCGAGAGCTCGAGGCGCGTTGCCGCGATCAGGTCGGCGAGCTGCGCGGGGCTGGTGGCCGAGCAGATCGGGGCGGTGATGCTCGGGCGCGCGATCAGCCAGGCGATGGCGACCTGGGCCGGATTGGCGCCACGAGGCGCCGCGATCTCGTCCAGCGCCGCCAGGATGCGCATGCCGCGGGCGTCGAGGTAGCCCGCGATGCCGCCGCCGCGCGGGCTCTTGCCGAGGTCGGCCGCGGACCGGTACTTGCCGGACAGGAAGCCCTTGGCGAGGCCGTAGTAGGGAATGACGGCGATCTTCTCCCGCAGCACCAGCGGCTCGAGATCCTTCTCGTAGTCCGCCCGGTCGTACAGGTTGTACTGCGGCTGCAGGCATTGGTAGCGCGGCAGCTTTTTCGCGGCAGAGACCGACAGCGCCTCGGCGAGCCGGGCGCCCGTGTAGTTCGATGCACCGATGGCGCGCACCTTGCCCGCCGCGATCAGGGCGTCGTAGGCGGCGAGCGTCTCCTCGTGCGGGGTGTCGGGATCGTCCTTGTGGGACTGGTAGAGGTCGATGCGGTCGGTTCTGAGCCGCTGCAAAGACGCTTCGACGGACTTGACGATATGGGCGCGCGACAGGCCCCTGCCGCCAGGGCCCATATCCATGCCGACCTTGGTCGCCAGCACGATCTTGTCGCGCTTGCCGCTGGCGGCCAGCCAGTTGCCGATGATGGTCTCGGACTCGCCGCCCGTGTGGCCCGGCACCCAGCGCGAGTACATGTCCGCCGTGTCGACGGCATTGAGGCCGGCATCCACGAACTGATCGAGGAGGCGATGGCTCATGGCCGCGTCCGCCGTCCAACCGAAGACGTTGCCGCCGAGCATGAGCGGGGCGATCGAGAGACCGGAATTGCCGATGGGGCGCAGGCGCATGGGTGATCTCCGCTGGGCGTCCGGGTGCAATGGCGCAGGCCCTAGGTTGGACAGCTTGCGCGGTCCACGCAAGGGCCAGCGCGGCAGCGGGCCGGTATCAGCGCCGCGCGGCGGCCGGTGGAGAGCCAGGCTGCGCCGTCAACAGCGCCGTCAGCCGGCGCACGAGCGGGAGCACGAGCAGAAGGGTCGGGAAGGCAATGAGCCAGGACCAGGCCCAGGCCAGAAGCCACTCGCTGACGATGCCCGGCTTGAGACCAAGCGCCTTCACGGTCGAGATGGCCGAGACCACCGCCGTCATGAACACGGACAGCAGCAGCGGCATAACGAAGGGGTGGAGCCACCGCGGCAGAGCAGGTCGCCTCGGCTTCATGTCTTGTGATGTCATGGAAAATCTCCGTCAAACCGGGACGCGCGCCCGACCCCCTTGCGGCGATCGCCCACGGTCCCCGTGGGTGCAGCGCGTTGTCTGACGTGAGACGCTTACGGCAGGCCTTGGCTTGCGGCGGGTTTGGTAGCGCGAGCGGCAGGCGCGGACAATGCGGCGCATGCGCATAGCTGCCATTACTGCCGCGGCGGGCGGCGCACGGGCCTGGGCGCCGCGATCAGGCGGGGCGGATCGGCAAGCGCCTCCCTGACGCGCTGCCAGGGGAAGTTGGCGCCGGGATCCATCTTGGTCTTGTAGTGGCTGCCGGCGCAGGCAAACGTCCTCGCGTCGACGTCGCTGTGGCCCTTGATATTGGAGAGCGGCACGTCGTGGCGCGTGCGGATGGCCTTGATCAGCGCGACCAGAGCGTCGATCTGCCGGTCGGCGAAGGGCTCCTTGCCGTCGCCGTCGTGCACGAGCTCGATGCCGATGGTGGTCTCGTTGTGCCCGAGCGCGTGGTTGGCCACGCGATCCTCCGGCGTGCTGGCCAGCGCCACGCCCTCGCGATCGACGACGTAGTGGATGCCGAGGAAGGGATGCCCGTCGAAGAAGCGCTTCCAGCGGGCGGCGTCGCCCGGGGCGCCGGAGAAGGCGAGCTTGCCCGCGACGCAGGACGGTCCGCTGATGGCGTGCACGATGATGGTGTCGACGCGGGCGCGACGCGGGCCGTTCGTCGTCGCCTGCGCCGAGGCAGCGCTGGCGACGAGCAGCAAGGCGGCGAGCCAGGCGCGTGCCATCATGCGGCAGGTCCTTTCGATCGTGCGCGGGCAGCGGCCCTCCCCGGGGCGCGCCCGAGCAGTGACAAGCGAACTTGGCGGCATTCGGTTGAAAATGTGTTCGCGGCCGGCGCCTCAGTAGAGGCGATAGGGCTGGGCCAGGCTGCGGAAGCGGGCGATCGGGTCCGCCCAGGACGCGACGATTGCCGCCGGGTCCTTGCCCGTCTCGATGGCGGCAAGCGCCTCGCGCGAGCCCAGAAGGCGCAACAGCTCGCGGCTCTGGAAGGCGTCGGGATGGAGACGGCGCAGGGCGGAGGCGATCTCGACGCCAAGCCGCACGGCGTCGAACTGGCGCCTGTCCGTGACCGTGAAGCGCACGCCGAAGCAGCGTTCGCTCACGAACTTGGAGGCCCGCGGCACGAACTCGGTCGGAGCGACGCGCAGCCCGGGCAGACGGCGCTGCTGAAGCTCGCGCGCAAGGGCGGCCGCGTCGATCCAGGGCGCGCCGACGACCTCGAACGGCGTGCCGGTTCCGCGCCCGACGCTCAGATTGGAGAACTCGAGCATGCCGATGCCGGGATAGAGGACGGTCGCCTCCAGTCGGCGCAAGTTGGGCGACGGGCTCGCCCAGGCGAGCCCCGTCTCGTTGTACCAGGAGGCGGGCCTGTAGCCCTGCATCGGGATCACCACGAGATCGGCGCCAATGCGGTTCTCCGCGTTGAAGAGGCGGGCCAGCTCGCCCATGGTCAGCCCATGCACGATGGGCGCCTCGAAATAGCCGACGAACGAGCGCTGATCGCGGTCGAGCAGCGGGCCCGACATGCCGGCACCGCCGATCGGGTTGGGCCGGTCGAGCACGATCACCTTGATGCGCGCCTTGGCCGCCTCCTCCAGCACGTAGGCCATGGTGGTGGCATAGGTGTAGAAGCGCACGCCCGCGTCCTGCAGGTCGATGGCGATGGCATCGAGACCCGCGAGCATCTGCGGCAGCGGGCGATTGGTGGCGCCGTAGAGGCTGTGGATGGGCAGCCGCGTTGCGGCGTCCATGCCGCCGGAGACCCTGCCCTCCCGGTCGGCGCCGAGGCCATGCTCGGGGCTGAACAAGGCAACCAGCCGAACGGTCGGCGTCGTGGCCAGGACGTCGATGGTGCGGCGGCCGTCCGCGGCGCGCCCTGCCTGATGCGTGAGCAAGCCCAGGCGCGGGCCCTCGAGCGGAGCGAAGCCGTCCTTCACCAGCACGTCGATGCCGGCCAGCACGCGGGTGGCCGCTGCGGGCATGGCTGCCTTCCCCTTCTCAGCGGCACGCGCCGGCAGAAGGCAGAGCGCGGCGAGGCCCGCCAAGGCCAGCGCTGCACCTATCACCCTGCCGCTTCGCATGCGCGCTTCCCAAGTTGACGCCGCCCAGCGCTCAGCGCCCGCCGAGAAAGCGGGCGATGACGACGACGATCAGGGCGCCGATGGTGGAGATGGTGATCTGGGTGCCGTAGGGGATCACATCCGTGATGCGCAGCACGGAGGCGGGAAGCTGCAGCCAGCCCGCGTGCACCAGCAGGCCGCCGACGAAGGCGCCGATCAGCCCCACGATGAGATTGCGAATGAGGCCGCCGCCGCCC
Organism: Hyphomicrobiaceae bacterium; assembly: GCA_033764875.1. Lineage (GTDB taxonomy): Bacteria > Pseudomonadota > Alphaproteobacteria > Rhizobiales > Hyphomicrobiaceae > AWTP1-13. The sequence continues at coordinate 18,968 of JANRIO010000074.1, read as the reverse complement.
AGCAGGAGACCGGCGAGCCAACCCGCGATCAGGCCGTTCAGGCCCATGATGATGAGCGGCATGTAAGGCTGGATCTGGTCCATGATTCCCCCAAAAATACGACCGCGGCCGGATCGATGTCGCCGGACCACCGGCCAAGCTTACATGCCCAGTTTGTGGCCCGGCTGTGACATGACGCGGCAGCGCGGACGCGCATTGGGGCCATGGCGGCGCCGGCCTCAATCCTCCCACAGCTCCGCGTACTCCGGGGCCTTGGCGCGAACGGGCACGCCGGCGTCGATGACGATCCGGTCCGACTGGGGCCGCGCGATCAACTCGTTCATGCTGCGCGCGTTGAAGGCGATGAGCCGCGCCGGGGCGCCTTCCGCGATGACGCCGCATGCCCCCGCAAGGCCGGCGATCTGGGCAGGCGTTGGCCCGACCAGGGCGGCAGCCTCGGCGATCGGGTGATCGAGGTGCAGGATGCGCACGGCCTGGGCGAACGTATCGAGCATGTCGTGATCGCCATAGGCGTAGAAGCTGTCGCGGCAGTTGTCGCCGGCCACGGCGACCCTGATGCCGCGGGCGCGCATCTCCTTGACGAGCGTCACCCCGCGCCAACGCGGCGTGCGGCCCGAAACACGATCCTGCAGGTACATGTTGACGGTCGGCAGCGTGACGACGGCGATGCGCGCCTCGGCCAGCAGGTCGAGGGTCGCGAGCGCCTGGGCCTCCGGCTGCACCGCGAGAGAGCAGCAGTGGCCGCAGGTGACGCGGCCGGCGTAGCCGTGCCGCAGGGTGGCGCGGGCTACCTGGGGCAATGCATTGACGTTGGGGTCGCCGCTCTCGTCCACGTGCAGGTCCAGGTCCAGGTCGTGCCGCTTTGCCAGCGCGAACAGGCGGTCGAGCAGGATATCCAGCTCCGGCGGCGGGATGGGCGCGGGGCCCAGCGAGGACCGGGTGTTGCCGCCGAGGATGCCGCCGGCCTCAGCCACGATGGCCGCGATCCGGTCGCCGAACCCGCCCTGCATCTGGTCCAAGGGGCACAGGCTCACCAGCTGGAGCGCGATGCGGCCCTGCCAGCGGCCGACCATCGCCGTGGCCGCCTCCCAGGTGGCCTCGGCGTTGTCGGGATAGCTGTCGAGATGGGAGCGGATGGCGCCGACGCCGTGCGCGTAGGCCGTGCGCATGCCGAAGTCCATGCGCCGCACGACGTCGGCGCAGGTGCGCTGAGGGCGGTCGGCGATGGCCGCAAGGCGCGCGCTGTCGAACGTGCCGTCGAGGTTCGGCGAGCGGGCGACGGTGTGGGCCTTGTCGAGATGGGCGTGGAGGTCCACCAACGCCGGCCAAAGCTGCCGGCCGCCGAGATCCAGGGCGGGCAGGCCAGCGGGCAGCGGGGCGGCTGCCGGCCGGATGGCCGAGATCGCGCCTTTCTCGACATGGACCGTCAGGCGCGCGAGCCCCTCGGCATCCGGGGGCGCCGCTGGTGCCTGCGGCCCGAGAAACGGAACCGGCACGCGCACGTTGCCGATTGCGTAGGCATCGGCCGCAGGCCACCTCAGTGCTGCAAATGTCTCGACCATCTCTACCTCCCGCGTCTGCGCCACTGCCATCCGTGGATCGGGATGCAAGAGGCCTGCCGCCCATTAACCAAGCAGGCAACGGGCCGGCGCGGAAGATGGTCGGCGAAGGCCCGACGGCTCGGCGCCGGGCAAATGTTGCAGCGCATCAGAAGGCGCCTCGCCGCTTGGCTCGTCGCCAACGCATGCGGCGGAGGCATGGCTTGCGACGCCCGCACCGATGCGTTCTTGCACCAATGTCTCAATTGGCAACCACGGCCGCCAAAGCGGCAAGACAAAGGCTTCATCAAGATGTTAGAAACGCGGCCTGCAGGGCTCGCGCGGGCCCGGCGCGGAGGGATGGACAGCGTTCGAGGAGTGCGCCACGCGGCCACCAAGGCCGCAGGCTCGAAGGAGGAAAATGCATAGCTTGTTGAGCTTGGCAGGCGTCATCGACAGATTCAATCGATGGCTCAGCCTGATCGCTATCTGGTTCGGTCTACTAGCATCGCTCCCGAGCACCTTCAACGCGTTCTTCCGTTACTCGATCAGCGAGATCGCAAACCTCGCGCACACCGTCAGGAGCCTCGGCATCCTCGACGACGTGCTGCAGATGGCGATCGCCGCCACCTACAAGGCCGTGCGCAAGAAGCGCTTCGCGCGAACGCTCGCCGAGTGCGAGTGGCGCTTGAACAACCGCGAGAACCTCGCCGCCATGACACCGAGGCTCGCCTCGGCCGCGGCCCGCGCGAAGCCCGCACCCTTCTGCTCCCTCACCATGGCAGACACCGGTGCGTAAGCGGGATCGACCCTGCAGCAGGCTGCGCAACCCTCTTCGCAGGAGCTTTCGCGCCAACGGGCTCAGGCGCCGCGCGATGGTGGGCAGTGGGCCGCAAGCGGCGCGCTCGCGAACCAATTGCGCCAAGCTTCGGCTCGTGACGAACTCCGCAAGGCTCGATGCAGAAAGACGATTGCGGTTGCAGGACAACTGCAACGTAGCTCAAGATCTGACAAAACGATAAGGGGAGGACCACGTGCAAATGCTCCTGAGCCTGAGTCGAGCCATCGATCGATTCAATACGATGATCGGTCGTGTGCTTGCCTGGGCAATTCTCGCAGCCATCGTGATCAGTGCTGCCAACGCGATCGTCAGGAAAGTGTTCAGCGTCTCTTCGAATGCTTGGCTCGAAATGCAGTGGATCCTCTTTGGTGTCGTATTCCTATTGTGCGCACCGTGGACGTTGCTTTCCAATGAGCACATTCGCATCGACATCGTGAACTCGATGCTCTCCAAGCGTACGAAGAACTGGATTGATCTGATCGGTCACACACTATTCCTTCTGCCTATGGCAGCGTTGATGGTGTATCTGAGCTGGCCATTCTTTCTGCTTTCACTCTCTCAGAACGAGCAGTCTTCGAACGCCGGAGGGCTTGCCGTCTATCCCTCAAAGCTTCTCGTACCGTTGGGCTTCACACTTCTGTTGGTGCAGGCGGCGTCCGAAATCATCAAGCGCATGGCTATCATGCGCGGCGTCTTGGAGGACACCGCGAGCGGGGGTGGCCATCACGCAGCAGCAGAGGCTGAGGCGCAGCGAGTTATCGAGGCTGCGCGTGACGAAGCCGAAAAGCGCGCGCGTGCTTAGAGATCGGAGGGGGCTGCCATGATTGATCTGATCGCACAAAATCTAGCGCCGATAATGTTCGCGTCGCTAGTCGTGTTTTTGCTACTGGGCTATCCCGTGGCCTTCTCGCTCGCCGCGTGCGGGCTGATCTACTTCGTGATCGCCGTCGAGATCGCCCCGTTCGCGCACGGCACCATCAATCTGTCGTGGCCATTGATCACCTCGCTTCCGCAGCGAATATATTCTGTGGTCAACAACGACGTCCTGCTCGCCATCCCATTCTTTACCCTCATGGGCTTGATCCTAGAGCGTTCAGGCATGGCCGAGGACCTGCTGGACACGATCGGCCAGTTGTTCGGTACGGTGCGCGGAGGCCTCGCGTATGCGGTGATATTCGTCGGAGCGCTGTTGGCGGCGACAACTGGCGTTGTCGCGGCCTCGGTCATCTCGATGGGGTTGATCTCGCTGCCCATCATGCTTCGCTACGGGTACGACCGCCGCGTCGCAACGGGTGTGATCGCGGCATCCGGCACGCTTGCCCAAATCATTCCCCCATCGTTGGTCCTCATCGTAATGGCCGATCAGCTCGGACGCTCCGTCGGCGACATGTACGAGGGAGCATTCATTCCCGGCCTGGTTCTGAGCAGCCTCTATGCTGGCTATATCTTTCTGATCACGCGGCTCTTCCCTCAGGCTGCGCCCGGCTTGCCACCGGAATCCGTTGGCTTTCGCGAGCCCGATGGATCGCGCGGCCTGCCGTCCCTAGGCATCCTCACGGTCCTATCGGGCGTGCTCGGCTACCTCTCGATGAGGGAACTGCCCTACAAGGGAGCCGACTTTGTCGTTCTGGTGATGGCCGTGGGCATCCTCTTTGCCTTTGCATGCGCTGTCTTGAATTGGCTGCTCTGGAAAGCGACAGGGCGTCGGGTTCTGTCGGTCTTGGCGCAGCAGGTCACTTTCGTAATGGTGCCCCCACTATTCCTGATCTTCCTGGTGCTCGGGACGATCTTCATCGGCGTGGCGACACCAACCGAGGGCGGCGCCATGGGCGCCGTGGGAGCCATACTTCTGGCGCTTGCGAAGCGCTCGCTCGATAGAGACCCGAGACGGTTCAATCTCGCCCTGCTGAAATCCGCGATCGAATCGACGGCGAAGCTCTCGAGCTTCGTCATCTTCATCCTGATCGGCGCGCGCATCTTCTCGCTGACGTTCTACGGCATCGATGGACACCTCTGGGTCGAGCACTTGCTCACGTCGCTGCCCGGCGGCCAGATGGGCTTCCTCATCTTTGTCAACGTGCTGGTATTCCTGCTGGCGTTCTTTCTCGATTTCTTCGAGATCGCCTTCATCATCATTCCACTCTTGGGACCGGCAGCCGAGAAGCTCGGCATCGACCTCATCTGGCTTGGCGTCATGCTCGGCGTGAACATGCAGACGAGTTTCATGCATCCACCATTCGGCTTCGCCCTGTTCTATCTGCGATCGGTGGCGCCTACGCAGGAATACAAGGACCGCGTCACAGGCAACATGATGGCGCCAATTACCACAGGACAGATCTACTGGGGTGCGGTTCCCTTCGTTGTCATCCAGTGCATCATGGTTGGCCTCGTCATTGGCTTCCCGGGCATGGTGATGCACTACAAGGCGCAGGGGCCGGTCATCGATCCGAACACGGTTGAGATTCGGATTCCCTCCATTGGCGGCGATCCAAGCTTGCCTGGTATTCCAGGTCTGCCCGGATTGCCGGGACTAGGCACTCCTCCACCCGGGCTGTCGCCACCGCCCGGCCTGTCGGCGCCGCCGGCGGCCACGGGGCCGGGCCTGCCGTCGCTGCCGAGCGACCTGGTTCCGCCCGCGTCGACGCCAGCGGCCGCGCCCCCGGCACCGCCGCCGGCCGCCGCCGCGCAGCCAGCCGAGAGCGTGCCGAGACCGGAGGAGCGCAGCGGCAGCATGCCGGCGCCCATCGAGCCGCCGCCGATCGCCAAGGAGCTGGCGCCCGAGAACAAGTGACGGTCGCGGCGCCGCACCGCAGTCGATCATGCCGGAAGGCCGCCACGTGCGGCCTTCCGATTGCCGCTGTCCTGCTCAAAACTCGGCTTTGCCGCGGACGGCGCAGCCGCAGCCTCACGCCCCCCTGCGCGGCACCCAGGGCCCGGACTGGGCTCACGCTTGCCGGCAATTTTGTAATGTTATAACGTGACCACCTCGACGAATGGAACCATGGCCACGCGCTCGGGCAGCGTTCCAGGCCCAGCGCGGCGCCGGCACGAGGGAGTTGGCATGAAGCTTCTCAGCGCTACGTGCATCGGCACGCTCATCGCCTTGACGGTGACGATCACGGGGGCGACGGCGGCAGAGGAGGGCCACAAAGAGCACGGGGCCCACCAGCACGGCCATGGCACCTTCGAGATGGCGATCGAGAAGGGGGTGGTCTCCATCGATCTGCGCGCGCCGGGCAGCGACATCGTCGGGTTCGAGCACCCGGCCGTGAGCGAGGCGGACAAGAAGGCCATCGCCGACGCCAAGGCACGGCTCGCCGACCCGATCGGCTTGTTCGGAATCCCCAAGGACGCGGGCTGCCGCGTCGACACCGTCGATGTGCATACGCATGGCGCCGATGGCGACGAGGATGGGGAGAAGGCGCACAAGGAGGACAAGGCGACGGCCAAGGCCGAGGAGGCGCATTCCCACAAGCACAGCTCTTTCCACGCAAAGTATACGTTGACCTGCCGCACGCCGCAGGCAATCAAGTCGCTCGACTTCGCCTTCTTCAAGGCCTTTCCGGGAGCGCAGGAGCTCGAGGTGGTCGCGGTCTCCGACAAGGGCCAGGTGAAGGCGGAGGCGACACGCAAGACGCCAAAGGTGGCATTGCCCGCACTGTGGTGAGCCAGGAGAGGCTGCGAGATGGCAGCAGGGGCAGCGGCCGGGACGCAGCACGACATCGTGCGCATCGCGCACTTGAGCTTCCGCTGGCCGGGCGCGGGCGCGTTCTCACTCTCGATCAGCGAGTTCCGCTTGCGGGCGCGCAGCCGCACGCTGCTGATCGGTCCGTCGGGAAGCGGCAAATCGACCTTCCTCAGCCTGTTGTGCGGCATTCTCGCCCCGGCTGAGGGACGTATCGAGATCCTCGGCCGGGACATCTCGCGGCTCTCCTCCTCGGCGCGCGATGCCTTCCGCGCCGAGCACATCGGCGTCATCTTCCAGATGTTCAATCTGCTTCCCTACGGCACCGTGATCGACAACGTGGTGCTGCCGCTGAGCTTCGCGCCGGGGCGCAGGCGGCGCGTTGCGGACGCGGGCGGCCCGGAGACGGAGGCGATGCGCCTGCTCGCCCGGCTGGGGCTTCCCGAGGAGATCGCGCGCGGGCGCTCGGTCGCCAATCTCAGCGTCGGACAGCAGCAGCGGGTCGCGGCGGCGCGGGCGCTGATCGGCGCGCCGGAGCTGATCGTCGCGGACGAGCCGACCTCCGCGCTCGACCGCAACCGGCAGCTCGCCTTCCTCGACCTGCTGTTCGAGCAGGCCAAGGCTTCCGGAGCCACGCTGGTGATGGTGAGCCACGACGAGACGCTCGGCTCCCGCTTCGACCAGGTGCTGCGGCTCGACGAGATCCTGACCTCGGGCGGCGCAGTCGCCGCATGATCATCGTCCGGCTCGCTCTCAAGTCGCTGCGAAACAGGTGGCTGACGGCGCTGCTGACGGTGATCGCCATCTCGCTCAGCACTGGGCTGCTGGTCGGCGTGGAGAAGGTGCGGACCGGCGCGAGGCAGAGTTTCGCCGATACGATCTCGGGCACCGATCTCATCGTCGGCGCGCGCTCGGGCGCCATCCAGCTCCTGCTCTACTCGGTATTCCGCATCGGCAACGCGACCAACAACATCGGCTGGACGACATACGAGGACATCGCGCGGCATCCGGACGTGGCATGGAGCGTGCCGCTGTCGCTCGGCGACAGCCACAAGGGCTTCCGCGTGCTCGGCACCAGCCAGGAGTTCTTCGCCCGCTACAAGTACCGCGGCACGCAGGCGCTCCGCTTCGCGGCGGGAAAGCCGTTTGCGGACCTGTTCGACGCCGTGATCGGCGCCGACGTGGCGGGCGCACTGGGATACAGGCTCGGGGACCGGATCGTGCTCGCGCACGGGCTCGGATCGGTGTCGTTCGTCGAGCACGACGACAAGCCGTTCCGCGTCGCGGGCGTGCTGGAGAAGACGGGCACGCCCGTCGACCGCACGGTTCATGTCAGCCTTGCGGGGATCGAAGCCATCCATGTCGACTGGCAGAGCGGCGGGCGCATTCCGGGACAGTCGGTGACGGCGGATGAGGTGCGCGGCATGGACCTGAAGCCGCAGACCATCACGGCGGCGATGGTCGGCCTCAAGTCGAGGCTCGCGACGTTCCGGGTGCAGCGAGCGATCAACGAGTACCGCCGCGAGCCCTTGTCCGCGATCATACCGGGGGCGGCGCTGCAGGAGCTGTGGGAGCTGCTCGGCACGGCCGAGACGGCGCTGGCCGCCGTGTCCGTGATGGTGGTCGTGACGGCGCTGATCGGCATGGTGACGATGATCTTGACGACGCTCAACGAGCGGCGGCGGGAAATGGCCATTCTGCGCTCGGTCGGCGCCGGGCCCGGCACCGTGCTCGGGCTGCTGGTCGCGGAGGCCGCCGCGCTCACCGCCGCCGGCGTCGTGCTGGGACCGTGCCTGCTGTATCTGGCGCTCGCCCTGCTGCAGCCCTATATCGATAGCACCTACGGCCTCAACATCGCGCTGGCGGCCCCGAGCGGACGCGAGATGGCGATGCTCGGCAGCATTCTGGCCGCCGGCGTGCTGGCGGGCCTGCTGCCGGCACTGCGGGCCTACAGGCTGTCGCTGGCGGACGGAATGACGATCCGGACCTGACCAGCCCGCTGCACAGGAAGGGACATGCATGCAGTCGCGCCCCGTCGCAATCGCCCTTGCTGCGAGCCTTGCGCTCGCGCTTGCGGCCGCGCCTGCGCCCCCCGCGCTCGCGGCCGGGCCCCGCGCTCTCAAATGGGACGACCTGGTGCCGGCAGGCCCGCCTAAGCCGCTCAAGCCCTTCTTCGGCGCGAGACCGGCACCAGCCGAGGGCGGGCGCCCGGCGGACGATCCGACGGCGCCGGCAGACGACCGCGGCTGGATGTCGGCACCGGCGGCGCAGAGCGCGGGACCGGCGCCCGTGGTGACGACGCTCGACGGCGAGCTGGTCAGGATCGGCGGCTATGTGGTGCCGCTCGACTTCGAGGCGACAAAGGTGAAGGAGTTCCTGCTGGTGCCGTTCGTCGGGGCGTGCATTCACGTGCCGCCGCCGCCCGCCAACCAGATCATCTACGTGAAGACCGCAAAGGCGTTCGAGGTGAAGGGCAGCTTCGATCCGGTGTGGGTCAGCGGCACGATCAGCGTCTCGACCACCTTCACGGGGCTCGCCGAGGCGGGATACACGATCGAGGCCTCGAGCGTCGAGTTGCGCGACAAACCCTGATACGACGGCGCGGATCACCGGAGCGACCAGGGGATGGGAGCATCGGCTTGCCCGAGCGCGAAGCAGCCGCGCCGCATCAGCCGCCAGACAACCGGTCACCTGCCCGCTCGCCGCACGAGATGCATGCACCGCGCTGCGCGCGCCGCGTGCAATTGATGCGCGCGGCGATACTCAATGACTACCGTCCCAGGTAATATTCTTGATATGTACACGTGAAATTAAACCCGAGGTGAAATTATCCGGATCGCAATTCAATTAACCTTGCGCGGATTCGGACGATGAAACTCGGCAGCCTGCTGATCGCCTCGAGCGTGTCACTCTCCACCCTCGGCGGCGCGCTCGCCGCCTATATTGCAGCAAAGCAGTATCAGGCCATGGGCCGGGTTGCAGAGGCGCAGAGCCGTCTGGACGTGGCGCGCGCGGCGAGCGACATCCCCCGCTACCTGAACTCCGAGCGGGGCTTCGCGACCAATATCCTGTACTCGCCAAAGGCAATGGAAGCCAGCCAGAAGGCCGGACTGGAGAAAGTCCGGAAGCTGACGACCGACGCGCGCGACAAGGCCCTGTCCGTGCGCAATGCGTTGCCGGCCTCGCTCGACGACAGGACCGCGATCGCCGGCACGATCGAGGACATCAACAAGCGGCTCGAGGCCGTCTACAAGGGGATCGACGCCGCCCTGACGCGCCCGCTCGAGGAGCGCCGGGAGGCGGCCAAGGCCGCCATCGCCGGCAACGTGGCGCTGAACGCGGTCGCAACCCGGCTCATCAACGACCAGGTGCGGCGCATGGCGGTGCTCGACGGAGAGGCCTTCCGGCAGGCGACGTTCGCCAGCGCCGCGTGGGCGCTGCGCGACGCCGGCGGCTACAGCTCGAGCCTGCACAAGAACCTGCTCGGCTTCCAGCGGCCGGCGACGGAAGCCGAGAAGATCGACATCGCGCGCGCCATGGGCCGCAACGACCAGATCCAGGCGTCGCTGCTGGAGCTGCGCAAGGACGCCGGTCTCGACGCCGGCATCGCGACCGCGCTCGACCGAATGAAGGAGGCTTATGTCGAGCGGTTCGGCAAGATGCTCGAGACCATCAGGCGCGACGCCGCCACGGGCAACTACCAGACCAACCCCGAGGCCTTCTACCGCGAGTCGCAGCCGGCGCTCGGCACCGTCGTCGCCGTGCGCGACGCCTTCTACTCGAACGCCGAGCGCGTGCTGGACAACGCCTACGCGAATGCGCGCAACAGCCTAATCCTGGCGCTGACCGGACTGGTGGCCGTGGTCGGCATCAGCGCCGCCGTGATCGTGGTGGTACGGCGCCGGGTGACGACGCCGATCGACGCATTGACCGGCCGCATGTCCGCCCTCGCCTCCGGCGACATCGCGAGCGAGATCCCCTGCACGACGCGCGACGACGAGATCGGCGCCATGGCGCGCGCGGTCGTCGTGTTCCGGGACGCCGCAGCCGACAAATTGCGCATGGAGGGCGAAGCCGAGAGCGCCCGCAAGCTGGCCATGGAGGAGCGGGCGCGCGCCCAGGAGGAGGCGATCAACGCCGAGCGCGCGATGGTCAGCCGCTCGATCGGCCAGGGCATGGCGCGGCTGGCGGACAAGGACCTGACCTTCCGCCTCACCGACGACCTGCCGGAGGCCTACGCGCAGCTGCAGAGCGACTTCAACTACGCCGTCAGCGAGCTCGAGCAGGCCCTGCGCGGCGTCGCCAACAGCGGCCAATCGATGGGCGCCAACACGCGTGAGATCTCCCGCTCCGCGGACGATCTGTCCAAGCGCACCGAGCAGCAGGCGGCAGGCCTCGAGCAGACGGCTGCGGCGATCGACGAGATCACGGCGACCGGCAAGAAGGCCGCCGAGGGCGCCGAGCATGCACGCGAGGTGGTGGCCACGGCAAAATCCGACGCCGAGAAGACCGGCGAGGTGGTGCGCAAGACCGTCGAGGCCATGGGCAGCATCGAGAAGAGCGCGCAGAAGATCACGCAGATCATCGGCGTCATCGACGAGATCGCGTTCCAGACCAACCTGCTCGCGCTCAATGCGGGCGTTGAGGCGGCGCGCGCGGGCGATGCGGGGCGCGGCTTCGCGGTGGTCGCATCCGAGGTGCGCGGGCTGGCGCAACGCTCGGCGGAGGCCGCCAAGGAGATCAAGGCGCTGATCCAGACCTCCTCGAGCCAGGTGGCCGAGGGCGTCGACCTCGTCGCCGCCACGGGCACGGCGCTGGAGCGCATCCTCGCCCAGGTCAATGAGATCAACTCGGTCGTCGTCGACATCGCGTCGGGCGCCCGGGAGCAGGCGACAGGGCTGCAGGAGGTCAACACGGCCATCAACCAGATGGACCAGACGACGCAGCAGAACGCGGCGATGGTGGAGGAGACGACGGCGGCGAGCCATGCGCTTGCCCAGGAGGCGCAACTCCTCGGCGACCTCATCGGCCAGTTCCGGATGGGTGGTGCCGCGGCTGCAAAGGCGAGCCCCGTGGCTCCGGCCGCCCGGCCCCGCGCGCCCGAGCGGCTGGCCCCTGCCCGCGCCGCCACGGCCGCCCAGCGCAAGCCGGCGGCTGCAGCCGTGGCCAGCGAGTGGGAGGACTTCTGACCTGCTGAGCGGGTCGTGCCGCCAGGCCGCGCCGGCAAGGTCGGCCGCACCCTGCGCCGCACGGCCCCGCGCCAGTGGGCCCTAGCCGGCGCGCCGGTACCAGCGGCGCTTGCGCAACGCCGCGTCGTGCTCGGAGACGAGCTGCGCGATCAGCTGGGGGTGGGTTGCGATCATGAAGTGCGACGCCTCCTCCAGGATGACGAGGCGCCCGCGCGGCATGTGGGTGGCAAGAAGCGCATTGGCGCGACTCACGGCCGGATGGCTGCGCGACCCCGTGAGGACCAGGGTCGGAACGTCGACGGTGGCAAGCATGGCCGGTGTCAGCGGCATGCCCCTCGCGCTCGCCCAGTCCCTGATGTTGACGGGGGTGGTGGCCACCGCGTAGTCGCGCACCCTCGGCGGCCAGCTCGCGAAGGTGCCCGGTCCGCCGTAGAAGTCGATCATGTGCGCGATGGCATCCGGCTCGCCGTTGGCAAAGCGCGCGAAGTAGTCGTCCGTCATGCTGGTGAACGCGGCGTAGTGCTCCTCCTCGCCGACCGCGCGGAGGAGCTCGAGCGCCGGCGCCTCGATCACCGTGAGACCGGCAACGGCCACCTTGGCCCGCAGGAGCACGGCAATGCTGACGAGCCCGCCGAAGGAGTGACCGACGAGGTGCACGCCCTCGCCGGTTCGCCGCACGATCTCCTCGACCACCTCGCATTCGCGATCGATCGAGGTGTCGTCGGCCGTTCTTCTCTCGCTCGTGGCGCCGTAGCCGAGCAGGCTGGTCGTGACGTACGTCCAGCCGTCTCCGAGAGCGTCGATGATGGGCCGCCACGCCGCGCCGGTGCTGCAGGAGCCCGGCACCAGCACCATGACAGGGCCGCTGCCGTAGGTTTTGCAGTCGATGGACGCTGTGAGCATCTGATCATTCCTGTTGTCGTATTGTCGTGTCACGTCGCGGGGGCGTTGCGTGCTCATGGCGCGGAGCGCTGCGGGGTCTGCGGCGTGGCGTCCGAGGCAGGCGGCTTGCGGAAGACCGCCGGGATGAGCATCGGCACCTGGGCCCGGTAGGCGCGATAGCGGTCGCCGAAGAGAGCGATCAGATCCCGCTCCTCGAGCGCAATGCCGATGAGGATGTAGCCGGTCGTGCCGATCGCAAACATCAGATGACCGAGCGTCATCACCGGTGTCGCCCAGAACGCGATCAGGAAGCCCAGATAGATCGGGTGCCGCACGTGCTTGTAGAGCGTGGGCGTCCTGAACTCCGGCGCGGGGATCTCGCGGCCGCGCAGGCGCGCGTAGACCTGGCGCAGGCCGAACAGCTCGAAGTGGTTGATGAGGAAGGTGCTGAGGAGGACGAGCCCCCAGCCTGCGAGGGACAGCGCGGCCAGCATCTCCGCCAGCGGCGAGGCAACATCCCAGACCACGGCCGGCAGCGGCCGCCATTGCCAGTAGAGAAGCAACAGCGCAAGGCTGGCCAGCAGCACGTAGGTCGAGCGCTCGATCGGGCCCGGCACGAAGCGGGTCCAGACGCGTTTGAACCCGGGACGCGCCATGACGCTGTGCTGGATGCCGAACACGGCCAGCAGCGCCACGTTGACGACAATCGACAGCAGCGGGTCGCCGACAGGTCCGCTGTCGATGGTCTTCGGCAGCAGCGGCAGATTGCCGACGAAGCCGATGGCATAGAGGATGGTTACGAGGAAGATGCCGTATACGGTTGCTCCATAGGCGGAGAACAGTGCGGGGGCCATGGTGATGCTCCACGTTGCAGGGAGTTTGGCTATGCGACAACGATCAGGGACGTTGCCGCTCTCCGGATCGGTGCGGTCTCAGCCGGTCGCGGTGGTGGGATCGATCATGCCGCTGACCTCGGTGACCTTGGTCGCGGGAAAGCCGCTGATCTCGGCGTGGTGGTGGATCAGCGCCTCGTTGGCGGCAAGATAGACGCAGTAGGTCTTGTCGCCCGCCACGTAGCTCTCGACCCACTGGATGTCAGAGCCGAGCTGGGCCAGCGCGCCATTCGACCGCTCGGCCGCGCCCTTCAATTGCGTGCGGTCGAGGGAGCCGACCTTGGGGATGTCGCGCTCGATGATGAACTTGCGAAGTGTCATGCGGCATTCTCCGATGTCTGAAGGCAAGGGCAGGTGCGCCCGCTGCTGACCTACATCGAGGGCCACCAAGGCCGATATCATGCAGATGTACTGCTTCAGGGATGATCGGCCGCAAGCGCCGGGATGAGTACTTAAGTACTGGCCGGCGGCGCCCGGCCTGCCGCCCAGGGCCTCTGGCTGACGTCGCCGCGATACCAGGACGGTACCTCCGCATGATTCAAAGAGGACCGGAACCTGTGCTTGAAGAGCGCGCTCGAACGACGCTTCCCTGGAGCACCGCCATGCACCCTCTCAATGCCGCCTTCCCGAATGCACTGCCGGTCGCCGAGCGCGAGCGCCTTGCGGCGCGGATGCGCGACTGGCTCGCCTACCTCCTCGTGACCGCGCCGGCGCGCCTCATCGTCAAGCGCGCCGTGCGCAAGGCGGAGCAGCATCTGCTCACGCTCGATGCGCACATCCTGCGGGACATCGGCATCGACGGGAGCGAGGTCGCGTCCGCGCTCGGCGACCGCGCCGACGAGCTCCGGCGCGGGCAGGCCCTGCTCGGCCCGGTCTACGGGTCGTTCGGCCCGTTCCGATAGGCAAGACGGCGGCATGGCCGCCGATGCCGATGCGGGCCTCCCAACCGATGCGAACAACGGAATACCAAGATGAGATGGCTAGCAAGATCGGCAGCGTGCGCGGCAGCGCTCGGCCTCACGGCAGCCGGCGCGGCGGCCAGCAGCTTCGGGCTCGCCGATGCCGACCGAATCGCGGTGCTCCACGCGGAAGGCGCGCAGATCTACGAGTGCCGGCGCGTGGATGGCGACCAGCACCGCTGGGCGCTCAAGGAGCCGGTGGCGGCGCTCTACGACGCGGCGGGGTCCGCCGGACGGCACACCGCGGGGCCCACATGGGAGCTCGCAGACGGAACAGTGCTGCGTGCCCGGGTGGTGGCGAAGTCGCCGCCAGCAGCGCAAGGGGCCATACCGCACCTGATGCTGGCCGTCACATCGTCCAGTGGCGTGGGCCTCGCGCGGGCGCGCTTCATCCTCCGCCTCAACACCAGAGGCGGCGTCGCTCCGCCGGCTTGCAGCCAGGCGGGCGCGCTGCTCAGCGTGGCCTACTCGGCAGACTATGCCTTCTACGCCCAGAGCCTGCAGGACTGAGCATGGAAGCCGCTCACTCGACGATCTCGTCGGCCGCGATCAGGAGCGCCTGGGGAACGGCGACGCCGATGTCCCTGGCAGTCTTGACGTTGATGCCCAGCTCGAAAAGGCTCGGGGCTTGAACCGGCAGCTCGCCCGCCTTCTCGCCCTTGAGGACGCGATCCACGTAGGCTGCGGCGCGGCGGAACTGATCGGCCGCATTGAAGCCATAGGCCACGAGAGCCCCGTCGCGGACATAGAAGCGGAACGGATAGATGGTGGGCAGCCGCTTGCGGTTGGCAAGCGCGATCAGGCGCAGCCGGTTCACCGTGTTGACGGGGCTGGGCGCGACGATCAGGGCGGAATTGGGCTGTGCCGCCACCTTCTCGACCTCGCGCTCGATCTCCTCGAGCGTGCTGGCGAAGGCCGGCGTCGCGGCGATGGCGAACTGGGGCGCGATCTCCTCCACACCCTGCCAGAGCGAATTGAAGCCCTTGAACTTCGGGTCGAGCAACATCGACACATGCTTGAGCCCGGGATTGAGCTGGCGCAGGATCTGCAGCCACTTGCCGGCGATCTCCGGCTCGAAGGTGCTGAAGCCGGTGATGTTGGCGCCGGGGCGCGCCAGATTGCTCACGTAGCCGGCGCCCACGGGATTGCTGACGACCACGAATATGATCGGCATCTGCGCGCCGACCGAGCGCATGGCGTCCATGCCCGGCGTACCGTTGACCACCACCAGATCGGTGCCGTTCTCGACGAGGCTGCGGGCCGCCTCCTGCGCCTTGGCGAAGTTGCCCTCGTACCAGCGGGCATCGATGACGATGTTGCGCTTGTCCGCCCAGCCGGCCTCCTCCAAGGCCCGGCGCAGCGCGGTAAGCCTCTGCTGGCCCTCCGCATCCGTCTCCTTCACCGCCATCATGACGCCGATGCGGCGCAGGCGGCCGTCCGAGGCTTGCGCGCGGGCCAGCGACGGCGCCAACGCGAATGCGGCGGACGACGCCACAAACCGCCGCCTTCCGAGACCAAACCGCATTCAATTCCCTTTCCCTAGCAATGAGCTCTGCGATATCGATTGGCCAGGGGACAATAGACACGCAGCCGCAGCGCTGTCATCTCTCAACGCACACACGCCGGTTCAAGATCGTGTTCGACCTGTCTCGAAGCCCGCGCCTGAGAGCATTGAAGCTGCTGATCTGGCCGCTCGTGAAAAGCGGCCTGTTCCGCAAGTACGCCGCGCTCATTGGGGCGGTCATCGGGGCGCTGCTCCTGGGCAGCGGTCTGTTCGACCTCTGGTTCACCGCCAACGACCACCGCGACGCGCTCGCCAAGATCCAGCGCGAGCAGGCCAACGCCGCGGCCGCGCGCATCAGCCAGTTCTTCCGGGAGATCGAGGCCCAGCTCGGCTGGATGACGCATCTGTCGTGGGACGTCGGCGCGGCGGAGCAGCGCGAGCTCGATACGCTGCGGCTGCTGCGACAGGTGCCGGCCATCTCCGAGCTCAGGCTGCTGGACGGCCAGGGCCGCGAGCGGCTCAGGGTGTCGCGCCAGGCGATGGACCGCATCGCCACGCTCGCGGACCTGTCGGCGGACCCGCGGTTCCGGGTGGCGGTCGCCGACAAGATCTACTACGGCCCTGTCACCTTCCGGCGCGGCACAGAGCCCGTCATGTCGCTCTCCGTCGCCGGAACCAGGCGCGAGGCGGGCGTCGTCATCGCGCAGGTCAACCTCACGCACATCTGGGACGTGATCCACACCATCCGGGTCGGCACGCAGGGCCTGGCCTACGTCGTCGGTCCGGAGGGGCGGCTGCTTGCCCATCCCGATCTCAGCCTGGTGCTGCGCAATACGGACATGTCGCAGCTGTCGCAGGTGCGCACCGTGCAGGCGACGGGCTCGCGACAGCAGGAGCTGCCGGCGCAGGTCGCGACCAACGTGCAGGGACGGAGCGTTCTCACCACGTCCGCCGTCGTCGAGCCGCTGAAGTGGATCGTGTTCGTCGAGCTGCCCGTGGACGAGGCCGACGCGCCGCTCTATGCCTCGATGGCGCGGTCGATCCTGCTGACGCTCGCGGGCATCGGCATCGCCTTCCTCGCGGCGCTGGTGCTGGCGCACCGGATGGTGGTGCCGATCCGGACGCTGAGCGCGGGTGCGGCACGCATCGGGGCAGGCGCCCTCGACCACCGGATCATGATCGACACGCAGGACGAGCTGCAGGCGCTCGGCGCCCAATTCAACGACATGGCGGCGCGGATGCAGGTGTCGTACGCGACGCTGGAGGGAAAGGTGGAGGAGCGCACGCGCGAGCTGCAGGCCGCCAACCTGTCCAAGTCGCGCTTCCTCGCAGCCGCCAGCCACGATCTGCGCCAGCCGCTGCATGCGCTCAACCTGCTCGTCGCCAACCTGCGATCGGAGCCCGATCCGGCGCGGCGCGCGCGGCTGGCGTCGCGGATCGAGCTGGCGGTGTCGAACATGAACGAGCTGTTCGGGGCGCTGCTCGACATCTCCAAGCTCGATGCCGGCGCGCTGTCGCCCGCAATCTGCGATCTGCCGCTCGTACGGCTGTTCGAGCGCGTGGCGGCGATGTTCGGCCCGGCGGCGCGGGAGCGGGGGCTGCACTTCTCCGTCGTCGAGACGGGCGCCTGGATCCGCAGCGACCCGATCCTGCTCGAGCGCATCCTGCTCAATCTGGTCTCGAACGCGGTGCGCTATACCAGCGAGGGCGGCATCGTCATCGGCTGCCGGCGCAAGAGCGGGATGATACGCATCGACGTGTGCGACACGGGGATCGGCGTGCCGTCCGACCAGCAGAAGACGATCTTTGCCGAGTTCTACCGCGGCATCACGCACAGCCCCAGCGGCGAGGGGCTGGGGCTCGGCCTTGCCATCGTCGACCGGCTGAGCCGGATGCTGTCGCACCCCATCGAGGTCGTGTCGATGCCCGGAAGGGGCTCGCGGTTCTCGATCCTCGTGCCCGCCGCGGCGCCGGGCGCCATCCTGCCGGCGCGGACCGATGCGGACCTCGCGTCGCATCTCGACAGCCTGGCGGGACGCACCATCACCGTGATCGACGACGACGAGCTCGTGCTGCGCAGCACGCGCGGGCTTCTGGAGAGCTGGGGCTGCCGGGTGGTCGCCGCAACCAGCCTGGCAAAGGCGCTCGAGACGCTCAATGGAAGCGCGCCCGACTTCGTCGTCTGCGACTACCGTCTGCGGGAGGGGACGGGCGTCGAGGCAATCAATGCGCTGCGACAGCGGTTCGGCGCCGCGATCCCGGGGTTCGTGATCAGCGGCGACGTGGCGCCCACGCTCTACGCGCAAGTGCGCGAGCATGGCCTGCACCTCCTGCACAAGCCGCTGGCGCCGGCGGCGCTGCGCGCCACCATCGAGCGGGCGCTGACGGCGGACACGGGCTAGCTCATGGCTTGGGCCATCGCTCGGCCCAGTCGAGCTCGGAGGCCGCCAGCACGGCCTCGGTGCGGTTGCTGACGCCGAGCGCCTTGAGAATGGCCGAGACGTGGTTCTTGACGGTGGGCTCGGCCAGGCTCAGCGCACGGCAGATCAGCTTGTTGCTCTTGCCCTGCATCATGAGGGCCAGCACCTCGATCTGGCGCTCGGTCAGGCCGAGCTCCGTCAGGGGCCGGCGCGGCGCGGCATCCGGGACGGCCGGGACTGGCGGGGCGGGCTGCGCCAGGGGGGTGCTGCCGAGGATGTCGGGCGGGATGTACTTGCCGCCCGCCAGAATCAAGCGCAGCGCGCCCAGCAGCACGTCGCGGGATTCGGTCTTGGGGATGAAGCCCAGGGCGCCCCCGTTCAGCGCCTTGAGGACGTTGTCGCGATCGTTGAAGGCCGACAGCATGACGACGGCGATGGCCGGAAAGCGCGCGCGCAACTCGGACAGCACGTCGAGACCATGCCGATCGGGCAGGTGCAGATCGAGCAGCACGAGCCTGATGTCGTCGTTGTGCGCGACGAGATCGAGCGCGGCGCCGTAGGAGGCAGCCTCGAGGACGGACGCATGGGGGCTGAGCTCGCCAAGCACGCCGAGCATGGCCTCGCGGATGAGGGCATGGTCATCGATGACCAGGAATTTCATGCCGCAGCTCCTTCCAGAGCAGGAGAACCAGCTCATCAGCGGTCTGGGATTGGCCGATACTGCCATAGCCGCACGCTGTCGAGCTGTTCTCGACCGAACAGCGTCGGGAATTCTCCCGTCGCGGACACTGCGCGGACGCCTCGGCCCGTGCAGCAGGCGCCCAGCCGCGGGATGGTCGAGGTGCCGCTCCTCGAATGCGGGCCGCGCCATTTTCGGCGGCGTCCCAAAGCGCCGATCGGATGCGGTTTTGAGCGCTTGGAGCGGGTGAAGGGAATCGAACCCTCGTCATCAGCTTGGAAGGCTGTTGCTCTACCATTGAGCTACACCCGCGTCTCCGGGGCTGCACTATCAGGAATTGGGGCGCCAGAGCAAGCCCCTTGCGCGCGCTGCCCGGAC
>JANRIO010000066.1:0-14688 GCA_033764875.1 Hyphomicrobiaceae bacterium | reverse complement strand
CCGGCCGCTCTCGATGCGCTCCATGAAGGTCTGCGCCTCGCGCTCCCAGCCCGGCTGCAGCACCGTGTCGGCGTGCAGGAACAGGAGCCAGGCAAAGCGCGCCCGCTTGGCCCCGGCGGCGAGTTGCGAGCCGCGTCCCCTCGGGGCCTGCAGAAACGTGGCTCCGGCGATGTCGGCGATCCGCTCGGTACCGTCGCTGGAGCCCCCGTCGACGACGATCACCTCCTTGACCACGCCCTCGACCACGGCCGGCACCAGCGCCGCAAGCGTCTCCCCGAGCGTCGTCTCGGCATTGAGGGTCGGGATGATGACGGACAGCATCGGGGGTCGGCTTGGGCTGGCTCGGATTCACCAACTGATCGCAGACTTGGAGGCGCTGCGCCATCGGCATCATGGCGGATCTCCCGTCGCTTTGTTCTTGAAATGTTCTGCGTCTCGCGCATAATGCCTCCATGCCAAAGGTACCCGCAGAGGATGTCCTGATCGACGGGGCGGCGTTGCCCGACCCGAACCGCATCCTGCCCGAGGATCGGCGCCGGGGGCGCGGGGCGCGCTCCAACCGCAGCGGCCGCTACGAGGCCCAGCAGCGCGAGGCGTTCGACGACGGCTGGGAGGGCATCGGCGACCTGCCCCCGTTCAAGACTGAGGTCAGCCGCGAGCTGGCACGCAGCATCATCGCCAGCAACGACAGCCCCGACATCAGCTTCGACCAGTCCATCAACCCCTACCGTGGCTGCGAGCACGGCTGCAGCTACTGCTACGCGCGCCCCACCCACACCTATCTGGGCCTCTCCGCCGGCCTCGACTTCGAGACCAAGCTGTTCGCCAAGGTCAACGCGGCCGAGCTGCTGGAGCGCGAGCTTGCGGCTCCGCGCTACAAGCCCAAATGCATTGCGCTCGGTGCCGTCACCGACCCCTACCAGCCCATCGAGCGCGAGCACCGCATCACCCGCGCCATCCTCGAGGTGCTCGACAGGACGGGACATCCCGTCGGCATCGTCACCAAGTCGGCCCTCGTTGCCCGCGACGCGGATATCCTTGCCCGCCTCGCCTCCCGCGGCCTGGTGAAGGTCGCCATCTCGGTGACCACGCTTGACCGCATGACCGCGCGCAAGATGGAGCCGCGCGCCTCGACGCCCGCCAAGCGGCTCGCGGCGATCAGGACGCTGCACGCGGCGGGCGTGCCGGTGGCCGTGATGGTGGCGCCGATCGTGCCGGCCCTCAACGACAGCGAGATCGAGCGCATTCTCGCCGCCGCCGCCGAGGCCGGCGCCAGCGAGGCCGGATTCGTCATGCTGCGCTTGCCGCACGAGCTCAAGGACCTCATCCGCGAGTGGCTGGAGACCGAGTTTCCCGACCGCGCCAAGCGCGTCATCAACATCCTGCGCAGCATGCACGGCGGCAGGGACTACAACTCGGACTGGCGCGTGCGGCAGCGTGGCCGGGGCCCCTATGCGGAGCAGGTCGCCGCCCGCTTCAAGCTCGCGTGCAAGCGTCTGGGGCTCAATGAGCGCACGTTGAAGTTGCGCCTCGATCTGTTCCAGCGTCCTCTGCCACCCGGCTCCCAGCTCAACCTCTTTTGACAGCGCTCCCCGCCTCCGCGAAGCTCGCGCAAGCCAAGCGGAGTGATTCGGGGGATGAGGGCGACGTTCGAGCTCGAGAGCGTGGAGCTGCAGCTTCACGGCGGACCTATCGCCGGCGTCGACGAGGCCGGGCGGGGGCCGCTTGCCGGCCCCGTGGTGGCGGCCGCGGTCATCCTCGACCCGGACAGGATTCCCGAGGGCATTGCCGATTCGAAGACGCTCGAGCCTGAGGAGCGGACGCGCCTTGCCCGCGCCATCCGGGCCACGGCCAAGGGCGTCGGCATCGGTGTCGCCGACGTCGCCCGCATCGATACGGACAACATCCTCAACGCCACGCTGTGGGCCATGGCGGAGGCCGTCCGGCAGCTTCCCGTGCGGCCCCGGCTGGCGCTGATCGACGGCAACAAGGCGCCGATCCTGGCTTGCAAGGCGCGCACCATCGTGCAGGGCGACGGCAAATGCCTCTCGATCGCCGCCGCCTCCATCGTCGCCAAGGTGTTCCGTGACGAGATGATGACCGAGCTCGGCCGCTCGTTCCCGGGCTACGGCTTCGAGCGGCACAAGGGCTACGGCACGGCCGAGCATCAGGACGCGATCGGCAAGCTCGGCGTCACCGTGCACCACCGGCGGTCCTTCAGGCCCGTGCAGCTGGCGCTCGGCCTGGCGCCCGGCCGCACCTCCAGGGACCGGGACGAACTCCCTGGAACGTAAAGCTCTTCGGCACGCCGCATCGACAAACCTGCTGCCGTGGGCTACAGCGGTCGCCGAACCGGGCATCCGTCCGGGATCGAGCGCTGGCGGTGCCCGGGATGCTGCAAAAGACCTACGACTGGATGATCCGCACCGCGAGCCACAAGAACGCGCCGCGCGCATTGGCGGCCGTCTCCTTCGCCGAGAGCTCGTTCTTCCCGATCCCGCCCGACGTGATGCTGATCCCGATGATCCTGGCCGACCGCAGCAAGGCCTGGTGGTACGCCACGCTTGCCACCATCGCCTCCGTGATCGGCGGCATCGCCGGCTACGCCATCGGCTACTATGTCTTCGAGTACATCGGCGAGCCGATTCTGCGCGTCTACGGCTACGGCGCCAAGTTCGAGGAGGCCAAGCACCTCTTCAACGAGTGGGGCGTCTGGATCCTGGTCGCCAAGGGCTGGACGCCGTTCCCCTACAAGATCCTGACCATCTCCGCCGGCGCCTTCCACATGGCTCTGCTGCCGTTCATCGTGGCCAGCATCATCACGCGCGCCATGCGTTTCTATCTGGTCGCGACGCTGCTCTATTTCTTCGGCGAGCCGATCCGCCAGTTCATCGAGACGCGGCTGAGCTTGGTCACGACGGCATTCGTCGTGCTGCTCGTTGGCGGCTTCGTGGCAGCCCGCTACATCCTTTGAGGCGCGATGCTCGCAGGCACACATGATCCAGCCGGCGCGCCGGCCTACCGCACCGGCGCCGCCATTCTCGTGTTCGCGCTGCTCGTCATCCTGCTGGCGCTGGGCTTCGAGTATATCGGTGGCTACGCGCCCTGCCCGCTCTGCCTGCAGCAGCGCTACGCCTACTACGCCGGCATCCCGCTGCTGTTTCTGGCGCTGGTGGCGCTCTCGGCCGGCCAGAAAGGCCTCAGCATGCTGCTGTTCGCGCTGGTGGGGCTCGCCTTTGTCGGCAACGCCGGCCTCGGCATCTACCACGCGGGCGCCGAGTGGGGCTTCTGGCCGGGGCCGGAGACGTGCGCGGCCGCACCGCAGAAGCTGAGCCTCAGCGCCAAGGATCTTCTGGCACCGTCGACGCGCATGGGCGTTGTCCGCTGTGACCAGGCAGCTTGGCGCTTCTTGGGCATCTCGTTTGCGGGGTACAATGTGCTGATATCGATTCTGATCGCGTACGGCTGCGCTGCCGCTGCGCGGCAGATCCGGGCGGGTTCCTGAGTTCGCCTGCAAGCGTCGTCGACGATATCCGGGCCGACCCTCTTTTCGGCACAAGGATGCTCGATGCTTCGCCACGGACGGACGGCGAGAACAACGGGAGAGCTCCATGCGTGTGCCGGCGCTGATCGCAGCCTGCGCGCTGTTGGCGACGACCCTGACGCTCAGTGCGCAGCAGGCGATGGTGCCGGGTGTGCCCGTTCCCGTGCCTGCAACGCCTCCGGTCAAGTCCGCGGCCGGCACGATGCCTCCGAGCACACCCGCCGAGCCTGCCAAGAGCGCGCCCGCCGCCGCAAGCCCCCCGATGCCTGCCCCTGCCGCGCCGCCGGCAAAGGCGGCCAAGCCCGCCAAAGGTCCGCCCGCGCGGGATCTGTTCGGCGCGGCCAAGACGCCGTCGCCCCTCGCCGCGCGCGCGATCGGCTTCTACGCCAAGGGTTGCCTCGCAGGCGGCAAGCCGTTGCCGGTCGACGGGCCCGCGTGGCAGGCGATGCGCCTCTCCCGCAATCGCAACTGGGGCCACCCGGAGCTGATCGATCTGGTCAAGCGTCTGGCCACCGAGGCGCGTGCGCAGGATGGCTGGCCCGGGCTTCTCGTCGGCGACCTGGCGCAGCCGCGTGGTGGGCCCATGACGAGCGGGCACGCGAGCCACCAGGTCGGCCTCGACGCCGACATCTGGCTCACGCCGATGCCGGACCGCCGGCTGAGCGAGCGCGAGCGCGAGGACATGTCGGCGGTCTCGATGCTGAAGAGCCACGAGTCGGTCGATCCCGAGATCTGGAGCGAGAAGCACGCCAAGCTCATCAAGCGCGCCGCCTCCTACGCCGAGGTCGATCGCATCTTCGTGCATCCCGCGATCAAGAAGGCGCTGTGCGAGGCCACGCCGAAGGATGCGAACCGCGCGTGGCTGTCGAAGGTCAGGCCCATGTACGGGCACAACTTTCACTTCCACATTCGCATCCAATGCCCGAAGGGCTCCGGCAACTGCGAGCCGCAGCCCGCGGTTGGTCATGAGGACGGTTGCGGCGTCGAGCTGACCAAATGGCTGGCGCTCGTGAAGCCGAAGGCGCCGGTGCCCGCGCCGCCGGGCCCGCGCCCGCCGCCGCCGCGCGGCAAGCCGCCGATCTCCATCGACGAGCTTCCCGCCGACTGCCGCAGCGTGCTGGCGAGCGGCCCGGACGGCGTCGTTGTGCCGCCGCCTGCGAAAGCGGCCGCAAAGCCGCACAAGACCGCGGCCTCCAAGACCAGCGCGAAGAAGTAGCGGCTCGACACCACTCAAGCGCTGTCCTCGCGTCGTCCACACGATATCCACACCCCCGTTGCGCTCGGCGATTTCTGAGGGCTTCATGCGGGCCTGTTTCGCGCGTTTTTTGCGCAATCGTGTTGCGCGTCCGCAGCGGATATTGGAGCCCGACAATGCAGCAGACGGCGAGGATGCACGCAGCGATTCCCGCACGGCCGGCAGGGCCCGGCGCATCGAAGCTCGTGGATCATTTGAAGGCGGTTCTCGAAGCCTGCGGCGCGTTCGCGCAATGCAACCCCGGCGACTTGAGCGATGCAGCCATCGGCTCCACGCGCCGCGCCGAGCTGGCCGCCATCACCCACCTGATGCAGGCCAGGGACTGCGCGCGCCAGGCCGCGTTCGAGGACCGGCGGCTCACCCACAGCGTCGGCCACTTCCTCGCCGGCACCGCGGCGCTGGAGCATCCCGTGTCGGTCTCGCCGCGCGAGCTGATGCTGGGCCGGCGGCTTGCGGTGACGGCGGCCGTGCACTTCGCCGCATTCCTGCTGCAGGCGTGCGACGCCCTTTATCTGCCCCGCGTCGCGGCCCCTCCGGCGCGGCCCCAGCCCCGGCCCGTGCAGGCAACCGCCGCGTGATGCCGGTCATCTAGCGCGAGGCAAGGAGAGCGGCTCGAGCGATGCGCACGGCCCTCCTCCTCCTCGCCGGCCGGGCCGCCGCTTACGCCCGCAGGCCCGCCCATGACGCCGCGTTGCGCGACCTCGACGACGCCGTCGCCATCACTCCTGAGGACGCGCTCGTCCTCCACAACCGCGGCAACATCCACTTGGCCCGCGGCAATACTGCCGACGCAATTGCCCACTACACGCGAGGCATCGCGCGCGGGGCGGCTTCGCGCGCGCACTTCGACCGCGGGCTCGCGCACGGGAGGCTCGGCGACAAGGACGGGGCGGCGGCAGTCTTGCGGGTCTCCCTCGCGCGCGATGCCGCCGTCTGGCGCAAGGCACGGGCGCATATCAACCGGCTGCGAAGGGAACGCTGACGAGAGCTCGAAGGGCAACACGCGAGAGAGATGGCGCACAGGTACCGAGGCACGCATGTCCGACCCGACTGACGAGGAGCGCAAGCGCGCGCTCGAGGCGCGCAAAAGACTGAAACGGCGCACCAGGGCCGTCGCCTTCGAGGCCTACGAGGACGCCGAGCTGCGCCGCGAGGAGGAGATCCACAAGCTTTCGGCGCCGCCCAGGTCGCACCCCAGGCCGGAGGGCAAGGGCTTCTTCCGCGGCGTTTCCTCGCGCAAGGCCAAGCCGTCGCAGCGCGGGCGCTAGTGTCCTGATCCGCAAATACCGACGGCATTGCCGCACGCTCAGACGGTATTTGCGGATCTGAAGGACACTGGCAAAACCAATGCCGCGAGCCGCGTCACTCGCCGGCCGCCAGCCGCGGCTGTGGGCGCTGGACCGGCACGTCATCAAGCTCGAGCGAGCGCAAGCGGTCGCCGCGACGCGCCACCTTGTCGGCCGACGCGCTGAGCTTCTCGAGCGCCTTCGCCGAGAGCGCGAAGTGCCGGTCGACCTCGGCGGCCCGGTCGACGAGGCGGCCGACGTCGGCGAGAAGCAGGCCCACCTCGCGCTGGATGGTGTCGGCCTCCTCGCGCATCCGCACGTCCTTGATCACCGCCTGCACGGTCGAGATCGCGAGCATCAGGATGTTCGGCGCCACGATGAACACGCGCGCGCGGTGGGCGCGCTGGACCACGTCGGGGAAGCGCTCGTGCAGGTCGGCGTAGATCGACTCCGACGGCACGAACATCAGCGCCGTATCCTGCGTCTCGCCGGGGATCAGGTACTTGCCGGCGATGTCCTCGATATGGGCGCCGACCGTCTGCCGCACCGCCTGCATGGCCGCCTTCAGCGCCTCGGCCCCCGACGCCGTGCGCACGGCCTCGAAGGCCTCAAGCGGAAACTTGGCATCGATGACGAGGGGCGCCGCCGTGTTCGGCAGGCGGATCAGGCAGTCGGGCCGGCGGCCGTTCGAGAGCGTGGCCTGGAAGGCGTAGGCCGACGGCGGCAGGGCGTCCTGGACGATGCTCTCCATGCGGCCCTGCCCGAAGGCGCCGCGCGCCTGCTTGTCGGCGAGCACGCCGTGCAGCGACACCACCTCCGAGGACAGCGTGGCCAGGCTCTGGCGCGCATCCTCGATCACCGCCAGCCGCTCGTTGAGCCGGGACAGGTTGTCGGCCGTGCTCTGGGCGCTGCGCGCGAGGTTCTCTCCCACGCGTCGGCCGAGCGTATCGAGCGTGAGCCCCAGCCGCTGCGCCACGTCGTCGAGCCGCTTGTTCACGGCGAGCGACTGCTCCGCCTGGCGTTGCGCGGTCATCTCGGCCATGGCCGACAGCCGGCCCTTGATCTCGGCGAATTGCGCCTCGGCGCTCGTTTGCAGCTCGTGATAGCGCTCTGCCGTCGCCTGCTCGCGCTGCAGCTCGGCGATGCGGCGCATGGCGCGGCGTGCCGAGATCGCGAGGCCGGCGATGGCGGCCAGAAGCCCCAGGGCCAGGACCCAGGCATAGGGCCCCTCGGGCGCCCTCAGAAACGGCTCGAGGGCCGGAGCCAGACTGCGCAGGGCTTCACTCATGGCCGGGGACGCTACACGCTCTTTCCGCCCGAAATTCGGCTGGCGCTCGCACACTGGGGCCATATTGGTTAACAAGTCCTTACCCGCGCCCGCCGCGGCCGACGTGGCGGATGCAACCCCCTGCGAGGCTCGATCGTCATGCAGCAGGAGATGCCCACGACATCCCGGAGCCCGCGCTGGTACCGGCCGAGCGCCGTCGCGCGCTCGCTGGCGCTCAGGCCGCACGTCTACGTCTCTGCAGCCGTCGTTGTCGTCATACTGCTCCTGCTGCCGCGTGCGCTGTCGTCGAGCCTGCGCGGCGTCATCGCGGCCGACGCCGGGTTCCTGGTCTACCTGCTGCTCGCCTGGCGCGTGATGGCGACGTTCTCGCACGAGACCGTGCGCACGCGCGCTGCCCGCCAGGACAGCGGCGGCCTCGTCATCCTTGCCATCGTTCTGCTCGCCATCGGCTCGAGCTTCGTCGCCATCGCCGGCCTGCTGGCCGAGGCGAAGTCCGCCCAGGGGCTGGTGAAGCTGGGTCTGGCGGGCCTTGCCGCCGGCACCGTCGCGCTGTCATGGCTCGTGGTGCAAGTGGTGTTCACCTTTCACTACGCGCACGAGTACTACAGCCCCGAGGACGATGCCGACGGTCGCCGCGGCGGCTTGGATTTCCCCGAGGACGACTGCCCCGACTACTGGGATTTCTTCTACTACGCGACCTCGATCGGGGCGACGTCGCAGACCTCGGACGTCTCGATCACCAGCAAGTCGCTGCGCCGGCTGACGACGCTGCACGCCATCGCCTCGTTCTTCTTCAATACCGCGGTGCTGGCGCTCGCCATCAACATCGGCTCGAGCCTGTTCTGAGCGCCGGCGCTTGCTCTGCGTAGGCAGCGTGCCGCCCCTCGCCTCGGCCCTCTCGCCGCTCACCCGCAAGTGGAAGAGAGCGCGCCATTCTCTCCCCGTTCCTACGGGGAGAGAGGGTCAGCGGCAGGGGCTTGCTCTGCGCTCGGTGCTTGCTGCTGGCGCTGGGGAGAGCGCGGAGCGGGCTGTCAGAAGAACGC
Source organism: Hyphomicrobiaceae bacterium (assembly GCA_033764875.1). GTDB lineage: Bacteria > Pseudomonadota > Alphaproteobacteria > Rhizobiales > Hyphomicrobiaceae > AWTP1-13. Next base: position 6,272 of record JANRIO010000066.1, on the reverse strand, counting down.
CTGCAGCCCCGTCTGGGCGCGGCCCAGGATCAGCGCGTGCACGTCGTGCGTGCCCTCGTAGGTGTTCACCGTCTCGAGGTTCGCGGCGTGCCGCATCACGTGGTACTCGATCTGGATGCCGTTGCCGCCATGCATGTCGCGGGCGACGCGCGCGATGTCGAGCGCCTTGCCGCAGTTGTTGCGCTTGACGATGGACACCATCTCGGGCGCCATCCGGCCCTCGTCGAACAGGCGCCCGACGCGCAGCGAGCCCTGCAGGCCCAGCGCAATCTCGGTCTGCATGTCGGCGAGCTTCTTCTGCACGAGCTGCGTGGCGGCCAGCGGCCGGCCGAACTGCTTGCGCTCGAGCGTATAGGAGCGCGCCCGGTGCCAGCACTCCTCCGCCGCCCCCATGACGCCCCAGGAGATGCCGTAGCGCGCCCGGTTCAGGCAGCCGAATGGACCCTTGAGGCCGGAGACGTTGGGCAGCAGCGCCTCCTCCGGCACGACCACGCCGTCCATGACGATCTCGCCCGTGATCGAGCAGCGCAGCGACAGCTTGCCGCCGATCTTGGGCGCCGACAGGCCCTTCATGCCCTTCTCGAGCACGAAGCCGCGGATCTCGTTGTCGTGGGCGGCCGACTTCGCCCACACCACGAACACGTCGGCCATGGGCGCGTTCGAGATCCACATCTTGGAGCCGGTGAGGCGGTAGCCGTCCGAGACCTTCTCGGCCCGCGTCTTCATGCCGGCCGGGTCCGAGCCGGCGTCCGGCTCGGTGAGCCCAAAGGCACCGACAAACGCGCCGGAGCCGAGCTTCGGCAGGTATTTCTCGCGCTGCGCCTCCGAGCCGTAGGCGTAGATAGGGTACATGACCAGCGACGATTGCACGCTATTCATGGACCGGTAGCCGCTGTCGACGCGCTCGATCTCGCGCGCCACGAGGCCGTAGGAGACGTAGTTGGCGCCGGCGCAGCCGTATTTCTCCGGCACCGTCACGCCGAGCAGGCCGAGCTGCCCCATCTCGTCGAAGATGGCGCGGTCCGTGTGCTCGTTCATGTAGGCCTCGGTGACGCGAGGCAGCAGCTTGTCCTGGGCATAGGCGCGCGCTGTGTCACGGATGGCCCGCTCGTCGTCGCTGAGCTGGTCGTCGAGAAGGAAAGGGTCCTCCCAGTTGAACGAGGCCTTCTGTCCGTGGGCGCGATCCTGCATGGCATTGCTCTCCGACAAAGCCCGGACACTTTTCCGGGTCTATAGATAACCATTCTGCTGTGCGCGCTACCGGGGGCAGACGTGTGCAGCGTTGCGGCCCGCGCCGATCTGGGCGACCCGACGGGAGCCTTGCACGCGCAGGCATGGTGCGCCGCCGGCAGACGGGCTGTGCAGGTGCTTGTGCACACACTAAGATGGATCTTCAAGGGATCTTTCGCCGGGGATCCTGGAAGGAGTGAGCGTATGAAACGGAAATTCTTTGGCTTTGCGGCCGTCTTTGCCGCGGCGTTGACGCTGTTCGCGGGCGTCGACACAGCAGATGCCCGCCGGGGTGAAGGGTTCCGGGGTGGTGGTCCCCGCTTCCATGCCGGACCGCGCTTCCACGCCGCGCCCCGCTTCCACGCCGCACCGCGCTTCCATGCCGCGCCGCGCTTCCACGCCGGACCGCGGTTCCATGCCGGACCCCGCTTCCACGTCCCATACGGTCACCACCGGCACGTGCGCCGCGGCTTCTACTATGGCGCCATTCCGTTCGTCGGCTACGGCGCCTACTACGGCGGGGGCTGCTACTGGATGAAGCGGAAGGCGCTGATAACCGGCAGCCCCTACTGGTGGCGGCGCTACTGGGCCTGCCGCAACGGCCTGTACTACTGAGCCGTCGGCCTCCCGGCCGATGTTCGATGTTGCAGGTATCGGCGGCGCAGACATGCGCCGCCGAGGCTTTGCGCGCTGCCGTGGGCTCAGCGTTGGTCGACGGGAACGTAGTCGCGCGGCCCCGGCCCCGAATACAGCGTCAGCGGCCTGATCAGGATATTGTTGTCGAGCTGCTCCAGGACCTGCACCGTCCAGCCGGGCATGCGGCCAACCGCGAAGATCGGCACGAACAGGTCCTTCGGGATGCCGTGCAGGTAATAGATCACGCCTGAGTAGAAGTCGACGTTCACGTTCACGCCGTGCCGCGCGTAGGGCGCCATCTCCTTGACCAGCGCGTCCAGGATCGCCGTCCACCGGGGCTGCCCCATCTCGACCGACAGGCGCCGCACGCCCTCGCGCATGTGCCGGGCGCGCGGGTCCTCGGCCCGGTAGACGCGGTGGCCGAAGCCGGTGATGGCCTCCTTTGCCTCGCGCTTGCGCTTGACGTAGGCCGGGACGTTGGCGGGATCGCCGATCTCCTCGGCCATGGCGAGCACGTCTTCCGCCGCCCCGCCGTGGGCCGGCCCCGACAGCGTCGCGATGGCGGCGGTGATCGCGGCGTGGATGTTGGCCTGGGTGCCGATGACCACGCGCGCGGCGAACGAGGAGGCGTTGGAGCCGTGCTCGGCGTGCAGCACGAGATCCTTGTCGATCAGCCGCGCGGCATCCTCCGACGGCGTCTCGCCCTTCAGCATGAAGAGGAAGTTCGCCGCCTGCCCGAGGCGCGGATCGGCGGCGACGGGAGCAAGCCCCTGGCGCAGGCGGTGGTGGGTTGCGACGATCACCGGCACCTGCGCGGTGAGGCGAATGCCTTTGCGCAGCGTCGCCGCGCGGCTCGCGTCGGCCACGTCCGGATCGAAGGCGCCGAGCGCTGACGTTGCCGTGCGCAGCACCTCCATGGGATGCGCGTGCTTGAGGCGCTCGATGATCTCGACGACGGCGCCGGGAAGGGTGCGCGCCTCGCGCAGCGCCGCGTCGAAGGCCGCAAGCTGCGCGGCCGTCGGCAGCTCGCCGTGCAGCAGCAGGTAGGCCGTCTCCTCGAAGCTCGCGTGCTCGGCAAGATCGTGGATCGAGTAGCCCCGATAGCGCAGCTCTCCCGCCTTGCCGTCGATGAAGGTTGTGGGCGAGCGCTCGAAATAGACATCCTTCAGGCCGCGGTGAATCTTCGGCGCGGTGTCAGAGGGGCTCATTGTGGTCTCCGTTTTTCTCGAGCGGGGGCAGGCCGTGCTATAGGGCGCAGGATCTCGGAGAGAGCGAGGTGGACTTGGACATCATCACCAGAGCGCACAGCGCCTTGCGCGGCCGCGGCCTGCGCATTGTATTACCCGAAGCAGAGGACGAGCGCATTCTGCGGGCGGCACAAGTCCTTGGCGAGACCGGCACGGCACGCCCCGTCCTGATCGGCGCGCCGGCCGAGGTCGAGGCGCGCGCGGCCGCGCTGGGGCTTTCACTTCCGTTGAGCGAAATCGAGGACGGCACCGCCCCCGCGCGGGCGCAGGCCTCCGTCGCGGCTCTGAGGGCTGCGCGCGAGAGTCTGACCGTCGGCATGGCACAGCGCCTGCTCAAGAAGCCCCTCTACCTGGGTGCTGCCCTTGTGGCATCGGGCGAGGCCGCGGCAATGGTGGCGGGTGCCGCCAATCCGACGAAGCGCGTGATCGAGGCGGGCCTGATGGTGATCGGCCCCGCGCCCGGCATCGCCACGCCGTCGAGCTATTTCCTGATGTCGGTGCCGGGCTCGGATGCGGCGCCCGCCCGCATGCTCGTGTTCGCGGACTGCGCCATCAACGTCGACCCGACCCCGCAGGAGCTTGCCGACATTGCCATCGCCTCGGCCGATAGTGCCCGGGCGAGCCTTGGCGTCGAGCCGCGCGTGGCCCTTCTCTCCTTCTCGACCCACGGCAGCGCCACCCACCCCAGGGTCGCCAAGGTGCGCTCCGCCCTGGCGCTCGCGCGCGCCGCCAGACCCGAGCTCGCCATCGACGGCGAGCTGCAGGCCGATGCGGCCCTCTCGGCCGTGATCGCAGCCAAGAAGGTCAAGGGCGCCAGCGCCGTCGCGGGACGGGCCAACGTTCTTGTCTTCCCGGATCTGGATGCGGGCAATATCGCCTACAAGCTGGCGCAGGAGCTGGCCCGGGCGCAGGCCATCGGGCCCTTCCTGCAGGGGTTCGCCAAGCCCATCTCCGATCTCTCGCGCGGTGCCACCGTCGAGGATATCGTGGCCACCTGCACGCTCACGCTGGCGCGTGCCTGCGCCGGCTGATCAGGCGGCCGGCGGCCTGATCGGGCGACCGACCGAGGCTTGGCAGGCGCCCGCGCAGCGGGCGCCTGGGGCGGCGCTCAGCGGAAGCCGAAGACGCGCGTGGCGGCGGCCTCGTGGGACAGGCCCCGTGCCCGCAGATGGTGGTAGTGGGTGGAGGCGGCGTGCCCTTCGCGCAACGCCTCCCAGACGGTCGCGACCGTGCGGAGCGCCGCGACAAGGCGGGCACCCAGGCCCGGCTTGCTGTCGGGATAGAAGTCGAGTGCCTCGTCGAAACTGCGAATGTGGCCCATGGTGCATCTCCGTGCCCGTTCGAGTCGGGAATTTATATGCAATGCACAATCACACTTCACGTTGCGTGCTGCAATGCGGGATAGCCTCATGTTAGCCATGCGCCCAGCGCAGGGCACGCCGAGTTAGCGGGGCGAGGCCGCCACGACCCGACAAAAATCCAAGGATATCAGAGATATGATTGGGACGATCGCAAACGCCTGGCGCAGACGGTGGTGGCGGGCCGACGCGGTCGCGCTCGCCGCATTCGCTGGCCGGCGGCCCATCGCGATCATAACCGGCGGCTCGGAGGGAATTGGCTTCGCACTTGCGAAGAAATTCTCCAGGCATGGTCACGAGTTGCTGCTGGTGGCTCGCACGCCGGAGAAGCTGCGCGCGGCGCAGAGCGCCATCATGGCCCGTGCGCCGGCGCAGCCCGTGCACATCCTGCCCCTCGACCTCGCGCAGCCGGACGCGATCGCCGCGCTCGATGCCGAGATCGACCGCCTGGGCGCGGTGTGCGACGTGCTGGTCAACTCGGCCGGCATCGGCCTCTCGGGCCCCTTCGCCGACGCCTCCGAGGCAAGCGCGATGACCCTCGTCGATCTCAACGTGCGGGCGCTGACCGCCCTCACCCGGCACTATCTGCCGCCGATGCTGGTGCGCGGCCAAGGCGGCATTCTCAACCTCGCGTCCGTGGGCAGCTATGGCCCCGGTCCAAACCAGGCTGCCTACTACGCCAGCAAGGCGTATGTGCTGTCCCTCACCGAGGCCATCGCGCACGAGACCTCAGGGCTCGGCGTACGCGTCTGCGCCCTGGCGCCGGGCCCCGTGCACACCGGCTTTCACGCGCGCATGGGGGCGCAGCATGCGCTCTACCGGATGCTGGCGCCGACGGGCTCCGCCGATCTTGTCGCATGGGCCGGCTACTGGGGCTTCGTGCTGGGCGCGCGGGTCGTCTGGCCGGGTCCTCTCGCCGCCCTGGCGGCGCTGTCGATGCGCCTCATGCCGCACCGACTTCTCAGCCCGATCATGGCGCTGCTTCTGAGGCCGCTCAGGTGACGCCGATCGTCTTTCCGCTGTGAGCTTTGACGGCGAATCAGGCCCGCGCCTGGTCATCAGGGAAGAAGCCGACGGTCTGCTGGTGGAGCCTCGCTCAACGCGTCGGCCACGGCCCCCTTCACTGAGCCCGTCACCGCCGAACATCGCCTGCCGTGGACGCTGGCCGGTGAGCCGCGACAGGCCGCCTCGTTCCATAGGGGGCGGGGAGGATCAATCACGCCTTGTCGCACCAAGGCGGCCGAGCATGCAACCTCAGATGGCGTCGAGCTGCGCGCTCGGATGGGCCAGCGGAATCGGCTGCAGAGCCCTCGGCGGCGGTGCCGCAGAAGCGGCGAGATCTGCCAGTGGCGCCATGTCGGGGTCGAAATGCGCGCACTTCAAGTCGAGCTCGTCCGACGTCCGACGACCACGCAGCCAGATGATGATGAACTGTAGCCATCCGCTCATAACGCGCTACTCTGCTGCACTGATGGATCGGCCCGCTTGGTAAGCGTAGGGAGCAATAGCTGGGCAGTCAATGGGCCCGGCGCGTGCAGGTTCGCAGGCGCAATAGTCTGCTATAAGTCTACGGTGTGTCGATCCGGACGATACGGATGTCGTCGTGGTAGCTGCGCCCGGTCACGAGCTGCTCGGACGCGGATCGGGAATCGTGGAGCAGCCGGATGCTCTGGGCGCGGCAGTCGCCGTCCGGCACGGTGAAGCGGAACTCGATCGGGGTCCACGCCGGGTTGACTCCGAGCATCATCGGCGAGCGCCCGAGCTCCTTGCCCTCGGCACAGGCGACCACCCACACCAGTCC
>JANRIO010000006.1:0-54262 GCA_033764875.1 Hyphomicrobiaceae bacterium | reverse complement strand
GGTGGCGATGATCTGCGAGATCATGCCGAAGCCCGGCAGGATCATGATGTAGACTTCGGGGTGGCCGAAGAACCAGAACAGGTGCTGGTAGAGCACCGGATCACCGCCGCCGGCCGGGTTGAAGAAGGTGGTGCCGAAGTTGCGGTCGGTCAGCAGCATGGTGATCGCCGCGGCGAGCACGGGCAGCGCCAGCAGCAGCAGGAAGGCGGTGACCAGCACCGACCACACGAACAGCGGCATCTTGTGCAGGGTCATGCCCGGCGCGCGCATGTTGAAGATGGTGGTGATGAAGTTGGTCGCGCCCAGGATCGAGCCGGCCCCTGCAAGGTGCAGCGAGAAGATCGCGAAGTCGACCGCAGGGCCGACCGAGCCGCTGGTCGAAAGCGGCGCGTAGACCGTCCAGCCCGTGCCCGCACCCGGGCCCGTGCCGCCGGGCACGAAGAGCGAGAACAGCAGACTGATGAAGCCCACCACCGTCAGCCAGAAGCTGACGTTGTTCATGCGCGGGAAGGCCATGTCCGGCGCGCCGATCATCAGCGGCACGAACCAGTTGCCGAAGCCGCCGATCATCGCCGGCATCACCATGAAGAACACCATGATGAGGCCGTGGCTGGTGACGTAGACGTTGAACACGTGGCCGTTGGCGAAGTACTGCAGCCCCGGCTCCTGCAGCTCCATGCGCATCACGACCGACAGGAACCCGCCGATCAGGCCCGCAACGATGGCGAACAACAGGTACATCGTGCCGATGTCCTTGTGGTTCGTCGAGAACAGCCAGCGGGTGATGCCCGTCGGCGTATGGTCGTGGTCGTGCGCGTGGTCAGCGTGCGCTTTGTAAGCCATGTTGTTCAACCCTGCCCGGTCGTTTCCCAAGGATGCCGCCCGGCACCCCCGCTGTCTCAATCCTAGTCGGCGGCGGCTGCCGCCGTCACTTCTTGACGGTGACGCCGCTGTCGGCGGTCTTCAGTGCGCCCTCGAGCTCGATGGCGGCCGCCTTGATGATCTCCTTGACCTTCCTCTTGTCGCGCGCCTTCAGCGCCGCGATCCAGTCGTTGAAGACCTGCTCCTTCACCACCCGCACCGCAATCGGCATGAACGCGTGGTCCTTGCCGCACAGCTCCGAGCACTGGCCGAAGAAGATGCCTTCCCGCTGCGCCTTGAACCAGGTTGCGGTGACGCGGCCCGGCACGGCATCGACCTTCGAGCCGAACGACGGCACGGTCCAGTTGTGGATGACGTCGCTCGAGGTCACGAGGACGTGCACCACCTTGTTGACCGGAACCAGAATCTCGTTGTCAACGGCGAGGTTGCGCGGCGCCTGGCGCTCGGGGAACCCGGTCTTGACGAGATCATCAATCTCGCCCTTCTGCAGCATCAGAGAGTCGATCGTGACCTTCTGGTCCGGGTACTCGTGCGTCCAGTTCCAGGTGTGGCCCGTCGCCTTGATCACCAGGTCCGGCGGCGGGTACGTGTACTGGTTGTACAGCAGGCGGAACGACGGGATCGCGATTGCGACCAGGATCAGCACCGGCACAACGGTCCAGATCACCTCGATGGTGGTGTTGTGCGTGGTCTTGGACGGCACCGGGTTCCGCTTCTCGCTGAAGCGCCACATCGTGTAGACGAGCAGCACCAGCACGAACAGCGTGATGGCGATGATGATCGCGTTCACGTAGTCGTGGAACCAATGCACCTGCTCGGCGATCGGTGTCGCCGCATCCTGGAATTTGATCTGCTTCGGCGACGGCTGCCCCATGCCCGCGAAGCCGGCGGCCGCATGCAGGGTCAGCCCCGCGGCTGCGGCGGCCCCCGCCATGAGGCCCCTGATCGTGCCGATGCCCGGCGCCATGCCCCTCGGCCTCATGACCATCGCGAACGCTCCTTGGTTGTTGAGGGTGCCGGTGTCGACGCGCCGCCGCGACCACCCCCAAGGGCGCAGCGCGCCCATCGCCATCATTTTTTAACGACTTGCCTTTTGCCCCTCGGGCCGTATCGGCTGCGCCACGCGCACGAGTCGCAGCCAAGCATCGCCCGCCTGTTCACCAAACACAATGGCTCGAAGCTTCTCAAGGGAAGCTCAGTGCGGCATTTGCACGCGCAAATCTGCATGATGACAGCGAGAGTTAGCTGCTGGTCTGGAGGATTGCGGGCGCGCGGCCTCCAGCGCCGAGCCCAAGTCCCTTGCGCCACTCCGCATTTTGGCCGAATTCCTCGGTCACGAGCCGCTTGCTTCGCTCGCCCACCTCGCCCTTGGGGATGGTCCGCGGCGAAGCGCGAACCTTGATCTAGGTCAAGGTTCTGCGCGCGCCCAATCAGTGCCGCAGAGCCCACGGCCAGCATGCGGATCGGATCCACGCGGATGGGAAGACGGTGATCATGCACGCCAGGTCCGCGCTCTGCGCGCTCGCCGCCGTTCTGGCCGCCGTCCTCGGACTGCTGTCGCAGGCCGCGGCGCAGTCGCTCCAATCCCCCGAGGGCGGCACAGTCAAGGCGCAGCACGGCGACTGGCAGGTCGTCTGCCGTCCGCCGCCGCCCGGCGCCAAGAACGAGGTCTGCGGTGTCGTGCAGCGCGTCACGGCCGAGGATCACGCCAACATCGGCCTCGGCGTCTACTTCCAGCGCTTCTCCGACGGCAAGAAGGTGCTGCGCGTGTTCGCCCCGCTGGGCGTCCTGCTGCCGCGCGGCCTGGGTCTGTCCATCGACGGTCGCAACGTTGGTCCGGTGCCGTTCGTCCGCTGCAGCATGTACGGCTGCTATGCGCAGATCGCCCTCGAGGACAAGCTCATCGACCAGCTCAAGGCGGGCAAGCAGGCTGTTTTCATCATCTATCAGACGGAGGAGGCCGGAATCGGCATCCCGGTCTCGCTCGGCGGTTTCGGCCAGGCCATCGCCGCGCTCAACTGAGGCCACGGGGCCGCGCGTGCCCTGCGGGCTGCTATTTCCGCCACTTTGTTGCGTTAACCAAAACTCGGCGGGGGCGGCAGCTCGAATGGGTTTGCACGCGCATGAGCTCACATGGCACCGCACCACATGGCACCAGCTCGGACGACCCCGACCCGCCTCTGCCCACGCCCCGCCCGCAGGGGACGTCCGACTCCGACAGGGCGGCGCGGCGCAAGCGCCGGATCGAGTCGTTCCATCCCGCCTGGCACAAGCCGATCGCGGCGCTGACCGCGGCGAATGCGGCGCTCGAGGATCTCGCCGACACCTTTCCCGCCCTGCTCTTCGCACTGGTCTCCGGCTACAGCACCTGCGAGGCGCGCGCCGCAGCCAGCGCGCTCGTCTCCTCCGGCGCCCCCCTGAAACAGGCCTCCGACGCGCTTGCCCTGCCGTTCTGGATGCGCCGTCTGCCGGCCGCCTCGTTCCAGCAGGCGCTGCCGGTGCTGCCCATGGACAGCGACTTCGGGCTTCGCATCGCGAGCTTCGTGCCCCGCCGCGGCCCCGACGCGGCGCATTGGCTTGCGGCCCTCAGCGGCGCCGCCATCGCCGCCGGTCCCGCCTACGCCCTGTGGTTCGCCCGCGCCGTGCGCCCGGCCTTCATGAGCGACGAGAGCCTGTCGATGCTGGGGGCCTGGGCCTGGTTCAGCCAGCACCCGGATACGCAGGGCCACACGCTGATCCGCAAGGCTTGGTCCGCCGACATCAGCGCCCGTCGCGCGCTCGACGAGTTCAACGTCTGGCGTCGCCGCCTGCGCCTCGTCGATGCGCTGGGCTTCGACCCGGTGGACTGCTGGCTCGCGCCCGGGATCGCGGAGGGCTACGCCTTCGTCCCTTTGCGCACCGTCCGGGACTTCCTGGAGGAGAGCGAGCGCATGGAGAATTGCCTCGACCAGTATGCCGATCAGCTTCGCGCCGGACGCAACGTGGTGTTCTCGATCCGCCGCGGCGAGCGACGGCTGGCCTGCGTCGAGATCGGCGTGCACGACGAGGAATGCACGATGCCGGTCGTCGTACAGTTGCGCGGTCCGCGCAATCGCCGCGTCGGGTCGGAGTTCTGGCGGGCAACGTACGCCTGGCTCGGCGGCCAGGAGCTGGTGGCGCGCAAGCTGCGCTCACCGCGCACGCATTCTGCCCAAAGATCGCGCGCCCGGCAGCAGCTCTGGCACCCTTATCTTGAGCATATCGCGGGGACGGAGCTGGAATCCCGGATGCGGACCCTGCTTCTTCTGCCCGCCCGCCCTGGCAAGAGCCTGCGGACCCGCCTCGAGCCGCCGCCAGGCCGGGCGGCAGTGCGTCCCGAACGGGAGAGCCCGACGTCCGCCCCGGGCCGGAAGACCCTCGACGCATGAACCTTAATTGCCGTTGCCGCTTTGCATCTGCCCCGCGTGGTGTTGCCCTGGCGCCCTTGCGTGGCAAGGAAAATGCAGCGCATCATCCTGACGTTGGAACCAATCGACGGGGGACAAGCATGGCCGAGTTCAACGCGCAAGCTCTTGTCGAGACCAAAACCACCGACCGCAACCGCATCCAGCTCACTTTCGCCGACGCGCGCGGGATGAGGCAGACGGTGACGCTTCCGACCCGCCTCGCCGCCGATCTCGTGCCTGTGCTTGCGGCGCTGACGGACGCTGCGACGCAAGCCGGCCCCCGCTTCACGCGCAGCCCGAAGGCGCTGGCCGTCGGCCGCGCCGAGCACGAGCGCCTCGTGCTCCTCAAGTTCGACGACGATCCTCCTTATGCGCTCGAGCCCGACCGCGCCGAGGACCTGTGGCGCGAGGTGCGCGAGGAGGCCGAGTTCGTGGCCTCCATGAAGGCCCCCGCCATCCAGTAGGGGCTGCGCCTTTGCGTGCCACTTGCTCCGCGCCGACCGCGGGGCGCGCTTGCGAAATTGCTGCGGACAAATCTGTGGCGCCGGCTATAGTGGGCGCATGCTCGGCTCCGGATCAAAGGTTCGTGTGCGCCTCGGCAAGACGTCCGACGCGAAGGCGCTCGCGCGCATCTTCAAGGAGTCCTGGTTCTTCGCCTACCGGGGCATCCTGCCGGAGCAGCATCTCGACGCCCTCGCCAAGCAGCGCACGCCCGAGTGGTGGCGACGCTTCATCAAGGGCGAGGAGGAGGGCCTTCTCGTTCTCGAGCTTGACGGCACCGTCGCCGGTTACGCTACGTTCGGGCCGTCCCGCCACGCCGGCCGTCACCAGGGCGAGATCTACGAGCTCTACCTCGATCCCCTCTACCAAGGGCTCGGCCTCGGCGAGCATCTGTTCGAGGGCTGCAGGGCGCGGCTCGACGAGCGCGGTCTCGACGGCCTCGTCGTGTGGGCCCTCATCGAGAACACGCCCGCGTGCGATTTCTACTGGCGCCGCGGCGGCCGCCCCATCAAGAGCACGCAGACCCGCATCGCCGGCGCCCAGCTCGAGAAGGTGGCCTTCGGCTGGCGCTGAATGCGTCGGCCTCCGCGCGGTCCTAGCCCATCGGTCCATTTGTGCTGAAGGGGCCCGCTAAAGTCGCGGCAGCGCAGGCGGAGGCCTGCCCGCCTCCAGCAGCCGGTCGCTGTCGTCCTTGAGCTCCACACCCGAAAGTCCGCGCCGCAGGGCCTCGCGCACCAGCCAGGCGAGCTTGAACGCCGCAAGCTCGTGGCTGAGCCCTTCGGCCCGCACGTTGGAGATGCAGTTGCGCTCAGCATCCGTCCGCCCGCGGCGCGGCGCCAGCGTCAGGTACACCCCGAGGCTGTCGGGCGATGACAGGCCGGGCCGCTCCCCGATCAGCACCGCCACCGCCTTCACGCCGAGCCGCGCGCCGATCTCGTCGCCGAGCGCCACCCGCGCCCCCAGCGCCACCACCGCCGGCGCCACGGCGAGCCCGAGCGCCTCGAGCCGCGGCATCAGCGCCGCCACGAGGGGCGCGGCATGGGCCTCGACCGCCCGCGCCGACAGCCCATCGGCGATCACGAGCCCCAGGTCTGCGCCGGTGGCGGGGATGGCGGCCAGGCTCTCCTGGCTTGCGGCCGAGAGCCGCCGGCCGAGATCCGGCCGGCGCAGGTAGACGTCCCGCGCCACCGCCTGGCTTTCCACCGTCAGGCAGTGGCCTGTCAGGGCCGCCAGCCGCACCCGCATGGCCTCCACATCGAGCCGCGCGTGCACCGCGTCGCGCGCCTGCGCGTGCGCAAGGCCGAACTTGAGCACCTCCCCCGTCGGCAGCGAGCCGCCCGCGCGCCCCAGCGCGATCCGCGCCGGCGTGAGGCGGCCAAGGCCGGACCAGGGATCGCGCTCAGGCTTCATGCCAGGCCTCCCGCGAAGGCCAGCAAGCGGTGCTGCGGCTGCGGCGGGCGCAGCCGCGCGTTGGCGTCCGTGATCGCGACCTGCTGCAGCCAAGCCTCGAACTCGGGTGCCCGCTTGAGGCCGAAGGCCTCGCGCACGTACAGCGCATCGTGGAACGACGTCGACTGGTAGTTGAGCATCACGTCGTCTGCCCCCGGCACGCCCATGATGTAGGTGACGCCGGCTGCCGCCAGCAGCGTCAGCAGCGTGTCCATGTCGTCCTGGTCGGCCTCCGCGTGGTTGGTGTAGCAGACGTCGACGCCGAGCGGCACGCCCATCAGCTTGCCGCAGAAGTGGTCCTCGAGGCCGGCGCGGATGATCTCCTTGCCGTCGTAGAGGTACTCGGGCCCGATGAAGCCCACCACCGAGTTGACGAGGCGCGGCGAGAACGCGCGTGCCACCGCGTAGGCCCGCGCCTCCAGCGTCTGCTGGTCGACGCCGTGGTGCGCATTGGCCGACAGCGCCGATCCCTGCCCCGTCTCGAAGTACATGACGTTGCAGCCGACGCTGCCGCGCTTGAGCGCCCGCGCCGCCTCGTTGGCCTCCGCCAGCATGGCGAGGCTCACGCCGAAGGCGGCGTTGGCAGCCTCGGTGCCCGCGATCGACTGGAACACCAGGTCGACCGGCGCGCCCTCGGCGATCAGCGCCAGCGTCGTCGACACGTGCGTCAGCACGCACGCCTGCGTCGGGATCTCGAAACGCGCGATGATGCCGTCGACGAGGTCGAGGAGGCGCCGGATGACGGGCGGTGAATCCGACGCCGGGTTGATGCCGATCACGGCGTCCCCGCACCCGTACATCAGCCCGTCGACGATCGCGGCCGTGATGCCGGCTGCGTCGTCCGTAGGGTGGTTCGGCTGCAGCCGAACCGCCATGGTGCCCCTGGCGCCGATGGTGTTGCGGAACCGCGTGACCACCTCCGCCTTGCGCGCCGCCAGCACCAGGTCCTGGTTGCGCATGATCTTGGACACGGCGGCCGCCATCTCGGGCGTGATGCCGGGCGCAAGCCGCGCCAGCGTCTCTCCCGTCGTGCGCTCCGACAGCAGCAGCTCGCGGAACTCCCCGACGGTCAGGCTGGCGATCTCGGCGAACGCTGCCGCATCGTGGCCGTCGAGGATCAGCCGTGTGACGTCGCAGGCCTCGTAGGGCACGAGGGGCTCATTGAGGATGGTCTTGAGCGGAAGGTCCGCGAGCGCCATCTTCGCCGCGACGCACGCTTCCGCGCTCTCGGCCGCGATGCCCGCCAGCCGGTCTCCCGAGCGCGGCGGCGTCGCCTTGGCCATCAGATCCTTGAGGTCGCGGAACGCGTAGCTGGTCCTTCCGACGCTCGTCCGATACGCCATTCCGCCTCCACGCCCCGACACCGGCCCGAAGTGTGCCTCGCACCGGGGGCGATGATCAAGCCGGCGCGGCGATGCGCTCTGCCGCGAAATCGACCAGCGCGCCCACGTGCAAGGCAGTGGTGTCGAACACCGGGAACTCCCCGAGGTCGGCCTGGCTCACGAGCAGGAAGATCTCCGTGCACCCGAGGATCACGCCCTGGGCGCCTTGCGCCTTCAGCCCCGAGATGATGCGCAGATACGCGGCCTTGGAGTCCGGCTGCACCTTGCCGCGGACCAGCTCGTCGAAGATCACGCGGTCGACGAGCCGGCGATCCTCCGCCGAGGGTGCCATCACCTCGAAGCCGAAGCGCGTGCGGTAGCGCTCTGCCAGCCCCTCCGACACCATCACCGGCGCCGTGCCGAGGAGTGCAACCCGCGTCAGGCCCCGCGCCCGGATCGCCGCGCCGGTCGGATCGGCAATATGAATGAACGGCGTCCTGCGTGTCTGCATCAGCGGCTCGACCACGCGGTGCATGGTGTTGGACACGCAGGCGATGACGTCGACGCCCGCCCGCTCGAGCCGGTCGAGCTTGTCCGCCACGTAGGCCGCGGCCATGTCCCATTCGGACTGGCGCACGAAGTGCTCGATGTTGCCGAAGTTGACCGACACGATCACCACCTCGGCGTTGTCCCAGCCGCCGAGCCGTGCGTTCAGCCCCTGGTTGACGAGCTGGTAGTAGGCCCCCGTGGCCTCGTTGCTCATGCCGCCCAGGATGCCGATGGTCGGCTGCTGGAGCGGTCGCGCGCGCATGGTCATCCCCCAGCCTCCGAAGCGTTGGCAGCCCACCTCATCCCAGCCGCCTCCGGAACTCGTCGTAGCCGAACGAGCGGAGCACCCTGTAGCGCCCGTCCGCCTCCAGGATGCCGAGGTCCGGCAGCGGGGTGCCGTTGAAGGTCGTGCTCTTGACGAACGAGTACTGCATCATGTCGCCGAATACGAGCCGGTCGCCGGGCTTGAGCGGCGCCGTGAACGAGTACTCGCCGATCACGTCCCCGGTCATGCAGGTCTTGCCGCCGAGAATGTAGGTGTGCGCGAACTCTCCCGCCTCCCCGGCCCCCAGGAGCGGCGGCCGGTACGGCACCTCCAGCACGTCCGGCATGTGGCAGGACGCCGAGGTGTCGAGGATGGCGATGTCCTTGTCGTTGCGGTGGATGCCGATCACGGTCGCCACGAGATAGCCCGTGTCGACGACGAGCCCGGCGCCGGGCTCCAGGATCACCTCGACGCCGAGCTCGGCGCGGAACGCCTTGATCGCCGCGATCAGCTTGCCGAGGTCGTAGCCCGGCTTGTTGATGAAGTGCCCGCCGCCGAAATTGACCGCCTTCACGCGGCGCACGTACGGGGCAAAGTTGCGCGCCACGTGGCCGATGAGGCCCACCGAGCCCTCGTGCAGGGATTCGCACAGCGAGTGCGCGTGCAGGATGTCGACCTTGTCCCAGGGCACGGCATCGAGATCCCCGGCGGTCGTGCCGAAGCGCGAGAACGGCGCGCACGGATCGTAGAGGTGCCCGCCGAGCGTGGCGTTCGAGTAGCCCGGATTGATCCGGATGCCGGTCTTCACGCCTGGCTTCTGCGACAGCACCGGCAGATGCCTGACGATCTGCTCGGGCGAGTTGAAGTAGATGTGCTGCGCGATCTCGGTGAGCCGTGCCACCTCGCCGGGCCCATAGGCCGGCGCGTAGACGTGCACCTCCTTGCCGAACTCCTCCGCGCCCATGCGCGCCTCGTACTCGCCCGACGCCGTGGTGCCGTCGAGGTGGTCCCGCATCAGGGGAAATGCGGCCGGCATCGCCCACGCCTTGGTGGCGAGCAGCACCTTGCAGCCGGCCTCGTGCCGCAGCCGCGCCGCTGTCGCCATGTTGGCCGCGAGCTTTGCCGCGTCGAGCACGTAGGCCGGCGTGCGCATCTCGGCGGGAAGGACGGGTGCGCTCGGCATGGCTCTTGGCTCCTCATCGGCAGGCGGCAGTGGCCCTGCGGGTGGCGCGGGCGCCGGCACATATAGTGCCTCAAGGTGTCATGTGGTATGCCTTTTCCATGGCCCAGGACGCCCCAGCCCGGCCCGCGACCTACGCCGATCTCGAGGCAGTGCCGCCGCACCTGGTCGCCGAGATCATCGGCGGCCGGCTCTACACGCGCCCCAGGCTCCGGCCGCGGCATGCGTGGACATATTCCCGTCTAGGGGTTGTCATCGGGTCCAAGTTTGGTCTTGGCGATGGCGGCCCAGGGGGCTGGATGATCCTGGACAAGCCGGAGCTGCATCTGGACCGCGATGTCGTCGTGCCGGATATCGCCGGCTGGCGCCGCGAGCGCATGCCCGCGCTGCCCGACGAGGCCTGGTTCTCCCTTGCGCCGGACTGGGTGTGCGAGATCCTGTCGCCCTCTACGGCTCAACTGGACCGCACGGCGAAGCGCGAGATCTACGCGGCCCACGGCGTGAGCCATCTCTGGCTGGTCGATCCCGAGAGCCGCTTCATCGAGGCCTTTGCGCTCAAGGATGGTCTGTGGCTGCTGCTCGCCACCTACTGCGGCGAGGGCGCCGTGGCCATCCAGCCCTTCGAAGCCGCACCCTTCGAGCTCAAGCTCCTCTGGCCGGACTGAGCGACGCGTCGAATGCCCCTGCGACGAAGGCATTGGGATCTGCGCAGAACTCCCTGGACAGTCGGACGTGGTCGGTATCCCCAAGCGCCACGGCGATGCTGGACGGGCGGCTGTGACCGCCCGTCCGAGCGCCTTACGTCTTCACCGCGAACAGCTCGGCCTGGTCCGCCTCGGCGATCTCCTTCATGTGCCACGGCAGGCCTTGCTTGCCGATCTCGTCCATGAACGGCTTCGACGGCAGCTGCTCGACGTTGAACACACCCTGCCCCTTCCAGTGGCCCTGGAAGAACATCATGGCGCCGACCACCGGCGGCACGCCCGTGGTGTAGGACACGGCCTGCGCGCCCGTCTCCTTGTAGCACTGGGCGTGATCGCACACGTTCCAGATGAAGGCGCGCTTCTCGCGGCCGTCCTTCTTGCCCTTGAAGATGCAGCCGATGGACGTGCGGCCCGTGTAGTTCTCGCCGAGCGACGACGGCGGCGGCAGCAGCTCCTTCAGGAACTCCATCGGGATCACCGGCGTGCCCTTGTACATGACCGGATCGATGCGCGTCATGCCGACGTTCTGCAGCACCTCGAGGTGCTTGATGTAGTTGTCCGAGAACGTCATCCAGAAGCGGATCTGCTTGAGGCCCTTGATGTTCTCGACGAGGCTCTCCTCCTCCTCGTGGTAGATCAGGTAGCTCTTCCTCGGGCCCACCTCCGGGTAGTCGACCATGCACGCGATCGACAGCGGATCGATCTCGATCCACTGCCCGTTCTTCCAGTACTTGCCGCGCTGGGTGACCTCGCGCAGGTTGATCTCCGGATTGAAGTTGGTCGCAAACGCCTTGCCGTGGCTGCCGTCGTTGCAGTCGACGATGTCGATGGTCTCGATCTCGTCGAACAGGAACTCCTGCGCATAGGCGCAATAGATGTTGGACTGGCCGGGATCGAAGCCGCAGCCCAGGATCGCCATCAGGCCCTTGGCCTTGTACTTGTCGTGGTAGGGCCACTGCCACTTGTAGGTGAACTTGGCCTCCTCGCGCGGCTCGTAGTTGGCCGTGTCCATGTAGTGCACGCCCGCCTCGAGGCACGCATCCATGATCGGCAGATCCTGGTAGGGCAGCGCCATGTTGATCACGAGGTCGGGCTTCACCTTCCTCAGGAGCGCCACGGTCTCGGCGACATTGTCGGCGTCCACCTGCGAGATCTCGATCGGCGTCACGCAGCGCTTGGCGATCTTCTCGCAGCTCTCGAGCCGGCGCGAGGCGAGGTGGATCTTCTTGAAGACATCCCGGTTCATGGCGCACTTCTGCGCGACGACGGAGCCTGCGGCACCCGCACCGATGATCAAGACGCTGTCCAATGTCTTCTCCCTGGCGGTTGCGTGACCTGTCGCGGCGCCGTGCCGCGAGGCTCGGGTTGCTTCTTATGACGAAAGGCCAGCGCCCGATCCGGCCGCCAGCCTGCTCCGTGCCCGCCAAATAAGGCACGCTGCCGTCATCTTCAACCCTGATTGTGGGCCGCGGCCCCGTCGGCCTTCAGGAGGTGGCGGCGCGGCAGTGCTCGTCCGCCGGCAGCGGATCGCAGTTCCTGTCGCGCACGCATTTCTCGAAGGCGTCGGTGAGTTCCTGCCGCCATGTGCCGTCGATCTCGCCCGTGTAGAGGCGCTGCTCGGTGAGCCCGCACTGGTAGAGCTTGATCATCTTCGCCCCGCCAAACCACATGGCCCGGTCGTAGTCGCGCATGGCGGCCTCGGCGTTGCCGCGCGCCTGGTGGATGTGCGCGCGCGTGTCGAGCGAGTGCGGGCTCGTCGGGCTCAGCTCGAGCGACTTCTCGACATCGGCCATGCCCTGGTCCGGCTTGCCCCACTTGTAGTAGGCCCACGCCCGGTTGTTCAGCGCCACGGCGAAGTCCGGCCGCATCTCGATGGCCGTGTCGTAGTCGCGGATGGCGACCTCGTACTGTCCCTTGAGCGAGTAGGCGAGCGCCCGCATGGCGTAGGCGAGGCTCAGGTCCCCGGCGCTGTTGTCCTGCTGCTCGATGAGCGCCGTGCAGCCCGAGATCCGCCGCTCGATATCCTCCCCGAAGCAGTCGGTGGCGCTGTCGGCGAGCGCGGGCCTGGCCAGGGTCGCAAAGGCCAGGACGGCCATCATCACGGCGAGAACGGCGAGGGGCTTTGTCGGCTTCAAGCTCGGCACGGCCTTGGAACTCTCTTCTCGATCGATCTGCGGCTCGGGGCTGGCCGGCCCGCGGGGCCGGTTTCGCGTCGCCGCTTTCTGCCATGGAAGGTCGGCGCGGCGCCAGACGGAATTGTGCGTAGGACACGACCGCGCCGCCATTGTGGCAGCCGCCGCCGCATGCTCCAGGATCAGAGCAAAATCGTTCTATTTGAAATGCTTAGAGAGCTTCAGGCCCTGCGCCTGGTAGTTCGAGCCGAGGTCGCGGCCGTACAGGATGTCCGGCACCTCCGCCATGCGCTCGTAGATCAGGCGGCCGATGATCTGCCCGTCCTCGAGGATGAACGGCACCTTGTGGCTGCGCACCTCGAGCACGGCGCGCGAGCCGCTTCCCCCTGCAGCCGCATGCCCGAAGCCCGGATCGAAAAAGCCGGCGTAGTGCACCCTGAACTCGCCGACCAGGGGATTGAACGGCACCATCTCGGCCGCATGCGTCGGCGGCACGTGCACGGCCTCCTTCGAGGCCAGGATGTAGAACTGGTCGGGATCGAGCACCAGCCGGCGTGCGCCGCGCGCCATGATCGGCTCCCAGTAGTCGGCGACCGCGCGCTGGCCCGACACGTCGACGTCGATGAGCCCGGTGTGCCGCTTGGCGCGATAGCCGATGAGCCCGCTGGCATCGCCCGTCAGATCGACCGACAGGGCGATCCCGGCCTGAATGTCCGCCGTCTCCGACGACACCAGCCTCTCCCGCTTCTGCAGCTCGGCGAGCTCGGCATCGCCGTCGCCGGCAGCACCCCGCCGGAAGCGGATCTGCGACAGGCGCGAGCCCGGGCGCACCAGGATCGGGAAGGTCTGCGGGCAGATCTCGGCATAGAGCGGGCCGCGGTAGCCGGCAGGGATCTGGTCGAACGAGCTGATGCCGTCGGCGATCACGCGCGTGAAGATGTCGAGCCGCCCGGTCGAGCTCTTGGGGTTGCACGCGGCCGAGATCTCGGCTGGCAGGGCGAGGCTCTCCATCAGGGGCACGATGTAGACGCAGCCCGTCTCGAGCACCGCGCCGGGCGCCAGCGAGAACGCGTGCAGCGTGATGTCCTTGTCCGCGAGCTTCTCGGCGATCACCGAGCCGGGGCCCGGCAGGAAGCTTGCCCGCACCCGGTAGGCCTTGTCCTTGAGCCTGAGGTCGAGGCTCGCCGGCTGCAGCTGGTTTGCGGCCGCGGGCTCCGCCAGCGCCACGGCCTGCGTGGCGATGAGCTCGCTGATTGCCTGCACGGGCAGTATGCCGGCCTTCGGGCTCAAGTGCTTGTTCCCTCGCAGTGGCATGGACGTCGTTCCCTAGGGCAATAAGCTATTGACGCCAAGCCCGCCGCCAATGTAATCCACGTAAACTCCGTGGTGATTTGGCCGGCCGGCTTGCAGCCACGTTAAATAAGTCGCTAAAAAGGCCGAGCGCTCGCAACCGACCGTCGCGCCCGGCTCTTGGTCCGTGGTTCGACCGGCCGGTTTTTTTGTGCCCCGCGCCAGCCTCGCGCGGGCGGGGCGTGGAGCGCAACGTCATGGCAGACCTTCCCCAAGCCCCCCTCGATCCCAGCTGGTCTCCCGAGACCCTTCTCGTGCACGGCGGCACGCTTCGCTCGCAGTTCGGCGAGATCTCCGAGGCCATGTTCCTCACCCAGTCCTTTGCCTACCAGACGGCGGAGCAGGCCGAGGCCCGCTTCAAGGACGAGGATCCGGGCTTCATCTATGCCCGCTTCTCCAATCCGACGGTCGCCATGTTCGAGGAGCGCATGCGCCTGCTGGAGGGCGCCGACGCCGCGCGCGCCACGGCCACCGGCATGGCCGCCATCACCGCCGCCCTCCTCTGCTACCTCAAGGCCGGCGACCACATCGTCGCGGCGCGGGCCATGTTCGGCTCCTGCCTCTACGTGGTGCAGGACCTGTGTCCGCGCTTCGGCATCACCTACACCCTCGTCGACGGGCGCGAGACCGACGCCTGGGCCCGGGCCGTCAAGCCCAATACCCGCGCCTTCTTCTTCGAGACGCCGGCCAACCCGACGCTCGACCTCGTCGACATCGCGGCCGTCTCCAAGATCGCCCACGCCGCCGGCGCCCTCGTCTTCGTCGACAACGTCTTCGCCACGCCGATCCTGCAGAAGCCGTTGCAGCACGGCGCCGACGTCGTCTTGTACTCCGCCACCAAGCACATCGACGGCCAGGGCCGGTGCCTGGGCGGCGTCGTGCTGTGCTCGGAGAAATTCCTGAAGGACCATCTGCACACCTTCCTGCGCCAGACCGGCCCGGCCATGAGCCCGTTCAACGCCTGGGTCATGCTGAAGGGCCTCGAGACGCTGCCCCTGCGCGTGCGTGCCCAGTGCCAGAGCGCGGGGCAGATCGCCGCCCACCTGTCCGGTAAGCCCGGCATCCCCAGCGTGCTGTTTGCCGGCCTTGAGAGCTTCCCCCAGCGGCAGCTCGCGAGCCGCCAGATGCTGGGCTCGGGCCAGATGGTCTCGTTCGTGCTCGACGGCGGCAAGCCGGCGGCATTCCGATTCCTCAACGCCTTGAAGCTCATCAAGATTTCGAACAATCTTGGCGACGCCAAGAGCCTCATCACGCATCCCGCGACGACCACCCACCAGCGCCTCAAGCCCGAGGACCGCGCAACGCTCGGCATCTCCGACGGCATGCTGCGCCTGTCGGTCGGCCTCGAGGCCCCCGCCGACCTGATCGCCGACATCGACCGGGGCATCGCAGCCGCGAAAATCGGCTAGTGTCCGGAGCGATGAGCGCATGTGATCACCCGGGCTCGTTCCCGGCTCCCCGGTCGGGAGCAGCCCGGCCGTGACAAGATGGGTCGCAAGCGTCAGGGTCTGAGCACAGGTCCATGATTCTGGTATCTCTTTGGAGCCTGAGGCTCGCTCTCACGCCCGGCCGCAGACGCCGGGGGCTCCGGAGCCGGACCCCGGGCGGGCAACGGGCCCGCAACTCGCATCAGGAACGACTGCGTGAGCAACGACTATGAGGCGGTGACGGACGGCATCAGCGTGCGCGTCAGGCCGCAATACCTGGAGAAGGAGTCGGCCCCGGACGAGGGCCGCTACTTCTGGGCTTACGCCGTCGAGATCACCAACGGCGGCAGCGTCACGGTGCGTCTGCGCTCGCGCCACTGGCGCATCATCGACGGCAACGGCCGCACCGAGGAGGTGCGCGGCCCGGGCGTCGTCGGGAAGACACCTGTCCTGCGTCCGGGGGAGAGCTTCCGCTACACCTCAGGTTGCCCCTTGAGCACGCCATCTGGCATCATGGTCGGCACCTACCAGATGACGCGGGAGGATGGGAGCCTGTTCAACGTCGAGATCCCGGCGTTCTCCCTCGACAGCCCGCACACCCGCAAAAGCGTGAACTGAAGGGCCCCATGCCACTCCCATTGACCGCGGCCAAGGATCTCCTGGCCAAGCTCGTCGCGTTCGACACCACCAGCCACAAGACCAACATCCCGCTCATCGCGTTCGTGCAGTCGTACCTGGACGACCACGGCACGGAGAGCCAGCTGGTGCCGACGCCGGACGGCCTCAAGGCGAGCCTGTTCGCCAGCATCGGTCCCAAGGGCGCCCCCGGCATCGGGCTCTCCGGCCACACCGACGTGGTGCCGGTCACGGGCCAGGACTGGACGACCGACCCGTTCACGCTCGTCGAGCGCGGGGGCCTGCTCTACGGCCGCGGCACGGCCGACATGAAGGGCTTCCTCGCCTGCGTGCTGGCGATGGTGCCTGCCTTCAAGTCGCGACCGCTCAGGACGCCGCTCCACATCATCTTCTCCTACGACGAGGAGGTGGGCTGCATCGGGGTGCGCCCGCTCGTCGCCGAGCTCGGCCGGTCGCTGACCATGCCGAAGGCGGTAATCGTCGGCGAGCCCACCAGCATGCAGGTGGTGGACGCCCACAAGGGCCCCATGCGCTGGCAGGTCGAGATCCACGGCCGCGCCTCGCATTCGAGCCTGCCGCACCTGGGCGTCAACGCCATCGCCGCCGCCACGCGCCTGATGCACGAGATCCTGCAGATCGAGGCCGAGCTGAAACAGGACCTGAACCCCCGCTTCGAGCCGCCCTACTCGACGATGCAGATCACGCAGATCAGCGGCGGCACCGCCTCCAACATCACGCCGGAGCCGTGCTCCTTCGGCTTCGAGACGCGCCGCCTGCCGGGCTTCGACATCGGCCCCATCGACGCGCGCATCCGCGGCCTCGCGGCCGCCATCGAGGCCGAGATGCGCCAGGCCGCGCCCGAGGCCTCGATCACCTTTTCGACGCGCGAGGTACCGGCCTTCATCTCGAGTCGCGACGGCCTGGCGCTTGCGCTCGCCCTCAAGCTCTCGGGCCAGAACGAGACATTCGCCGTCTCCTACGCGACGGAGGCGGGCCTGTTCCAGGACCAGGGCGCCCCGTCCGTCGTCTGCGGCCCGGGCAACATCGACCAGGCGCACAAGCCCGACGAGTTCATCGCCGTCTCCGAGCTCGAGAAATGCCTGGCCTTCCTCGACCGCCTCGGCGCCTGGGCGGAGGCCAACTGAGACCGGGGAGACCCTGGGGCAGGCTCGCTCCGGCGCACAGTGCCGCGAGCCGAGCGACATTCATGGAGCGACGTCGAGCCAATGCCGGTCCTGAAATCGAGCTCGGCGCTGCCAAGCCTGGCGATCGCAGCCTTCGCCGCGCTCACGGTTGCGGCGCAACTCGTGCTCCTTGGAACCGAGCCGGTCCTCGCGCCTGACAGTGCGAGCTACCTCGACTGGGCGGCCCACCGGACGCTGGGCTATCCGCTGTTCCTCTCCCTCGCCGGTAGTACCTCGGACGCGGTCGTGCTGCAGATCATTCTCGCCGGCGCCTGCCTGCTCTTTCTCGGCAGCTCGGCTCGTGCCTTCACGGGCTCCACCTTCGCTGCGCTTGCCGCCATGGCGCTGATCGCGGCCAATCCCGAGCTTGCGAAGTATCAGGCCAGCATCCTTACGGAATCGATCTTCGTCAGCCTGACCATGCTGATCCTCGCGATGCTGCTGCGTCTCCTGGCAAAGCCAGCCGTGCGCGTGCCCGACGTCGCCGCGCTCTCGGGCGCGATGGGGCTCGCCGTCGCCATCCGCCCGCCCGGCCTCGCCTTCCTGCCGCTGCTTGCCATCCTGGCCGTGCTGCTCTGGCCGCGCGTGCGGGCCCGCCCTCTCGCATTGGCGGGAGCCGCCATCCTACCGGCGCTCGGCATCGTGGCCAGCGAGCGCTTGGCGGCCTCCGCGCTGCACAGCACGCCGCCCGTCAGCATGTTCGAGCGCACCGTCTTCGCCAAGGCGGGGATGCTCGACGCCGGTCCTGCGCCCTACCCTGCCGGCGACCCGCGCCGTGCCGTCTGGGAGGATCTCGATGCGCAAATGTCGGCGGCCCGGCGGCTCGTCGCCGGCGCCCCGGGCGCGGCCGCCCGCCACTACATCGCTGTCAACTACGAGGTCTATGCCCAGTACCATATCGACCGCAGCGCGGCGCAAGCTGCCGCCGGCGCCTTGGGCCAGCGCCCGGGGGCGATCCTGCGCGAGGTGGGCCTGGCACGCATCGCGGCTGCTCCATGGGCCTACCTGTCGCTGTCGGCGCAACATTTCGCCGCCCTGTGGCGCCTCTACGGCGCCAGTCATCCGGCTGCCGCACCGGGCATCGGCCGCTATCTCGACGCCCACCGGCCACTGCCGCTGGCCGGGGCCGGCGGCGTGCTGGACCAGCCCATTGCGCCGCGTGCGGCCGCCCTTGTCATTCAGCCGGCTGTGCTGGCGCTCGGCGCCCTGTCGGGCCTAGCGATCGCCTGGCTGCTGATCGCCTGGCTCCGCGGCGCCGCCTCGGCGCCCGTGATGGCGGCGGGCCTGTGTGCGCTGATGGTCAACGGCAACTTCCTCCTCGTCGCCCTGACCAACATCGGCATCCCGCGCTACATGCTCGCCATGTGGCCGGCGCTGATGCTGATGGCCGTCCTGCTCGCCGTCTCGGTCTGGCGCGCCTGGTCCGCGCGGAAATGGGTCTGACCCCTCCCACCTCTCGGCAGCGCTCCCGCTCCGGTCGCGCCGCCACAAATCCCGGGGCGGCGCAGCCTCGCCATCCGGGGACGATGCGAGGGCGCGCTCACGCCGCGGCGCGCGATCTGCGCTACTCTTTCGGCTTGTCCGGTCCGTAGAGCCCATCGACGATGGCATTCACGCGCCGCTCGATCGGGCCGCCGACGATCAGGATCACCGCCGAGACGGCCGCGACCACGCCGACCACCCGCCATACGCCGGCGCCGCACAGGATGCCGATCACCGACACCGTCCACACCGAGGCCGCCGTCGTCAAACCGCGAACCCTCTCTTCGCCCTTCCCGTGCACGATCACACCCGCGCCGATGAAGCCTACTCCGGTGAGCAGCCCCTGGATGACGCGGCTGAGCGCGTCGACGTGCGCCAAGCCGTCCTGGCCGTCGAGGATGACGAGGACGGTTCCTGCCGCCGCGGCCCCGATCAGCGCCAGGGTGCGCAGCCCGATGTACTTGTGATTCAGGTTGCGGTTCAGGCCGATGACGCCGCCGATGGCCGCGGCCCCGGCGATCCTGAGCACAATCTCGCCGAGGTCAAGCATGTCACCGGCTCCTTCCCGCGTGCGGGCACGATCGCCCTCAGGTCGTCACCAGCAGCGGCTTGGGATCCGGCACGTCCTTGACGTGCGCCCGGAGATCCTCGAGCCCCCGCGGCACCGGCCCGCCATAGGCCCAGTCGATCAGCTCCACCGTGTGCGCGATCGGCACGTTCAGCGCCGGGGCAAGCTGCGCGATGCAGCCGATGTTTCCCGCCGCCACCACGTCCGGCCGCACGGCTGCGATATTGCCGGCCTTGCGCTCGCGCAGCGCCGCCGCCGTCTCAGGCTGCATGATGTTGTAGGTTCCGGCCGAGCCGCAGCACAGGTGGGATTCCGGGATCTCGACGACCGTGAAGCCGGCATTGCGGAGCAGCGTGCGCGGCGCCTCGTGGATGCGCTGCCCGTGCTGCATCGAGCAGGCCGAGTGATAGGCGACCCGGAGCGAGGAGAAGCGCTTCGGCGGCCCCATGTCGTAGCCCGCCAGGAACTCGCTCACGTCGCGCGCGATCTCGGCGACGCGCTGCGCCTTCTCGGCGTAGCCGGCAACGCCGCGCAGCATGTGCCCGTAGTCCTTCACCGTCGTGCCGCAGCCGGACGTGTTGATGATCACGGCGTCGACGGGCCCGCGCTTGTCCATGATCTTGGTCCAGGCGTCGACGTTCTGCTTCGCCATCTCGATCGCCGCCGCCTCGCGTCCCATGTGGTGGACGAGCGCCCCGCAGCAGCCGGCGCCCGCCGCCACCTCCACGTCGACGCCGCGGCGGGCAAGCAGCCGGATCGTGGCGTCGTTGATTTCGGGCCGCAGCACCTGCTGCGCGCAACCGGCGAGCAGGATGACGCGGCTGCGCGGCTCCTGCGAGGGCACCGCCTGGCCCGGCCCCGAGAAGCGCGCCATGCGCGCCACGCTGGCGGGCGCCAGCTCGAGCATCGCCACCATCTCCTTGAGCCCCATCGCCCGCAGCATCGGCACCAGCGGCCTGGCGAGCCGCGCCCCGAGCAGCGCCAGCCGGAAGCGCGCGGGATACGGCACCGTCGCGGCCACCAGCGCCCGCACAAGGCGCTCCTTGAGGCTTCTCTGCCCCGTCTCCTCGATGTGCGCGCGTCCGGCGTCGACGAGGTGCATGTAGTCGACGCCGGAGGGGCACGTCGTCATGCACGACAGACACGACAGGCAGCGGTCGACGTGCGTCTTGACCTCGGGGCTCGCCGGCAGCGACTTCTCGAACATCTCCTTCATCAGGTAGATGCGCCCGCGCGGGCTGTCGCGCTCGTCGCCCTTGAGCACGTAGGTGGGGCACGTGGCCGTGCAGAAGCCGCAATGTACGCACCGACGCAGGATGCTCTCGACCTCCGCGATCCTGGGGTCTTTCAGCTGCTGCGGCGTGAAGCTCGTCTGCATGGGAAGCCTGAGCCCTAAAACTGCGCGTACATGCGGCCGGGATTGAGCAGGCCGTGCGGATCGAAGGCGGCCTTGAGCCGCCGTGTGATGGCCTCGACGCCGGGCTCCAGCGGCTGGAACACGTCGACGGCGCCCCGCACCTCCGCCGGCGCCCGGATCAGCGTCGCGTGCCCGCCGTGCATGGCCACGACCCGGCGGATGTCGGCGGCGCCGGCGTCGCTGGTGGCCGGCACCTCGACCCAGATCAGGCCGCCGCCCCAGTCGTAGTAGGCATGACACTGCATGTAGGTTCCAAGGGCCGCCACGAGCTTGGCGCCGAGCGTCGGCTTGGTGGAGATGCGCCACAGCGGCGCCGTGCTGTCCTGCAGCGGCGACAGCTGGCCGATCTCGCCCCAGAACGCCAGCGAGTTGTCGTGCTCGAGCTCGTACACCTCGCCGTAGACCTTGAGCGCCTCCTTGAGGCGCTCCTTGCGGTAGGCGATCGACTTCGGGAAGTTCTCGAGCCGGATCGCCGTGATCGCCTCGCCCTGCTCGCGCAGGCCCTCGTGCCACAGCCGCTTGACGAGCGAGCCCTGGACGTGCGCGGCGCCCGACACCTCATAGGGCGTGCCGAGGCTCGCGCTCAGCGCCTGCACGGCAAACTCGTCGGCGAGCCCCAGCAGCACCAGGCTGCACGTCTCCGCCGGCACCGGCATCACCTTGAACGTCACCTGGGTGATCAGCGCCAGCGTGCCCCAGCTCCCCGACAGGCCGCGGCACAGGTCGACACCGGTCACGTTCTTCATCACGCGCCCGCCCGCCTTGAAGATCTCGCCGCGGCCGTTGACGCCGTTGAGGCCGAGCAGATGGTCGCGGGCGGCCCCGGCGAGGATGCGCCGCGCGCCCGAGGCGTTGGTGGCGAACACCGAGCCGATCGTCGTCTCCTTGGCGTCCCCGCCGCAGACGTTGGCGAGGTCGACGGGCTCGAAGGCCAGCATCTGCCGCCGGTTGGCGAGGTCCTGCTCGATCTGCGTCAGCAGCGTGCCGGCCCGCGCCGACATCACCATCTCGGTGGGCTCGTAGAGCGTGACGCCGCGCATGCCGCGCGTCGACACGCTGGCCTGCGCCAGGATCGGGCGGCCGGCAGCGGCCTTGCTGCCCGAGCCGCGCAGGTCGAGCGCGGTACCCTCGGCAAGCGCGTCCAGGAACACCCGTGCGCACTCGCGATCGTCGATGGGCCGCATGATCTTCACGGCGGTCTTGCCCTTTCGTCTCGGCTATTCCGCCGCGTCCGGCAGCGCCTCGTACGCCGCCTCCCGCCCGTCGAGCGGGAACACCTTGTGCGGGTTGAGCAGCCATGCCGGATCGAACACCGTTTTCACGCGCATCTGCTGCAACAGGTCGCTCTCGGTGTACTGCACGCGCATCAGGTCCCGCTTCTCGATGCCGACACCGTGCTCGCCCGTCAGGCAGCCGCCGACCTTGACGCACAGCTCCAGGATGTCGGCGCCGGCCTGCTCCGCCCGCTCCGCCTCGTCCGGATCGTTGGCGTTGTAGAGAATCAGCGGATGCAGGTTGCCGTCGCCCGCATGGAAGATGTTGGCGACCTTCAGCCCGTAGCCGTCGCCGATCTGCCCGATCGACACCAGCACCTGACCGAGCTTGCCGAGCGGGATGGTGCCGTCCATGCACAGGTAATCGGCGACGCGGCCGATGGCGCCGAACGCCGACTTGCGCCCCTTCCAGATGGCGGCGCTCTCCTCCGCGCTGCGGCTGACGCGCATGCTCGTGGGGTTGAACGGCTCAGCGAGGCTGGTGATCACCTCGAGCAGGTAGGCAATCTCCTCCTCCGAGCCCTCGACCTCGATGATCAGCAGCGCCTCCACGTCCATCGGGTAGCCGGCCTTGGCGAAGGCCTCGCACACGTGGATCGCCGGCTTGTCCATGTACTCGATCGCGACCGGAATGATGCCCGCCCCGATGATCGCGGCCACGCATTTTCCCGCCGCCTCCGGCGAGTTGAAGCCCATCAGCATCGGCCGGGCGCCTTCCGCCGCGCGCAGGATGCGCACGGTCGCCTCGGTGACGATGCCGAACTGCCCCTCGGAGCCGATGACGAGGCCGAGCAGGTCGTAGCCCGGCGCATCGAGGTGCGCGCCCCCGATCTCGACCACCTCTCCGTCCATCAGCACCATCTTGACGCCGAGCACGTTGTTGGTGGTGACGCCGTAGCGCAGGCAGTGCGCGCCGCCGGAGTTCATGCCGATGTTGCCGGCGAGCGTGCAGGCGAGCTGGCTCGAGGGGTCCGGCGCATAGAAGAAGCCGCCGGCCTTGACCGCCTCGCTGATGGCAAGATTGGTGATGCCGACCTCGAGCCTGGCGACGCGGCTGTGGTAGTCGATCTCCAGCACCCGGTTCATGCGCGAGACGCCGATCACCAGCGCGTCCTCCGCCGGAAGCGCCCCGCCCGACAGCGACGTGCCGGCGCCCCGCGCCACCACCTTGATGCCGTGCCGGTGGCAGTAGGCGAGCAGCCGCGACACCTCCTCCGTCGACGTCGGCAGGGCGACGGCGAGCGGCATGCGCCGGTAGGCGGTCAGCGCGTCCGTCTCGAACGCCCGCCGCCCGTCCGCGTCCGAGATGATCACGCCCGGCCCGACGAGCTTCCTGAGGTCGGCGACGATGGCATCGCGCCTGCGCACGATCCGCTGGTCAGGTTCAGGCAGCACCACGGACATTGAGGGGGCCCTCGCAACGCTTTTCCATCCGCGACATTCGGGCGCCAACAGGCGGCATCGCCTTCGCGCCTGCACCATCGCTCACGCCGTCACGCGCGCGAGCGCGCCCCGCGGGCGTGATTCCCTATACCGCCAATCGCCCCCATCCGCCATGGCCGAGGAAGGGCGAGCGCCCGATCTCGTTCCAGTCCCGAAACGTTGCCTTGCCGCACCTCGACCTCAGCCGGTGGACCGGCGCCGAGCCGATGCAGTAAGGTCGGCTCGGATCACCGGGATGCACGCGTCGAGCGTCCGTGATGTATTGGACGGCGAGGGAAGATATGGGTGTCATCCCCGGGCTTGCCTGCCCTCGCACCGGTTGCGAGGGTGCCGAGGATCCAGCCGTCTGCGGGCGCCGGAGCGTGCGGAGGCAGGGTTGGTCGGGACAAGCCCGACCATGACAACGTGGGTAGTCCAGCAGCGGTGTCAGGGCTGCGGAAGCAACGATCAGGTGGTGCTGGCGACTGCCAACGACAGGCGGCTTTCGGCGACGACCCGAGGTGACAACCACTGTCAGGGGCAGAGGGCTGATTGCGTTCCCCAGGGCCCCGAGCCGCAACCCGTTCGCGGTCAACGGCTCGCAATGAGGGGCAGCGGCGAGGCCGGCAAGGTCGGCCGCCGGAACTAAGGCTGGACGAGGAAGATGGACGAGAGGCAGCGCAATCATCCCGCAGGGCGGCCGAGAGTGGGTCTTTTCGTCACCTGCCTCGTCGATCTGATGCGGCCGTCCGTCGGCTTCGCCGCCGTCAAGCTGCTCGAGACGGCCGGCTGCGACGTCGAGGTGCCCGTCGGCCAGACCTGCTGCGGCCAGCCCGCCTTCAACTCGGGCGACCGTGCCACCACGCGCGACATCGCGGCCCGCACCATCGAGGCCTTCGAGGGCTACGACTACGTGGTGGCGCCCTCGGGCTCCTGCGGTGGCATGCTCAAGGCGCACTACCCCGAGCTGTTCGCCGGCGATCCCGCCTGGGAGGGTCGCGCGGCGGCCTTCGCGGCCAAGGTGCATGAGCTGATGTCGTTCCTGGTCGACGTGCGCGGGCTTGCCGCGGTCGACGCCGCCTTCGAGGGCCGGGTGACCTATCACGACAGCTGCTCGGGCCTGCGCGAGCTCGGCGTGCGCGAGCAGCCGCGCAAGCTGCTGCGGACGGTGAAGGGCCTCGAGCTCGTCGAGCTCAAGGACGCCGACGTCTGCTGCGGCTTCGGCGGCACCTTCG
The DNA here is from genome assembly GCA_033764875.1 of Hyphomicrobiaceae bacterium. Lineage (GTDB taxonomy): Bacteria > Pseudomonadota > Alphaproteobacteria > Rhizobiales > Hyphomicrobiaceae > AWTP1-13. Next base: position 29,858 of record JANRIO010000006.1, on the reverse strand, counting down.
CCGTCAAGTATCCCGACATCTCCAACGCCATCGTCGGCCGCAAGGCCGACCAGGTCTCTGCCGCGGGCGCCGATCTCCTGCTCGCCGGCGACCTCGGCTGCCTCATGAACATCGCCGGCAAGCTCGGCCGCGAGGGGCGCTCGACCAAGGTGCGCCACGTCGCCGAGGTGCTGGCCGGCGAGCTCAACCAGCCCGCCATCGGGGAGGGCACATGACGAGCGCACGACTGATGGACGCCACCGTCGCCCCGGTGGTCGAGGCCACCTCGCCGGCCTTCAAGCAGAACGTGCGCGAGGCGCTGGCCGACCGCCAGCTGCAGGAGGCCCTGGGCGCCGTCGCGCCCGGCCTCGCCGCCCGCCGCGGCGCGGCCCGCGACGCGCTGCCCGAGTTCGAGGCCCTGCGCGACAGGGGCCGCGAGATCAAGAACCACACGCTGGCCCACCTCGACCTGTACCTGGAGCTGTTCGAGGCCAAGGCCAGGGCCGCGGGCTCGCACGTGCATTTCGCGCCGACGCCGCAGGACGCCCGCGACATCATCCTCAACATCTGCCGCAAGGCGGACGCGAAGGTCGTCACCAAGGGCAAGTCGATGATCTCGGAGGAGGTCGGACTGAACCACTTCCTCGAGGAGGCGGGCCTCAAGGTTGTCGAGACCGACCTCGGCGAGTACCTGATCCAGATCCGCGGCGAGACGCCGAGCCACATCATCGCCCCGGCCATCCACTTGACGCAGGCCCAGGTCGAGCAGGACTTCCGCCGCCTGCACACGTCGTTGCCGCGCAACCGGGTGCTGACCGAGCCGGCGCAGCTCGTGTCCGAGGCCCGCGCCGTGCTGCGCCAGCGCTTTCTCGAGGCCGACGTCGGCATCACCGGCGCCAACTTCATGATCGCCGAGACCGGCTCCACCGTGATCGTCACCAACGAGGGCAACGGCGACCTGACGCAATCGCTGCCGCGCGTGCACGTCGTCATCGCCTCCATCGAGAAGCTCGTTCCCACGCTGGAGGATGTCGGCACCCTGCTGCGCCTGCTCGCCCGCTCGGCGACCGGCCAGGAGATCTCGACCTACACCACCTTCTCCACGGGCCCGCGCCGCAAGGAGGACCCCGACGGCCCCCAGGAATGCCACATCGTGGTGCTCGACAACGGCCGCTCGCAGCTCTTGGGCACCGACTTCCAGGAGGTGCTGCGCTGCATCCGCTGCGGCGCCTGCATGAACCATTGCCCGGTCTACGGCGCCATCGGCGGCCATGCCTACGGCTGGGTCTATCCCGGCCCGATCGGCTCCGTCCTCACGCCCGCGCTGATCGGCGTGAAGTCGTCGGCGCATCTGCCCAACGCCTCCACCTTCTGCGGCCGCTGCGAGGCCGTCTGCCCCATGAAGATCCCGCTTCCCGGCCTGATGCGCAAATGGCGCGAGGCGGAGTTCGAGGGCGGCGGCGGCCCGGCGCTGTTCGGTCTCGGCCTCAAGCTCTGGGCGGCGCTCGCCCGGCGGCCGCGGCTCTATCACGTGGCGACCCGCTTTGCCGTGCTTGGGCTTTCCGGCCTCGCCATGGGCCGCGGCGCCTTCCGGCGGCTGCCCTTCGCCAGCGGTTGGACCCGCCACCGCGATTTTCCAGCGCCCCAGCGGCGCACCTTCCAGCAGCTCTGGGCCGAGCACAAGGCGGGAGTGCCGCGATGAGCGCCAGCGACAAGCGCCGCGAGCGGATGTACGCGGCAATCCGCGCCGGGCTCGACACCAACGCCAGCGCCGACCGCCGCCGCACGGTCGAGACGCGCATGCACGCACCGCCCGCGCCCCTGGTGCCGCAGCGCGCCCAGAAGCCGGTTGCTGAGCAGAGAGCGCTGCTCAAGAGCTTCCTTCAGGGCCAGTCCGCCACCGTCATCGAGGTCGCCACCCCCGCCGAGATCCCCAAGGCCGTCGCCGGCTACCTGCGCGCCAACAACCTGCCCCTGCGCGTGCGCGCCGGCACCGACGCCTACCTGCGCGGCCTCGACTGGAGGAGCGAGCCTGCCCTCGAGCGCCTCGAGGGGCCCGCCGCCGGCACCGACGAGGTGGGCCTGAGCCGCGTCACGGCGGCCATCGCCGAGACCGGCACGCTGGTGCTCGCCTCCGGCGCCGACAACCCCGTCACCGTCACCTTCCTGCCCGAGACGCACATCGCCGTCGTGGAGCAGGGGGCCATCGTCGGCGGCTTCGAGGGCGTCTGGGCGAGGCTGCGCGCCCGCTTCGGCAAGGCCACGATGTCGCGCACGGTGAACTTCGTCTCCGGTCCCTCGCGCACGGCCGACATCGGCGGCCAGCTCGTCATGGGCGCCCACGGCCCCCGCCGCCTGTGCGTGATCCTGGTGGCGGGGTAGAGTCAGGCGTCATCGGTGCGCGGCGGCTGATTGCCCCTCGGGCGGCCGTCGGCGCCGACCTGTGCCGGGACGGCACGTCTCGCCTGACGCAGCGCAGCCGGTTGCGTCCCGGCGTCCACGTCCGCACACGCCGCAACCGCGCCAGGGCTCGAAGCCTGCGGACAATGCCCTCCGGGCGTATTGCGGTCGTCGCCGGAATGGGTTTCGATTTGCCCCGCAGCCGGCTCGCCCCGGACTGCCAACGACAAGTCAACCGAGGGGAAACGTCTATGCGCATGACACCTGTCCGGCCGCTCGCGGCGCTGGCCTCGCTCGTCGGTCTCTGGCTCGGCCTGCTCGTCGCCCAGTCGGCGGCCCAGGCCCAGAGCTATCCCTCGCGCACCATCACGCTGGTGGTGCCGTTCCAGGCCGGCAGCGGCACCGACACGGTCGGCCGCATCCTGGCCGAGCACATGGGCAAGGCGCTTGGCCAGAGCATCGTGATCGAGAACAAGGCCGGCGCCAACGGCACCATCGCCGCCAATTTCGTCGCCCGCGCCGCCCCCGACGGGCACACGCTGTTCCTGAGCACCAACACGCCGCACGCCGCCGCCGCCACGCTCATGCGCAGCATCAGCTACGACCCCATCAAGGACTTCGCGCCGATCTCCAAGGTCGGCATGTACACCTTCGTTCTCGCCGTCCACCCGGGCATCCCCGCCAAGTCCATGAAGGAGCTGATCGCGCTCGCCAAGGCCAAGCCCGGCGAGCTGTCCTACGCCAGCGGCAACAGCACCGGCATCGTCTCCGGCGAGCGCCTCAAGACGCTGGCCGGCATCGACGTGCTGCATGTCCCCTACAAGAGCTCGCCCGGCGCCCTCAACGACGTGCTCGCCGGCCGCGTGTCGATGATGTTCATCGACCTCGCCCCCGGCCTGCCGCACATCGAGGCGGGCGCGCTGCGCGCGCTGGCCGCCACCACCAAGGCACGCAGCCCGCTGCTGCCGCAGATCCCCTCCATGCTGGAGGCGGGCGTGCCGGACTTCGTCATCGACAGCTGGGCCGCCATGTTCGCGCCGGCCAACACGCCCAAGGAGATCGTGGCCAGGCTCAACGAGACCGTCCGCGCCGTGCTGGCCAAGCCCGAGGTCACGCAGCTGCTCGCCAAGGGCGGCTTTGCCGCCTCCAGCAGCACGCCTGAGGAGCTCGGCACGTATGCCAAGGAGCAGCTGGCGCTGTGGACCCAGATGATCAAGGACGCCGGCATCGCCCGCAGCGAGGGCAGCCAGTAGGGGTACCGGCCACCGCGCTGGCACGCGCCGAGCCGGGCAAAAGGGCACCCGGCTTGCGGCGTGCACATCCTCGCCTTGGCGGCGGTGACGATGCTCTGTCGAGGACACGCCGCGTCTCAACATTTTCCATGCGCACATCTCCCGCAGATCGTTCGCACGCGCTCCGCGCCGATGGCGATTCCAGCGCCCCCCTACTGCCCGCCGTTGCCGACTAGGGAGAACGCTCCCCACATCGCCGGATATGCGTTGAGCGGCGAGGATGCGTCGTTGAGGTAGTCTCGCATCGCCTGCGTGAGGGCCTCGGCGCGGCCGAGCGTGCGGTCGGCGGCCAGCTTGTCGAAGGTGGCGATGGCGAGCCGCGTCGCCGCCGCGCTGTCAACTGCCCAGTGCGACACGAGGAGCGCCCGTGCGCCGGCGTAGAAGAAAGCCCGCGAGAGGCCTGACAAGGCCTCAGCGCCCGGCTTGTCGCCGGCGACGGTATTGCAGGCGGACAGCACCACCCAGTCGGCATTGAGTTTGAGCTGCGCCACCTCGCTTGCGGTCAGCAGGCCGTCGTCGAGGTCGGTCGGTTGCGCCGGCAGCGTCAGCGCCAGCGACGGCTCACCCACGCCCTTGATGTCGCCCGCCACCAAGCCGTGCGTAGCGAAATAGACGATGCGGTAGTCGGCAAGTGCCAGGCGCTTGACCGCGCTCTCGCTAGCGTTGCGCCCCAGATGGATGTCGCTGTCAGGCGCGCCCAGCCGCTTGCCCACGGCGCGCAGTTCGTCGGCCGTATCCGGAAGCTGCGTCAGCAGCAGCTTGCTGCGATCGATCTGCGCGCCCTTCCAGTAGTCGCCGTACGAGCGGGTTGCCATGGCGCCGGACTTCGCCGTTTTGCGCCGGGCCTTGCGCTCGGCGCCGACCTGCTCTGCGCCGAACACGGGATCGCCGAAGCCGATCATCGGCCTGCTGCCGCGGTTGGCGTTGGCCACGCCGCGCAGCACCTTGAGGCTGCCGACGGAAGGAAGCACCGTGACTGTGTGCGACCGCATGAGCCAAGCCACGTCGCGATAGGCCGCGATGGTCTCCAGGCTCGGCGCACTGGCCGGCTTGGCCGCGACAAGCAGGTGGAAAGGCAGCGCCGTCAGTGAGCCGGAGGCAACGACCAGCAGTTGACGTTTGGACTTGATCAGGCTTTCGACGGAGCCCAACAGCTCACCATAGAGCTGGTGCGCGTAGCCTGCGTCGAACAGGATCCGCTTCTTGCCCAGCTGCTCGAGCACGTCGTTCGCCGCCAGCATGTCGACGTCGAGGCCGGCCCTGAATTTTGCCACGCGGTCCGGCCATTCGGCTCCCGTGACGGCGAGCCGGCTCCACGCATATCCCTCCCGCGTCAGCGCCCAGACGAAGCTGTTGCGCTCGTCGCTGGTGGTTTCGAGCATGAAGAAGACCAGCGCCTCGTCCGCTCCGAGCAACCCCTGCACGTCCGCGAACGCGAGAGGCTTGGGGCTGGCGAGCTCGGACAGCCCCGGCGCCTCGCCGGCGAGCCGCGTGGCGAGCGAAGTGAGCCTGCTGTCGGCCTCGGCGAGTTCGCGACGAAGCCGGCCTTCCTCCGAGACATTGCGCTCGGCGGGCGCCTTGGCGCGCTCACGGTTGAGCGCTTGCTCAAGTTCCCGGCGCTTCTGCAGCCCATCCTGCTGGGCGCGCACGAGCCGCGCCGTCGCGGAGTTGCCTGCGCCGAGGCGCTGCGACATCTGCGTCAGCGCGGCCCCGGCTGCGCTGGACACCAGCCTCTGGCTGGCGGCGAACGCCTCGTCCGCCAGTCCGCTGCGCTGCGAGGGCAGGCGTTCCGCAACCGCCCAGGTTGCCTGGGTCAGCGCGGAGTATGCGCCAAAGATGGAGTTGCTGGGGTTGGCGAGGTCCGGCTCCGTGCCGCGATCGGAGACGGTCGCCAGGATCCTGGCAGCCCGTCGCGCGGACGTCAGCGCTTCGCCCGAGCGGCCGTCCGCAAGCAGCGCCTCGACGATGTTCCATAGCGGCCGCACGAGGTGGATCGAGTCGGACCCGTGGGCCTGCTCGTAGATCTGCAGCGCGCGCGTGCTTGCATCCAGCGCTTCCTTCGGGCGCTTGGCGGTCCGCAATTGAATGCCGATGCCGTTGAGCGCATGGGCAAGCGTCGGCGAGTTCGGGCCCAGCGCCCGGTCGAACACCGCCGCCATGCGCTCGATGCTGCTGTGCAGCTTGCCTGGGTCCTCGCCCATGGCGAGGAGCACCATCGCCTGCAGGTAGTCGGGGTTCTCGGTTCCGCCGGCACGCTCCCAGATGGTCATGGCGCGCCGCAATTGCTGCCTGCCCAGCGCCTCGCGCCCGGTGTGGAAGTTGATCGTCGCGATCCCGTACAAGACCTGCGCAATGTCATGATGCTGCGGATTGAGGGATTTCTCGTAGATGGCGAGCGCCCGTGTGAGCAGCGGCAGCGCGTCCTCGAAGCGGTACTGGAAGTAGTAGGCGCTGCCCATGTTGTTGATCATTCGCCCGACGTTCGCGCTCGCTGGACCTTCGACCTGCTGGTAGATCTCGAGCGCGCGCTCCCACAGCTGGAAGGCCTGGTCGTACTGGGCCTGTGCGTTGTAGGCGTTCGCAAGATTGTTCAGGGTATTCGCGACGCTGACATGAACCGGCGGCAGCGTCAGCTTGTAGATCGCCAGCGCCCTCTGATGGGCCGCGATGCAGCCCTTGAAGTCTTCGATCTTGCCCAGCGACAATCCCAAGTTGCCCCAGGCCCGACCGACCCAGATATCGTTCGGCCCGTTGCTTCTCTCCATCAGCGCGATGCTGCGCCGGAATGCCTCGGCAGCCTCCCGGTGGCGCCCAAGGCCCTGCAGCTGGTTGGCCCAGTTGTAGTAGGACGCGCCGACCTGGAAGCCTTCGTGACCGTTCTGGGCAATGTAGGCGTCGAGGATGCGTTTCGCCCACGCCTCGGCCTGCACCAGCTCCCGCGCTGCAACCGCGCGATCCATCTGTGCGCGCATAGCGGCGATATCGGCCGGCTGCGCTTGGGCGCTCCAGCCGCCGAGAGTGAGGCCCATCACGCTTGCTGCGAGGAGGAGCAACACAAGATCCAGTTTGGGCAACCGAGGACGGAACATGCATGGCCCTCCGCCAACCGAGGCAATGTCAACCAAGCATACATGCTCGCGGGCGCAGTGTGGAGGCCGACAGCGCGATCAGTGCCGCCTCTCCCCCGGGGTGACTGCCTCCAACAAATGAGCCGGAGCATCCAGCGATTCTCAGGAGGACCGGGACGGATGCACGGCTGTCCGAGCGACTCCTTCGAAAATGCATGCTCCGCTGGGAACGTGCGTGGGCGCCTGCGCTCGCAAGCATGAGAATGCGATGGTGAGGACGCTTGCCACCCCAGGCAAGGACAGCCACGCAAGGATGTGGCGTGTGCCCTCTCGACGGAGGCGGTTGGGACCAGTGAGCCAGTTCCGCCCTACCCCTCCGCGTCCCACACCCCCTCCGGCATCGGCAGCCCGTCGAACACCTCGCGGCCCGGTGCGCCATCGGGCGCGATGCCGAGGTTGCCCAGCACCATCGCAAGCTGCCGCACGTGCTGGCCGCTGTGCCAGGTGGTGCGCTCCAGGTACTCGTGCAGGCTCACCTGCCCGTAGTAGACGTCGGCCTGGCGCCCGTAGTCCGTGGCTCGTCCCGCCTGCGCCCACCACGCCTCGAGCTCAGCCAGCACCCGCGCGCCGTAGGCGAGCACGTGGCCCTTGCTGCCCTCGCCGGCTGCCGGCACGCGATTGTAGGCGCCCTCCTCCAGCCGCTGCCCCTGCACCTCGTGCTCGAGCCAGGCGTCGGCGATGTTGAAGATGTGGTAGGCGAGCTCGGCATAGCTGCGCGGCCGGTTGGGCAGCTGCTCCCCGACGCGGTCCTCCGGGATCTGCGCGAACAGCCGCGCCCCCGCGGTCTGGATCGCCACCAGCCGCCCGTACAGCTCGGGAACGGGGAGCATCGCGACCCCGCCCCAGGCGATGCCGGCGACGCGCGCCACGTCCCTGAGCACCTGCCCGTTGGCCCAGTCCGTCCCCTTCTGCACGATCGGCACCGAGCGTACGCCGAGGCGCGCCAGCTCGGCCAGGCCGTCCGCGTCCTCCAGCACGTTTATGGACTGGAACGGCACCCCGTGCCGGGTCAGGAACTCCTTCATTCTCAGGCAGCTCGTGCATCCGGGCTGCCAATAGGCCTTGATCGGCTCGTGCTCGGCCGCCTCTGCCATGCCGTCCTCCCCGTTCATCTCATGTGCATGTTTCGTGACGACTATAGGCGCTGCCGCCGCCCCGCCACAGACGGGGTGCAGGAGGCGGCAGCGCGCGACACTCGAATCGCATAACGCTCGACGCGAGCCTGCGCCGGCAGAGCGCGGGTGCGCTGGCCGGCCGGTGCCGGGTCTGGAGGCTGCAATCGCGAGCGAAGCAGCACGCAAGTCGTATGGTATGGCTGGTGCCCGTCGGAACCGCAGATGCCGTCGCGGGCGCACGGCCGGTCGGCCGACAGGCGCGGATGCGGGAACGAGCCCGGCTGCAGAGACGAGGACACCGGTCGTGAAGGCTCTTTTGATCGCGCTGGCGCTCGCCGCCACGGGGCTTGGACTGGGCCTCGGCGACCGGCCGCCCGCCAGCGCGCAGGAGACGGCCGGGCAGGACGCGGTGCGCGAGCTCAACGCCAAGCTCTCGCCGGAGCAGCGCAAGACCTACGCCGCCTACACCCGCGCCCGCGGCCAATTCGACTTGGGCCTCAAGTCCTACTGGGCGAGCGTCGACGCCAAGCGCGAGGTCCGCCGCAACAAGTATCGCGCCGGCCAGCCGTTCGCGGCGCAGGACTACGTCGCCGAGCAGCCGCCCAAGTACGCCGGCCCCGAGCTTCCCGCCGACATCCAGAGGATCATTGCCGCGCTGAAGACGCCGCTGCCCTCCAGCGAGCCGCCGCCGCTGCCGACCGTCGCCGACATTCTGGCCCACGCCCGCGAGCAGTACGGCTTCGTGCCGACACCCACGACCGAGGCCGAGTTCAAGCGCAGCTACGCCCGCGAGGCCCTGCGCCTCGGCCTGAGCAAGGATCAGGTGGTCCGGGTCTACGCGCTCGAGACCGGGGGGCTCGGCACCTACGACATGCAGTCGGGCATCAACCCGCTGACGCGCACCGGCAAGCCGATCTCCTCCGCGCTCGGCTACGCCCAGCTTCTGCACGCCAACTCGACGAGCGAGCTCGTGCGGCACGGCGACGACTTCATCTCCCGCCTGCAGGCGCTTGCCGCCGCCACCAGCGTCGCGCCCGAGCGCGCCAGGGACCTGCGCGCCAAGGCCGCGGTGCTGCGCAAGATGCTGCGCGCCGCCCGCTCCATCCCCAACGAGTGGTACGCCCACGTGCGCTTCGGCGGCACCGCGGCGGGCCTCGGCATCCACGCCCTCAATCTCGACGCCGACGTCGGCCCCTGGCTGCAGGTGCTGAAGCTCAAGGGTCTCAAGGACGACGCCGAGCGCGCCGGCCGGGCTAGCCTGTCGGGCGCGGAGCTCGAATTGATGAACCTCGCCGGCCCGCGCACCGGCCTCGAGATGATGACGCCGCTGGCGCAAGCCATGCCCACGGCGAACTTCTTCAGCCAGGGGGGCTACTACCGCAACGGCATCGTGCGCGAGCGCACGGCGGCTGAGCTGATGGCGGCGCTCGAGAGCCGCATGGAGGGCAACCTCAGGAAGGCCGGCAGCATCGAGTTCGCCCAGATCTTCGACGAGCTTCAGAAGCCCCGCTGAGACGGCATGGCGGGCCAGAGCGCGTGCGTTCGCAGATCCGTTCACCGGCCGCCGAGGGCCTTGTCGCTGACGGCCGCGGCCCAGCCCGCAACGCCGCCGCCCGACTGGGTGCCCACCTTCTTCAGCTCCAGGCGCGCGAGCTGGTCGCGGTGCACCTCGTCGGGGCCGTCGGCCAGGCGCAGCAGCCGGGCAGTGGCGTAGGCCGCCGCCAGCCCGAAGTCGTTGCTGGTGCCGCCGCCGCCGAACGCCTGGATGGCCCAGTCGATCACCTGGCAGGCCATGCTCGGCACCGCGATCTTGATCATCGCGATCTCGGCCCGGGCGGCCTTGTTGCCAACGGTGTCCATCATGTGGGCGGCCTTGAGGGTGAGCAGCCGCGACTGCTCGATCATGATGCGCGCCTCGGCAATCCGCTCGCGCGTCACCGAGTGGTCGGCGATGGGCCGGCCGAAGGCGACGCGCTGCTGGGCGCGCAGGCACATCCGGGCAAGCGTGCGCTCGGCAAGCCCGATGAGTCGCATGCAATGGTGGATGCGGCCCGGTCCGAGGCGACCCTGCGCGATCTCGAAGCCGCGCCCCTCGCCCAGCAGCATGCTCGAGGCCGGTACCCTGACGTCCTTGAAGACGACCTCGGAGGCGCGGTCCGGAACGCCGTAGAATCCGAACACCGGCAGGGAGCGCACCACCTCGACGCCGGGCGTATCCTTGGGCACCAGGATCATCGACTGCTGCCGGTAGCGATCCGGATTGCCGGGATCGGTCTTGCCCATGAAGATGATGATGCGGCAGCGCGGATCGGTGGCGCCCGTCGTGTACCACTTGCGGCCGTTGATGACGTAGGTGTCGCCATCGCGGCGGATGTGGCTCTCGATGTTGGTGGCGTCGCTCGAGGCGACCGCCGGCTCGGTCATGGCGAAGGAGGAGCGGATCTCGCCCGCCAGCAGCGGCTTCAGCCAGGTCTCCCGCTGCTCCGGGGTCCCGTAGCGCGACAGCACCTCCATGTTGCCGGTATCGGGCGCAGAGCAATTGAAGACCTCGGGCGCCAGGTGCGATCTGCCCATGATCTCGCAGAGCGGCGCGTACTCGAGGTTGGACAGGCCGGCGCCGTAGGCCGGGTCGGGATGGAACAGGTTCCACAGCCCCGCGGCGCGCGCCTTCGGCTTCAGCTCCTCGACGACGGGCTGGACCTGCCAGGGGCCCAGGTCCTCGCTCTCCCGGTAGAAGCGCGCCTCGCTCGGATAGATGTGCTCCTCCATGAAGCGCAGGAGCTGGGCCTCGAGCACGCGCACGCGCTCGGTCTTGTCCAGAAGCATGGCAGGGGTCCGCTGTTCGATTTCGCCGTCGCGATCATAGCGCGGCGCGGCCGACAGCGTCCCCCACGGCAGCGGCAAGGGAGTTTCGGCGCGTTGCGAGAGGGGCGATGGCGCCTCGCGTTCGGCGTTCGGCGTCCGGCCAAGGGCGCAGGCCGTGCACGTCAGCGGGCGCGGGAGGCGACGCGGCGGTTGGGCAGCGCACTCAGGTTCTGGGCGGCCTCGGCCTCGCCCTCGATGAAGCTTGCGATGCTCATCTCGCCGTTGAGCTCCTGCGCGAAGGGATGCACGAGGCGCACGAGCACGGGGTCGTCGCGCGAGGAGGTCGGCGTCAGCAGAGGGGCCGCCGGGAAGACGTTGAACGACAGCTCCTCGAAATGCTCGTCGTCGAAGGCGGGCTGGGCGACGAACACGGGCGCCGGCGGCAGCACGACGCCGGCACGCGCCGCGGCGCGCGGAGCCGGGACGGGCGTCGGCACGCGCAGGGACGCCTCCTGCACGACATTGCGCTCGGCCGGCCGAGGCGAGGCGACGAGGCGCGGGGGCGCCGCCGCAGGGGCGGCGTCGGAGGCCAGTGCCGCAAGCCGCGCCCGGTCCTGGTCGCTCGGGCGGGTGCCGAGGCCCATGGCGCCATTGGGCCGCGCGGCCGGCGCCGGGGCGCTCAGCAGGCGCGGAAGCTGCGGCAGGGAGGGCATCAGGGAGGCGTACTGGACGGGCGGCTTCTCGGCCTTGATCAGCCGGTGGAACTCGGACATCTCGGCGGCGAGCTCGCGGTTGCCCATGGCCACGCGCACGTCGGCCGGCGTGATGGGGCTGCCGTCGGCGGGCAGATGCTGGGTGCGTCCGGAGGGGAACAACAGCGCCAGCTCCTGCCGCGTCGCCCGCGGCCAGGCGCGCACACGGTCGACGTCGATGTGCACGAAGGGAATGTGGGAGGTCGGGTAGTAGCCGACGCCGCCGCGCTCGTGCACGAGGCCGGCATAGCGCAGGCGCTTCAAGGGCACGTCGGGGAACATGACATCCATGGCCTTGCCCTGGATGTGGCGGCTCTCGCTGGCCTGGCCGCCGATGGTCCGGCGCAGCATGTCGTTGGTGGCGCGGGAACGATAGGCGGAGATGACGTGGATCGGCTCCTTGGAGCCGAGCTCATGGTGGATCTCCCAGACCAGATCGATCAGGTCCGGATCCATGGTGGTCTTCTCGTCGCGGCGCCAGTCGCGCAGGATCCAGTTGATCTTCTCCATCGCCTCGGGGATGCGCTTGCCGTCCCGCATGTACTGGACGGTCAGGCTCTCCTTGGCATTGACGGTGAAGAAGGAGATGGTGCGGTCGCGCGGGCCGGCCGCGGTGGCGCGCGAGGCGGTGGCGGCCGCGATCAGAGCCGCAGCCAGAGCGAGACTGGCCAGGCTCAACGCCGCCGACCTGAAGATCGATTGCAAGATCCCTCGTCCCTTCCTCGCTCGCGCGGGCCGGGTGCGACCCCGGCCGGCCTCGTGGCGCCGCGACGGAGATCAGGGCGCATCAGGTGCGCGCTGGTCCCGCGAGGCGATCGAAGCGTGTGCGACCCCATTGTGCTCAGGAACGGTTAAGCAAACCCCGTTTATGCCGAATATGCCGAACCTGAACAGAATCAAAGGCTACGCCCGTACTGAGGCGACAACGAGGCACACGGGCCGCGCATTCCCTGGGGCCGCAGGCGCGCCTTGGCGGCGCGCGAGCCGCCAGGATCGGCTCCCCTCGCGCCTGCTGCTAGTTGTAGCCCAAAGCCTTGCGCGCCCATTCCTCCTTGGGACCGATGGCGGGCGGCTTGTTGGATTCGGCGAGCGAGCCGACGGGGCCGACCTCGATGGGGCCGGGGTCCTTCTCCTTCGGCAGCAGATGGGCCTTGCCCTCAAGGCCCATGGCGATGCGGTGCTCGTGGCCGTATACGTCATTGAACAGCCTCAGCTTTCCGTCGTCGCTGACGCTCGCGGTGAAGTAGGTGAGGTGGACCGGGATCTTGCGCTTGAGATTGATGGTCTGGTTCTCCTGGCCGCTCTTGATGGCGGCGGCGACGCGGGCGGCCGTCCAGCCCTGGTCCACGGACAGGATCAGCTCGGCGAACTTGTCCGGCTCGCGCACGCGGATGCAGCCGTGGCTGAAGGCGCGCTCGGTGGCGTTGAACAGCTTCTTGGTCGGCGTGTCGTGCATGTACACGTCGTGCTTGTTGGGGAAGCGGAACTTGACCACCCCCAGCACGTTCTCGCCGCCCGATGGCTGGATGACGCTGTAGCGGCGGATGTCGGCGGTCGACCAGTCGACGCTCTCGGGGTCGACCTCCCTGCCGTTCTGCACCAGCTTCAAGTTGTTGCGGGCCAGGATGCGCGTGCGGCCCTTGGCGAGATTGGGCAGGATCTCGTTCTTCTTGATCGAGTCCGGCACGCCCCAGGTCGGGTTGAAGATCACCTGCGCCATGGCCTCCGAGAAGATCGGCGTCTGCTTGTCGATCTTGCCGACGATGGCGCGCTCGGTGTGGACGACCTTGCCGTCCTTGACGACGCGCAGGGTGAACTCCGGCACGTTGACCCAGATGTAGGTGTCGCCGAGATCGTCCGGCATCCAGCGCCACTGCTCCATGTTGACCAGGAGCTTCTTGACGGATGCCTTCTCGGCCTTGGGTGGCTCGACCTTGGCTTCCGGCTTTGCGGCTCCCTTCGCAGCGGGCGGGCGCTCCACCTTCACGGGCGTGGGCGGCGTCAACGCCAGCTTGTCGCCGCGCTTCAGGGCCAGATACCTCTCCCGCAGCATCTCGAACTGGGGATGTTGGGGATGCAGCTTGCGCAGGTAGGCGTCGGGCGCCTCCGCCACGCTGATCTCGCCAAGCACGCGAGCAGGGTCGACGAAGGTGAGCTGGCGGTCGATGAAGCGGCTCAGCGAGGTCGGCTCGGCGCGGCCGCCGTGCGCGTGGCGCGCATACTTGAGGACGAGCTCGGAGAGCTCGAACTCGGCGGCAGCCTGATCGGCCGGGGAGGCGAAGGCGGCGCGCGCCGGCGCCGAGCGGGGCTTGAAGGCCGCGGCGTCGAGCCCCCACTCGTCGGCGCGGGCAAACTCGGCGAGGAGCGCGTCGGCGGCGGGCGTCAGCCCCGCCTCGCCGGTCCAGACCGGGGCGTGCCGGCGCGCGGCATAGAAGGTCGCCAGGGCCGTGCGGTCCTCGCGCTGGCGGGGGCTCAGCTTGCCGTCCTGCCGGGTCAGCCGCTCGGAGAGCGCCTGGGCAAACGGCGTGGTGGGGACCAAGGCCAGGGTGGTCGCCGCCTCGGTCTCCTGCGCCGCGGGGGCTGCAGGCGGAGGCTCGGCCGGAACGTCCGCTACGGGCTTGGAATCCTGGGCGAACAGGGCGGGTGCCGGGGCGCAGGCAAGGGCAAGCAACAGGGCGGCGCGCGACAGGCGAAGGCCAATTGGCATGAGCTGAGGCTCCAGAGGCGGTTCCCAGACAGCCCCCGTAGCCCAGCTCGAGGGCCGTGCCAAGGCATTCCGCGCCGGCCGGCGCCCGGTCGCCGCCGGCCACGCGGCCCGGCGGCGGGGCCTCAGGTCACCATGCCCTCCTCGAGGCCGAACTCGCGCATCTTGCGATAGAGCGTCGAGCGGCCGATGCCGAGGCGCTTGGCCACCTCCGTCATGTGCCCGCGGTAGCGGCCGAGCGCCAGGCGGATCATGTCGGCCTCCATGGCCTCGAGCGAGCGGATCTCGCCGTTGTCGCTGACGGCCGGGATGCCGAGCGCGCTGCCGGAGCCGGCGGCCATGACCATGGTGCGGGGCACGACGTTGTCGGCGCCGAGAACGACGGGGCCCTTGATCACGGGACGCTCGGACACGGGAGCCGGGGCGTCCGGGATCTCCGGCTTGAAGCCGTCGACGTGGACGGCGATCTGCGGGAACTCGGCGATGCCGAGCTCGGGCCCGTCGGCCAGCACCACGGCGCGGAACACCGCGTTCTCGAGCTGGCGCACGTTGCCGGGCCAGGAGTAGCTCGTGAGCAGGCGCAGGGCGTCGGCGCTGATGGCGTTGACGCGGCGACCCTCCTCGGCGGCAAAGCGGGCGAGGAAGTGCAGCGCCAGCTCGGGCACGTCATCGAGCCGCTCGCGCAGGGGCGGCACGTGGATGGGGAAGACGTTGAGGCGGTAGTAGAGATCCTCGCGGAACTTGCCGTCCTTGACGAGCTGGATCATGTCGCGGTTGGTGGCCGAGATCAGGCGGAAGTTCACCTGCACCGGCTTCTTGGCGCCGACGGGGTCGATCTCGCCCTCCTGCAGCGCGCGCAAGAGCTTCACCTGCGCCTCGAGCGGCAGCTCGCCCACCTCGTCGAGGAACAGGGTGCCGCCGTCGGCCTCCTGGAACTTGCCGATGCGCTTGTCGACGGCGCCGGTAAAGGCGCCGCGCTCGTGGCCGAACAGGATGCTCTCGACGAGGTTCTCGGGGATGGCGCCGCAGTTGACGGTGACGAACGGCTTGGCGCGGCGCTCGCTCTCGCCCTGGATGGCGCGGGCGATCAGCTCCTTGCCGACGCCGCTCTCGCCCTCGATGAGGACGGGAATGTTGGAGGCCGCCGCGCGGTGGCCGAGCGCGATCACCCGCTGCATGGCGCCGCCGCGGACGATGAGGTCGGAGAACGACAGCTCGCCGTCGGCCTTCTTGCGCAGGCGCGTGATCTCGTCCTCGAGCGCGTCGATCTTGAGCGCGCTCTTGATCGAGGCCTCGAGCCGCTCCGGCGAGGTGGGCTTGACGACGAAGTCCATGGCGCCGGCCCGCATGGCGTTGATGGCCGCGTCGATGGAGCCGTTGGCCGTCTGTACAATGACGGGCGGCATGCCGGATTTGCGGGCGATGCGCGAGAGGACCTCGAGGCCGCCGATGCCCGGCATCACCAGGTCGAGCAGCACGAGCGCGATGGCGGCGCTGTCGGGACCTTCGAGAATGCTCAGGGCCTGCTCGCCGCCCTGGGCGGTCTTGGTCTCGTATCCGAACCGTCGGATGGTCTCTTCGAGAATGCGGCGCTGGGCAGGATCATCGTCGACGACAAGGACGAGCTTGGGCATAGGACACAACTCGAACGTTACGCAGGTCTCCGTGCCATTGACGCAAAGCGGCGGGAGACCACGCTAAGGGAACCTTCTGGTAAGGAGAGTGCCCCAGAGGGGTAAACGCAAAGTTTCAAAACGCGCTGCCGAGAGACTTATTTGTTGTACGTCGCGCCTGGCGGCCGGCGGCGATCGGCCGCTGACCGTCGTCGGGTCGACGCCAGCGGGCATTTGCCGTCGGGAACGGCGTTGTGCATAAGGAGGGCCCGGCGGGCCCTAGTTGCGTGCAGCCGGCATCGGGCTGCCTCAAATCTGGCGAGGAATGGACATGAGCGAACGTGCTGAGGACGCAGGCGTCAGGGCGGCGAGCGGCGCGGCGGGGGCGGCGCCGGCCCAGGACCTCGGCGCCATGCCGGTGTGGAACCTGGCGGACCTCTACCCCGGGCCCAACTCGGCCGAGGTGCAGCGCGACATCGACACGGCGGCGCGCGAGGCCAGGGCGATCAAGGACGCCTACCAGGGCAAGATCGCAGGGCTGGCCAAGGACGGGCCCGCGCTAGCCAAGGCGATCGCCGCCTACGAGCGGCTGTCCGACGTCATCGGCAAGCTCGGCTCGTACGCGGGCCTGCTCTACTCGTCGGATACCGCCAACGGCGACAACGCCAAGTTCTACGGCGACATCCAGGAGAAGATCACGGGCATCACCACCGACCTGATCTTCTTCGAGCTGGAGCTCAATCGGATCGAGGACAAGGATCTCGCCGAGGCGCTGCAGACGCCGGCGCTCGCGCACTACAAGCCCTGGCTCGAGGACCTGCGCAAGGAGAAGCCCTACCAGCTCGAGGAGCAGCTCGAGCGGGTGTTCCACGAGAAGTCCGTCACCTCGCGGGGCTCCTGGAACCGGCTGTTCAACGAGACCATGACGGCGCTGCGCTTCGAGGTGGAGGGAGAGGGCGAGCCGCTCGCCCTGGAGCCGACGCTGAACCTGCTCACGCATCCCGACGGCATCCGCCGGGCCGCCGCCGGCAAGGCGATCGGCAAGGTGCTGACCGACAACGTGCGCCTGTTCACGCTGATCACCAACACGCTGGCCAAGGACAAGGAGATCTCCGACCGCTGGCGCGGCTTCAAGGACGTGGCCGACAGCCGGCATCTTGCCAACCGCGTCGAGCCGGAGGTGGTCGACGCGCTCGTCGCGGCCGTACGGGAGGCGTATCCGCGCATCTCGCACCGCTACTACAGGATGAAGGCGCGCTGGCTCGGCAAGGAGGTGATGCCGTTCTGGGACCGCAACGCACCGCTGCCGGAGAAGCCCGAACGGAAAGTGACGTGGCCGGAGGCGCAGAGCGTCGTGCTCACCGCCTACAGCGGCTTTGCGCCGGAGATGGCGGCGATCGCGAAACGCTTCTTCGACGGCGGCTGGATCGACGCGCCAGTGCGCGAGGGCAAGGCGCCGGGCGCCTTCTCGCATCCGACGGTGCCCTCGGTGCACCCCTACATCCTGCTCAACTACCAGGGCAACGCGCGCGACGTGATGACGCTCGCGCACGAGCTCGGCCACGGCGTGCACCAGGTGCTGGCGGCGCCGCAAGGGCCGCTGCTGGCGCCGACGCCGCTGACGCTCGCGGAGACCGCATCCGTGTTCGGCGAGATGCTGACCTTCAAGGCGCTGCTCGCGCAGGCGCGCGATGCGCGCGAGCGCAAGGCGATGATGGCGCAGAAGGTGGAGGACATGATCAACACGGTCGTGCGCCAGATCGCGTTCTACTCGTTCGAGCGGCGGGTGCACGAGGAGCGGCGTGCAGGCGAGCTCACCGCGCAGCGGCTGGGGCAGATCTGGCTCGAGGTGCAGGGCGAGAGCCTGGGGCCGGCGATCGACATCAAGGACGGCTACGACAACTTCTGGGCCTACATTCCGCACTTCATCCATTCGCCGTTCTACGTCTACGCCTACGCGTTCGGGGACTGCCTGGTGAACTCGCTCTACGGCCTCTATCAGGAGGCGCACCCGGGCTTCGTGCAGAAGTACTTCGAGATGCTGAAGGCCGGCGGCTCGAAGCATCACTCGGAGCTGCTGGCGCCGTTCGGCCTCGACGCCTCCAAGCCCGAGTTCTGGCAGAAGGGCCTGACCGTGATCGCCGGCATGATCGACGAGCTCGAGGCCATGGGCTGACGCGCGGGGCTGCGAGCCTGGGCCTGCGCGCTTCCCGGCTCCCCCCGTGGCCCGTTCTCCCCACCGCCGCGCGCAATCGCGCGCGCCAGGGCGAGCTTGTGCTTTGACGGGCAGCCTTCACCTGAGGCAATCTGGGTCCCGTTGAGCCTTGGAGCGGCGGCTGCCCTCGGGCTCGTCCTTGCGCCGGCCAGTATCAATTCGTCGATGCTATCCAATGGTTTGAGGGATTTTGCATGCGTCGGTGCAATGTCGTTCCCGCTGGCCTCGTGCTCGCAGTGCTTGGCTCGACGGCAGCGCTGGGGGCCGGCATTCCGGCGGTGCCCGAGGCGCACCCGCGCAGCGGCTTGGTGCACCCGGCGCAGTCGGTGTTGCCATGGGACACGCCGGCCGAGAAGCCGGCGCGCAAGCGATCCTCCGAGGACAAGAAGGCGGCAGGGTCGGACAAATCCGCACCTGCCGCGTCCGATCCGGGCGCGTCCGGCAAGGGGGTGCCGAGCGGTGTCACGCGCAACATCAAGACCGCGTTCGAGCTGCTGGCCAAGGGACAGATCGATCCCGCGCTGGCCGAGTTCGACCGGGCGCTCATGGAGAACCCGAAGAGCTACCTGGCGTACGCCGGGCGCGGCTTCGGGCTGGCGCTGAAGGGGCGCTTCGACAACAGCATCTCCGACCTCGACAAGGCGGTCGCGCTCGAGCCCAAAATCGCGCTCGCCTACGCCTACCGCGGCTTTACCTTCCTACTCCGGGGCGAGCCTGACCGCGCCATCGCGCAGCTCGACAAGGCACTCAGCCTCAATCCGAAATCGGCGGACGGATATACCTTTCGCGGCAGCGCCTGGCTGGCCAAGCGGGATGCCGGGCGGGCACTTGCCGATCTCGACAAGTCGCTCAAGATCCAGCCGAAGAACGCGTATGCGCTGGCCACGCGGGCGCGCGCCTACGCCAGCCGCAAGGAGTACGACAAGGCGCTCGTGGATTTCGCCGCCGCGCTCGCGATCAATCCCAAGTCAATGAGCTATCTGGTGGGGCGGGCGCAGACGCTGGAGGCCATGGGCCGCAAGGACGACGCCATTGCGGTCTACAAGTCCGTCGTCGACCAGAAGCCCGCATCCGTATCCGACGTGGTCAGCCACACGATCGCGCGGAAGCGGATCGAGGCGCTGAAGGGGGGCGGGCAGGAGCTCTGAGCCGCCTTTGCCGACGTTCCGGCATCGCCTGCTTAGCCATTGATAACTATGGAGTTCATGGGCGCTGCGGCGGCAAATGCCGTGGCCTGACCGACGCGGCGTTGGCGCCCCCGGAACTCTCGCCCGGCAAAGCCCTTTAATGCGTGTCGGTGCAGGTGTATAAGCCGCGCCCACTGCCCCGGTGAACGTTGCGACGCGGACTGCGTGATGATTGTCCCGGCAACGCCGCGTCCTGGTTGCGGGCGCGTGCTGCTCTAGTGCGCGGGCCGGGGCGCATCGGTTGCCGGACGCTTTGGCGAAGCGAGCCACGAGGTGATGTCTGTGAAGCCCACGTGCGCCCCATCGGAACCCCTAGCGTAGCCATGGCCCAGACACTCGCCGCCCCCTCGGGGTCGGAAGCAGACCCAACCGAGAAACACCTGTGGGCGCTGGCGCTCGGCGCCATGGGTGTCGTGTTCGGCGACATCGGCACAAGCCCCCTCTACGCCCTGAGGGAGGCGATGGCGACGGCGCACAAGAGCGGCGTCGGCAACGAGGAGGCCGTGCTCGGCATCCTCTCCCTCACCTTGTGGACGATGCTGCTCATCGTCACGCTCAAATACGTGCTGGTGCTGCTCAACGCCGACAACAAGGGCGAGGGCGGCACCTTCGCGCTGATGGCGCTGGCGCAGTCGGTCGCCAAGCGCAGCGCGCCGCTGATCATGCTGCTCGGCATCGTCGGCGCGGCATTCTTCTACGGCGATGCGGTGCTGACGCCGGCCATCTCGGTGCTGTCGGCGGTCGAAGGCCTCAAGTTCGTGACGCCGCACCTGGAGCAGGCGATCATTCCCGTGACGCTCGCCATCATCGTGCTGCTGTTCGCGTTCCAGTCGCGGGGAACGGCGAAGGTGGCGCAGTACTTCGGGCCGATCATGCTGGTGTGGTTCGCCGCGCTCGCGATCGGCGGGCTCGTGCACATCATCGACGACTACCGCGTGTTCCAGGCGATCAACCCGCTGCTCGGGGTGCAGTTCGTATTCACGCACGGGATCGTCGGCCTCCTGGTGATGGGCTTCGTCTTCCTCGCCGCCACCGGCGCCGAGGCGCTGTATGCGGATCTCGGCCACTTCGGCCGCAGGCCGATCCAGATCGCCTGGCTGTCGCTGGTGCAGCCGGCGCTGATCCTCAACTACTTCGGCCAGGGCGCGCTGCTGCTGTCGCAGCCGGACGCGGTCGAGAACCCGTTCTACCGCCTCTATCCCTCGTGGGCGCTGATCCCGATGGTGGTGCTGGCCACCATGGCGACGGTGATCACGAGCCAGGCGGTGATCACGGGGGCCTACTCGTTCACGCGGCAGGCGATCCAGCTCGGCCTGCTGCCGCGGCTCACGATCCGGCACACCTCCGAGAGCGTGCTGGGGCAGATCTTCCTGCCGCGCGTCAACCTGGTGCTGTGCCTCGGCGTGATCCTGGTGACGCTCACCTTCCGCAGCTCGAGCCACCTCGCCTCCACCTACGGCATGGCCGTGACGGCGACCATGGTGATCGACAGCCTGATCGCGTTCTTCGTCATCTGGCGCTACTGGAACTGGCCGGTGTGGAAGACGGTGCTGCTGATCGTGCCGCTGCTGCAACTGGAGCAGGCGTTCCTCACCGCCAATACGCTCAAGATCCTCGACGGCGGCTGGCTGCCGCTGGTGATCGCGCTGGTGATCACGGTGATGATGCTGACCTGGGTGAAGGGCTCGCAGAGCCTCGCCCGCGCCACGCGCAAGAACGAGGCGGAGCTCGACTGGCTGATCCGCAAGCTCGAGGCGAAGCCGCCGTTCCGGGTGCCGGGGACGGCCGTGTTCCTGACCGGAGATCCGACCGCGGCGCCGACCTCGCTCATGCACAACCTCAAGCACAACCGCGTGCTGCACGAGCGCAACATCATCATGAGCATCCGCACGCTCGAGACGCCGCGGGTGCCGCGCCACGAGCGCATCGAGATCGAGAAGCTGCCGGACAATTTCTGGGTGGTGATCGCGCGCTACGGCTTCATGGAGAGCCCGAGCGTGCCGAAGATCGTCGAGCACTGCCGGCGCAAGGACCTGGTGATCGACGCCAACGCCACGTCGTTCTTCCTGTCGCGGCGCTCGCTGAAGACGAAGCTCAACTCGGACCTGCCGCGCTGGCAGGAGTACCTGTTCATCTGGCTCGCGGGACGGGCCGAGGATGCCACGCAATATTTCCGCATCCCGTCGGATCGCGTGGTCGAGGTCGGCACCCAGGTGACGGTGTGACGCCTCAGGCGCCGGTGCCCGCGGTAAACCACAGGTAGAGGGCGAATACGCCGAGGGTGGCGGCCAGGTCGATGACCGCGATCGCAATCCACGCCTTCTGATCGTCGCCGAGCTTGTGTTCGCGTCTGGTGCTCATGTCCCGCAAACGCGGGCACGCATTGGGCCGTTCCCCGGCCGAAATGCCCTGCGGGATCGCGGAACCCCTGCCGGCTCCGAGCGTTGCCGACCCACTCCCAGAGCCGCAGGTGGACACGCAATGGATCCGGAAAAGCACCTCAGCGATCTTCTAAACGAGTTCAAGACGGGCATGCTGATCACGCGGCATGGCGGGCGCCTGCATGCGCGACCGATGACGCTGGCGGGACTCTCGACGGGGCCGGAGATCTACCTCGCGACGAACATCGAGTCGCCAAAGGTGCAGGAGATCGAGGCCAACCCCGAGGTTCTGCTCACGCTGCAGTCCAACAGCCAGTTCGCAAGCCTCGACGGCACGGCGCGGATCAGCCGCGATCGGGCGATGATCGACAAGCTGTGGTCGGACGCCTGGCGGATGTGGTTTCCCGGCGGCAAGGACGACCCGCAGCTCTGCCTGCTCGAGATCGAGCCGCGCGGCGGTGAGTACTGGGACAACAGCGGCGCGAACGGCATCCGCTATGCGATCGAGGGGATGAAGGCGGTGTTCCAGGGCCGCACGCCCCAGACCGATCAGGACCAGCACGCCAAGGTTGACCTGCAGGGCTGAGTGCCCTGCCCGCAGCCTCCGACGGCGACGCGACGCCACCGCCATGGTGGCGCTCAGGGTGGGCGCCCGCATGGGCATTGATGGCGCGCCGGGCCCGGCTATAGTCGCCGGATGCACAGGCTCACGACGCGTGACGAACCCTTGCTCAGGGTCGTTCTGCAATCCCTGCTCGATGGCGTCGCGGCCGTCGACGTCTCCGGCAAGCTGCTTTTCGTCAACGATGCGATGGCGCAGCTGCTCGGCTTCGCCGACAGCGCGTCGCTTCCCGATATGGACATCATGGAGGCGCTGTCCCGCATCGAGGCGCGGGACGAGACGGGGCGGTTGCTGAGCCTCGAGGAGCGGCCGCTGATGCGCGCGCTCAACGGCGAGACGGTGATGGATGCGGCGCTGCGCATGCACCAGCCGCTGCAGGGGCGAGCCTACGACGTGCTCAACAGCGCGCTGCCGATCCTCGATGAGGACGGCCGGGTGCGGATGGCGGTCGTGCGCATGCGCGACGTGACGGAGCGGCGCCGTGCGGTCGGGGCGCTGAAGGAGAGCGAGGAACGCTACCAGCTCGCCACACGGGCCATCGAGGCAATGATCTACGATTGGCACATCGACACGGGCAGGGTCGTGCGCAGCGAGGCCGTCGAGGCGATCGTCGGCTGCCAGATCGACGAGGTCGAGCCGCAGCGCAGCTGGTGGCTCTCGCGCGTCCACCCCGACGACGTCGAGGGGCTCGTCGCCTCGCGCGAGGCGGCGCTTTCCGAGAGGGCGCCGCGCGGCGTGGCGCACTACCGCATCCGGCACCAGGACGGGCGCTGGGTGCATGTCACGGACCGCTTCGTCGCGATCTACGACGAGAGCGGCAGGGCGCTGCGGGTGGTGGGCAGCGTCGTCGACGCGACCCGGGAGAAATTGGCGGCCCAAGCCCTGGCCGACAGCGAGCAGCGCTACCGGTCGCTGTTCGAGAACGCCAGCGACATCGTCGCGGTGCTCAGTCCGGACATGCGCATCGTCTCCATCAATCCGGCCGTCGAGGATATTCTCGGGGTGTCGCCGGAGACGCTCGCGGGCCGGCCGTTGAGCGATCTGCTCGAGATCGCGCCCGAGAAGACGCTCGAGCCGGGGATATTCGAGCTCAGGGCGCGGCGCCCGGAAGGGGAGCGCGACATCGCGCTCGAGGTGCGCGCGAGCGAGCTGCGCGACGGGACCGGACGGGAGATCGGCCTCATCCTGATCGCGCGCGACGTGACGGAGCGGAAGCTGGCGGAGGCGCGGCAGAGGCTGCTCGTCCGCGAGCTGCAGCACCGCACCAAGAACCTGCTCGCGGTGGTGCAGTCGCTCGCCAGCAACACGCTGCAAAGCTCGACATCGCTCGCACAGGCGCACGAGGCGCTGATCGGCCGGCTGCACGCCGTGGCCGCGGCGCAGGAGTTCGTGACCGACGGCGGGGGAGGGGCGCCGCTGCGGGCGCTGGTGGAGACCGAGGTCGCACCCTTCCCCGGCCGCACGGCGATCGAGGGGCGCGACCTCATCGTGAGCAACGCCTTCGCGCAGACGTTCGCGCTGGTCGTGCACGAGCTCGTCACGAACGCGGCCAAATACGGCGCGCTGAGCGCCGCCGAGGGCAAGGTGACAATCGCCTGGCAGCAGGTGCGGGGAGAGAGCGGCGAGGTGTTCCGCTTCACCTGGGTCGAGCGGGGCGGGCCACCGGTGGTCCGTCCTGAGGGCGTGGGGTTCGGGCACCGCATCATCGCACTGCTCGGGCGGCCGCAGATCGCCTTCGGGCCCGAAGGTCTCGACTATCTGGTGGAGGTGCCGATGACGGAGCTCCTGCCCTAGCCGCCGGCGTCAGCGAAACAGGTAGAAATAGGCGACGATGGCGATGCCGGCCGCGGCCGCCATCATCAGCGATACGAGGAGCACGGAGACGGTCTCGCGCGGGCCCGTGCCCTGGCGAACCTGCTCGGTGACCGGGTCGGACTTGTCGGCGCGGTGCGTGTTGCTCATGGAATGCTTTCGTTGGAGCCAGCCGTTCAAGGACGCGCAGCGATCTCGGTCTCGCTCGCGTCGGTGCGGCCGGCCTCGCCCGGCGGCAGCAGAAAGCTCATCGTCGCGGCGAGGGTGATCATCAGAGCGAACGCAATGCCGAGGTAGTTGAAAAAGGCGTGGTCGTGGACGTGGTCCTCGTTTTTGCGGGGATGCATGCGTACGCCTCCTAGAGCGCTTCTCGTTCCTCGGACGCGCGACAGGATCGCGACCGGCTCCGGCGCGCGAGCGGTGTCTGTCCCTGATCAACGGAGCGGCGCACCGGGGGGTTCCGTAGCCTGGGGAATTCTCGGGAGCGCCGGGGGAGCTGCCTCACGAAAAAAGGACAGGCCGCGGGGCCTGCCCTTTCTCTACGCCACGACGGGCGATGTTCCTTCGCCGGTGCGTCAGGCCCAATAGACCGGCACGCCGTAGTACTGGTGGGTGCGCGTCTCCCATTCGCGATCGCGCCAGGCGTCGTCGCTGAACTCGGGCGCGTCCTTGAGCTGGTCCTGGGTGATGCCGGTGCGATAGCCGCCAAGGGCGCTGTCGTACTTGAGGGCCGCCCAGGGGATCGGGTAGTGGCTGTGGCCGAGGCCCATGAAGCCGCCGAAGGACATGACCGCGTAGGTGACGCGGCCTGTGACCTTGTCGATCAGAAGGTGGTCGATGTCGCCGATCTTGGTGCTGTCGTCGAGCCCGTAGACGGCGGTGCCGTTCACGTCATCGCTCGAGATCAGGCTGTGGTCGGGATGCGCCGTTGCCGTCGCCATCTTTGCTCTCCATTGCAAGGGGGTCACGAGCAGAAACGCAAACCCGACCCTTGGCGTTCCGTTCAGGCAGCGGGCAGCCGGTGCGGGCGGGTGGACCGACCTGCGGGGCAGCGCTCAATCGCAAACGGCCGGCATCAACGGCAGGAGGCCAGGGCAATGGCGGACATCACGCACGACACGGACACGGAAGCGCAGGCGCAGAGGGCCTTCCTGTTCCACTGCACGGCATCGTGGGACAGACACGCGATCACGCTCGATCTCACGGGCGGCAACCTTCCGGCCGGCACGTGCCTCACGGGTTGGGTGTTCGACCGGGAGATCGACGTCAGCGTGAGCGCGCCGTTGCCGCTGCCACTGCCGCCCGAGCCGGTGCTGCGGGGGCTCAGGAGCGCCGGCTACTACGTCTGGGACGGCCACATTGTGCCGACGGCGACGACGCAATAGCTGCGGGCACGCGGGAGGGCTGGGCTCAATCGTCCTCGGACCCCTCGGCGCGGCCGCGCGGGGTATTGCCGCGCCACGTCGCCCAGTGCTCGCCGCCGGCGATGGAGACGAAATGCGGACCGATGTCGACGTGAATGTGATCCATGTCCGGATAGGTCATGACGCCGCCCTCGCGGTGGGTGGCGATGAGCCAGCGCAAGACCTCGGCCTTGCGGGCGCCGGCGTTGAAGTCGATGGCATTGCCGCCCGCGTGGCGCGACGGCCGGCCGGTGCCGGCGATGGTGGCGCCGGCGCGGCAGGTGGAGACCGTGCGCACGGGACCGAACCTCTCCTCGATGCGCGCGAGCAGCCGGCGCGCGGCGGCCGTCAGGCAGGAGCGCGGCGCCTCCGGTGAATCGCCGAGCCGGGCGCGGACGGCCGTGAGGCTGCGCTCCTCCGGCGCGCTGTCGGCGCGCTGGGGCGGAAAGGCGGTGCCGATCTCGGTCTCGCCCCTGAGATACGCGCGGTTGACCCAGCCGGCGCCCAGGGTGTGCTGCACCGGGCACCAGTCGGCCTGACAGTCGCCGACGATGGAGATGCCGCGGCTGTCGGCCCGCAGCGTCGCCACCACGGCATGCTCGGTGGAGGGGCCGCTGCGCATGTTGAGCACATCGTCGGCGCCGATGTTGACGACGCGGAAGGCGGGCTCGGCAGGCACCTTCGCGGAGGGCGGCGGGGCCGGCCGCGTCGCCGGCAGTGCGGCTGCGGATTTGCGCTCGGGCTGCGCGGGCGCGGCGGTCGGCAGCGGGGCCTCGGGGGCCGGCATGGCCGGGGCGGCGGCCGGCGCCGGGGCAAGGACGCCGCTCCGCACGGGCTTGGGCTGCGGCGGCGTGAGCGCCGGCAGCGTCGGCACGGCCGGCGGCGGGGCGGCGCGGCCGGGCAGCACGGAGAAGGACGGCATGAGCGCGGCGGCAGCGGCGGCCGTGATGCGCGGCGGCGGCGCCTGGGCGATGATGTCGGCGGTGCCGGTGTCCCCCTCCTGGCTCGTCCAGTGGATGGTGCGGCCCGCGCGCGCGATGCGCAGGCACTTGGTCTCGCCGCTGAACCACTGCTTCCACTTGTGGCAGAGCAGCTCGCCCTTGACCCACCACCTGCCGGTGTCGACAGCGGCGCCGAGATAGGACGCAAGGCCGCCTGCCTCTCCCGACACGTGGCCGTCGGCGCCGTAGCGGACGGGAAGCTTGTAGCCGAGCGGGGCATTGATCTCGACCGTCGCGCCCGAGACGAGGTCCTGCAGCTCGGGGCCCGACAGCCTGGTTCCCTGGGCCAGCGCAAGGCCGGACGCGCAGAGGCAAGCCGTCGTAATGACGGTTCTGAGCATTGATCCCCCGTACTTCTGCCGAGAAATCATACTCTTCCGCTCGGCAGTGCAGATGGGTGCTTTGCCGGGAGAATGTGGCGACAGCTAGGTCACAAGGGAATTGAGGTTAGATGTTAAGGATTTCGGGCATCACGTTGGGCGTCGCGGTAACCCGATTTCAGGGGCCGTAGGCGAGCCGGAACAGGTGCTCAAAAAGCCGCGGGGGGAGCAGCGCCCTGGCCCAGACGCCGGCGAGCTCCAGGGGCTGGCCGACCAGCGCCCGGGGGGGAAGCCGCCGCCGGGCCAGCAGGCGGGCGATGCGGCGGGCAAAGGCCTCCGGATCGCCGCCGTTGTGCTCGGCCGCCTCGTAAAGGGACATGGCCCTGTCGAAGGCCGCGGCGTAGGGGGAGGCCGGGTCGAGGCGCGTCGCCTTGCGCCGGTGCAGCCCGAACGGGGTGTTGAAGTCGCCGGGGTGCACGGCCGTCGCCTCGATGCCGTAGGGAGCGAGCTCGAAGCGCAGGGCCCCGGCCAGGCCGTCGAGGGCCGACTTGCTGGCGCTGTAGTGGGCCTGGAAGGGCAGCGGGATCAGGCCGGCGATGGAGCCGACGAGCAGGATGCGCCCCGCCCGGCGCTGGCGCATGCCCGGCAGCACGGCCTTGATGACGCGCACGGCACCGAAGTAGTTGGCGTCGAACTGGGCCTGCGCCTCGGCGACGGAGGCGGTCTCGACGGCACCGGCGATGCAGCTGCCGGCGCAATGCACCACGGCGTCGATGCGGCCCTCGCGGGCAAGGATGGCGGCAATGGCGTCGGCGACGCTGGCATCGCGGCTGACGTCGAGGGGCAGGTGCGTCCAGGCATGGGCGTCGGGCTCGGAGCGGCTGGCCCCGTAGACGCGGTTGGCGGGATCAGCCGCGAGCAGGTCGGCGCAGGCCCGGCCGAGGCCGGAGGAGCTGCCGGTGACGAGCACGACATTGGGCAAGTTGTGTTTCTCCATCGGGGCTTAGCATCATGGCTCCGGGTCAGCGAGGCGGCAGCCGGGCGCCGGCGGGCGGCACTCTCGCATGCCCGCCCGGACGGTTGCGAGGGGGGTTCTGCGCCGCCTGCGCTCGTGCCGGTCCCCGCGGCCGGCAGCGGTCGCGCCATCTGGGGGCTTGATTTGGCAGGGGCTTGCCGTTAAACGCACGGGCAGACTGCCGGAACGCCAGAGCCTGCGGGCGCTGTGCACGGCCGTCCAAGGCGCCCTCGGAACCCACCCGCGTTCCCCTTCGAGCCTCGACCGCACCGCCGCTCGCCGCGGCACTGGCGGTGACGCATGGAAGGACACTGCGGATCCCCGAGCGCCGCTGCAGCGTGCTGCAGATTGCCCAGGTAGCTCAGTTGGTAGAGCACGTGACTGAAAATCACGGTGTCGGTGGTTCAATTCCTCCCCTGGGCACCATTACTTTTCGCTAGTGCAAAGAACCAGAACGGCCGGCGCAAGACGCTCGATTTTCCCCAGCCGGCACCTCCGGCACGCATGGAATTGTTGGACCCCGGCACCGAGATCGCTATTGGATTCGCAATCGTTTGATTTCAACTTAGGCTTTGGATGTGCCTATACTCCTTTGGTCGACCAACACGTGGCTCAAATACCGTGTTCAGCAGCAATTTCGGGATGACACCCACTATGTCTGGTGCAGTCCGTGCTTCGATAGCACGGCTAAGGCCAAGTATGATCTAGGCTCGGCCATGCCACCGTCGTCTGATCCCGCGTCAATCTATCGAAACCTCCGACAGGCAATACAACGCAATGACAATCACGATGCCAAGGTAGCCTCGCAAAAGACATCGCTATTGGGGTTAGCTGAGAGTTGGCGCAATTCTGGCACTATCACAGACGAGCAGCGCGATGAGATCGTCGCAATGGTGGGAGGTTCCAACCTGAGCGACTGGCGTCCGCTAGTCTTCGTTGTCCCGCACGCTCTGGTGGGCGCACGCGTCAAGCCGGTGCCTCGCGAGAAGCGGGCAAGCCAAGAGCTTGAATTTATCATTGAGGACCTAAAGTCAGGCGAGTTTGAGATCATCGAACCATGACGTCGCTACGCACCCTTAAAGATTTCGACACAGTGACCGCTAACGGTGTTCTAGCTGCGGTTGCGCTGTCAACGTCGGCTGATCCGGGCATCGAGAAGTCAACATTGGTTGAGCAATATCGGCATCAGGCTAACGCGGTCGCCAATGAAATTCGGAGTGCGCTTCAGCTGGGTAGTGGTGCGTTGACCCGAGATGATCAAGCACGTTTTGACGCATTTCTTGCGCGCGAAATCCAAAAGAATGTGTTCGCCAACAGGGACCCTCTGGACGCGCTTGGAAAGGCTGGTCAAGCGGGCCGGCTGCCCTCAAGCTTGTACAAGGTGCGGGTCACACAGCAGTTTGAGCAAGCGTTCCGCCGCCATGGCGTCAAGAAGAAACTAGTTGAAGAGGCGGTGCACCTGCCAGACGACTACCAGCACCTCTTGAACGATGACGCGCGCGAGAGGGACACGCTGTCACTGTTCATGAAGAAGATACTCCCATCTGGGAAAGAGCCACACTGGCTGCTCCTGCAAACCGTGCGACAAGGCATCATCCAGGTCGCCCAATCCGCATGGAGAGTCTACCCCGCTGACGTCGACCTAACCAGAGCAAAGCAGCCGCTCGACGTTCTGCGCGCATTCGCTAACGTCTTCGGAGTGGACGTGAAAGTTGCCGACAAAACGGCGCGATTCATCGAAAGTGTGACTTTCATGGGTGACCCGGCGAAGCCGGAACAGTACTTTTACTTCGCGCACCAAGAGCGCCTCAAGACATTCATGTCTATTTCACATGTGCTCACGACAGATCCCGGAACCTTCAGGGTTGGAATCGGCTATTGCATCGATCTAGGGAAATATGAAGCTTCGCTCGCAAAGCGTGGTTTCAACGTTTGATGTCTCGATGGCTGTCGTTTTGGTGATGTTTCACCTCACGCCTTCGCCCCCAGCCGCCCCGCGCCCAGCACGGGCGCGGCATCCGGGTCGAGCGGCCAGCGGGCGCGGGCGGTGACGGCGAGCAGATCGTCGGCGAGGCCGCGCGCGAGGCGCTCGGCGCCGGCCCAGGCGACCATGG
>JANRIO010000047.1:0-3162 GCA_033764875.1 Hyphomicrobiaceae bacterium | reverse complement strand
ATGACCGGCGGCGAGATCGAGGTGCTCGGCTACCGCGGCATGAAGGAGTACGACATCTCCTTCGACGGCTTCGAGGTGCCCGCCTCCCAGCTCCTCGGCGGCGTCGAGGGTCAGGGCTTTAAGCAGCTCATGAACACCTTTGAGGGCGCGCGCATCCAGACCGCCGCCCGCGCCGTCGGCGTCGCCCAGTGCGCGCTCGACCTCGGCCTCAAGTACGCGCTCGAGAGAAACCAGTTCGGCAAGCCGATCTATGCCTTCCCGCGCGTCGCCAACAAGATCGTGATGATGGCGGTCGAGACCATGATCGCGCGCCAGCTCACCTACTTCTCGGCCCGCACCAAGGACGAGGGCCGCCGCTGCGACCTCGAGGCCGGCATGGCCAAGCTGCTCGGCGCCCGTGTCGCCTGGGCCAACGCCGACAACGCGCTGCAGATCCACGGTGGCAACGGCTTCGCGCTCGAGTATCCGATCAGCCGCGTGCTGTGTGACGCCCGCATCTTGAACATCTTCGAGGGCGCGGCCGAGATCCAAGCCCAGGTCATCGCGCGGCGGCTGCTGGAAGGGGCGAATTGAGCCGGCCGGCCCCGCTCTCGGCCCTCCCGGTGCCGGCCTGACAGCCGGCCAGTGACTCAAGCCAGCGCGAGGATCAGCGTCCTCGCGCTGATCGCGGCCACCAGGATGCCGACGGCCAGCATCAGCCAGCGTTCCGGAAGGTGTTTCGAGGCGTAGGCGGCGAGCGGAGCTGCCATGGCGCCGCCGGCGACGAGTGCGGCGACAATCGGCCACAGCGCGCCGCCGATGGCCGTCACGAGTGCGCCGGCGATGGCGACGGTGACGAAGAACTCTGCGGCGTTGGTCGTGCCGATGGCCATCCGGGCCGGCACGCCGCTGCCGACCAGGGCTGTGGTGACGATCGGCCCCCAGCCACCGCCGCCCACGGCATCGCAGAGTCCACCGACGAAGCCGAGAGGCGACGGGCCTCCGCTCGTGCGCGCCGTGCTCGCCGTGCGCGGCGCCGCCCGGAGCGCCCTCCACACGATGTAGCCGCCCATTGCGACCAGATAGACGCTGACGACCGGCCGGATGAGGTCGGCCGGTATCCCTGCGAGCAGGACCGCGCCGGCCATGCCGCCGACGACTCCCGGTACCGCGAGCCGCAGCAGGAGGCCGCGCTCGACGTTGCCGAACCGCCAATGGGCCCAGCCCGAGACCGCGCAGGTGATGGCCGAGGCGGAATGCACGGTGGCGCTCGCCACGGCCGGAGGAATGCCCAGTCCGAGCAGCAGCGCCGACGTGGTCACCTTGTAGGCCATGCCGATGGCGCCATCGACCAGCTGCGCCGCGAAGCCTGCGGCGGCGAACGAGATGTAGTCGGTCCAGATCATCGCGGGCTCCCAGGTGGCAATTGGGCGAGGGAGGCGACACTCTTCTGCCATCTTGCGCGCGGCGTGGAGCATCGGCAACCGGCAGCAGACCCGCGACGTTGCTCCCGGAAGTATGATAAGCGTCGCCCGATCGTGCTCGAGATCATTGCCGGCCGCCGCCGGCCGACAGAGGTGAACCATGACGCTCGCGAAGATGCCGCCGCCATGGCAATGCCGGTTCATGGGCTGGGCGATACGCGTCGCCGCGGCGGCGACGGCGGCCACGGCCGTCCACGCCTTCACGCCCGCCATCACCGACGTGCCGTGGCGGGTGGTGGAGATCGAGGGCAAGGCGATCGAGGACGCCGGTGTGCTCGTCTTCTACAAGAACCAGGTCGGCGGGCAGGCGGCGTGCAACCGCCTGATGGGACGGTGGACCCCGACCGAGAAGGGGCACGCGTTCGCCCACATCGCGACGACGCGCATGATGTGCGACGAGGCGAAGATGGCGCGCGAGCAGCTGCTGTTGAAGGCCATGGAGCGGATGCAGTCCTACAAGCACGAGGGGCTGGTCCTGTCGCTGCTCGACGCCGACGGCAAGCCGCTCGTCAAGCTGCAGCAGTGAGGCACCGGTGACCGCCGCATCGCCGCAGGAGCCGGCTCCGAGCCCCCGCATCGTGTCGCTCATCGCCAGTGCCACCGAGATCGTGCACGCTCTGGGGCTCGGTTCGCAGCAGGTCGCACGCTCGCACGAATGCGACTGGCCGCCCGCGGTGCTGCGGCTGCCGCAGCTGACAAGCACGAAATTCAAGGTGCAGGGCGCGACCAGCGCCGAGATCGACCGCTCCGTGAAGGGCCTCGTCGAGCAGGGGCTCGCCGTCTACGAGGTCGATGCGGCGGGTCTCGAGGCGATCCGGCCCGATCTCATTCTGACGCAGGACCAGTGCGAGGTGTGCGCGGTGTCGCTCGCCGATGTCGAGCGCGCGGTCTGCACGTTCACCGGCAGCACGGCCCGCATCGTCTCCTGCCGTCCGCACAGCCTGGCCGACGTCTATGACGACATCGCGCGCATCGCCGGCGCGGCGGACGCGGCGTCCGCCGGCGCGGCGCTGATCCAGAGGATGCGACAAAGGTTCGCCGCGCTGCGCGCGCTGACGGCCCCCCTTCCGGTGCGTAGTCTCGCCTTCATCGAGTGGGTCGATCCGCCAATGTCTGGCGGGCACTGGATGCCGGAGCTGATCGAGATCGCAGGCGGGGTGTCGCTGTTCGGCGATACAGGCTCCACGTCGCCGTGGATCACCTGGGACGCTGTTGCCGCTACGGACCCCGACGTCATCCTCGTCGCCCCCTGCGGCTATGACATCGAGACCACGACGCGCGCCATGTCCGAGCTCCGTGGCCATCCGGTATGGGAATCGCTGCGCGCCGTGCGCGAGGGGCGCGTGTTCACGGCCGACGGAAACGCCTATTTCAACCGGCCCGGGCCGCGCCTCGTCGAGAGCGCCGAGATCGCCGCCGAGGTGCTGCATCCGGAGGCGTGCGACTTCGGCCATCGCGGCCACGCCTACCGACCGTTCCAATAGGAGTGGACATGACGTCCGGAGACCGCCGCCGCTCGATCCTCGTCACCGGCTGCTCGTCGGGTATCGGGCTCGCGTCCGCGCAGCTCATGAAGGCGCGCGGCTGGCGGGTGCTGGCGACGGCGCGGAAGCCCGAGGACCTCGATCGGCTCGAACGGGAGGTGGGTGTCGAGGCGCTGCGGCTCGAGCTTGCCGATCCGGCCTCTATCGCCGCCTGC
>JANRIO010000131.1:0-30035 GCA_033764875.1 Hyphomicrobiaceae bacterium | reverse complement strand
GATCTCCGGTCTGTCCGCGTTGCTCGGGACTAGAGCACTACCACCTCAGGACGCGCGCCCTTTGGAAGTGCAAGGCCTGCAACAAGCAATTTAGCCTGACGTCCGGCACGATCTTTCATGGCCGGAAGCTCAAGCTGCGTGACATCCTTGGCGCGATTGCGATCTATACCAACGGCGCAAAGGGGTACTCGGCCCTGCAGCTCTCCCGCGACCTCTGCTGCGATTACAAATCCACGTTCGTTCTGCTCCACAAGATGCGCGAAGCCATAGGGCTTGCGCGCGCCAAGGGCGCCCTGAGCGGCAACGTCGAGGTGGATGGCGCATATTTCGGCGGCTACGTGCGCCCGGCCAACAATCGCTCAGGGCGGAAGGATTTGCGCTTGGTTGCCAATCAATCTGGTAAGCGGCAGGTCGTTATCGCGGTGCGCGAGCGCGGCGGCAAAACCGTTGCGGCGGTTGCGCAGACTGAAGCCGATGGCGTCGCCCTTGCCAAGGTCACCGTCGCGCCCGGATCGACCGTGCACGCTGACGAAGCGTCTCACTGGGACAAGCTTGCCGCCAACTTCCCCATAAAACGCATCAATCACAAGCTGGCGTACTCGAAAGACGGCGCTTGCACCAATCAGGCGGAGTCATTCTTCAGCCGCATGCGGCGGGCCGAGATCGGCGTTCACCACCGCATCGCCGGAAGCTACCTTGCGGCCTATGCAGTTGAACTGGCTTGGCGTGAAGACGCCCGCCGCATCAACAATGGAGGGCAGTTCGCAATGATCCTCAGTGCTGCAACTAGCGCGCCGAAGTCAGAGGCTTGGTGTGGTTATTGGCAGCGCCGAACTCGCTGACAAGTTACGTCGCCAATTCTTCCAGCCTCTCAATGAGTGCCGCGTGGTCATCGGTCGGCAGGGGAGCCAGCGAGTAGTAGCGTGGCGTGGAGTAGGGCACAAAGACGCGGCGATCAATGCGAAACTCCGAAAGCAGACCGGCAAGCCTAGGAGTCAGCTTCTCCGGGTCTGGTTTGATCGTCATCCCACTAAGGGCTGGCGGCTCTTCAATGCCGTAGCGTTTCTTCAGCATCGTCCCAAACGAGCTAAAAAGCGCCTTCTGCTTTACAAACAATCCAGCAAGATCAACCTCAAGCTCGGTGACGAGATTGCTAGAGTAAATCCTCTTCATCTCCCGAGGCACGCGGAGGCCAAACTGCTCTACTCCCTCGGCGAGCAAGTCATCAAGGAATAGGTCGACACTGTTCGTATGCAAGCTTTCGATGATGAGGCCCTGTTGATGAATCTCAAATTGGGAGATCATCTTTCCGTCTGGCGCTCGCCCGCGCTCAAAACGAATTTGGTTTTGCTCTGCAGTCGGCGGCTTCACCGATAAGAAGCCGTAGCGCTCCTGTATCGCGGCCACAACTTCGATATTGTAGATGCCGCCGACCGGCGCAAACTCCAACAGATCAACAAGGAGCGTAAGGCGGCCATTCTCGCATCCTATGAGCTTCATTGGGTCAACTCGCGTTTTGAGTGCACGCGGAAAGCCCCGCCAATGCCCGACAAAGAGTGCAGCTCCATAGTGCTTTTCTGCCTTTGAGCGTCAGCGAGATAGTGGCTTTCAACCGCTTCTCCGTTCAGGCGCCGCGTTAACTTCGCCCACTCCGGATCGCCTGCCGGGATGTTTAAGAGGGACGCCTTCGATTGCGGAGCCTTGAATTGCGAAACATCAAACCCGTCAACCTGCATCGAGGCATCGGTGAGCGCTCTTGTCGCCGAAACGAATGTCGGAAAGTCAACGAACCGGATGGACAGCGCGACATCGAAAGCTGCGGCAAGCTCAAGAAGGGTTTGGACTGTCACCTTTCCGTATCCCGGATCTTCGATCCGAGAAACCGTGCTTTGAGGTTTGTCGAGCCGTCTGGACAGCTCGCCTTGGTTCCAGCCTCTGCTGGGCTGCTCTCGCATCGCTCGCACTTGGTGGGCAATACCGCGACGCACGTGCTCACTCACGTACGCGTGCCTGTACTCTGGCTTTGACAGCTTCTCGACAAGTCTCTGTCGATCAGAGCTCATAAGGTTTGCTCCTGCTCATATCTCCGAGGACTTCCTTTCGGCGCTTAAGCGCCGTTTCCAGGGCATCTTTTGGGGTATAGTTTCTGCCTTTTTTAGAGGCTCCGATCAGGATCGTGAAATCGGCCCGTGATGGCCCGAAGAAACCCAGCGGCCTGTATTCAACGTTCCCAACCTTGAACCGGAACTCGCCCAAATCGCTGTACCGTCCAGACAGTTTGTCAAACTCTGGCCGACGCCATTGTTCACGCGGACGCTGTTCCAAATACTCTTTCACAGCATCCATCGCCGCTTGAACGCTGGCGGTCTGATCGTCGTACCACTTCTTGATCATGTCGCGCCCGGCAGGGCTGACGTAACACCGGAAGGTCCAGAGCACCGAATCAGCTTTAGCAAAATTGCTAAGAACGGTCAAGGAGCGGGGCGAACGTTGACACTTTTACCAAATTTGATAAAGAGTGAGCGAAGCCGACCCTCTTGGCTATGCCCCAAACCTACAGGTGCGGGGCGTGGGCAGCAACAGCGGTCGCCGTGCCAATTCCAGCGCCTACGCCTCAATCGCTGGATGAAAGGAGGGTAGGGAATGTCGATACCCGCACGCGCCAATTGATGGACTGAGCACCGCATTGATTGGCCGGAAACAAGAAGGGCCACAAAGCAATCGGCTTGCACCCGATCGCGATGTGACCCGTGGTGTCAGCGGACATGCCCAACCCGCTGGGCGGGGACCGGGATGCCTATCTGACGGCCGAACACCTAAGGATTCGCATCGTTCGTCCTCCGCTTCAAGGGCTCAATTGTCCTATGAGGTCGGAAATGAAAGACCAGAAACTGACGCCGGAAATGGTTCCGGTGATCAAGCTTGCCCGAATGAAACGGTACAACTACGCGCGGATCGCGTCGTACTACCAGATCAATCAGGGCCGCGTTGCCGACGTGATGAAGGGGCGCCGTTTCCCCGAAGTCCCGCCAGCAGACGCACTTCCGCCAGACTTCCCAACGGCCTAGACACAGAACGGAAGGGGTGGTCATCGGCCACCCCTTTTGATCTGCCAGAGCTTGTAAGGGCCGTATGCGCCGTGATCGGTCGTCTGGCCCGCGAACTCGACGATCTCCTGCACGACGCACGTCTTGATGCATGCGCCGATCCGCTTCCTTATTGCGGTCAGCGTCGCCTCATCCGCGTTGAGGCCGCGATCTCGCACCCAAAGCTCGGTAATTTGCCGCGAGGTCATCGGCGCCGTCGCGGTGCGCAGCGTGCTTAGCACGAACCGTTTGACAGTGCCCTTCTGAGCGCGGTGCTTGGTGACGTAGGCCTTTATGGCGTCGGTATCGGCCGCCGGATCGAACAACCGGATGCAGGCGTCGAGGTGGTCTATGTCCACCGTCAGCTTCTTGATCTCG
This sequence comes from Hyphomicrobiaceae bacterium, assembly GCA_033764875.1. Taxonomy (GTDB): domain Bacteria; phylum Pseudomonadota; class Alphaproteobacteria; order Rhizobiales; family Hyphomicrobiaceae; genus AWTP1-13. The sequence goes on along the minus strand of JANRIO010000131.1, from coordinate 26,571 downwards.
ACGGCGTAACGCTCGCGCAGATCGCAAAGCTCTTTGTGCTTGGCAACCAGGCCGGCGACGGTGTTGGGGCGTTCGTAATCTGTCATCCGCCATGCATATCACCATGAATGGTGATATGCAACATCTTTAATGGTGAGTTTGCCCCATAATACCGCCGAACTCCGGCAGCTCGTCGAGGAAGAGCACCCCCAGATGCGCGAGCGAGACCTCGCCCGGGCGCGGCCGCACGCCGCCGCCGACGAGCGCCGCCATGCTCGCCGAGTGGTGCGGGGCGCGAAACGGCCGGCGCGTGGCGATGCGCCCGCCGAGCAGCTCGCCGGCGAGCGAGTGCACCATCGAGACCTCCAGCATCTCCTCCGACGTCAGCGCCGGCAGGATCGAGGGCAGGCGCGTGGCCAGCATCGACTTGCCCGAGCCCGGCGCGCCGATCATGAGCAGGTTGTGCCCACCGGCCGCTGCCACCTCCAGCGCGCGCTTGGCGCCCTCCTGTCCACGCACGTCCCTGAGGTCCGGCAGGTCGGACGCCTCCTGCCCCACCTCCGGCCGCGGCCGTGGCAGGCTTTGCAGCCCCTTGAAGTGGTTGACCAGCGAGAGCAGGTGCGGGGCAGCGAGGATGCTCATCTCCTCGTCCGCCCAGGCGGCCTCCGCCCCGCACGGCGCGGGACAGATCAGGCCTTTTCCGGCCGCGTTGGCGCCGATCGCCGCCGGCAGCGCGCCCGGCACCGCCCGGATCGAGCCGTCGAGCGCCAGCTCGCCGATGGCCGCATAGCCCTCGATCGCGTCCGGCGCCACCGCGCCCATGGCTACCATCATGGCGAGCGCGATCGCGAGGTCGAAGTGGCTGCCCTCTTTCGGCAGGTCGGCCGGCGCCAGATTGACCGTGATGTGCTTGTAGGGCAGGCCGAGGCCGATGGCGTGCAGTGCGTTGCGCACCCGCTCGCGGCTCTCCGCGACCGCCTTGTCCGGCAATCCCACGACGGCAAAGACGTGGGCGCCGGCGCTGATGCGCACCTGCACCTCGACCTGCCGGGCCTCCACGCCCACGAATGCCAGTGTCGAGATCTGCCCGTACATGGATATATCGATCCGAGCGTGAGCCTGCCGATCCTGAGGCAGCGAGGCCCCCGGCAAGCCGTGATGCAATGTCTCACGCTCCCACGCCGGCCCCACCGCGTCAAGAACATTTAGTGAACATCGACAAGGGACGCGGTTGTGCTGCGTCCCCCCACACCCGTGCACGTCTCGGGGAGGGCGCGATTCCCATATTCAACTCGTTTCTGTTTTCACGAGTCTTATAGGCAATCGAATGGGAAATAAAATTACCGATTGATATCCGCAAGATCCGCGCAAGTCCGAAAAACTACGCTGAACGATACGTAGCGGCATTTCCGTCGCGCAGGCGGACTAGTCCGTGTGAGAGGCAGGCGCAGCCCGCGGCGAGAGCCGCCGGCGCGCTATTGGAGTGCGAGCACGATGGCCACCCTGACGGTCGCGCAGATCTCTGCGATGACGACGACGGAGCTCGGCGAGCTGAGCGCGGGGGACCTTGCAACCTTCACGCTCACCCAGATCCGGGCGCTCAGGACGACGCATATTGCAGCCTTGAGCGCGGAGCAGGTGCAGGCGCTGACGTCCTCCCAGCTCGGCGCCCTCTCGACCGCTCAGTTCGCCGCCATCGCGGCAGCGGAGCTGGCGGGCCTGAGCGCGACGCAGCTGTCGGGCCTTTCCGCGCAGCAGGTCAAGCTCATCGCCGCCTCGATCGTGGCGGGCTTCATGACGACCCAGCTTGCCGGCCTGTCCGCGGCCCAGATCGGCAATCTGTCCACCTCCGCCGTTGCCGGTCTCGGCGTCGAGCAGATCCAGTCGCTGTCGACGAAGCAGGTTCTTGGCCTGACTGTCGCCCAGATGGCGGCCCTCACCTCGGATGCCGTGGCGAGCCTCACGGCGAGCCAGGTCGGCGCGCTCAAGGGCTCGCAGCTTTCAGCCCTGAAGACGACGAGCATCGCGGCCCTCACCCTTACCCAGATCGCCGCGCTCTCCACGACTCAGTTGCCCTTTCTCGCCGCGACGCAGGTGGCGGCCCTTGCCGCTTCGCAGATCCAGGGGCTCGCCGAGACCCAGGTTGCGAGCCTGACGGCCGGCCAGATCCGGGTTCTGAAATCCGATGTGATTGCGGCCCTGGCCACGACTCAGATCTCGGCCCTGACCTCGACCCAGCTCAAGGCGCTGGCCACGAGCGCCATCCTCGCGCTCGGGACCGAGCAGGTCCAGGCCCTGTCCGCGACCCAGCTCAAGGGGCTTGCCGTCACCCAGGTGCGCGCGCTCACCGCCACGGCCATCGCCTCGCTGACGGCGACGCAGGTGGCGGGCCTCACGACCACGCAGATCTCGGCTCTCGCCACAAGCGCGGTCGCCGCTCTGACGGCGGAGGAGATCGCAGCCTTCAGCGCCACGCAGACCAGGGCCCTTGCCGCGACCCAGATCTCAGCCCTCACGGGAACGCAGGTTGCCGCCATCGGCACCGCCAACATCGCCGCCTGGGCCGCCTCCCAGGCGGCCGCGCTGACCTCCACGGGCCTGCTCGCCTTGACGGGGGAGCAGCTGCAGGCCATGACCGCCACCCAGATCGCGGCGCTGCAGCCGACGCGCCTTGCCGCGCTCGCCACCACGCAGATCGGCGCCCTGCTGACCACCCAGATCAAGGCCCTGAGCGCGGCGCAGATCAAGGCGCTGACGCTCGATCAGGTTGTTGCGCTCGACGCGACCCAGATGGCGGCCCTGTCGGCAGCCCAGCTCGCCGCCATGACTAGCACGAGCCTCGCCGCCCTCACCGACGTGCAGCTCGACAGCCTGGCGGCCACCCAGCTCCTGAGCCTGACCTCTGCGCAGATCGCGATGCTGACCTCGACGCAGCTCACCTCGCTCTCGACGACGCAGCTGGCCGGCCTTGGCACCACGCAGCTGCGCGGCTTCACGACCACGCTCATCCCGCTGCTCGACCTCGACCAGATCGCCGCCTTGAAGGCCACCCAGCTCGCCGCGCTGTCGACGAGCGCCATCTCGGCCCTCACGACGACGCAGCTTGCGGCCCTTTCCGCGACCCAGATCTCGGGCCTGGCGGCGACGCAGATCCGCGCCCTTCCGACCACTGATCTGACGTTGCTCACCTCGACCATCATCGGCGCGCTCGGCGCCACGCAGATCGGCGGACTGACGACCACCGTCATCGCCAGCCTGTCGACCACCCAGATCACGGGCTTCACCACGACGCAGCTCGCAGCCCTTGGCGTCACCCAGCTCGCCGTGTTGTCGGCGACCTCCCTTGCCTCCCTGGAGGTGACGCAGCTCAACGCCTTCAAGTCGACGCAGTTCGCCGCGCTCCAGGCGACAGCGGTCGCGGGCCTCGACACGACGCAGATCGCGGCCCTCGGCAGCGCCCAGGTGAAGGCGTTGACGCGGCCGCAGATCCTGGCCCTCACCGCCACGCACATCGCCGCCCTCTCCACCAGCCAGTTGAAGTACCTGTCGACCAGTCAGATCCAGGCGCTGTCCAGTGACGACCTCGTGGCCCTGAGCGCCGAGCAGGTCGGCATCCTCGCCGCCACGCAAATCGCGGGCATCACGCCTGCGGTGCTGGCAAGCCTCTCCTCGACGCAGATCTCCGGATTGACCACGACCCAGGCCAAGGGCCTCAGCGCCGGGCAGGTCGCCGCCATCACGAGCACGCAGATCGTGGCCATGTCGACGTACGTGCTCGCGTCCCTCACGGCGACACAGATCCGCAGCCTCTCGAGCACCAGCTTTGCCGCGCTCTCGGCGACCCAGGTCGCGAGCCTGTCCTCCACCCAGATCGCGGCTTTGTCCGCGGCCGTGTTCGGCGTGCTGACCTCGACCCAGGTGCCGGCCCTGACTGCGACGCAGATCGCCGGTCTCACGGCGGTCCAGGTGCGCACGCTGACCTCCGAGGCGGTTGACGCGCTCTCCGACGGCCAGCTCGGTCTCCTCACCTCGACGCAGATCGGCGGCCTCACCATCACGGCGATCGCCGTCCTCACGCCCGACGAGATCGCGGCGCTGACGATGAGCCAGGTCTCGGGCCTGCAGGTCACCCAGATCGCCGCGATGTCGTCCGAGCAGGTCGCGGCCATGTCGACCGTGCAGCTCGCGAGGCTGACCACGACGCAGATGCGCGGGCTCGGCACGACCGCGATCGGCGCCCTTGCGATCACTCAGATCGCGGCCTTCTCCTCCTCGGCGCTCGGCGCCATCTCCATCACCGGCATCACCGCGCTGGCGGATACCCAGGTCGCCGCCCTTACGACCACGCAGATTGGCGGCCTGACCACCGCGCAGATCAAGGCGCTCGAGACGGCGATCATTGTCGGGCTCGACGCGACCCAGTTCGGGGCGCTGACGTCAGCCCAGCTCTCGGGCCTCACCACCACCCAGATCGGCGTGCTCGACACCACTCTCATCGCCAGTCTCACGCCGACGCAGATCAAGGGCTTCAGGGCGACGCAGATGGCAGCTCTGTCCGCCGAGCACGCCGCGATCCTGACGACGACGCAGATTGCCGTCCTGACCTCGACCCAGCTCGGCGGCCTCTCGAGCGACGCCATCGAGACGCTGTCGGAGACCCAGATCGCGGCGCTGACCTCGACCCAGATCTCGGGGCTCAATCGCGCCTCGATCGCGGCGCTCACGCCGACGCAGATCGCCACCCTCACCACCGCTCAGATGGCGGGACTGACGGCGAGCATGCTGGGCGGGCTCACCTCCGAGGGGCTGCTCGCGCTGTCGGCGACGCAATTCGCAGTCCTTGCCTCCACCCAGATCAACGGCCTCTCCCTCGATGCCGTGGCTGCCATCACTTCGACGCGGCTGGCGGCGCTGACGACGCAGCAGTTCGGCGCGCTGACCGCGCTGCAGTTCGGAGCCCTTTCCTCGACGCAGGTGGCGGGCCTTGCCACCACCCAGATCGCGCGCATGACGACGACGCAGATCAAGGGGCTGTCCTCGACGGGCGTCGTCGGCCTCAGCCCGACCCAGTTCGCGGCCCTGACCTCGACCCAGACCGCGGCCCTGTCGCCGGCCGCGCTCGCCGCGCTCAGCGCCGATCTCCTGGCCGGCGTCTCGACCACGGTGCTCAAGAGCCTCGGCACGACGCAGGTCGGCGCGCTTTCCTCCGAGACCGTGGCGGCCTTCGCCGCGACTCAGCTCGCGGTCCTCAGCGTCTCGCAGGTGGGCGCGCTGTCGACGAGTGCCATCGCGGCCCTCTCGCAGACGCAACTCGCCGGCCTGACGACGACCCAGTTCGCGGCCCTCCTGACCACCCAGCTCGCGGCCCTGACGTCGGAGCAGGCGCCGGCCCTGACCACCTCGCAGCTCGCCCGCCTGTCGACATCCCAGGTGCAGGCGCTGTCGCGCGACGCGATCGGGGCCTTCACCACGACGGGCCTGAACGGGCTGTCCACGGCTCAGTTCGGCGCGCTCACCGCCTTGCAGATGAGCGGTCTCACCTCGACGCAGGTTGCCGCCTTCGGCAGCACGCAGGTCACGTCCCTCTCCGCCACCCAGATCGGCGGCCTCACCTCCTACGCGCTGTCGGTGCTGACGAGCACGCAGATGGCGAGCCTGACGGTGACCCAGATCGCGGCCCTCTCCGCCCTCAGCGTGACGTTCCTGTCCTCGGCACAGATTGCCGCCCTGAGCACCACCCAGTTCACGGCGCTGTCCTCCTCGGCGATCGCGCACCTCAGCAACGACGTCATCGCCGGCCTCTCGGCGGAGCAGGTTGCCTCGCTCTCGATGACGCAGATCCAGGCGCTCTCGGCCGACCAGATCTCCGTCATGGCGGACACCCAGATCGGTGCCATCACGGTCACCCAGATCCGCGCCATGAGCACCTCGCAGATCGGCGCCATCACGCCGATGCAGGTGGACGGGCTGACCACGACGCAGATCGCGGCCATGAGCGCCTCCCAGATCGAGGCCTTCGACCTTTACGATGTGGCTGAGCTTTCCGCCGAGCAGCTGGAGAACCTGACGAGCACCCAGTTTCGCGTGCTCTCGTCCGAGGAGATCTCGATCCTCAACGCCACCCAGGTCGCAGCCCTCGGCAGCAACCAGCTGAGGGCCTTGACGGCAACTCAAATCTTGGGCCTGACGCCCTTCGAGATGGCGGAGCTGTCGGGGACGCAGGTCGAGCTTCTCTCGGCGACGCAGATCTTCTATCTGACCTCGACCCAGGTGGCGGCTCTGACCTCCGATGGCATCGCGGCTCTCTCGGCGACCCAGATCTCGGGGCTCTCGGCCGACGATATCGCCGCGCTGAGCACGACGCAGGTCGCCTCTTTCGCGCTCGCGAGCCTCTCCGCCCTCAACGCCGCGCAGATCGCCGGGCTCTCCACGAGCGATCTCTCGGCCCTCAGCACGACGCAGGCGCAGGCGTTCACCGCGACCCAGCTGGCTGCCATGAGCACGGCGCAATACAACGCCTTGTTCCCGGGCTGAAGCGCGCTGATTGGCCAGCTGGCGCGCCGCGGGTGCGTGGGGCGATCATGGGGATGTTCACGAGCCCGGCCGGGTATCGGGATGCCCCGGCAGCCAGCCGGTGACGGAAGCCATGCGGGGGCTGGCAGACCATCACCGGACTGGCCCAGGCACGGAAGTGACCCGAGGGCGCGGGTCTGCTTCCGAGGACGCGTGGGCACGCTTGAGGCCTGAGAGAGCCATTGCGGCCTGCACCGCTCCGCCCGAGACGCTAGAAGGGAACGGTATCAGGGCGATGACACCCCCTCGGGTGGCCCTGACTATGGCTGCCTGTTGCGCAAGGCACCGTTTCCACGAGTCACCGCACACCACTTAGGCACCAAGCCCAAAATTGACGCTCGTCACGCGCGCGCAAGCTGGTCTAGTTTCAAGGGAATTCGGGCCGCCTCGGTTGATGGGGCTGCCATTGAACGGCGAGCACGGGGAGCACGAATGGGCCAGCAGGTTGCGTATCGACTTCTCCTGTCGGTGCCCGTCCTGTTCGGCGTGCTGATCTTCGGCTTTCTGCTGATCAAGATGGCGCCCGGCGATCCGGCGATGGTGGTCGCAGGCCCCACCGCGACCCCCGACATCGTCGAGAAGATCCGCCAGGAGATGGGGCTCGACCAGCCTGCGCTCGTGCAGTTCTGGCGCTACGTCTCTCGCGTTGCCCAGGGCGATCTCGGCAGGTCGATGATCAGCAACACGTCGGTTTTCTCCGAGCTCGCCTCTGCCGTCGGCGCCACCGCCGAGCTGATGATCGCCTGCCTGATCTGGGCGGTCCCCTTCGGGATCACGCTCGGCACGATCGCGGCCGTCAATCAGCGCAGCCTGCTCGACCGCGGCATAATGGCACTCTCCGTGGCCGGCGTTTCCATGCCCGTGTTCTTCATCGGCCTGCTGCTGCTGCAGTATCTGGGCTACAAGTGGCAGCTCCTGCCGTTCCTTGGCCGCGGCGGCCCGCTGTGGACGGCGCAGGGGCTGGCCCATGTCGTGCTGCCGGCCCTGACCCTGGGTTTCGTGTTCGTCGGCCCCGTGGCCCGCATGACCCGGGCCAGCGTCCTCGACGTGCTCAAGGCCGACTATGTCCGCACCGCCCGCGCCAAGGGTCTGCGCGAGCGCAGGGTCATCGTCTCCCATGCTTTGCGCAACGCCCTGATCCCGATCGTCACGCTGGTCGGCCTGCAGGCGGGCTACCTGCTCGGCGGCGCCGTGGTGACCGAGAGCATCTATTCCTGGCCCGGTGTCGGGCGCCTGGCCGTCGGCGCCATTCTTGCAAGCGACCTGCCGCTGGCTCAGGGCGCCATCCTGGTGCTGGCCCTGTGCTTCGTCGTGATCAACCTGATCGTCGACATTCTCTATGGTCTCCTCGATCCGCGTGTGAACCGCACATGAGCGCGACCTCCGCCCCTGGTGGTGCCGCGGTCTCCCCGCCGCGCCGCGGCTTCCTGCCCTGGATCCCCCGCGACCCCACCGTGCTCATCGCCGGTGGCGTGCTGCTTGTGATCGTGGTGCTCGCGGTGCTGGCGCCATGGATCGCGCCGTACGACCCCTATCGGACGGGGTACATTCCCTTCCTGCCGCCGTCGTTCATGGAAGGCGGCAGTGTGGAGTTCCTGCTCGGCACCGACCAGCAGGGCCGCGATCTGCTTTCGCGCCTTCTCTACGGCACGCGCAATACGCTTCTGACGGGCATCCTGGCCGTCCTGGCCGGCGGCGGCACGGGTGTCGTCCTCGGCGTCATCGCGGCTTACTTCCAGCGGCTCGATCCGCCGATCATGCGATCCGTCGACGTGCTTCTGTCCTTCCCGGCGATCCTGCTCGGGCTGTCGCTGGCGGCCGTCGTGGGCCCCGGCACGCTGCCCGTCATCGTGGCGCTGTCCATCGCTGCCATTCCCGACGTCGCGCGCATCACCCGCTCCACCGCGCTCGTCGTCATGGGCCAGGAGTATATGGAAGCCGGGCGCGCCATCGGCCTCTCCGATCGCACTCTGATCCTGCGCTATCTGGGTCTCAATTGCATCGGATCGGTGTTCGTCTTTCTGACCCTGCGCTTCGGTCAGGTGATCCTGATCGGCGCTGCCTTGAGCTTCCTCGGGCTCGGCGTGCGCCCGCCCGAGGCGGAGCTCGGCATGATGGCCTCGCAAGGGCGCGACGCGCTGTTCTTTGCCGCCCACATCGCGACGCTTCCGAGCCTCGTCATCTTCATCATGGTCCTGTGCGCGAACCTGCTTGGCGACGCTCTGCGCGACGCCCTCGATCCGCGCATGCGCAACCTGTGAGCTTTCCGTTGTCCACCCAGGGAGATATGTCGATGAGAATGAGGTCAGTACTGGGGGCGGCCGCCCTCGCCGCCACCGCCGCGGTGACGCCGTTGGCGGCCCTGGCACAGTCGGTCACGATCGTGCGCGAGGTCGACAGCGACCGCTACGACCCGCATCGCTCGACCGCGCGTGCCGCCTCCGAGGCGCTGTTCATGCTGGCCGACACGCTCGTCTCGCTCGACTTCGACATGAAGACGGTCAAGCCCGGCCTGGCCGAGAGCTGGACCGCCAGCCCCGACGGCCTCACCTACACCTTCAACCTGCGCAAGGACGTCAAGTTCTGCGACGGCAAGGCGATGAAGGCGGCGGACGTCGTCTACTCGCTGAAGCGCTGGATCAATCCGGAGACCAAGTCGCCCGTGCGCTGGCGCGCCGGCAAGGTGGCCGACATCGCGGCCAAGGACGACTACACCGTCGAGTACAAGCTGTCCCAGCCCTATTCCGAGCTGCTCTATCAGCTCACGCAGAGCTTCGCCGTCGTCATCGACAAGGACAGCGTGGAGAAGCTCGGCGCCGATTTCGGTGTCAAGGGCTTCAACGGCACGGGCCCCTTCTGCTGGGTCGACTGGCAGCCGCGCAATGAGCTGCGCCTCAAGCGCCATGAGGCCTATCGCTGGGGCCCGCCCATCTCCGAGAACCGCGGGCCGGCGAGCGTCGCCGAGATCGTCTGGAAGATCGTGCCGGAGGAGAACACGCGCCTTGCCGCGCTCATGACCGGCCAGAGCCAGGTCACGCAGTACGTCCCCTATTCCGGCTTCCGCACCTTGCGCAACAACCCGATGACCAAGGTGATCGCCTCGCGCGAGGCGTTCTGGACCTACTTCATCGGCTTCAAGATCGACAAGACCGAGGTCAACGACGACAAGCTGCGCCGCGCCATGGTGATGGCCGTCGACCAGGCGGCGATCGCCAAGAACCTCTATTTCGGGGAGGTCGAGCCTGCCTACAGCTACGTGAGCCAGCAGGCCCTCGACTGGAACAAGTCTCTCGACGGCGAGCTGATCAAGACCAACGTCGCCGAGGCCAACAAGCTGCTCGACGAGGCGGGCTTTGCCAAGGGGGCCGACGGCTTCCGCCAGCGCAACGGCAAGAAGATCGAGCCCGTTCTCTACACCTTCACCGGCTCCACCTGGCAGAAGCTCGCCGAGGCCGTGCAGGGCGACCTGCGCAAGGTCGGCGTCGACGTCAAGGTGCAGCTGTTCGACGCCACCGTCGCCTGGGGCAAGCTCGCCACGCAGGAGTTCGACATGTTCGGCATGAGCTTCCCCTACATCTCCGCCGGCGACGCGCTGAACCTCTATTTCCGCTCGACCAATGCGCCGACGCCCAATCGTATGAACTGGAAGGACGCCAAGACCGATCAGCTGCTCGATCGGGGCATGGCGGCCCTCAAGGACGACGAGCGCGCGGCCGCCTACGGCGAGGTGCTGACCCAGGTGCACAAGGCTGCCGTCTGGATCCCGCTCTACCATGAGCCCATGAAGATCGGGTACTCGACCAAGCTCGCGCCCTTCAAGGCGCATAACATCTACGGGTGCGGGCTCTACAAGGGCCTCGACATCAAGCTCGTGAACTGAGGCTGTGGTGTTCGCGACGGCAGCGCGGGGCACTCCCGTGCGCGCCGTCGTGGGCGAGGGGGAAGCATGACGACGACGGTCATCCGCAACGCCGATTGGATCGTGGCCTTCGAGGGCGGCCGGCACCGCTACGTCAAGGGCGACGTCGCCTTTGAGGGCAGCAATCTTGTCCACGTCGGCGGAGCCTTCGCCGGCCCCGCCGACCGCGAGATCGACGGCCGCGGCTTCATGCTGATGCCGGGCCTCGTCAACATCCACTCCCACCCGGCGTCCGAGCCCTTGAACAAGGGGTGGACCGACGAGATCGGCTCGCCCCGGCTCTACAACTCCTCGCTCTACGAGATCATGCCGCTGCTGCGGCCCGACGCCGAAGGCGTCAAGGCCTCTGCCGCCGTCGCCTACTGCGAGGCGTTGCTGTCCGGCGTCACCACGCTGGTCGATCTCTCGGTCGCCTGGGACGGCTGGGTGGATCTCGCCGCCGCGAGCGGCATCCGCGGCGTCCTTGCCCCCATGTACCGGTCGGCGCGCTGGTACACCGACAACGGCCATGTCGTGAAGTACGAGTGGGATGAGCCGGCAGGCCGCCGCGCCATGGAGACAGCCCTCGGCGTTGTCGCGATCGCCGGGCGCCATGCCTCCGGCCGCCTCTCCGGCATGGTCGCCCCGTCCCAGATCGACACCTGCACGCCCGAGCTGATCCGGGATTCGTACGCCGAGGCGCAGCGTCTGCGCGTGCCGATGCAGATCCACGCCGCCCAATCCATCGTCGAGCTGCACGAGATCACGCGCCGCCACGGCAAGACGCCGATCGAGTGGCTGGAATCGCTCGGCGTTCTCGGGCCTTCGAGCATCATCGGCCACGGCATCTTTCTCGATCACCACACCAGCGCCCACTGGCCCAAGCGCGACGACCTCAAGTCGATCCTCGACAGCGGCACCTCCATCGCCCACTGCCCCACCGTGTTCATCCGCCGCGGCATCACCATGCAGACGGTCGGCGGCTACATCCGCCGCGGCGTCAACATCGGCATCGGCACCGATACCTATCCGCACAACATGCTGGAGGAGCTGCGCAACGCCCTCTATGCCTCGCGCATCGTCGCGCAGGACCCCTTCGATCTGCGCACGGCCGATATCTTCAACGCCGCCACGCTCGGCGGCGCCAAGGCGCTGGGGCGCACGGACATCGGGCGCCTCGAGAAGGGTGCCAAGGCCGATCTCGTCATGGTCGATCTCGACAGCCCCGCCATGAAGCCGCTGCGCGACCCCGTGCGCAGCCTGATCTACGTCGCCGCCGAGCGTGCGGTGCGCCACGTCTTCGTCGACGGCGCGCAGGTGGTCGCCGACGGCCGCGTCACGACCCTCGACTACGGCGCGGCGGCAGCCGAGCTCGACGCCGTGCAGCAGCGACTGCTGCCGCAGGTCCGGCAGCTCGATTGGGGCAAGCGCTCGCATCTCGACATCTCCCCTCTCGCCTTCGATCGCGATTGGGAGTGAGCAGGACAGGCATGCAGCAGCGCACGTCCCAGATGCAGCAGGCGGCCCCGCTCCTCGCGGTGGAGGATCTGAAGGTGGCGTTCCGCACGGGGGCCGGGGACCTCACCGTGGTCGATGGCGTCTCTTTCTCGGTCGCCGCCGGCACCACGCTGGCGATCGTCGGCGAATCCGGCTCCGGCAAGAGCGTCACGGCCCTCTCTCTCATGCGCCTCGTGCCCGAGCCGCCCGGCCGTACGCTCGCGGGCTCGATCAGGCTCGACGGCGAGGAGCTCGTCGGCAAGCCCCGTCGGGAGATCGAGGATCTGCGCGGCCTCAAGATGTCGATGATCTTCCAGGAGCCGATGACGTCGCTGAACCCGGTCAAGCGGGTCGGCGATCAGATCGTCGAGGGCTTGAAGCGCCACACCAGCATCGGCGCCGCGCAGGCGCGCGCACGCGCCGTCGAGATGCTCCGCCTCGTCCGCATCCCGAGCCCCGAGATCCGCATCGACGAGTTTCCGCACCAGATGTCGGGCGGCATGCGCCAGCGCGTGATGATCGCCATGGCGCTCGCCTGCGATCCCAAGCTCCTGATCGCAGACGAGCCCACGACGGCGCTCGACGTCACCGTGCAGGCGCAGATCCTCGACCTGCTGCGCGGCCTGCAGAGCACGCTCGGCACCGCGATCATCCTCATCACGCACGATCTCGGCGTCGTCGCCGAGACCGCCCACGACATCGCGGTGATGTACGCCGGCAAGATCGTCGAGAAAGGCACCGTGACGGCAATCTTCACCGATGCCCAGCACCCCTACACCCTGGGCCTCCTCGCCTGCATGCCGCGCATGGACAGCGACGCGGTGCGGCTGCAGACGATCCCGGGGACCGTGCCGCATCCGGCCAACATGCCCAAGGGCTGCCGCTTCGCCCCGCGCTGCGCGGTCGCGGGCGAGCGCTGCCTCGGCGAGGAGCCGCCGCTGCGCGAGGTGGAGCCGGGGCATGCAGTGGCCTGCTGGCGCGCGCCGATCGGGAGGGCCGCCCCATGACGTCCGTAGCGAAGCCAGGTAGCGTCCTTCTCGAGGCGCGCGGGCTCAGCAAGCACTATCCGGTGCGCCGCGGACTGGTCCTGCGGCGCGAGGTGGGGCAGGTCCGCGCCGTCGACGGCGTCTCGCTCGATCTGCGCCGCGGCGAGACCCTGGCCGTCGTCGGCGAGTCGGGCTGCGGCAAATCGACCCTCGCCCGCCTGCTCCTGCGCCTGATCGAGGCGACCTCGGGCAGCATCACCTTCGACGGCGTCGAGCTTGGGCGCCTCGACCGCGAGGCCATGCGCCGCATGCGCCGGCGCATGCAGATGATCTTCCAGGACCCCTATGCCTCGCTCAATCCGCGGCTGTCGATCCGGCGCATCCTGATCGAGCCCATGGCGCTGCACCTTGCGCTGACGCCGGACGAGCTCGAGCGCGAGATGCAGGCGCTCCTCAAGGTGGTCGGGCTGCAGCCTTTCCACGCCGATCGCTTCCCCCACGAGTTCTCCGGCGGCCAGCGCCAGCGCATCGGCATTGCCCGCGCGCTCGCGACCAAGCCCGAGCTCGTCGTCTGCGACGAGCCGGTCTCCGCGCTCGACGTCTCCATCCAGGCGCACGTCATCAATCTGCTCGAGGACCTGAAGCGCGAGTTCCATCTGAGCTACGTCTTCATCGCCCACGACCTGGCCGTCGTGCGCCACATCGCCGACCGCATCGCCGTCATGTATCTGGGAGAGATCGTCGAGATCGGCGACAAGCGCGAGCTGACAGGCGCCCCGCGCCATCCCTATACGCGCGCGCTGCTGTCCGCGGTCCCCTTCCCCGATCCCGGCAGCCGCGAGCCCAAGCCCGTGCTGCAAGGCGACGTGCCGAGCCCCTTGCAGCAGCCGCCCGGCTGCAAGTTCCACCCGCGCTGTCCGTTTGCCGTCGACCGCTGCAAGGCGGAGCGGCCGGTGCTGCGGCGCCTGCCCGGCGGCATCGAGGCCGCCTGCCACCGTGTCGAGGAGCTGCCCGCCTGGACCCCGCGCCGCAGCGAGGGCCTGTCGCCCGCCGTGGCGGCCCGACAGGCTGCCCTCGCCAATGCCGCCCGGATCTCCGCGCCCGCCGAGCCCGCGTGAGGCCGCGCGTGTCGGCGCCGGTCTACGGCACCAGCACCACGCGTCCGACGACCTTGCCGGCCTTGAGGTCGTAGACGGCGTCGCTCGCCTCGGCGAGGTTGCGCGACGTGACCTTGATCGGCTTCAGCGCCCCCTTCTGCGCCAGCGCCACGAGCTCCCTGAGCTCGGGCAGCGTGCCGACGTAGGAGCCCCGCACGCCCATGCCGCGCAGCGGGAAGTAGACCGTCGGCAGCTTCAGCTCGCCGCCGTAGAGGCCGACGACGACGATGTCGCCGCCCTTCTTCAGCGCCGCCACGCCGAGGCCGATGGTATTGCCGCCGCCGACGAGATCGAGCACGCACAGCGCGCCGCCGCCCGTCGCCTCGATGATCTGCTTGGCCGCGTCGGGCGCAGCACCATCGATGACGGAGAGTGCGCCCGCCTCCATCGCCGCCTTGCGCTTGCCCGCGTCGATGTCGACCACGATGCCGCCCTTGCCGCCCATGGCCTTCAGCACCGTCAGCGCCATGTGCCCGAGCCCGCCGGCGCCGATGATCACGACCGGCTCGTCGGCGATCTTTGCGCCGAACTTCTTCAGCGCCGAGTAGGTGGTGATGCCCGAGCAGGCGAGCGGCGCCGACGAGGCGGGGTTGAGGTTGCCGATGTCGACGCAGTAGCGCCCGTGCGGCACCAGCACCTTCTCGGCATACCCACCTTCCAAGAACACGCCCATGGAGCGCGTCTTGACCGTGCACAGGTTCTCGTCCCCGCGCTTGCACGTGGGACATTCCCCGCACCCGAGCCAGGGATAGACAACGACGGACGCGCCGGGCTTGACGCCCGCCTCGGGCCCGGCCTTCTCCACCACGCCCGCGATCTCGTGGCCCATGGTCAGCGGCAGCTTGATGCCGCGGTCCTTGAGCGTCATCTTGTTGCCGGAGCCGAGGTCGTAGACGCCCTCCCAGATGTGGATGTCGCTGTGGCAGACGCCCGCCGCCGTCATCCGGATGAGGACCTCGGCGCCCTTCGGCTCGGGCGTCTCGTTCTCCATGCGCTGCAGCGGGGCATTGTGCTCGGTGACGCAGTAGCAGGTGTGTTTCAAGGCGCTCCTCCTTCGGGCGATGGCTTTCTTGCGAAGCCTGGATGGCGTGCTGCGCCAAGCTTACAGCTTTGCCCGCAACTGGCAACGCGTGGAGAGCACGGGCTGGCCGCTGCGCATGCCCCTGCGCCGCGGGCACATGCCGCGCCGGCCGCGAAAGAGTGCTGTGCGTCTCACACGAACAGACCCCTGAAGCCGGCCTCGCCCTTGGGCGTGAAGCGCACGGCGCGGCTTCCCTTCACGCGGTAGGCCCAGCGCAGCTGGAACAGGCGATCCAGCAGGCCGGCGCCGAGGCCGCCGGCTAGGTGCATGCGCCGCTCGCTCCAGTCGAGGCAGGTGCGGCACACCGGCCGGCGCGCCGCCTTGAGGCGGTCGACGTCGAGGCCGAACTCGGCAATCCGGGCCTCGCCGAGACGCGTCATGGACACCGCGCCGTCCTCCAGCGCGACGAGCCTGGCGCGTGTGAGGCGCTGGAACAGCTCCACCCCGCGCGCGCCGGCGAGGTGGTCGTAGCACACGCGCGCAAGCCGCATCTCGGGATCCTTCGGCCCGGGGCGCGCACGGGTGCGGCCGCCGCGCTCGGCAAGCTCCATCAGGGCCTCGACCGCCGCGCCGACCTCGGGGCCTGCGAGCCGGAAGTAGCGGTGCCGCCCCTGCTTCTCGACGCATACCAGCCCGCCGTCGAGGAGGCGTGCCAGATGCCCGCTGGCCGTTGCCGGCGTGACGCCCGCCTCGAGCGCGAGCTCGCCCGCCGTCAGCGCCTCGCCGCCCATCAGCGCGGCGAGCATGTTGGCGCGCGCTGGGTCGCCCATCAGCGCGCCGACCGAGGAGATGCTGGGTCCGTCTCGCATGGACATGGTCCTAGCACGCATCCTGCGCGCATGCTTCGGTCCTCCCCGAACTATTGCAGCGTCACGTGGGCTAAGCCGTGGGGCACAGGACAGCGCAGGAGGAGCCCATGATCACGTGCATCATCCGCTACGACATCGATCCGACGCGAAAGGCCGCGTTCGAGGAGTACGCGCGCAACTGGGGCCAGGCCATCCCGCGCTGTGGCGCCGACCTTGTCGGCTACTTCGCCCCGCACGAGGGCTCCGCGACGCTGGCCTACGGCATCTACAACATCGCGTCCCTGGCAGCCTACGAGCGCTACCGGCAGCGCCTCGCGGCCGATCCCCTTGGCCGCGCCAACTACGAGTTTGCCATGCGCGAGCGCTTCATCCTGCGGGAGGATCGCACCTTTCTCCGGCTCGCCTCCGCGCCCCACGCGCTCCCGGTGGGCCACGGCGAGACCGAGCCGGTCTGACGGCGTCACGCATGCGTCTGATGATCGTGAGCGTGGCGGTCCCGCGTCTCAGGGCGGGAGCGGCGGGCAGACGCCTAGGCGCGCGGCAGATCGGCCCTGCGCGCCAGGATCGAGAGCATGTCGTTGGCGAAAACGGTGGCCGGCAAGCCGCCGATGGCCCCGGCCTCGGTGACCATCTCCAGCGCGCCGCGCTGCTCGCACGGCGTGGCCATGAATTGGCGTACGACGCCTGCCACGGTGCCGTAGTGCGTTGTCGCGCCGATCCACGCGAACGTGCGGTTCGACGGCTCGCCGGCGCGCTTGAGGCGGGCGGGCGCATTCCAGCTGATCGGATCGTCGAAGAGGGACATCGGACAAGCCCCTGGCTGCAACACCGGTGACCTTAGCCGATATCCCGCACGCGGTGAATTGCTATTCGCGCGCCCGCGCCGTCCCGCTTCGCATCTGCGCAACCTGCCGCTCACCCGCGCTGCAGGCGCACCCGCGCAAGCGTTGCCGCAATGTGGGCGCGCATGGCCGCCTCGGCGGCAGGCGCATCGCGCCGTCGGATCGGCGCCACGATGCCGGCATGCTCTCTGAGGCCCGCGGCCATGTGCTCGCGGCTGGTCGAGATGTGCTGCAGGGCGATGCTCATCTGCGCCTCGAGCTGATCGAGAATCGTGCTCAGGCGCGGGCTGGCGGCGCCGCGCGCGATGGTGCGGTGCAGGCTGGCGTTGGTCTCGAAGTAGCCCTGCGCCAGCCCTTGCCGCACGGCGCGCTCCTGGTCGCCGATGATGGCCTCCAGCCGGTCGATCAGGCTCGCGGGCGCGCGCTCGGCACAATAGCGCGCCGCGGCCGCCTCCAGGTATTCGCGGATCTCGTGGATGCGCATCAGGTCGTCGTGGTCGACCCGCGCCACCACCACGCCCTTGCGCGGCGTCTCCACGGCGAGGCCTTGGCCGACGAGATGCAGGATCGCCTCGCGCACGGGGCTGCGCGAGACGGTGAGGCTGCGCGCCAGCGCCGGCACGCTCAGCTGCGTGCCGGGCCGCAGTCGGCCGCCGACGATCGCCTCCTTGATCTTCTGGGCGATGACATCGACCAGGCGTGTGCCGCCCGTGAGCGGGCCGATGTCGAGCGTCTGATCCCGCTCACCAGCCATTGACGCGTCCCCAGGTGTCGACGACGCGATCGTTCTCCAGCACGTGATAGCTTTCATAGGCCGCGCACGTCATGCAGGTGTGGTTCGGCAGGATGCGCACCTGCGTGCCGATCGGCAGCCTCGCGTACCACGTTTCGTCCGGAACCCGCACGCTGCCGTGCTCCTGGTGCACGACGCTCACGGCGAGCGGCGCCAGCGGGGTGCAAGTGACGGCATCGCACACCAGCCCGTAGCCGGCCTCCGGCATGAAGGTGTTCGCGCTGATGTCCTTGGACAGCGCCAGCGCGCCGGCGTCGAGGATCAGGCTCTGGCCGGCGCGGTTGTGGCCGATCACCGTCGCCAGCACGCTCGCAGCGATGTCGTCGAGCCGGCACATGCCGCGCGAGGCCTGCGCCAGGTCCCACAGCGTGTAGACGCCGCAGCGCGCCTCCGTCACCCCGTCGAGATGCTCGGCATGCAGGATGGTGGGGCTCGAGCCGACGCTGACGATGGGCGCGGCGTGGCCAGCCTCGCGCAGCCGTCGGGCAGCGGTGGTTGCGCTGTCGCGCTCGATCGCGGCCACCTCGCGCACGCGCGCGGCGTCCGCGCTCGCATAGGAATGGCCGCCGTGCGTCATCACGCCGGCGAGCTGCACGCCGGGCGCATCGAGATGGCGGGCGATGGCGAGGAGCGCAGGGTCGTCGGGCGCGATGCCGCTGCGGTGCTCGCCGCAGTCGATCTCGATCAGGGCTTCGATGCAGCCGCCAGCCTCGGCGCCGGCGAAGTCCGCGATCGCGCGCGCCACCACCTCGCTGTCGAGGACCACGCGCACCGTGCTGCGGGTGGCCTTCTGGATCGCGGCGACGCGGCGCAGCTTCGCCGGCGCGATGGCGACCGCGCACAGGATGTCGCGAAATCCGTTCTGCGCGAAATGCTCGGCCTCCCGCAGCGTCGAGACGGCGATCGGTCCGGCCTGCCCGCCGTGCGCGCGCCGGCCGATCTCGACCGATTTGGGCGTCTTCACGTGTGTGCGCAGGCTCACGCCGAGCCCCCTGCAGCGTTCGCGCATGGCGGCGAGGTTGCGCTCGAGCCGCGTGCGGTCGAGAACCAGGGAGGGCGTCTCGAGATCGGCAAGGGTGGTCATGGGTCACGTGTCTCCTGCGTCGGCCGGCTCTAGTCCGGTGTAGGCGATGAGCGGGACGAGAGAGGTCTCCAGCGCGTCGGGCCTGGCGCCCTCGCGTGGCGTCAGGCCGATCCGGTTGTGCCAGTACACCGGCATGCCGACGCTGCGGGCGCCCGGCACGTCCGACGCCGAGCCCGCCACGAACAGCGTCCGCTCCGGTGCCGTTCCGAGCGCCTGCAGGACCGCGAGGTAGACCTCCCGTCGTGGCTTGTAGTAGCCGATGGCTTCGGCGGTGGCGATGACCGCGAAGTCGGCCCCGGTGCGCGCGGCGGCTGCACGTCCAAGGCGCTCCGAGCAGTTGGTGGCGACGGCCAGCGGCATGTGCCGCCCGAGAATGGTGAGCACGTGCGGTGCCTCGGGCCACGGCTCGAGCTCGCCCCAGCGTCGTTCCAGCTCCTCACCCGCGCGCGCGGGCAGCCCCGCATCGACCGCGGCCTCGCGCACGAGCGCCTCGTAGGGCCGGTAGGCCCCACACCCGTAGGTGATCTCGAGGTAGCGCTTTCGCCAGGCCATCCCGTGGGTCTCGGAGCCGGCGACATCGTTCCACAGCCGCCACGAGTCGATCAGTGCCGTCAGCAGGTCGAAGACGACCGCGTCGTATGCCATGCCAACCCTCTGGCGCATCGAACTTTCCTCCGCGTTTTGCAGATCTGATGATGAACGGCATGAACAAATTGCTCTATCTCATATTTACATGTAACATGCAAAGTTCGGGTTTGAGAAGGGATGTATGCGTGAGAGGTCTTGCTGGCATGGGAAATCTGTATCGGCGCCTGTTCGCCGCGGTCGCGTTCATCGGGCTGGCTGCGCCGTGGGGCGCCTCGTTCGCCCAGGGATTTCCTAGCCGGCAGATCACCATCGTGGTGCCGTTCGCTGCCGGCGGGCCGAGCGACACGATGGCCCGCCTGGTGGCCGAGGCCGTGGGGACGCAGACCGGCAGCCGCGTCATCGTCGAGAACATGGCGGGGGCCGGCGGGACCACGGGCAGCGCCAAGGTCGCGCACGCGGAGCCCGATGGGCACACCTTGGTGTTCGGCAACATCGGCACCCACGCGGCCAACGTGGGGTTGTACAAGAAGCTGCCCTACGACCCGGCGACGGACTTCGAGCCGGTGGCGATCGTCGCCAATGTGCCGCTCGTGCTGTCGGTCAGAAACTCGCACCCGGCCAAGACGCTTGCCGAGTTCGTGGCGCAGGCGAAGGCAAGTCCCGGCACGCTGAACTATGGCAGCGCCGGCGTCGGCTCAGCCTCGCATCTTGGCTGTCTGCTTCTGGATGCCGCCATCGGCGCACGGTCACGGCACGTGCCCTACCGCGGCGTCGGCCCGGCCCTGAACGATCTCGTAGCCGGCCAGATCGACTTCGTGTGCGACCAGACCATCACCATGATGCCGCAGATCCAGGGCGGCACCATCCGGCCGCTGGCCACGCTCTCGGCGAGGCGTCTTGCGGCCCTGCCCGAGCTGCCGACGCTTGCCGAGGCAGGCATCTCCGACGTGGAGGTGGAGGTCTGGAATGCGATCTTCGCGCCCAAGGGCACGCCGCGGGAGATCACCGCGCGGCTCTTCGAGATGATCGCTGCCGGCCTGGCCGAGGGCGGCGCCCGCAAGCGCTTCATCGATCTGGGCAGCGTCATCCCGCCGCGCGAGTTGGCAGGCCCTGAGGTGTTGCGGGCGCTGGTTGTGCGCGAGGTCGCGCGCTGGCGCGCCGGGCTCCTCGCCGCGGGTGTCGCGGTCCAATAGCGCCGCGCCACGCTCAGGCGAGCGCATCGGTCTCGAGCACGGCCTCGAGCATCACCTCGGCGCCTAGCGCCACGTCGGCGGCCGAGGCCTCCTCCTCCGGCGTGTGCGAGCGTCCACCCACGCACGGGATGAACACCATGGCCGCAGGCGCGATGCGTGCGATCCATGTCGCGTCGTGGCCCGCGCCCGAGATCAGCCGGCGCGATCTCGCCCCGACCTTGCCGCAGCACGTCTCCAGGCGGTCGATCAGTTGCGCGTCCATGGGCCGTGCCGGGTTGTCCGAGATCGTCGCGACCTGCGTCGCCACGCCGTGCCGTTCGGCGCACGCCGCGGCCTCTTGCGCGACCAGCGCCCGGAAGCGGTCCATGTCGGCGGCATCGACGGCGCGCGCGTCGATCAGCAGGCGCGCCAGCGACGGCACCACGTTGGCGGCGTTGGGCTCGATCTCGAGCTCGCCGACGGTGGCCGTGAAGTGCTGCGCCGCGGGCGCCATGGCGCGCGCGGTGCGGTCCACCCATCCGACGAGCTCGGCTGCCGCCACCAGCGCGTCGCGGCGTCGGCCCATGGGCGTGGTGCCGGCGTGGTCCGCCCGCCCTGTCACCTTGATCTCGAAGCGCGTGATCCCGGCGATGGCCGTCACCACGCCGATGTCGCGTCCCTCGGCCTCCAGGATCGGGCCTTGCTCGATGTGCAACTCGAAGAAGGCGCGGATGTCGTCGCGCGGCGTTGCCGCCGCGCTGCTCGTGGTGCCGCCGACCGCATCGATGGCCGCGGCGAGGCTGACGCCGTCCCGGGCCCGTCCAAGCCATTCCGGCGGCCGCACGCCCGCCATGCCGCGCGAGCCCAGGCACGAGACGCCGTAGAGCGACACCTCCTCGGCCAGGAAGTCGACGATCTCCAGGTCGTGGGCAAGCGTGATGCCGCGCTCGGCCAGGATGCGGGCTACCTCGAGCGCGGCGACGACGCCGGCAACCCCGTCGTAGCGCCCCCCGTCCGGCACCGTGTCCGAGTGCGAGCCGAGCATGATCACGCCACGCGTGCCCGCGCCCCCCGCGCGGCGCCCGATCAGGTTGCCGGAGGCATCGACGTGGGTGGCAAGGCCGGCCTGCCGAAATCGCTCATCGAGCCATGCCCGGCCGCTCGCGAACAGCGGCGTGAACGCCCGCCGCGTCCATGGCCGGCCCGGCTCCGTGATAAGGGCGAGCGCGTCGATGTCCTCGGCGACGCGCGCCACCGAGGCCTTGAGGTTTCGCATGCCTGTCTGTCCCGTGGTGGCCAAGGGAGCTGTCCTAGCTCACGCCGTGCCGCACGCCAAGCCGCATGCCTCGATGCAGCCGGGCTTGGCAATCAGCATCCGCGCCACCGTCGCTTCGTGCGATGCCGGAGCAAATCGGACGTTGCCTGAACGCTAGAACGTCCCCGCGGCGAGCCGCGCCAGGCCCTGCGACAGCTCGCCGTCAACGCTGCGCACGGCCTCGAAGATGGAGAAGTGATCGGCGCCCGGGATCGGCAGCGGGCCACCCGGCAGTCCGGCGCTGCCGCGCATCTGCGCGAACGCGACCGACTGGGCCTGCATGTCCGGCAACTCTGCCGTGCCGTAGGCGAGCAGCAACGGCTTCTCGGAGAGCGGCAGCTTGCTCGGGCTCTGGGCGGCGGCCTCCGCAGCGTCGAGGCCGAGCTTGTCGTTGATGTAGGTATGCCGGATCGGCTCGAGATCGAACACGCCGCTGATCGACAGCCCCGCGCTCACCGCCGGATGATCGAGGCACAGCGCCGCGAGGTGTCCGCCGGCCGACCAGCCGGACAGGACGAGCGTCTGCGACAGGCCACGTGCGGACTGATAGGCGGCGATGGCGGAGAGCCCGCTGCGGATCTCGCCGGCGATGTCGGTGAGCCGCGCCTCCGGTGCCAGCGTGTAGCCGATGAGAGCGAAGTCGAGGCCCTGCCCCAGCGGCCCCTCGGCCATGCAGGTGAACATCTCCTTGCTGTTGCGCTGCCACCAGCCGCCGTGGATGAAGACGACGAGCGGGGCGCCGCGCTTGCCGCACCGCAGCACGTCGAAGCGGTTGCGCGGCCCCGGGCCATAGGCGATGTCGAGCTCTGTGGGGTGAATGGCGCGCCTGGCTGCTGATTGCGCGGTCCACTGCGCAACCCATTCGCTGCTCTTGGCCACTGCGGCGAGGTTGTTGTAGGCCGCGTCGTGCTCGGCCTGCGTCCGCCCGTTCCACACGATGGCATCAGACATCGCTGCCGGTCCCGAGATACCAGTCCGCGATCTCGCCGCCCTGCATGAACACCAGCCCCTCGCGCGCGAGCAGGCCGTCGAGCATCGCCTCGAGCATGCCGATGCGATGCGGCACGCCGGTGATATAGGGGTGGATGGCGAAGCTCATCACCTTCGCCCCGCCGAGGATCCCGGGGTCCCGCGCCTCAGCCAACAGCCGATCCGCCGTGGCGAGCACGCGGTCTGCAAGCTCCCGCGCGGCGTGGTGCTGGATCATGATCACGGGGATGTCGTTGAGCTCGACCGAGTAGGGCATGGTCAGCACCTCGCCCGCCTGTGTTTTCAGCCGGCACGGCAGGTCGTCCACCACCCAGTCGCCGATGTAGCCGATGCCGGCCTGCGCGAGCAGGTCCGGCGTCTCCAGCGTCTCGGTGAGACCGGGGCCGAGCCAGCCCCTGCACGCCTTGCCGGTGAAGCTCGCGATCGTCTCCACGGTCCGCGCGATCATGGCGCGCTGGTCCTGGACGCGGTGCGTCGGCACCTGCACGAAGCCGTGCGCCATGAACTCCCACCCCGCCTCGTGCGCGGCTCGCGCCAGCCGCGGATAGGCGAGGCAGACCGAGCCGTTGATGGACAGCGTGGGGCGGATGCCGCGCCGCGCGAAGGCCTCCAGCATGCGCCAGAAGCCGACGCGCATGCCGTACTCGTGCCAGCCCCAGTTGGCGAGGTCGGGCTGCAGCGGCGCCCCGGTCGGCGCCACCAGCACCTGCCGTGGCATCGGGTTGTCGATCAGCCAGTGCTCGACGTTGACGACGGGCCACACCGCGACCGCCTTGCCGCCGGGCAGGCTGACGCGGGGCCGGTCGATGCTGGCACGATAGGCGAGACGCTGCTCTGGGCGCATGGGGCTCATGCCGCGCGCCTGCCGTGGTGGCTGTGCAGCCGGCCCGACATGTCGCGCCGCACCGCGTTGAACTCGGTCGAGGCCACGTCGCGCGGCCGCGCCAGCGTGATGGCGTTGTCGCTCTCGATGCGCCCCGGCCCCGGCGTCATGACGACCACGCGGTCGGCGAGCAGGATCGCCTCTTCCACGGCATGGGTGACGAACACCACCGTGAGCTTGGTTGCGCGCCAGATGTCGAGCAGCTCCTCCTGCAGGCGCTCCCGCGTCATGGCGTCGAGCGCGCCGAACGGCTCGTCCATCAGCACGAGCTCGGCGTCGTTGGCGAGCACGCGCGCGATCGACACGCGCTGGCGCATGCCGCCGGAGAGCTGGTGCGGGTAGGCGTCGGCAAAGCGGGTGAGCCCGACCATCTCGACGAAGCGGTCCACCGTCTCGCGCACCCGCTGCCTCGGCCATCCCTGCGAGACCGGGCCGAAGGCGATGTTCTGGCGCACGCTGAGCCAGGGAAACAGGGCGTAGTCCTGGAACACCATGCCGCGCTGCGGCGCCGGCCCGTCGATGGGGCGGCCCCACATCAGGGCTTCCCCGCTGGTGGGGCTCTCGAAGCCGGCCATGATGCGCAGGAGCGTCGACTTTCCGCAGCCGGAGGCCCCGATCAGGGTCACGAACTCGCCCCTCGTGATCGTCAGCGACGCGTCCTTCAGGGCATGGATTGCCTGCCCCTGCAGCGCGAACGTCTTCGAGACGTTGCGGATCTCGATGAGGGGGGGCGTTGCCTCAGCCATGGTGGTTGGGATTCCAGCTCAGAAGACGATTGCCGACAGCCACGACCACACGGTCGGAGATGAAGCCCGCGATGCCGATGATGATCATGCCACAGATCACGAGCTCTGTCCGCGACAGCGTGCGTCCGTCCATGATCACGGCGCCGAGGCCTTGCGGCACTCCGGTCATCTCGCCGACCACGATCACGAACCAGGCCAGGCCGAGCCCAAGCCTGAGGCCGGTGAAGATCGACGGCAGCGCCGCCGGCAGCACGACGCGGGTGAACTGGGCCCGGCCCTGGCAGCCGAGCATGGCAGCCGCCTCGAACAGCTTCGGGTCGACGCTCTTCACGCCGAGCACGGTATTGAGCAGGATCGGATAGAAGGCGCCGAGGAACACCAGCGCGAAGGCGGACCGCGGCCCGAGCCCGAACAGGATCATGGACAGGGGCAGCCACGCCGTGACCGGGATCGGCCGCATCAGCTGGAAGAAGGGATCGAGGGTCTGGCGGGCGAGTGGCATCCGCCCGATCAGCATGCCGAGGGGAAGCGCCGCCAGGGCTGCGAGCGCGAAGCCGCCGTAGACCCGCGACATCGAGGCCAGCAGGTGGATGTGCATCGTGGCGGAGAAGGCGTCGTTATAGATGCCGCCCCATACGAAATCGACCATGTACTCGGCCGTCTCGTAGGGCGTCGGGATCAGCCGCGTCCAACGCAGCGTCGTGGCCACCTGCCAGAGGCCGAGCAGCAGTGCCGGCACGATCAGGGCAAGGCCGGTCGCAAGCATGCGCGACCGCAGCCCGGCGCTGGGGCGCCGCGCCTGCACCGCCTCGGCGGCCAGCGCCTCGAGCGGAGCCTGGGTCGCGGCCATGTCTCGTCATCTCCTGTCGCAAATGCCCGGATCGGCGTGCGCTGGCGCCTTCCCGAGCCTCGTGCGTTACGTGGCAACCGCCTTCGAGAAGCTCGGGTTGAGGAACTTGCCGAAGTCCGGCAGCGCGCGGATCTGCTTCAACGCCAGCATCTGCTGGGCGTATGTGCGCGACTGCGTCAGCACGGTGTCTGTCAGCTGCCAGGTGTACTCGACGTTGTCGGCCGCAAGTGCGTTGTCGACGGCAGCCCGCGGCGCGCCGAGCTTGGCGACTGTCATCGCCGCCACGGCCGCCTTGTTCGCCATCATGAACTCCGAGGCCTTGCGGTGGATCGAGAGCATGGTGCGCACGAGCTGCGGATCCTTGGCGACCGTGTCCTCGTGCGTACCGAGGATCATGTTGAGCCCACCCATCGATGTGCCGTAGGGGTACTCGACGAGCTGCCCGACGCCGCTCGACAGCGACAGGCCGGGGCCTGGCTCCGCGCCGACATAGGCATCGATGTCCCCGCGCGACAGCATGGCGTGCATCTCGCCGAAGGGCACGCGGATCGACTGGATGTCGCGCACGCTCATGCCCTCCATCCGCAGCCGCTCGAGGATGAACACCTCCTGCGTGGACCCCGGCCAGATGCCGACCTTCTTTCCCTTGAGATCCTTGACCGCCTTGATGTCCGAGCCGGCCTTGGCGATGATGCCCATGCCCTTGTTGCAGAAGGCGCCGACCACTACGACGGGCTCGCCGGCCGCAGCGCCCAGCGTTGCCGCGGCGATGCCGAAGCCGCCGAATTCGACGGATTTGGTGACCACCGCGTTCTTGCCGTCGGTGGGCGAGTCGAACGTGATGATCTCGATCTTCAGGTCCGCCGGCGCAAACTTCTCGTAGAAGTGCGGCGCCATCGAGTGGATGAGGCGCAGCGACCCCATCTTGACCGTCCGGGCCTGCGCCCGGGCGACGGCGGGCATCGCGAGCGCGCCTGCAACTGCAACGGAGCTTTTGAGGAACGTGCGGCGGTGGAGCATGAACGGAGGGTCCTGGGCTGGAAGACGGGCCCTGCACAAGTGCACGGCCCGTGCCAAGCGACCGGTCATGAAATTGCCCGCGCTGCCGTCGACGAAGCCAGTCGGCAGCCTGCAAAGCGGGCATACTGCATTTCGAATGCCCATTTGCTGCAGGGGACGCCCGATCCCCAGGCAGGCCTGGACGGCCGTCCGGCGCCGGCGCTTTCGCGCGGCTCGAATCGAATCCTAGCCGCGCGTCTCGGCGTCCCGCAGCGTGTAGGACAGCAGACGCGCCATGAGCGGCCCGGCGATCATGACCAGCAGGAAGC
>JANRIO010000103.1:0-14197 GCA_033764875.1 Hyphomicrobiaceae bacterium | reverse complement strand
GGTGCAGATGGCCCACGCAAAGGACAAGCGTCCGGCGGAGATCTCCGGCGGCATGAAGCAGCGCGTCGGCATTGCGCGGGCGCTCGCCATGGAGCCGAAGGTGCTGCTGCTCGACGAGCCGTTCGGCGCGCTCGACGCGCTGACCCGCGCGCACCTGCAGGACAGCGTGATGGCGATCCACCAGAAGCTCGGCAACACGGTGCTGATGATCACGCACGACGTCGACGAGGCGGTGCTGCTCTCCGACCGCATCGTGATGATGACCAACGGGCCGGCGGCCCGCATCGGCGAGGTGCTGGACGTGCCCATCGCGCGGCCGAGGAAGCGCCTCGATCTGGTGGCGGACCAGACCTACATCAAATGCCGCCAGCGGGTGATCGAGTTCCTGTATGCCCGGCACAAGGCCCCGGCGCTGCAGGCTGCAGAATAAAAAGAGTACGTGCCAGGGAGGAAGCGCACATGCCTCAAGCGGCACACCGCGAGCGGCTGGTCGTGGTCGGCAACGGCATGGCCGGCCTGAGGCTCCTGGAGGAGCTGGAGGCCGCCTGCCCGGGACGCTATGCGACGACCATCGTCGGGGCGGAGCCGGAGCCTGCCTACAACCGCGTGCTGCTGTCGTCGCTGCTCGCCGGCGAGATCGGTGCGGCCGACATCGTGATGCGGCCGAGGGCCTGGTACGAGGAGCGCGGCATCGCGCTCGTCACGGGCGTTGCGGCGACGGGAGTTGCGGCCGGAGGGCTCGCGCTCTCGGACGGGCGCGTGCTCGCCTTCGACAAGCTGGTGCTGGCGACAGGGGCGGAGCCGGTCGTGCTGCCGCTTGCCGGGCGGGAGCTTGCCGGCGTGACGACCTTCCGCACCTGCGCGGACGTGGCGCGCATGCAGGCGATCGCGCCGGGCACGGCGGTGGCGGTCATCGGCGGCGGGCTGCTCGGCATCGAGGCGGCCTACGGCCTGGCGCGGGCAGGCCTCGGCGTCACCCTGGTGCATGTGATGGACCGGCTGATGGAGCGGCAGCTCGATGCGCAGGGCGCGGCGCTGCTGGCGGCGGCGCTCGAGGGCAGGGGCATCACGGTGCGGCTTGCGACGCAGACGCGCGCCATATGCGGCGACGGCAAGGTCGAGGCGATCGAGACCGACACCGGCGAGCGCATCCCGTGCGCGCTCGTGGCGATGGCGGTGGGGGTGCGGCCCGCGACAGGGCTCGCGGCGATGGCGGGGGCGGCGGTCGGGCGCGGCATCGTCGTCGACGACGCGATGCGGACGAGCGTGCCGGGAGTGTTCGCGCTCGGGGACTGCGCCGAGCATCGCGGGCTGTGCTACGGCCTCGTGGAGCCGGCCTATGCGCAGGCGCGCGTGCTGGCCTCGGTGCTCGCGGGCAAGCCTGCCGCCTATCCGGGCTCGGTGCTCGCCACCAACCTCAAGGTGTCGGGCGTGCCGGTGTTCTCGGCGGGCGACTTCGAGGGCCGCGGGGGCGAGCCTGTCGTGCTCAGGGACGAGAGCGCGCCATCCTATCGCAAGCTGGTGCTGCGCGAGGGCCGGCTGGTCGGCGCCGTGCTCGTCGGCGACACGCGCGATGCGGCCTGGTACGCGGACCTGATCAGCTCCGGGGTGAGCGTCGCGCGGATGCGGGCCGATCTGGCGTTCGGGCGCGCCTGGGCGGAGGCGGCGTGATGGGGGCGCAGGATTTCTCCGACGAGCAGAAGCGCTACCTGGAGGGTTTCGTCTCCGGCGTGCAGGCGTCGCGCGCGGCGGCCGGCCTCAGGCCGCTGGGCGGCATCGGCGGGGCGGATGGCGCCGGCGAGCCGATGGGGCCCGACAAGGAGCATCTGGCGGCGATGGCGCGCTTCGAGGCCGAGGGCGGCAAGCTGTCGCCGGAGGAGAAGGCCAAGCGCGAGGAGCACCCCTTCGATGCCTACGCGCGGCTCAAGGACGAGGCGCTCAAAGGCCACTTTCCCAAAGGCGTCGACAATTTCCGCTGGCGCTACCACGGGCTCTACTACGTGGCGCCGACGCAGAACGCCTTCATGTGCCGGATGCGGATCCCGAACGGCATCCTGACGCACTGGCAGCTGCGCGGCATCGCCGACGTGGCGGAGCGCTATGGCGGCGGCTATGCGCACGTGACGACGCGGGCCAACCTGCAGATCCGCGAGATCGCGGCCGAGAACGGGCCGGCCCTGATCGAGGCGCTCGCCGACCTCGGCGTGAACCCGAAGGGGTCGGGCGCCGACAACATCCGCAACGTGACGGGCTCGGCGACGGCGGGCATCGACCGCCAGGAGCTGATCGACACGCGTCCCTTCGCGCGCGCCTGGCACCACCACATCCTCAACGACCGGTCGCTGTACGGGCTGCCCAGGAAGTTCAACGTCGCCTTCGATGGCGGCGGCTCGATCCCGACGCTGGATGAGACCAACGACATCGCCTTCACCGCGGTGACGGTGAAGGACGGGGCGGAAAGCGCGGAAGCCGGCGTCTGGTTCCGGCTCGGGCTCGGCGGCATCACCGGCCACAAGGACTTCGCGCGGCCCACGGGCGCGTACGTGAAGCCCGAGGATGCGGTGAAGGTGGCGGATGCCATCGTGCGCGTGTTCACCGACCACGGCGACCGCACGGACCGCAAGAAGGCGCGGCTGAAATACGTGCTGGACGCGTGGGGTTTCGAGAGGTTCCTCGCCGCCGTGGAGGGCAAGCTCGGCCGGCCGCTGGCGCGGATCGCGGATGCGCATGTCGTCGCGCCGCCCAAGGCCGACAGGCTGGCGCATATCGGGGTGCATCCGCAGAAGCAGGCGGGGCTCGCCTGGATCGGCGTGTCGCTGCCCGTCGGCCGGATGAGCGTGGCGCAGATGCACGGCATCGCCGACATCGCCTGGCGGCACGGCGACGGCGATGTGCGGCTCACCGTGTGGCAGAACCTGATCGTCTCCGGCGTCAAGATCGCGGCGGCGGCGAAGGTGGAGGCGGCGCTCGCGGGCATCGGGCTGACATCGAAGGCCTCGAGCGTGCGCGCCGGCCTCGTCGCCTGCACCGGCAACACGGGCTGCAAGTTCGCGCTCGCCAACACCAAGGACACGGCGCTCGCCATCGCGACCCACGTCGAGGCGCAGGTGGCGATGGATACGCCCGTCAACATCCACCTGACGGGCTGCCCCAACTCGTGCGCGCAGCACTACATCGGCGACATCGGCATGATCGCGACGCGGGTGCCGGTCGCGCCCGACAGCGACGACACGGTCGAGGGCTTCAACGTGCACATCGGCGGCGGCTACGGCCCCGATGCCCAGATCGCGCGCGAGATCTTCCCGCAGACGCGGGTGGAGGACTTGCCGGGGCTGGTGGAGCGCATGCTCAGGGCCTACCTCGCGCATCGGGAGACCCCTACAGAGACGTTCCTCGGCTTCGCGCAGCGCCACGACATCGCGGCGCTGAGGGCCATGATCGAGACAAGCGGGAGTGCCCCATGACGGTGCAGGAGACGCGGCCCGCCAGCCAGCGCGTGCCGGTGATCCCCGACGGCGCGCCCTTCTCGGCCGAGCAGCGCTCGTGGCTCAACGGCTTCTTCGCGGGGCTGCTGTCGCTGGAGGCGGAGGCGCGGGCGCTGCCGCTGACGGGCGGGCTGCCGGATGCGGCGGCCAAGGCCATCGGGGCGGAGGAGGACGACGGCGCGCCCTGGCACGATGCGGCGATGCCGATCGCAGAACGCATGCAGCTGGCCGAGGGGCGACCGCTCAAGCGGCAGCTCTACGCGGCCATGGCGCAGCAGGACTGCGGGCAGTGCGGCTACCTGTGCGAGACCTACTCGGCGGCGATCGCGGCGGGCACGGAGAGCAAGCTCAACCTGTGCGCGCCCGGCGGCAAGGAGACGAGCCGGATGCTGAAGAAGCTGCTGGAGGAGGCTCCGGCCTCCGCTGCCGCAGCTCCGGCGACGGCGGTTGCGGCCGAGACGCCTGCCGCGGACACGCCCAGCGGCGCTGCGGGGTACTGCCGCGAGAAGCCGGTCGAGGCCGTATTCCTCGGCGCCCGGCGGATCACGGCCGAGGCCTCCGACAAGGACACGCGGCACGTCGCCTTCGACATCGCGGGCTCCGGCATCGACTACGCGCCGGGCGACAGCTTCGGCCTGTTTGCGCAGAACGATCCGGCGCTGGTCGACGCCGTGCTCGCCGCGATGCGGGCGCCTGCCGAGTTTCCGGTCGGCGGCAAGTCGCTGCGGCAGGCGCTGATCGAGGACTATGCGCTCGGGACCGCACCCGACATGCTGTTCGAGCTGATGAGCTACATCACGGGCGGAGAGCGGCGGCGCAAGGCGAGGCTGCTCGCCAAGGGCGAGGATCCCGATGGCGATGCGGCGACGATGGACGTGCTGCAGACGCTGGAGCGCTTCGCACCCGTGCATCCGGACCCAGAGGCGTTCCTGGAATGCCTCGAGCCGCTGCAGCCGCGGCTCTACTCGATCTCCTCCTCGCCGCTGGCGACGCCGGGCGAGCTGCACCTGACCGTCGATCCGGTGCGCTACGACATCGCCGGACGGCGCCGGCTCGGCGTCGCCTCGACGTTCCTTGCGGATCGCCTGACGCCCGGCACGCGGCTCAAGGTCTACCTGCAGAAGGCGCACGGCTTCGGGCTGCCGGCCGATGCGGCGACGCCCATCATCATGGTCGGCCCGGGAACGGGCATCGCGCCGTTCCGGTCGTTCCTGTGGCATCGCTGCGCGGCCAAGGCGCCGGGCAAGGCGTGGCTGTTCTTCGGGCATCAGCACGAGGCGACGGACTTCTTCTACCGCGACGAGATCGAGGGCTTCCTCGGCAACGGCACGCTGACCCGGCTGTCGACGGCGTGGTCGCGGGATGGCGCGGAGAAGGTCTACGTGCAGGACCGCATGCGGGAAGCCGGCGCCGAGCTGTGGCGCTGGCTCGGCGAGGGCGCGCACCTCTATGTGTGCGGCGACGCCAAGCGCATGGCAAAGGACGTCGAGACGGCGGTGGTGGCGATCGCGGTCGCGCACGGGGCCAAGAGCGAGGCGCAGGCGGCGCAGCTCGTGGCCGACCTCAAGGCGCAGGGCCGCTACCAGGCGGATGTCTACTGATGGGGACGCGCACGGAGCCCGGCAGAAGTGTGCGCACCACCTGCCCCTATTGCGGGGTCGGGTGCGGGGTCAGGGCGACCGCCATCTCCGGCGAGCGCGCCGAGGTGGCGGGGGATGCGGCGCACCCGGCCAATCTCGGGCGCCTGTGCTCGAAGGGGGCAGCGCTCGGCGAGACGCTCGGCAGCGCGACGCGGCTCAAGCATCCCGTGATCGGCGGGCGGACGGCGTCGTGGACGGAGGCGCTCGACCACGTGGCGGAGGGCCTGAAACGGGTCGCCGCCGCGCACGGACCCGAGGCGATCGCCTTCTACCTCTCCGGGCAGCTTCTGACCGAGGACTACTACGTTGCCAACAAGCTCGCCAAGGGCTTCATCGGCACGCCCCACGTCGACACCAACTCGCGGCTGTGCATGTCCTCGACGGTCGCCGGGCATCGGCGCGCGTTCGGGGCCGACGTGGTGCCGCAGGCCTACGAGGACCTCGAGCTTGCCGACGTGGTGGTGCTGGTCGGCTCGAATGCGGCCTGGTGCCATCCCGTGCTGTTCCAGCGGCTGCAGAAGGCGCGGGCCGAGCGCGGGCTCAAGATCGTCAACATCGATCCGCGGCGGACGGACACGAGCGAGGGGGCGGACATGCATATCGCCCTCAAGGCCGGCACCGACGCGCATCTGTGGAACGGCCTGCTGGCCTGGCTCGCCGACTACGAGGCCTTCGACTGGGACTACGTCAACGCGCACACGCAGGG
Source organism: Hyphomicrobiaceae bacterium (assembly GCA_033764875.1). Lineage (GTDB taxonomy): Bacteria > Pseudomonadota > Alphaproteobacteria > Rhizobiales > Hyphomicrobiaceae > AWTP1-13. The sequence goes on along the minus strand of JANRIO010000103.1, from coordinate 8,366 downwards.
GCTGGCCGAGGCGCTGGCAGCCGCGCGGATGAGCGCGGGCCTCGTGTCGCAGGTGGCGGCGGCGACGGGACTGGAGGCCGCCGAGATCGAGGCGTTCTATGCGCTGTGGGCGGGAACGGGAAAGGTCGTCACCTGCTTCTCGCAGGGCGTGAACCAGTCAGTGGCCGGCACCGACAAGGTCAATGCGATCCTCAACTGCCATCTCGCCACGGGGCGCATCGGCAAGCCGGGGTCGGGGCCGCTGTCGCTGACGGGGCAGCCCAATGCCATGGGCGGGCGCGAGGTCGGCGGGCTCGCCAACATGCTGGCGGCGCACATGGGCTTCTCGGAGGGCGAGCGCGACACCGTGCGCCGCTTCTGGCACGCGCCGCGGCTGGTGGCGGGCGAGGGGCTCAAGGCGGTGGCCATGTTCGAGGCGATCGCGCACGGGCGCATCAAGGCGCTGTGGGTGATGGGCACCAACCCGGCCGTCAGCCTGCCCGATGCCGACCGCGTGCGTGCTGCGCTCGGCAAGCTCGAGTTGCTCGTCGTATCCGACACCGTCGCCTCGAATGACACCATTGGCCAGGCGCACGTGCTGCTGCCGGCGCACGCCTGGGGGGAGAAGAACGGCACGGTGACGAACTCGGAGCGGCGCATCTCGCGCCAGCGCCCGTTCCTGGCGCCCGTGGGCGAGGCCCGCCCCGACTGGTGGATCATGAGCCAGGTGGCGCAGCGGCTCGGATGGGGCAAGGCCTTCGCCTACCGCACGCCGGCTGCCATCTTCCGCGAGCACGCCGTGCTGTCGGGGTTCGAGAACGGCGGGCAGCGCGCCTTCGACATCTCGGGGCTCGGCCGGCTCACGGCGGCGCAATACGACGCGCTGGAGCCGGTGCAGTGGCCGGTGCGAGAGCCCGGCGCAGGCACGCAGCGGCTGTTCGCCGAGGGTCAATTCCCGACACCCAACGGGCGCGCGCGCCTCGTTGCGATCAAGCCGCCGGCGCCGGCTGAAGCCCAGCGCACGGCGGCGCGGCCGTTCACGCTCAACACGGGACGGGTGCGCGACCAGTGGCACACGATGACGCGCACGGGCCTGGCGCCGCGCCTCGCCCTGCACAGCCCTGAGCCGTACGTGGAGATGCATGCCTCGGATGCGGCAAGGCTCGGCATCGCGGACGGCCATCTCGCGCGCGTGGAGACGGCGCTCGGCAGCGCCGTGCTGCGCGTCAGGGTCTCGGCCGGGCAGCAGCCGGGATCGCTGTTCGCGCCAATCCACTGGTCGGGGGAGAACAGCTCCCAGGGACGCATCGGCGCGCTGGTCCATGCGGTGACCGATCCCTATTCCGGGCAGCCCGATGCCAAGGCGACGCCGGCCGCCGTGCAGGCCTTTGCGTGCGCGGCGCACGGCGTGCTGCTCACCCGCCATGCGCCCGCGCTCGACGGCGCCGCCTACTGGGCGCAGGCACGCATGCCGCAGGGCTTCGTGACCTTCCTCGGACTCGACCGGGACCCGGCCGGCGTGCAGGCGTGGAGCGAATGCGCGCTCGGCCCGGGGCAGCGACTGGCGCTGGTGGACGAGGCCAAGGGGCGGATACGGATGGCGGTGCTCGACGGCGGCCGGCTCGAGGCCATGCTGTTCCTGGCGCCCGAGCCCGAGGCGCTGCCGCTCGAGTGGCTGAAGTCCTGCTTCGACAGAGACGCGATCGCGCCCGCCGATCGTCTGGCGCTGCTGGCCGGGCGCTCGGCAACCCGGATGGACGAGGGGCCGACCGTGTGCGCCTGCTTCCAGGTCGGGCGGCAGCGCATCGCCCGTTGCATCGCTGGCGGGGCGCAGACCACGCAGGCGATCGGTGCCGCGCTCAAGGCCGGGACCAACTGCGGCTCGTGCCTGCCGGAGCTGAAGCGGATGCTGGCGTCGACGCCGGGGCCGGAGCCGATGGCGCCCGTCAAGATCGCGGCGGAGTAGGTTGATGCAGATCGTGCCGCCGCAGGAGACCCAGGCTTCCCGGATGCGGCCGCTGGCCGTGCTGCCGGTGTTCCTCGATCTCAAGGGCAAGCGGGCGGTGCTCGCGGGCGCGGGGGACGGGCTCGCGTGGAAGGTGGAGCTGGTCGCGGCCGCGGGCGCGATCGTCGACGTCTATTGCGCGGACGAGGCGGGCCCAGACCTGGCGAGGCTGGCGCAGGCTCCGCCGGCCGGAGAGGTGCGCCTCGTCTCCCGGCGCTGGCAGGAGGCGGATCTCGCCGGTGCGGCCATCGCCGTCGGCGCGCTCGAGGGCGCGGAGGCGCGCTGCTTTGCGGCCGCCGCCGCCATGCACGGCGTCCCGGTCAACATCGTCGATGCGCCGGAGCTGTCGACGTTCAGCATGGGAAGCATCGTCAATCGATCGCCGGTGGTGGTGGCGATCAGCACCGCCGGCGTCGCGCCCGTGCTCGGCCAGGCGATCCGGGTGCGGATCGAGGCGCTGCTGCACCCGGCGCTGGCGGACTGGGCCGGCGCGGCGCGCCGGCTGCGAGACGCCGTGAAGGCGCGGCTGCCGATGGGGCAGGCGCGGCGCGAGGTGTGGCGGCGGTTCGCGGAGACGGCGCTGGCGGCGCGGCAGGCGCCGCGGGCGGGGGACATCGAGGCGTCACTGGATCTGACCCCGTCGCAGGCGGGATGCGTGACGCTGGTCGGGGCGGGGCCCGGCGACCCGGAGCTGCTGACGCTGAAGGCGCTGCGCGCGCTGCAGTCGGCGGACGTGATCCTCTACGACCGCCTGGTGGCGCCCGAGATCCTCGAGCTGGCGCGGCGCGAGGCGCGGCGGATGCTGGTCGGCAAGGCCGGCGGCGGGGCCCATTGCCGGCAGGACGACATCAATGCGCTGATGGTGCGGCTGGCGCGCGCGGGAAAACGCGTCGTCAGGCTCAAGGGCGGCGATCCGATGATCTTCGGACGGGCGGCGGAGGAGATCGCGGCCTGCCGCGAGAACGGCATCGCGGTCGACGTGGTGCCGGGGGTCACGGCGGCGCTCGGGGCCGCGGCGGCGCTCGCCATGCCGTTGACGGATCGTGCGCATGCGCAGCGCCTGCAGCTCGTGACCGGGCACGCCCAATCGGGCGCCGCGCCTCGGCACGACTGGGCGAGCCTTGCGCACGGGGATGCCACGACGGTCTTCTACATGGGCGCTGCCACCTTCGCCCGGATGCTGCCGGAGATGCTCGCCGCCGGGCTGCCACCGGAGCGGCCGGCGCTCGCGATCTCGGCGGCGACGACGCCGCGACAGAGATGCGTGCGGACCACGGCCGCCGAGCTGCCCGGCGCTCTCGGCGCGATGCCCAAGGGCGAGCCGTGCCTGATCGTGGTCGGGCAGTGTGCGGCCGCCGCCGATAGGGGCACGCGCCCGGCCGAATGCGTCGCTGATGCCGCGGGGGAAGACGCGCGGCGGCAGGCCTCGTGCGCCTGATCGTGCGAGCCTCCTCACGCGCCATACGCTGACGCGCGAACCGCGATCCGCTCTCGTGCTCTGGCACCGACAGAAGAGCGTCCGGCAGGCGCCGGCGCAAGCCGATGGGTGGTCGGGACAAGCCCGACCGACCATGGCAACAGGCGGCGGAGGCTGCGCACCAGCGCCCCCCGCCATCTGCCGACAGCAGCTCTGCGGCCGGTGCCGGTTGTGCGCGGAACGCGCCTGCTGCATGCTGCCTCCCGATCGCAGGACGCCAGCGGCGCAACGAGGGATGAGCCATGAACTTGAGCGAGTACGCGACGTACGACGGGCTGGGGCTGGGAGAGCTGGTGGCCAAGAAGCAGGTCAGCCCCAAGGAGCTCGCGCTCACGGCCGCCAAGGCCATCGCGGCGGCCAATCCCGAGGTCAATGCCATCGTCGAGACCTACCCCGACCGCATCGAGGGCCTCGACGAGAGCACGCTCGGCAACGGGCCGTTCCGCGGCGTGCCGTTCGTGATCAAGGACGTGTTCGGGCACGAGAAGGGGCGCAAGGTCGAGTTCGGGTCGCGGCTGTGCCGGGGCATGATGGTGGAGGTGTCGACCTACTTCGTCGAGCAGCTGAAGGCGGCGGGCGTCAACATCATGGGGCGCTCGGCGGCGCCCGAGTACTCGATGTCGGCCTCCACCGAGAGCGTCATGTTCGGCAACACGTCGACGCCGTGGAAGAAGGGCTACTCGGCCGGCGGCTCGAGCGGGGGCGCGCAGGCGGCGGTGACAAGCGGCATGGTGCCGATCTCGCACGGCTCGGACATCGGCGGGTCGATCCGGATCCCGGCGAGCTGGTGCGGCGGCGTCGGCCTCAAGCCCTCGCGCGGCCGGATCTCGATCGGGCCGGTGGTGGACGAGGGGGGCTTGGGCTTCTCGACCAACTTCATCCAGACCAAGACGGTGCGGGATGCGGCCGAGATGCTCGACTGGGTGTCGAAGCCGCAGCCGGGCGACCCGTTCGTGATCCCGATGCCGGCTGAAAAATACGCCGTGATCGCCAAGCAGAAGGCGCCGAAGCTGAAGGTCGGCATCGTGCTCAGCGAGCTCGCCGGCGTGAAGGTCGACCCGGAGGTCGCCAAGGCGGTCGAGGCTGCGGGCAAGGTGCTGGCCGAGGCGGGCCACACGGTCGAGATGGCGTCCGCCGACATGGGCGGCCCGGCCGTGCTCGACGTCATGCAGGACCTGTTCTTCTTCGGATTCGACGTGCGCCTCGACGGCTATGGGAAGAAGACGGGCCAGACGCCCGGCCCCGACACGCTCGAGCCCGTCATCCACTCGCTCTACGAGTACGCCCGCGGCATCACGACGGCGCGCTTCCTCGCCGCGATGGGGGCCGCGAACGTGGCCCGCCGCAAGCTCGGCCAGTTCTACACCAAGTACGACATCTGGCTGTCGCCGACGACGGCACGCGTGTCGGAGCCGTGGGGCAACTACAACCTGTCGAAGCCCGGCGTGACGGCGGCGAACAACGCGGAGCACCTGTTCCGCATCCCCTGCCAGTTCACCATCCCGCACAACATCATGGGCACGCCGGCGATGTCGCTGCCGCTCGCCATGCACTCGGCGGGCCTGCCGATCGGCGTGCAGATCGCGGCGCGGCCGGCGGAGGAGCATCTGCTGCTGCAGCTGGCCAGCGTGCTCGAGCAGGCGATGCCGTGGGCCGGCCGCACGCCGCCGCTGCACGTGTCGCGGCTCGGCTGAGCCCCGCGCGCTCGCCCGGGCTTGCCTGTCAGTTGAGCTTGCGCAGATCGTAGAGGGAGCCGGGCCGCTCCAGGGCAGGGCAGGCGCGCAAGGAGCTGTCGAGGGCGGCCTCGGCGGCCTCGATGGCCTGCTGGGCCTCCACCTCGAGGCGTGCGATGCGCTGCAGCCGCGCGATCAGCGTCTCGATCGCCTCGCGGGCGCGGTCCTCGTCGTCTGCCAGCACCGGCTCGGTGCGGCCATGCACGTTGCGCATCTTTCACCCGCAGTCGACGCGTCGCACTGAGGGGAGCGTGCCTCGCGGTGAGTAAAGAACGCGTTAACGCGGGCCATGTGCCGGCAATTGCGGCAGCGTGCGGCCGGCTGCGGCAGGCCGGGGCCGCCGGCGCCCGGGTTCGGTCCCGGCGGCGCGGGGCGGGGTGCGGGGCGTCGCCGTCAGTGGAGGCGCAACTCGCCGCTGACGAGCTTCAACTCGGCCGGGCCGATGAGCTTCCTGTGCGCCACGCGGATCTTGAACAGCTGGCCCTCGAGGTTCTGGCTCCAGAAATCGAGAAACGTCTTGAGGCGCGGGAACCTCGGGTGGATGTCGTAGTCCTGCCAGATGTAGCTCTGCAGCAGGGACGGGTGGTCGGGCAGGCGGTAGAGAATCTCGGCCGTCGTCAGAGAGAAGCCCGCAAGCTGGGAGCTGAAGCCCCGGTCTGTCATGTGTCACCTCCTCGCGCGGCGAGGCACGCCCCGCCCTTGTCAATCAGGCTGCGGTCCGCACGCCGGATCCGCCGAAGTGCGAAACGCAGATGACAGAGCAAATAGTGGACCGGTTCGCAGCGATGTCACGCCGCAGGCGCGGAACGCGATGCAGGATGTGAATTTAAGTTGCTGGCGCGCAACGCTTATTAGCACTCGGCATGAGCGGCTGACAGGGGTGGGTGATAGACGCCCCGGATTGCGCGCTGCTGCGCGGGGCTCGAAGCCACGCGCGCTCCCGCGCAGGACCGGCGTTGGGGTGCTGGCGCGCGCGGTGGCGGTGGTGATCCGGTGCGGACGGACGCAAGTCGACACAGATACTGCGGCCGCCGACGCGATGCAGAGAAAGCGGACACCTAGCACTGAGCCGACAGGGGGACGGCTACATAGAGTTCGGGTGGTCCGGAATACCGCCAAAATCTGACATCATCCGAATCGAAAAGCTGAGGCATCGGCGAACGTAGGGGCGCTTCGGCGGAGGCATCGGACACATTTGTGCCCATCACCTATTACTTTCGAGAGGGCCTCTTAGGCATGAACATGCTGTCAACCACCTTTCGGAGGCATTGCAGCTCTTGCTTTAGGCCGAGAAGCTCGAAGCGGGCAGTGAAGGCTGAGACATGCTGTAAGATGAATAGGGCGCATAGCCCGATCTCTGCCGTCCCCTTTACCGCTGCTCGCAACGCCGCCCCGTCCTTATGCAAGTAGATTTGGGTGACTTCAATCCTGTCCGTACACTCCTTGAGTTGTAGGCTACCCATGATCGCCTGCTCGTTCGGGTGCGCCCCAAACTCGATGCAACGCTGGTAGAAGGTGTCAAATAGCTTTCCGAGCCGGACATCACAGCCAGCGATGGTAGGCCGTAGGTTGTCCGTTCTGAATGCGTTGTTTGCAGCCTTCCTCGAGACGACGTCCTTGTGTCGGTCAAACCACCTCTGTCTGGCTCCCGCAACTTTGTCGATTTGCAGGGCGTACGCCGCAAATTCAAGGCAAGACCTGAGCAGGACAAACGTTTCGACAGTTTGGCCAGCCATGGCGCAAGCAGATGCAGCCCGGAGCGCAGAGTGCGACCGATACAAAAAGAAGGGCGTCAAATGGTCCTTCGGGTTCAAGAGGTGTGAGCCAATGCGCATGAATGCGCCGTCGATCCTCTCAAGTACGGCGACGGCATCGCTGTGGTTTGCGAACGTGGCGTATTGATTGTTCCGAACGAGATCGAGAAACGTCGTTAGATCCTTCTTACCCCACCCTACGGGCTTGTGTTCTCTCGCTGTCATCTACGGCAATTCCTCACTTCCAAGGCGAACCGAACTCATAGGAGTCGTAAGGATTGATACTGTTGTCGATGTAGTAGGTCCTTAGGCTCTTCAAAGCGGGCGGAGCCAGATCCAGGAACCACCGCGTAGGGTACACAAGTTCGAGCCAACGTCTTTTATCCCTTGGAGTCAGACATGGAATGGTAGTAGGGCGCCTTGTGCCTTCTACCCCATTCCATTCCGTGCCCTGCCTGACGGTATTCGTGCACCAGCGTGCAACGATAGTGATAGAACAGCTGTGAGTGCCTCGACTCATGGACCAACGCCTTCTCTTCCTCGGTAGTTGGGGATAAATCGTCGACAGTCGGATCAGTCTCGATACTGTCCCCCCAATCCGACGAGTTGCGGTGCCGTCGCCAATCGCCTCCGCGCAGCCGCTTGACGAACTCGTCGCTGACATGAAATGGGGTGAGTCTGCCTCGAGCATCGATCTTCAACGAGAGTTGCGCTGCGCTGATGAGGCCAGCATGCGGCCACGCCAAGTGCTCTTCGACCTGCCTGGACGAACCGCGCCTGGTTCTTCTTCTCGGTGGGGTGTCGGCCCCGTGCTAGCGCATCGAGCATCGTGACGACCAGCACCTTGCAGTGCAGGTCACTCCGCAGCCGCCGCACCCTCTTGGCCTCGGTGCGGAAGTGCCCGATATACGTCTCGATGTGATCTTGAAGCTTCATCGCGATAATCCGACTCTTGTCCTCGGCAGATGCACTTTGCTGATCGCAGCCGCGCCGCCGGTCCATGATGTTTCGGAGGCAAGCGAGGTATGTTCCCCGAGATCGCGTCAAGGGGTGACGCAGTTGCTGCGATGCATTGTGGACGTGATGAGCCACGTACGAACCGTCGCAGATCGCGAGCGCGTTAAGGTCCGCTATTGGGATAACGCGTAGTCCGAGGCGAACGAGCGTCTTATCGGGAGCTGGCCCCAGCTGACGCTGGCGTTGCAGTCGGTGTGTCCGGCAGTTGAGCCGGCGCGACGGGTGCACGCCCCAGCCCGCACGCCCCAGCCCACTACACCGCCACGGGGAGGCTCACCTGCTCGGGCATGTCGAAGACGCGGCGGTAGCGCTCGATCTCGGCGGCGGGGCCGGAGGCCTTGGCCGGGTTGTCGGAGAGCTTCACGGCCGGGCGGCCGTTGGCGGCGATGACCTTGCAGACG
>JANRIO010000095.1:0-43484 GCA_033764875.1 Hyphomicrobiaceae bacterium | reverse complement strand
TCGGGCCGATACTTGTTGGCGGGCACGAAGCCCGACCTTTCGGCCACGCGAGGCGCGCGCACCCACACCTCGCGTCCGGGGTGCAGGCCGCCCCCGCGCGTGGCCGGCACGGCCGTCAGCCGCGCGCGGTGCAGCAATCGCGTGTCGGCCTCGCCGCAGTTGGGGTGGATGCCGCCATTGGCGGCGACGGCCTTGTCCCAGGCGGCCTTGCGCCTGGCAAGGGTCGCGGGGTCGGCGAGCGGAGTGCAGTTGAGCTCATTGGTGTTGAGGTCGGCGACGATCTCGTCGCCGTCCTCGATGAAGGCGATGGGGCCGCCGAGCGCCGCCTCGGGCCCGACATGGCCGATGACGAGGCCGACCGAGCCGCCGGAGAAGCGCGCGTCCGTCATCAGGGCGACGACGATGTTGCGCTCGCGGCAGAGGGTGGTGATGCGCGAGGTCGGATCGAGCATCTCGGGCATGCCGGGGGCGCCGCTCGGGCCCTCGTAGCGCACGATGATCATGTCGTGGTTCTGGAAGCGCTCGGGCGCCTTGTCGAGCGCTTGCAGCAGCGCCTGCTCGCCCTCGAAGACGCGGGCGCGGCCCCGGAAGACGTTGTTCTCGAGGCCGCCTTCGACGCCGGCCAGCTTGAGAATGGCCGAGAAGTCGGGCGACAGGTTGCCGCCGAGCACGCGCAAGCCGCCGGTCGGCTTGTAGGGCTTGGCCACGGAGTAGACGACGCGGCCGTCGGCGCGCTTGGCGCCCAGACGCTCGACCTGCTGGCCGAGCGTCTCGCCGGTACAGGTGAGGACGCTGCCGTTGAGCAGCCCGGCATCGAGGAGCTCGCGCACGATCACCTGCACGCCGCCGACCTCGTCGATGTCGACCATCGAGTACTTGCCGTAGGGGCGGGCGTCGGTGAGCACGGGCACGACGTGCTGGGAGAGATGGTTGAACTCCTCCGGCGTCATGACCTCCTTCCAGAAGTCGGCATAGCCCGCCGCGCGCGCGATCTCGGGCGCGTGCAGCGTGACGTTGGTCGAGCCGCCGATGGCCATGGCGACGATGACGGCGTTGCGCAGGCTGTCGCGCACGACGATGTCGCGGGGCTTCAGGTCCTTGTCGATCAGCATGGCGAGGAGGTCGACGAGCTCGCCCGGGAACTGGCTCAGCCGGCGGGGATCGTCGGAGGCGGGTGCCACCATGTGCAGGGGCTGCATGCCGACGGCGCCGATGAAGGTCTGCATGGTGTTGTAGGTGAACATGCCGCCGCAGCTGCCGATGCCGGGGCAGGCGTTGCAGGCGATGCGATGCCGGTAGGCGGCGTCGGGGTGGCCTGCGACCTGGTAGGCGCTGACGATGTCGAGCGCCTCGCCGGTCTCGGGATCCTTGCCCGGATGGATCGGCCCGTCCGACATGATCAGCGCCGGCCGGTTGTGCTCGAGGAGGGCCGCGAGGGTGCCGACGGGGGGCTTGTCGCAGGCGACGACAGCGATGGTGCCGGCGAGGCCCGTCGCGCTCAGGTGCTCGCACAGGGCCTCGTTGGTGATCTCGCGGCCGATCAGTGAATAGCGCATCTCGCGGGTGCCGTTGCGGATGCCGTCCGAGGTGGCGATGGTGTACTCGGGCTGCACGAGGCGCAGCGGCAGCTGGCCCTGGCCGCGGCCGACGCGGCCCTTCAACGCCGCGTGGATGGCCTCGACCTTGGCGAGGACGCCCAGGTAGCACTGGCTGTCGCCCTTGGTGCCGACGACGCCGACGGACGGCTCGTGGATGAGGTCGGGGTCGGTGCCGAGCTCCACGGCCATGCCGATGGTCTGCGCGGAGCGGCCCGGATGGCGGTCGATGAGGACGACTTTGGACTTGGTCACGGGGCGGCTCCTTGGCAGATGGCAGGCGGCGTGTTGCCGGACGCCGCGGCAGGGCTTGGCGGCCGGCTCGCGCTTTATGGCGGACAGGCCCCGGATAGACAAGGCGTGCGGCGGGAACAGCTCTGATCAAGCGCGGGTCGGCGCTGCCGACCCGGCTTGCTCTCGGCTAAAGGCCGCCGTGGACCAGCCGGCCCTCGAAGTAGGTTGCCAGCACCTTCGTCTGCGACAGTCCGTCGGACGGGATCTCGAACAGGTTGCGGTCGAGTACGATCAGATCGGCAGACTTGCCGACCTCGATGGAGCCCGCGATGTCGCCGAGACCCATGGCGAGCGCCGGATTGCGCGTGTAGATCGCCAGGACGGTCTCGAGGTCGAGGGCCTGCTCGGGCCACAGCGCGCCGGGATAGGTGCCCTTGGGATTGCGCCGGGTGACCATGCCTTCGAGACCGAACCAGGGGTCGGGAAGGCCCACCACCGGCCAGTCGGAGCCGGCCGCCAGAAGGGCGCCGGCTTCGAGCAGGTCGCGATTGGGCCAGTAGCGGTCGGCGCGGTCGCCGATGACGGCTTTGTTGGCCTCGGTGATGGCGCAAGGGAACCAGATCGCGGGGCAAAGGTCGGCAACGACGTTGAGAGCCTTGAAGCGGGGGAGGTCGACGGGATCGATGAAGCTCGCGTGCGCGATGTGGTGGGCGGGGCCCGGCCCGTGGAACCGGCGCACGATCTCGACCGCGTCGAGGATGTCGCGGACGGCGGCGTCGCCGGCGCAATGCACCTTCACCGCAAGGCCCAGCTTCTCGGCTCGCGCGATCCAGTCGACGACGACTGGGAGCGGCACGAACGAGCGGCACACGGCTGCGTGGCCCTCCGCGTCGGGCTTGTAGGCCTCGAGCATGGCGGCGGTGCGCGTCGGCGGCACGCCGTCCATGAACAGCTTGATGAAGTCCGGCCGCACATGCGTCGTGCGGTAGGTGTTGCGCTGGGCGATAAGCGGCTCGCCGAACACCTCGGTGCCGGTCAGCGTGTCGAACACCGGCAGCGAGCCGACGCACCAGGCGGTGAGCTCGCCCCTGCGGTCGAGCGTGCTCAGCGCCTTCAGCATGGGCAGCGTGGTGTTGGCATCCTGGTAGGCCGTCACCCCGTACGAGTTCAGGATCTCGACGGCGCGCCGCGTCGAGGCGATCTCGCGCGCGAGCGGATCTGCGACCGATTTCAGGGCCGCCCGCTCGGCGAGCGCGGAGGCCTTCTCCATCAGGAGGCCGACGGGGTGACCGCTCGCACGGTCGCGCACGATGTGGCCATCCGGCGGATCGGGCGTCTCGGCCGTCACCCCCATGAGCTCGAGCGCGCGCGAGTTGACCCAGCGGTTGTGCAAGCTGTCGTCGCGCAACAGGACCGGGCGGCCGAGGCTGGCGGCGTCGAGGTCCGCCTTGGCCTGCGGCTGGCCGAGGCGCGCAACGAGCTTGCTGCTCCAGATGCCGCCCACGATCCACGCGTCTGGCGCAGACTTCAGCGCGCGCTCGCGGACCAGGGCCAGGATCTCGTCGTAGTCGAGGCTCGCCGGGAAGCTCGTCTCGAACATGTCGAGCTGGCCACCGCGGGTGTGATGATTGTGCACGTCGACGAGGCCCGGCATCATCATGCGGCGGCCGAGATCGACGACCTCGGTGGCGGGACCGCGCAAGGCCGCGGCGTCGGTGCTGCGGCCGACGAAGAGGATGCGGCCGTCCTTGACGGCGACAGCCTCGGCCCAGGGCAGGCGCGCGTCGACCGTGTAGATCCGGCCGTTGTCGAAGATCAGGTCGGCGCCGTCCCCGCCGGCAGGTGCTCGCAGCATGGTCGGGCGCGATCCCCAATCGTTACCGTTTGTCGCGCCTGGCGCGCAGTCTCGGTTATAGACGCTTGCCGCGCGGGGCGGAATGGGTCGTTCGCCCGGCTCCCGGCCGAGAGCCAGGCCTACGGTCCGCGCAAGCGGCGCAGGGCCTCGAGCAGGCGGTCGATGTCCGCTCCGTCGTTGTGGAGGTGCGGGGAGACGCGCAGGCGGCCGATGCGGGGCGCGGCAAAGATCTGCTCGCGGGACAGCGCCGCGACCAGGTCGGCGGCGGCGAGGCCCGGCGGTGCGAGGCTCAGGATGTGCGGTGCACGCAAGGGCTCCGGCAGGGCGGAATAGCCGATCTCGCCGGCGGCCTCCGCGATCTGCCGGGTGATGCCTTGGAGATGGCGGGCGACGGCGGCGGGGCCCCAGGCGAGGAGCATCTCCATGCCGATGGCCGCCATCTCCATGGAGATGAAATGGTCGCGCTCGCCCATGTCGAAGCGGCGCGCGTCGGGCCGGTAGCGGGTGTCGGCAAGATAGACGGCGTTCTCGCCGCGGACGTCGCGGCGGCCGAAGGCCGTCTGCTCGAGCGGGACGCCCTCCTGATGGCGGCGGGCGACGTAGAGGAAGGCACGGCCGTAGGGGCCGAGCAGCCACTTGTAGGTCGGGAAGACGAGGAAGTCGGGGTCGAGACGCGCCACGTCGATCTCGCACACGCCCACGGCCTGCGTGGCATCGACGAGGAGGCGGCCGCCCTGGCGGCGCAGGGCCGCGGCAACGGGGGCGAGGTCGACGACGCCGCCGTCGGCCCAGTGCACGGACGAGATGGAGGCCAGCGACACAGGCGGGGCGCCCGCGCGCTCGATGGCCTCGAGCACGGCCGCCGTCCAGTCGCCGGAGGCGGGCTTCGGCACCGTCTCGAGCGTGACGCCCTCGAGGGGAGCGCGCGCGTGCCACTCGAGGACCGGCGAGGCGTGGTCGTCGGCGAGCACGAGAATGCGCGAGCCCGTCTCGTGCGACAGGATCTTGCCGGCGACGGCGACGCCGTAGGAGACGGAGGAGATGAGCGCCACGTCGTCCGCCGCGGCGCCGATGAGGCGGGCGGCGGCATCGCGGGCGCGCTGGTGCTGGGCGTCGGCGAAGTCGGCGGCAAGGCGCCAGGGCTGCGCCTTGCGCGCGACGGCAGCGCGGCCCGCCTCCACCACCGGCCGCGGCAGCAGCCCGATGCCCGCGGCGTTGAAATAGGCGACCTCGCGCGGCAGGTCGAACAGCGCGCGCTGCGATTCCAGCATGGTCATGGATGTGTCCCTCTCGATGGCGGCCGGCGCTCAGGCCTCCCAGAACGGCTTCTCGATCTCGCGCCGGATGCGCTCGCGGCTGAGGCCGATGTCGCGCAGGCGTGCCTCGTCGAGCCCGGCCAGCTCGTGGCGCTCGTCGAGCCGGCGCAGCCAGAGGCGCGGCAACACGAGGAGAACCCGCCCATGGGGAAGAAGCCGCCGCCAGGAGGCGAAGGATCTGCCGATCGCGTGCAGGCCCGAGGACATGTCGACCACCGTTTGCGCCAATTGCTCCGTTGCGGCGCCTTGAATGACGCAGTACAAATCTCGGATCAATAGAAACATTGATCTCGGTGCAATCGATGGCGGCGACGGCCGAATACATGATCCATGTCGATGCGCTGGCCCGGCGCATCGCGACCGGCGCGCTCAAGCCCGGCGACCGGCTGCCGCCGCAGCGGCGCTTCGCCTACGAGACCGGCATCGCGGTGTCGACGGCGGCGCGAGTCTATGGCGAGCTGCTGCGGCGCGGGCTCGTCGTCGGCGAGGTGGGCCGCGGCACGTTCGTGGCGGGCCGGGCGCCGGCCGCGATCGGCGTGCGCGCGGAGGCGCTCGAAGGGCGCATCGACCTCGATTTCAACTTCCCGACGATCCCGCAGCAGGCGGGGCTGATCGCGCGGAGCGCGGGCCACCTGCAGCGGCCGGAAGCGGTCGCGGCGGCATTCGCGCCGGTCACGGGACGGCGCATCGAGGCGGCGCGACAGGCGCTGGCGCCGCTCGCCGGCGCCGGCGGGTGGACGGCCGATCCGGCGGGGCTGGCGTTCACCGGCTGCGGCCGGCAGTCGATCGCGGCGGCGATCTCGGCCCTGGTGCCGATCGGCGGGCGGCTTGCGGTGGAAGCCGTCTCCTATCCGCTCGTGAAGAGCCTGACGGCGCGGCTCGGCGTCGTCATGGTGCCGATCGGCATGGACGAGGAGGGGCTGCGGCCGGACCTGCTGGCGCGCGCGCACCGCGCCGGGGCGGTGTCGGCGATCTACCTGCAGCCGATCCTGCACAATCCGCTCGGCATCACGATGGGGGCGCGGCGGCGGGCCGAGATCCTGCGCATGGCCGAGAAGCTCGGCGTCGAGATCATCGAGGATATCGTCTACAGCTTCCTCGCCGACGTGCCGCCGCTGGCGGCGGAGGCGCCCGAGCGCTGCCTTGTCGCCGACAGCCTGTCGAAGCGGGTGGCGGCGGGCGCGGGGCTCGGCTGGGCGTGGGCGCCTGAGAGGCTGAGGGACCGGCTCGCGAGTGCGATACGCACGGGGGCGTGGAACGCCGGCCCGCTGGCGCTTGAGCTCGCCACGCGCATGATGGCGGACGGAACCATGGCCGAGATCACGCGCCTGAAGCGCGATGATGCCCGGGTGCGGCAGGGACTCGTGGCGGAGTGCCTGGCGGGCTACGAGCACGCGGCAGATCCCCGCTCCTATCACGTCTGGCTGAAGCTGCCGGAGGGATGGCGCTCCGACACGTTCGCGGCGGCGGCGGCGCGTGCGGGCATCTCGCTGACGCCGTCGAGCGCATTCGCGATGGTGGCGGGGCATGCGCCCAACGCGGTGCGGCTGGGGCTCGGGCTGCCGGGGCTTGCGGACCTGCGCACGGCGCTGCAGCGCCTCGCGCAGCTGCTGCGCGCCGGCTCCGAGACGGTGGACATCACCGAGTGAGCCCGGCAGGCGGCCCGGTGCGGCGGTCGTCAACGCAGCAGGCCGGCAGCGGCTGGCGGCGTTCCGCTCGCCGCCTGGCTCGAGGCGCGGCTTCAGGCCGGGCGAAGGGCTGCTGGTGATCGGCGACAACCGCCCGCAGATGCATCTCGGCATGCTCTCGGCTGCCGCGCTGCGCGGTCTGGCCGCCCCCGTCTATCCGGACACGCCGCCCGACGATGTCGACCTCTATGCCGGCGACAGCCGGGCCCGCTAGGCGTGAGCGCCAGGCGGAGAGGGGAGGCTGCGACGAGCCGGCCGCGGGCTCCAGTCCGGACACTCGACATGGCAGCTTGACAAATGTGCCGGCTCGCTCTCGGCTAGGCGCAACTCCGCTCGCACGAACGGGCGGCGACAACAGGGGGAGACATGCTGAGAACCTGCGCACGGATTGTTTCTGTCATCGCGCTGATGGGGGCGGCATCCGGCACCGTCGCGGCGGCGTATCCGGAGAGGCCGATCACGGTCGTCGTTGCCTGGCCCGCGGGCGGTGCCACGGATCTCATGACGCGCGGGGTGCAGGAGGCCTTCGCCAAGGCCATTGGCGCCCAGGTGGTCATCAAGAACGTTCCAGGCGCGGCCGGCACGATCGGGGCGGCCGAGGCTGCAAGCGCGGCTGCCGACGGCTACACGTTGCTTGTCACGCCGATCGGACCGATGGTGCTGCAGCCGCATCGCATGAAGCTCACGTACACCCCGGCGTCGTTTGAGCCCGTATGCAAGATGGTCGACAGTCCGATCGTCTTGATGTCGCCGCCCAACTCCCCGCTGAAGACGGTCGCCGATGTCGTCGCCAAGGCGAAGGCCGAGGGTGGCAAGCTCGCCTACGGCTCGACGGGGCCCGGCACCATCCCCCACATCTCGATGCTCGGTCTTGCCAAGGCGGCGGGCGTGCCCCTGAAGCACGTGCCGTACAAGGGCTCCGCCGATGTCGTGCAGGCGCTGCTTTCGGGAACGGTAGAGCTGTTCTCGGACCAGCCCAACCTCGTGCCGCAATACAATCTGACGGCGATCGCCATCTTCTCGGAGAAGCGGATCCCGACCTACAAGGATACGCCGACCGTGAAGGAAAGCGGCTACGATCTGTCCTTCTCGATCTGGAACGCGATGTTTGCGCCCAAAGGCACGCCCGAAGACGTCCTGGCGAAGCTGGAGGCCGGGTGCAGAAGCGCACTCTCCGATGCAGCCAGCATCGATGCCCTGGAGAAGCAGAAGCAGCCGATCGACTATCGCAACCGCGCCGGCTTGAAGGCCTTTGTCGAGGCCGAGTACGAGAAGGCACGCGTGCTGTTGCAGGATGCGGGCCTGAAAGCGCAGTAGCGTGGACGGACGACGGGGGGCCTCGGGTGCGCCTGAAGATCAGACAGCAGCTTGCCTCGAGCCTCTTCTTCACCTGCGTCGGAGCGTTGGCACTGTGGCTGGGCAATGACATGGCGGTCGGCACGGCCGCCGACATGGGCGTGGGCTATGTGCCTCGGCTGCTGGCGCTCGGCTGCATCGGCGTCGGGCTCGTGCAGCTGGCCGGCGGGCTGGCGCGATCCTGGGGCGACGCCGTCAGCCTCGAGCTCTGGCCGCTGGCCTTCGTCGTCGGACTCGTCGTGGCGTTCGCCGGCATCCTGCCCCTGGCCGGCCTTCCGCTGACGGTCTTCCTGCTCGTCATCGCTGCGACGTTGTCCGGCGAGGCGTTCAGATGGACGACGGTGCTGCTCTCGGCGGTCCTGTTGTCGGTCGGCGCGGCCGTTGTCTTCGGTGTCCTGCTCAGGCTTCAGATTCCCCTGTGGCCCCTCGGTTGGCGGCCATGATGGACCTTCTGGCGAATCTGGGCCTGGGCTTTTCCATCGCGTTCTCGGTCAAGAACCTCATCTACTGCTTCCTCGGCGCCCTGTTCGGCACCTTGATCGGGGTGCTGCCCGGCGTCGGGCCGCTCGCCACCATCGCGCTGCTGCTGCCGATCACCTTTCACCTCGAGCCCACGGGCGCGCTGATCATGCTGGCGGGCATCTTCTACGGGGCCCAGTATGGAGGCTCGACGACGGCCATCCTGGTCAATCTGCCGGGCGAGGCGACATCCGTCGTCACGGCGATGGACGGATACCAGATGGCGCGGCAGGGGCGCGCGGGCGCCGCACTCGCGGTGGCGGCCCTTGCGTCGTTCTTCGCGGGGTGCGTCTCGACCCTGGTGATCGCGTTCCTTGCCCCGCCGCTCAGCAAGCTGGCGCTGGCATTCGGGCCGGCGGAGTTCACCGCGCTCTTCGTGCTCGGGCTCATTGCGGCCGTCGTGCTCGCCTCGGGCTCGTTCGTGGCCTCCATCGGCATGGTGATGGTGGGGATCCTACTCGGGCTCGTCGGCACCGACGTCAGCACGGGCGAGCAGCGCCTGACGATGGGCATGCGGCCGCTGTTCGACGGCATCGAGTTCATCGTCGTGGCCATGGGCGTGTTCGGCATCGCGGAGATCATCGACAACCTGGAGCGTCGCGAGACGCGCCAGCTTCCGGACGGGAGGATCAGCGGCCTGTGGCCGACCCGGGACGATGCCCGCATGGCCTGGCCCGCCGCGTTGCGCGGCACGGTGCTCGGCAGCGTGCTGGGCGTGCTCCCCGGAGGCGGCGCCCTGGTTGCATCGTTCGCATCCTATGGCCTCGAGAAGCGTCTTGCCAAGGATCCGAGCCGTTTCGGCAAGGGCGCAGTCGAAGGCGTCGCGGGGCCCGAGGCTGCCAACAACGCGGGCGCGCAGGCGAGCTTCATTCCGATGTTCGCGCTGGGCATTCCTCCGAATGCCGTGATGGCCTTGATGATCGCGGCAATGACCATCCACGGCATTACCCCGGGACCGAAGTTCCTGGCCGACAAGCCGACCCTGTTCTGGGCCATGGTGGCGAGCATGTGGATCGGGAACCTGATGCTGGTCGTCCTGAACCTGCCGTTGGTCGGTCTGTGGGTGCGCCTGCTGCGCGTGCCCTATGCCTATCTCTTCCCGCTGATCCTCACGTTCTGCTGCATCGGCGTCTACAGCGTGAACTACAGGCTCTTCGACGTCATCTTGATGGGCGGCTTCGGCGCGGTCGGCCTCGTCCTGAAGCGGATCGGCTGCGAGCCGGCGCCGATGGTGCTGGCCTTCGTGCTCGGGCCGATGCTGGAGGAGCAGTTCCGTCGAACCTTGCTGCTCTCGGACGGCGACTTCAGTGTGTTCGCAACCCGCCCGCTCTCGGCCGGGCTTCTCGCGGCCGCCGTGCTGCTCGTGGTCCTGATGTCGTTCTCCGCGCTCCGCAAGCGTCGCGACAAGGCGTTCGAGGGCTAGGCGCCGGCAATGGGCCGGCTCCGCCCGCGCTCCACTTGACGTGGGCGACACCAAGCTGATTGGCGCCGACGATCCGGTCAGGGGGCCGGGCTCGGGGTGCGCCGCGCCTGCCTGTCCCAGACACCCGGGACGACGATGACGGCGCCGAGGAGGATCGCGAGGCCGCCCACGAGGAAGGCCGGCCCGTGGGCTCCGGACAGGCCCACGATCCAGGGCGCCAGCATGCCGCCCGCGAGCCCCCCGAGGCTGGCCGACAGGATCATCTGGCGCATGACACGGCTCATCTGGGCGGGGTCGCCAAGGTCGCGCGCGCGGGCGGCCATCAGGCTCGAGGGCCCCGGCTGCGCGCCGAAGATGGCTGTCGACAGGTAGAGGACGATGGCAGAGGTGAGCAGCGCGGGCGCGGCGACGCCGAGGCCGAGCAGGGCGAGCGCGATGGGCAGGGCTCGCGCGGTCCCGAGGCTGCGCGCCAGCGCCGCGGTGAGGAACGGCCCGAGGGCGGCGAAGACGCCGACGAGGCTCCAATGGAGGCCGGCGGTGGCGCGGTCGTAGCCCAAGCCGCGCTCCAGGAAGTCCATCCAGTAGATGCTGTGCGGCGCGATGCCGATGGAGAACAGGGCGTGCGCGAGGATCACCGGCCGCAGCGCCCGCGACGGGCGGGGCGTGTCGCTGCCGCGGATGCCGGGCGCGGGGTCGGCATGCACTTGCGGCGCGCGGCTCCAGCCCCAGACGGCGAGCGCCGCGCCCGGGCCGGCCGCGGCGAACAGGCCCCACCAGCAGGGCGCCAGCCCGTACGCCAGGAGACGCGGCACGAGGATGCCCGCAGCGAAGATGCCGAAGCCCACCCCCGCAAAGACGTAGCTGGCAGCCTCGGCACGGCGATCGGCCGGCGCGGTCTCGGCAATGAGCGCGAGGCTGTGCACCATGATGAGGGCCGTGCCGAACCCGATGAGGCCGCGCCACGCGGCAAGCCAGAGGAAGGTGTTTGCTACGCCGGATGCGGCAAGTCCTGCCAATGCCAGCACGAGGGAGGCCTTGAGCAGGCGCTCGCGGCCGAGCAGGCGCCAGGCCGGCACCGCGACCAGCGCACCGAGGAGAAAGCCCGCCAGGTTCACCGTCCCGACCTGGCCGGCGGAGACCGCGTCGAGCCTGCCGTGGGTCACGAGCGCCGGCACCATGGTGGTGTAGGAAAAGCGCCCGAGCCCCATCGCGACGAACATGCCGCCGGCGCCGCCGAGGGCATAGCGGCGCCAATGCTCGCTCCCGATGCTCATGGATCGAGGGGTGCCTCAGGCTTAGGGGTGAACTGCAATCCCGAACGAGCAGATGCGAGGGGCCCGCGGACGGGCGCTCGCTGCCTTGATAGCGCGTTTGGCGACGGCGGGGCAGGTGTTGCGACGCGCAACTGCGTTTCCCACTCTGCGACGTGCGACGTGCGACGTGCGACGTGCGACCTGCGGCCGGGCCGCGCTGGCCCGTCCCCGTCGTCGCGCATGGGCGCGCTGCGCCGTCAGCAGGCCGGGACGTTGGCTGCGAGGCCGCCCTGGGAGGTCTCCTTGTACTTGGTCTGCATGTCGGCGCCCGTCTGGCGCATGGTCTCGATCACCTGGTCGAGGGACACGTGATGGCTGCCGTCGCCGCGCAGCGCGAGGGAGGCGGCCGCGATGGCCTTGTGTGCGCCCAGCGCGTTGCGCTCGATGCACGGGATCTGCACGAGGCCGGCCACGGGATCGCAGGTCATGCCGAGATGGTGCTCCATGGCAATCTCGGCGGCGTTCTCGACCTGGGCGGGCGTGGCTCCCAGGGTCGCGGCAAGCCCCGCTGCGGCCATCGCCGCCGCCGAGCCGACCTCGCCCTGGCAGCCCACGTCCGCACCCGAGATCGAGGCGTTGCGCTTGATGAGGCTGCCGATGGCGGCCGCCGTCATTAGGAAGTCGCGCAGCTTGCCGGGGTCCGTTGCGGGGCAGAAATCCCGGGCGTAGCGAAGCACGGCTGGAATGATGCCGGCGGCGCCGTTGGTGGGCGCGGTCACGACCCGGCCCCCGGCGGCGTTCTCCTCGTTGACTGCGAGCGCAAAGACGGAGACCCAGTCCATGATCTCGTGCGGCGCGGCGGCGCCGTTGGGGCGCGAGGCTTTGAGCTTGTCGGCGATGCGTCCCGCGCGCCGGTGCAGCCGCAGCCCGCCCGGCAGCACGCCCGACTGGTGCATTCCCCGCTCGATGCAGGCGAACATGGCGGCGATGATCGCGTCAAGGCCGGCCGCGATCTCCTCGGGTGGACGCAGCGCGCACTCGTTGGCGCGCTGCACGTCCGCGATCGACAGGGTGTGCCGGTGGCACAGCGACAGCAGGTCCATGGCGCTGGCGAACGGGTAGGGCACCGGCGCCGCCGGTCCGGCCACGTCCTCTCCCGCCTCGATCACGAAGCCGCCGCCGATGGAGTAGAACTCGCGCTGCTGCAGGAGCGTACCGCCGGGGGAGGACGCGCGGAAGCGCATGCCGTTGGTATGGAGGGGGAGCAGCGCATCGAAATCGAGTGTGACGTCGGCAGTGGGATCGAAGGGCACGCCGCAGGGCAGGCGCCGGTCCCGGGCGAGGACGGCCAGAAGACGGGGTACATCGTCGGGGTCGAGCGTGGCCGGCTCGGCGCCCAGGAGGCCGAGGCAGACGGCCGAGTGCGTGCCATGACCGGCGGCCGTCCAGGCCAGGGAGCCGAACAACGTCACCTCGACGCGCGCGACCGCGGCCGGGAGGCCGGCGGCGAAGCGGCGGGCGGCGCGCATGGGACCCACGGTGTGCGACGAGGAGGGACCGATGCCGATCCTGAACAGGTCGAAGGTGCTGATCATGCCTTCTGGAGCTCACAGGTGCGGAAAGCCGCGGATGGAACAAATGCGACATCCCGCACGAGGCCTGCCCGGGCGCCATCAGCCGCCGCGGGGGGCGTGGGTGTCGATGCGCATGTAGAACTGCGTGCGGGGGACGAAGATGCGCTGGAAGCTGCCCTGCTGGACGTTGCTGGCGGAGCTGAAGATCTCGACCACCATGCCGACGGTCCTGGCCGGCGCGCCGATCTTGGAGCAGATGGCGCGCGGGAGCTGCTCGATGCGTACGTCGTAGCTCACGCGAAGCACGTTCAGGTTCAGCTCGCGCCGCAGATTGATGCCCTCGAACGGCGTGGTCTTGCCCTTGCGGGCGTGGTCGAAGACGCGGGCGTCGACGATGAACTGGCTGTAGACCTGGAACTCGTGCCCGATGTCGACGATGCGGTCGATCTGGACGACCTCGCTCTCGACCCAGTGCATGTGCAGGCTCCAGGAGCCGCGCTTGCTGTGGCGGTGCACGCGGTCGAGGCGCGGGAAGACGGGCAAGAACTGCTCCCGCCGCTCGTCGCTGAACAGAAAGTGCCAGACCGTGTCCACCTGCCGGGGCTCGCGGTTGACGAAGCTGCCGGCACGGCCCTGACGGCGGTCGACGGCGCCTTCCTGCACTAGCTCGCGATAGGCCTTCTGCACGGTTCCGAGGCTGAGGCCGGTGTCGCGCGCCAGGTCTTTCTCGGGCGGCAGGCGATCGCCCAGCGCCCAGAAGCCGTCCTTGATGCCGGCAAGGACGGCGTTGCGCAGCTGCAGGTACTTCGGGAGAAGCCCCGGATCCTTCGGCGCGTAGCGGCGCCAGAAATCGACGGCCGTGCCCGAAGCCGGCCGCGCAGCAGCGCCTCCCACTCTGCGCGCCTTAGGGCGCCTCTCCCGGGCGTTGATTGTGCCTTCTCGCAAAGCTGGTGCGCTCCGGTGCTAGGACGCGTTCAAGTCTCGGCCGTCGGTCGATACGCTCTCGGGCAGGTCGCCGGCAGGTCAGTCGCCGGGCAGATGGTGGACGTTGCTGAAGAAGGCATCCTTCCACGAGTCGAGCTTATTCTTGAGCAGGCCCGATTTGTACATGTAGTCGGCGAAGGCCTGCACCTTGCGAGGCGTGGCAGAGAACGCCATCATCTCGGGATCCTTGAGGATGGCGAGGATCTCGTCCACGGAAAGCTTGGGGTTGTCGTAGCGCTTGAACACCTCCGCCGCCTCCTTCCGGTCGGCTTCGATCTGCCTCATGGCCTCGGTCAGCGCCGCGTAGGTGGCCTCGTACAGCTTGGGGTTGGCTGTCTGCCATTTCTCGCCGGCGTAGGCGGTGATGAGGGTGTTGCGGCCTCCGGTGACGTCGTAGGAGGTGAGGATCGGGCGCACGTTCGGGTTGGCGAGCTCCATCTGGATGAAGGGCACGGTGGTGACGTGGGTCTTGACCACGGCGCCGCCGGAGAGCAGCGCCGCCACGCCGTCGGGATGCGACATGGTCACGGCAAGGCTCTCGAACTTGTTGCGCTGATCGAAGCCGAAAACCTGCGCGGTGGCCATCTCCAGAACCAGGGCGTGCTGGGTTCCCTTGCCCGAGGCCATGGCGATGCGGTCGGTGGGCTTGAAGTCCTTGATGGACTTGATGTCCGGATCGATGGTGTTGAAGTAGATGGGCGAGTCGCAGATGGCCATCATGCCCCTCACGGGGTTGTTGAGCTTCACGGTCTTGTCCCGCAGGTTCAGCATGACCGTGGTACCCGCCATCGCGATGTCCGCGTTGCCGGAGATCAAGGCATCGGTCATCGCCGGGCCGCTGGTGAGGCGGCTGTGGACCACCTTCACGTCGGGGATGCCGCGCGCTGCGGCCTCCTTCTCGATGAGCTTCTTGTCGACCGCCACCATCATGGGCAGGTAGCACAGCCCGAGCCCGGTGACGACCCGCACCTGAGTGGCGTGGGCGGGTGGCGAGAGCACGACGAGCGCAAGGGCGGCAAGGAGAAGGGCTGCGGGACGAGACTGCGGCATCATCAGGATCCTCATTTGACCAGTTGCGACGAGCTGAGAGTCGATCAGGGTGGTGCGATGATCAGAGCAGGCGGTCGGTCTCGGGCCCCTTGAGCGGGATCTCCATCAGGTCCTCGCCGAAGAAGATGTTGCCCTTGTAGACCGCGCCCATGTCGGCAACGACGCGCTCGCGCAGGCCGGGCCGGTCGAACTGCTCGGTGATGTGGGTGAGGACGAGGTTGCGCACGCCGGCCTCGCGGGCCAGATGCGCAAGCTCCATATGCCCCATGCAGCTGTGGGCAAACGCCGCGCTGTAGTTGGTGCCCGAGAGGTAGTGACACATGTGCACGAGCACGTCGCAGCCCTTGGCGAGCTCGTGCATGCTCTCGGCCGGGCCGCTGTCGCCGGAGTAGACGAACACGCCCTGAGACGTCGTGAGGCGGAAGCCCAGCGTGACGAGATAGGGCTGGAAGTGATTGACCTGGAGGGTCTTGAGGGTCCAGCCGTCGCCCTCGACGAGGTCGCCGGGCTTCAGCGTGGTCACGCGCGGGGCCGGACGCGGACGGGGCAGGGTGCCGCCCCGCGCCACGAACAGATCCAGGCTCGAGCCATGCGAGGTGCGCGCCACGAGATCGGGATTGTAGACGCCCTCGGTCCCGAACAGGCGCTCGGTCAGCTCGGCGATCGGCGCGGGGCCGAACACCTTCAGCTCCGGGATGCGGTTGGCGCCCTGGTCCCAGCGCGTGAGCAGGAGGCGGCCGTAGTCGCCGCAATGGTCGTAGTGCAGATGGCTGAAGAAGAGATGCGTGACCTTGGTCGCGGGGATGCCCAGCTCGAGCAGCCGATGATGGGCGCCGAAGCCGTGATCCATGACGATCACGTCCTTGCTGGTCTCGATCACATAGCCCGAGCACATGCGCCGCAGCGACGGCGTCGGGGTTCCAGTGCCGAGTAGTCGAATGCGCATGGACTTGCCTTTCTCTCTTGCAACGTTTGCAGCTCAGCTGCGGCTCATGCCCCAGCGGCGGATGGTGTAGGTCTCGATGGTGCGGAAGATCAGCCCCTCGACGAGAAGGCCGATGACGATGACGCACATGAGCCCGGCGAAGACGTGATCGGTCTCGAGCTGGTTGCGCTTCTCGAACAGGAACCAGCCGAGGCCGCCCGTGCGCGAGGACACGCCGAACACCAGCTCGGCGGCGATGAGGGTGCGCCAGGCGAAGGCCCAGCCGATCTTGAGGCCGGCGAGGATCGAGGGCGAGGCCGCGGGAATCAGGATCAGCGCCACGTAGCGGACGCCGCGCAGGCCGTAGTTCTGCCCGGCGAGGCGCTGGGTCTCGGGCACGGCGAGGAAGCCCGACAGCGTGTTGAGCGCCACCGCCCACAGCACGGAATGGACGATGACGAACACGAGGCTCGACATGCCGAGCCCGAACCAGAGCAGCGCCAGCGGCAGCAGGGCGATGGCCGGCAGGGGGTTGAACATGGCCGTCAGCGTCGAGAGCACGTCGGCGCCGAGCCTGGAGGAGACGGCGAAGGTGGTCAGCACGGCGGCGAGCGCGATGCCGACGGCATAGCCGGTCAGCAGCACCTGGAGGGTGGCGAGGATGCGCTCGAGGATGACGCCCTGGACGATCCCCTGCCACAGCGCCGCGAGGGTGTCCGTCAAGGTCGGGAACAGGAGCGGATTGTCGACCCAGGTCGCGTAGGCCTGCCAGGCGGCCATGAGCGCGGCCAGGATCAGCCCGCGCCTGAAGGCATCGACGTTGGCGATGCGCTCCCAGGCCGAAAGCGGGCGCTCGATCTCACCGGGCTGCGCCGCCTCGACCAGGCGGCGCTCGAACTCGGGGCGGACGGGCGGAGACAGCCGCTGTCCCGAGAGGGTCGATGTCTCAGCCATGCGGGCCCTCCGCAAACAGCATGGTGTGGATCCGGCGGGCGAGGCCCATGAACTCGGTGCCGCCCTGGTGCTCGTGGCCGAACTGGTGGGAGTTGAGCTCCGCCTTCACCCGGCCAGGGTGCGGGGAGAGCACGAGGATGCGCGAGCCCACGACGATCGCCTCCTCGATGGAGTGAGTGACGAAGAGGACGGTGAAGCGCGTGTCGTCCCACAGCTGCAGCAGCTCGTCCTGCATCTGACGGCGGGTCAGCGCGTCGAGCGCGGCGAACGGCTCGTCCATGAGCAGGATGTCGGGCTCCATGGCCATGGCCCTGGCGATGGCGACACGCTGCTTCATGCCGCCGGAGAGCATGTGGGGGTAGGCGTCGGCGAACTTGCGCAGCTTCACCTTCTCGATGCTGGACAGGGCCCGGTCGCGCGCCTCGCCGCGTGCGAAACGGCGCGTGGCGAGGATCGGAAACATGACGTTCTGCAGCACCGTCTTCCAGGGCATGAGCTGATCGAAGTCCTGGAACACCATCATGCGGTCGGGACCGGGGGAGGTGACGGCCTTGCCGGCGAGCCGGATCGAGCCCGCCACGGGACGAAGAAAGCCGGCAACGCTCTTGAGCAGGCTCGACTTGCCGCATCCCGACGGGCCGAGGAGCACGAAACGGTCGGCAGGGAACACGCTGAAATCGACGTCGCGCACGGCGGTCACGAGCGCGTTGCGCATCTTGTACTGGAGCGTCACGCCGGCCACCTCGAGCAGCGGCGCGGCGAGCCTCAGATCGCGCTCCTGATTGTCCACACGCGGCAGCACTGCGCTCGCACTCATCTCGCGCCCCCGTTCTCAGTGTCCATCCGGGCGCGCCTCGCATGAACTCATGAGCGGTCTGTTACGACATAGTGCAAAAGAAGAATGCTATATAGCAAATATGTCAAGCCGAAAGACTGCGCAATCGGTGTCCGCGAATTGGGCAATGCCGGGGTCGGGCGGCACGGCGGCACGACTTCGCGATCGCAGCACGGCCCGGTGCCGGCTTCGCGGCGATCAGGGATGCGGGCCTGCGCGAAAAGTCTTGAAGCCCGCTTGGCGCCTTCGGGCAGCGGCGGCTTGACGCCATTACCTCAGGCTGCAACCATGGAACCAGCAGATCGCAGGAGCCTCGGACTTGAACAAGGGCGCAACCAGCAAGGGTGCGGGCCGATCCTCCGTGCGCAGGAAGACCGAAGGGCGCGCGGCGCTTTCGGTCGGTTTCATCCTGGCCTCCAACTTCACGCTTTCCGCCTTCTCTCTCCTTGTCGACGTGCTGCGGCTGGCGGCCGACGAGGGCGACAACTCGCGGCCGATCCGGTGCCGGTGGGAGGTGATCTCGTCGAGCCCGAGGATCGAGGCGAGCTGCGGGGTGGAGGTCTCGCGCACCTCCGGCTTCGTGGACCCGACGGAGTTCGACTACATCGCCGTGGTCGGCGGCATCCTGCACAAGGGCCGGCAGCTCGACGACCAGACCGTTGCGTACCTGCGCAAGGCGGCCGGGCTCGGGGTGCCGCTGATCGGCATCTGCACGGGCAGCTTCATCCTGTCCCGCGCCGGACTGATGGGGGGGCGGGCCTGCTGCGTCAGCTGGTTCCACTACTCGGACTTCAAGTCAGAGTTCCCCGACGGCTTTCCGGTGGCCGACAGGCTGTTCATCGTCGATCGCGACCGGATCACGTGCGCGGGCGGCAGCGGCGTGGCGGATCTCGGAGCCTACCTGGTCGAGCGGCACCTCGGCGGCTCGAGCGCGCAGAAGAGCCTGCACATCCTGCTCGTGAACCACGCGCGCCAGGGCACGCACGCCCAGCCGCATCCGCACGTGGAGGCGAGCGCCCCCAACGCCATCGTCTCGCGCGCGCTTCTGCTGATGGAGCAGAACATGACGGCGCCGTTGAGGATCTCGGTGCTCGCCGCCCAGCTCGGGATCTCGTCACGGCAGCTCGACCGGCTGTTCCATGCGGCCCTCGGCGAGCGGCCGAGCCGCGCCTACAGGCGCCTCAGGCTGCGCTATGCGATGTGGCTGCTGCAGAACACGCGGCGCTCCATCACCGAGGTGGGGCTCGAGGCGGGCTTCGTCGACAGCGCGCACTTCACCCGGCATTTCAAGCAGCTCTTCAACATCACGCCGTCGAAGGTGGAGCGGCCGCCGATGTCCGCGCGCGGCGTCGGGGAGCAGGCCGACCTGCCCAACGGCGCCTACGTGAGCCGCGACTACGGCGTGCGCGTTGCGCCGCAGGGCGACCGCAGCCAGCGGGCCGATGCAAGAGACATGGCATTGGCGGCCCCGCTGGTGCGGTCGTGAGCAGGGCCTGCAGCGGTGCGCGGCCCCGTTGCGCCACGTCCGATCTGTACCGGCGGGCCGGCAGAAACGGACGGGTGTCGGCACCCACCTGCTTTAGCCTCGCGCGGCGTCCCCTGGGCTGCCTTGGCGATCCGGTGATGCGGGACGCGGCCGGCCGTCTGCAACGCCCTCCAGGCCGCCGGGGCGCAGGATGCCAAAGGAGCCTTCCATGCAGACCGCGCTTCACGACACATCCATCGTCATCGACGGGCTGATCATCGCGAATTTCGGGCGCGAGGTGTTCGAGGACATGCGCCGCGGCGGCATCACGGCTGCCAACTGCACCTGCTCGGTGTGGGAGGGGTTCACCGAGAGCATGCGCAACGTGGCGCGCTGGAAGCGCTGGCTCGACGAGCACGACGACCTGATCACGCAGGTCTATGCCACCACCGACATCGTGCGGGCCAAGCAGGAGGGGCGGACGGGCATCATCCTGGGCTGGCAGAACCTGTCAGGCATCGAGGACCAGATCGGCTATCTCGGGCTGTTCAAGGAGCTGGGCGTCGGCATCATGCAGATGGCCTACAACACGCAGAATCTGGTCGGCTGCGGCTGCTACGAGAAGGTGGATTCGGGGCTTTCCGAGTTCGGGCACGACGTGGTGGCGGAGATGAACAGGCTCGGCATCCTGTGCGATCTGTCGCACGTCGGCGCCAAGACCAGCACGGACGTGATCCTCGCCTCCAAGCAGCCGGTCGCCTACTCCCACTGCCTGCCGGCCGGCCTCAAGCAGCACCCGCGCAACAAGAGCGACGAGCAGCTCAAGCTCATCGCCGACAGAGGCGGCTTCGTCGGCGTCACCATGTTCCCGCCGTTCCTGCGCAAGGGACCGGCCTCCACGGTCGACGACTACGTGGAGGCCATCGGCTACGTGGTGAACATCTGTGGCGAGGAGGGCGTCGGCATCGGCACCGACTTCACGCAGGGCTACGGGCAGGAGTTCTTCGACTGGATCACGCACGACAAGGGCTACGGGCGCCGTCTCACCAACTTCGGCGAGGTGATCAACCCCGAGGGCCTGCGCACGATCGGCGAGCTCCCGAACCTCACGGCCGCCATGGAGCGGGCGGGGTGGAGCACGACGCGCATCGAGCGCATCATCGGGCAGAACTGGCTGCGCCTGCTCAAGGAGGTGTGGGGCGCCTGAGGCCGGGAGGGCGCCACACGCCGGCCAGCGGCAAGCCCGGGACGGTGAGTGTGCGAGAGACCGTCGTTTGCCCGCGCGGCGGGGCGACCACCTTGCTCGCGCGCCATCCCTGCAGCACCGACTGGCGCGAAGACACAAGCGCCATGTCGGAAAGCTACTCGCCCGGCGAGCGCGTAAGGCGCATCTGAGGCACAGATCCAGGAGCAAGGCCCGTTGCGCTATTCCGCACTCAGCATCCTCCGCCAGGCGCTCGCCGGCCACGCCGGCTGGCCGCAGCAATGGCGCACGCCCGAGCCCAAGGGCGCCTACGACGTCGTCATCGTCGGCGGGGGCGGGCATGGCCTGGGCACCGCCTACTATCTCGCCAAGGAGCACGGCCTGCGCAACATCGCCGTGCTCGAGAAGGGATGGATCGGCGGCGGCAACACGGGCCGCAACACCACGATCATCCGCTCGAACTACCTGTGCGAGGAATCGGAGGCCATCTACGAGCACAGCCTGAAGCTGTGGGAGACGCTCTCGGACGAGCTCAACTACAACGTGATGTACTCGCCGCGCGGCGTGATGATGCTGGCGCACACGGTGCACGACGTGCAGGTGTTCAAGCGGCACGTGCACGCCAACAGGCTCGCCGGCATCGACAACGCGTGGCTGACGCCCGAGGAGGCGCAGGCGTTCTGTCCGCCGCTCAACATATCGCGGGGGCTGCGCTATCCGGTGCTCGGTGCCGCGCTGCAGCGGCGCGGGGGCACGGCCCGGCACGACGCCGTGGCGTGGGGCTACGCGCGCGCCGCGAGCGCCATGGGCGTCGACATCATCCAGAACTGCGAGGTGACGGGCATCCGGCGGGGCGCGTCCGGCGCTGTCGAGGCCGTCGAGACGACGCGCGGCGCCATACGCACGCGGCGGTTGGGGGTCGTGGCGGCGGGCCACACGTCGGTGCTGATGGCCATGGCCGACGTGCGCATGCCGCTCGAGAGCTATCCGCTGCAGGCGCTGGTGTCGGAGCCGGTGAAGCCGGCGTTTCCCTGCGTGGTGATGTCGAACACGGTGCACGCCTACATCTCGCAGAGCGACAAGGGCGAGCTGGTGATCGGGGCCGGCACGGATGCCTATACCTCCTACAGCCAGACCGGGGGCTTGCACATCACCACGCACACGGTGGACGCCATCTGCGACCTGTTCCCGATGTTCCGGCGGCTGCGCATGATGCGCAACTGGGGCGGCATCGTCGACGTCACGCCCGACCGCTCGCCGATCATCGGCAAGACGCCGGTGCCGGGGCTGTTCGTGAACTGCGGCTGGGGCACCGGCGGCTTCAAGGCGACGACGGGATCGGCGCACGTGTTCGCGGCGACGCTCGCCCGCGGCGAGCCGCATCCGATCGCGGCGCCGTTCGCGCTGGAGCGCTTCACGACGGGACGCCTGATCGACGAGGCCGCCGCCGCGGCGGTCGCTCACTGAGGATCGCAGATGCTGCTCATCCACTGCCCCTACTGCGACATGGCGCGGCCAGAGACCGAGTTCCGCTACGCGGGAGAAGCGCACATCGCGCGGCCGCTCGATCCGGGCGCGCAAAGCGACGCGGAGTGGGCGCGCTATCTCTACATGCGCAGCAACCCGAAAGGGCTGCACTTCGAGCGCTGGCATCACGTGCACGGCTGCTGGCGGTTCTTCAACGCGGCGCGGGATACGGTGAGCGACCGCATCCTTGCGACCTACAAGGCCGGGGAGGCGAGGCCCGACGTGGCGGCGCTCCTGGCGGCGGAGGCCGGCACGTGATGCCCTTTCGCACGCAAGAGGGCGGGCGTATCGCACGCCAGAGGCGGCTCAGCTTCACGTTCGACGGCAGGCCCTACACGGGATGCGCGGGCGACACGCTGGCCTCGGCGCTGATCGCGAACGGCGTGCACCTCGTCGGCCGCTCCTACAAGTATCACCGGCCGCGCGGCATCCTGTCGGCCGGCGCCGAGGAGCCCAACGCGCTCGTCGAGATCGATCGCGGGCCCGGGCGCGTCACGCCCAATCTCAGGGCGACGCAGGTGGTGCTCTACGAGGGGCTGGCGGCGCGCAGCCAGAACCGGTGGCCCTCGCTGCGGCTCGACATCGGGGCGGTGAACTCGCTGGCCGCGCCGCTGCTGTCGGCGGGGTTCTACTACAAGACGTTCATGGGCCCGCGGGCTCTCGGGGCGGGCCGCGCGTGGGCGAAGGTGTACGAGCCGCTGATCCGGCGCGCGGCGGGCCTGGGACGGCCGCCGAAGGATGCGGACCCGGATTTCTATGCCCAGACGTTCGCCCACTGCGACGTGCTGGTGGCGGGCGCGGGGCCCACGGGGCTGGCGGCGGCGCTCGCGGCGGGCGAGGCCGGCTTGCGCGTGATCGTTGCCGACGAGCAGGCGGAGATGGGCGGCTCGCTGCTGGCCGACACGACGTCGCGCATCGCAGACAAGCCGGCGGCGGCCTGGCTCGCGGAGACGCTGGCGCACCTCAAGAGCCTCGGCAACGTGCGGCTGCTGCCGCGCACGCAGGTGTTCGGCTATTTCGCGCAGAACTTCCTGGGCCTGGCCGAGCAATGCACGGATCACCTCGCGCCTGCCGCGGCCAAGGGCCCGCGCGAGCGGCTGTGGCAGGTGCGGGCCAGGCGCGTCGTGATCGCCACGGGGGCGATCGAGCGGCCGCTGGTGTTCCCCGGCAACGACCGCCCCGGCGTGATGCTGGCGGATGCGGCACGCACGTACGCGGTGCGCTACGGGGCGCTCGTCGGGCGCCGCGTGGTGGTGGCGACGGCAACGGACACCGCCTATGACGCGGCGACGGCGCTGAAGGCGGCCGGGGCGGAGATCGCAGCCATCGTGGACGTGCGGACCGCGCCGGGTGCGGCGGCCGAGGCGGCGCGGGCCGCGGGCCTTGCCGTGCACACATCCAGCACGATCGTTGCGACCCAGGGCCGGCTGCGGGTGTCGGGCGTCAGCCTCAGCCGGCTCGACGGCGGCGGGACGGCTACGGTCCCGTGCGATGTCGTGGCCATGAGCGGCGGCTGGACACCGTCGGTTCACCTCCACTCGCAATCGCGCGGCAAGCTCCTGTGGCGGCCGGATGCGAACGCGTTCGTGCCGGGCGCTTGCGCGCAGGCCGTGCAGTCGGCGGGAGCCTGCCGCGGCACCTTCGCCCTCGGCCGGGCGCTCGAGGAGGGATTTGCGGCCGGCGCAGACGCTGCGGCGTCGATCGCGGCCAGGCCGCGGATGGTACGGTCGTTCGCCGTCATCGCGCCCGAGCGCAGCGTCGCCGGCATCCTGGGCGCGGTGCAGGTGCGCGGGGCGCGGCAGCCGGCCTTCGTCGATTTCCAGCACGACGTGACGATCAAGGATCTGAAGCTTGCGGCGCAGGAGGGCTTCCGCTCGATCGAGCACGTGAAGCGCTACACGACCACGGGCATGGCGACGGACCAGGGCAAGACGTCGAACCTCAACGCCATGGCGCTGGTGGCGGAGACGGTGGGCAAGACCATCCCCGAGGTGGGGCTGACGACGTTCCGGCAGCCGTACACGCCCGTCACCTTCGGCAGCCTCGCGGGGCACAATCGCGGCGACCTCTTCGATCCCGTCAGGCGCACGCCGATGCACGCCTGGGCGGAGCGGCACGGGGCCGTCTTCGAGGACGTGGGGCTGTGGAAGCGGGCGCACTATTTCCCGCGCGCCGGCGAGGACCTGCACGGCGCCGTGGCGCGCGAGTGCGCGACGGTGCGCACGGCGGCCGGCATGTTCGACGCTTCCACGCTCGGCAAGATCGAGGTGGTGGGGCCGGACGCCGCCGAGCTCCTGGAGCGCATGTACGTCAACCCGTGGAAGAAGATGGAGGTGGGCCGCTGCCGCTACGGCGTGCTGCTCAACGAGGCGGGCTTCATCATCGACGATGGCGTGGTGGGGCGCATGGCGCCGGACGTGTTCCACGTCACGACCACCACCGGCGGGGCGCAGCGCGTGCTGGTGATGATGGAGGACTACCTTCAGACCGAGTTCCCCGAGCTCAAGGTGTGGCTCACGTCGACCACGGAGCAGTGGGCTGTGATCGCGGTGCAGGGGCCGAAGGCGCGCCAGATCATCGCGCCGCTGGTGGAGGGGATCGACCTCGATGCGGGAGCGTTCCCGCACATGAGCGTGCGCGAGGGGCTGATCTGCGGGGTGGAGACGCGACTGTTCCGGGTCAGCTTCACGGGCGAGCTCGGCTTCGAGATCAACGTGCCCGCAAGCGCGGGGCTCGCCGTCTGGCAGGCGGTGTGGGCCGAGGCCGAGAGGCACGGGGCCTGCGCCTACGGCACCGAGGCGATGCACGTGCTGCGCGCCGAGAAGGGCTTCATCATCGTCGGACAGGAGACCGACGGCACGGTGACGCCGGACGATGCGGGGCTGGCCTGGGCCATCGGCAAGGCGAAGCGGGATTTCGTCGGCAAGCGCTCGCTGGCGCGGCCGGACATCGTGGCGCCGGGGCGCAAGCAACTCGTCGGGCTCAAGGTCGTGGCGGGATCAGGCGTGCTCGAGGAGGGGGCGCAGATCACGGCGTCGGCAACGCCGGCACGCGCAACGCCGGCGCTGGGGCACGTCACCTCGTCCTACTGGAGCGCCTCGCTGGGGCAGCCGATCGCGCTGGCGCTCGTCGCCGACGGACGCCGCCGCATGGGCGAGACCCTCTATGTGCCGATGCCGCAAGGTGCGGTCGCGGTGGAGGTGGTGCCGCCGGTGCGCGTCGACCCCAAGGGGGAGAAGCTCAATGGCTAATGCAACGGCCGCGCGCGTGCCTGCCCTCGAGGGGCTGGACTTGGTGAGGCAGACGGGCGTGGTGGAGGCAAGCGACGCGGGCCCGTCGATGCGGCTTGCCTGCCACGGCTCCGCGGAGGCCATAGCGACCGCCCTCGGCCTGGAGTTGCCGTCACGGGTCTGCAGAGCCTCGGTGGCCGGCGACTGCGCGATGCTGCGGCTCGGCCCGGAGGAGCACCTGGTGCTCGGCCCCGAGGGCAAGCGGCAGGCCACGATCGAGGCCGCGCGGGCAGCCGGGGCCCGCACAAGGGGCTGCGTCGTCGACGTCGGGGAGAGGAGCTTCGGCATCGTGCTCGCGGGCGCGCGCGTCGAGGAGGTGCTGGCGAGCGGCTGCCCGCTCGACCTCGCGGCGGCGGCGTTTCCCGTCGGCATGTGCACGCGCACGATTCTCGGCAAGGCCGAGGTCATGCTGTGGCGAACCGGGCCCGAGAGGTTCCGCCTGGAGGCCGGCCGGTCCTTCGCGCCCTACGTGACGGAGCTGATCGCCTTGAGCGTGCGCGGGCTGCCGGCCGTCGATCTCGCCGGGGCGTAGGCGCATCGCGCGGATAACGCGCTTGTCGGGATGCGCGAGCCTGCATGCGTTGGCGACGAGGCGGGGCAGGAGTTGCTCGAGCGCTACGATGCATCGAGGACGCTTTGGCCTCGCATGGGCGTCGCATCAGTGCTGGCGATGGGCTTCCTGCGGGCGCCCCAAGCGCTGGCAGAGCTTCCTGAACGCGGCCTGCGCGTCGTCCTTCGTGCGGTAGGTCGGTCCGACGGGTCTTGCCGCTTCCGGACCGGAGGCCATGATGTTGCTTTCCAGATAGTGCGTCGACTGCTCGGCCCCGTTGGTACGGATCATCATGATGAAGGGAAGCCGCTCGCGCGTCGGATCGATCAGGAATTGCCAGGCGTCGCCGTCGCCCACCCAATCCGCAAGCTCGAGGCAGAGGGCCGCTCTGGCATCGTGGATCTCGACCGGGGGCTGACTCCAGAGGATGAGCTGGCACAGCCAGGCCAACAGGAGGCCCAGCGGGACCAGCGGGGCGTAACGCAACATGGCAGCCTCAAACGCAGACACAGTCCAACATAACGAAGGGGCGGCGGATACTATTCCGCGCGCCCGGCGGAATTGCGCGCACCGTGTGTGCCGCGCGCCATGACCGGGGAGCAAGCCCGACGTGTTGCGGCCGGACCCCGTGTGGGTCCTTTGCCTTCGCAGGGGTAACGTTGCCGTCCTCCCCGCCGTGTGCCGCAGGGCTTGCGGAGCGTCGGATCCGCGACAACCCCGGGGATGACGACGGACCAGCGCCAATGGCGATCGGCTTACGCCGGATCGACCTCGGCGCTAGTGATGGTGGTGCCCGGCTGCGTGGGCATGGCTGTGGCCGGAGACGGCGCCGCGGCCGTAGGCGCCGCCTTCCGGGTTGAAGGGCCGCTCGACCGTGCGCACGGCGGCGCCAAGCCGCCGCACCATCTCCTCGATGACGTGGTCGGCGCGGATGTGGAGCACGCGTGCGTCGATCTCGGTGGCCAGATGCCGGTTGCCGAGATGCCAGGCGATGCGGGCGAGCGCGCGCTCGTCGGGGCAGGTGATCTCGAGCAGCGTCTCGGGGGCTGCGAGCACCTCGACGATGCGGCCGTCGTCGAGCTTGAGGCCGTCGCCGGCGCGCAGCACCGGCGCCTCGGCGAGGTCGAGCAGGAAGGACAGCCCCTTGGCGCCCGTCAGCGTCATGCGCCGGCGCGTGCGGCGGTCGTAGTCGAGCGTGACCGTGTCGGCGGCGGCGCCGCCCCAGAGCCCCGCGCGGAGAATGGCTCGTGCCGTGAGCATCGTTTGTCAGCTCCTTGCATTCTGGCCGCAACCATTGTGCGGTCTGCATCTCCCTCTCCCCGCGTGCGGGGAGAGGGTCGGGGTGAGGGGCAGCTGCACATTTCTGCGCGACGTACGTGCTTCTGCACTCACCCTAGCTCTCTCCCCATTGAAGGATTGGGGAGAGGGAATACTGGCCGTTCTTCGTGTCCCATCCTGCCCGTGATGCTCGGGCGTGTCCCGAGCATCCAGCGGTCGGCAGACGCAGCGCGTTCAGTCTGCGCGACCCTGGGTCCTCGGGACAGGCCCGAAGACGACACACGATCAATACAGGAAATAGCGCTGGGTCATGGGCAGCGACTTGGCAGGCTCGCAGGTGAGCAGCTCGCCGTCAGCGCGCACCTCGTAGGTCTCGGGGTCCACCTCGATCCTCGGCATGGCGGCGTTGTGGATCATGGCCGACTTGGAGATGCCGCCGCGCGTGTTGCGGACGGGCAGGAGCTGCTTCGTCACGCCCAGCTCCCTGGCGAGCATGCCGTCGATGGCCGCCTGCGAGACGAAGGTCACCGCCGAGTTGGTCATGGCGCGGCCGAAGGCGCCGAACATGGGCCGGTAGTGCACGGGCTGCGGCGTCGGGATCGAGGCGTTGGGGTCGCCCATGGGGGCGGCCGCGATGGTGCCGCCGAGCAGCACCAGGTCGGGCTTGACGCCGAAGAAGGCCGGGCTCCACAGCACCAGGTCGGCGCGCTTGCCCACCTCGACGGAGCCGAGCTCCCAGGAGACGCCCTGGGCGATCGCGGGATTGATGGTGTACTTGGCAATGTAGCGCTTCACACGCAGGTTGTCGGAGCCCGGCTTCTCGCCGTTCAAGGGCCCGCGCTGCAGCTTCATCTTGTGGGCGGTCTGCCAGCAGCGGATGATCACCTCGCCGACGCGGCCCATGGCCTGGCTGTCGGACGAGATCATCGAGATGGCGCCGAGGTCGTGCAGGATGTCCTCGGCCGCAATGGTCTCGCGCCGGATGCGGCTCTCGGCGAAGGCGATGTCCTCGGGGATGTTGGGGTCGAGGTGGTGGCACACCATGAGCATGTCGAGATGCTCCTCCAGCGTGTTCACCGTGAAGGGCCGCGTCGGATTGGTGGAGGAGGGCAGCACGTTGGGCAGCCCCGCCACCTTGATGATGTCGGGCGCGTGGCCGCCGCCGGCGCCCTCGGTGTGGAAGGCGTGGATGGTGCGGCCCTTGAAGGCGGCGATGGTGTCCTCGACGAAGCCCGACTCGTTGAGCGTGTCGGTGTGGATCATCACCTGCACGTCGAGATCGTCGGCGACAGAGAGCGCGCAGTCGATGGCTGCGGGCGTCGTGCCCCAGTCCTCGTGCAGCTTGAGCGAGGAGGCGCCCGCCTTGACCATCTCGACGAGGGCTGCGGGCCTGGACGCATTGCCCTTGCCGGCGAAGGCGAGGTTCATGGGGAAGGCATCGGCCGCCTGGATCATGCGGGCGAGATGCCAGGGGCCCGGCGTGCAGGTGGTGGCGGAGGTGCCGGTCGCGGGCCCGGTGCCGCCGCCGATCATCATGGTGAGACCGGAGTTCAGCGCCTCCTCGATCTGCTGCGGGCAGATGAAGTGGATGTGGGCGTCGATGCCGCCGGCGGTGAGGATCTTGCCCTCGCCCGCGATCACCTCGGTGCCCGGGCCGACGATGATGTCGACGCCCGGCTGCACGTCTGGATTGCCGGCCTTGCCGATGCCGGAGATGCGGCCGTCGCGGATGCCGACGTCGGCCTTGACGATGCCCCAGTGGTCGATGATCAGCGCGTTGGTGAAGACGGTGTCGACGGCGCCCTCGGCACGGCTCGCCTGCGACTGGCCCATGCCGTCGCGGATTACCTTGCCGCCGCCGAACTTCACCTCCTCGCCGTAGGTGGTGAAGTCCTTCTCCACCTCCACGATGAGGTCGGTGTCGGCAAGCCGCACCCTGTCGCCGGTCGTCGGCCCGAACATGTCGGCATAGGCGCTGCGCGAGATCTTGGCGGCCATGGCCCGCGGTCTCCTCGATGAATTCGTGCGGCCGCTGCCGCGATCAATCCCTGATGCTGACCGAGGGCGTTTGCTCGCGGTCCTATGCCGACAGAACCCGACGCCATCCTCGGGCTTCTCCCGAGGATCCCGCATCCCGCAGGCCCTGGGGTGGATGGTCGGGACAA
Organism: Hyphomicrobiaceae bacterium; assembly: GCA_033764875.1. Taxonomy (GTDB): domain Bacteria; phylum Pseudomonadota; class Alphaproteobacteria; order Rhizobiales; family Hyphomicrobiaceae; genus AWTP1-13. The sequence continues at coordinate 14,444 of JANRIO010000095.1, read as the reverse complement.
GCCCGACCATGACGAACTAGAATGAACCGCTGGGGTCTGAACACTACAGCTTCCCCATCACCTTGCCCTGGAAGCCGTACACCTCGCGGCGGCCGGCGAACGCAACGAGCGTCACCTCGCGCGACTGGCCGGGCTCGAAGCGGACGGCGGTGCCGGCGGCGATGTCGAGCCGGTGGCCGTGGGCCTTGGCGCGGTCGAAGCGCAGCGCCCCGTTGGTCTCCGCGAAGTGGTAGTGAGAGCCGACCTGGATCGGCCGGTCGCCGGTGTTCTCGACGACGAGCGTCAGCGTCGGCCGGCCGGCATTGAGCTCGATGTCGCCCGAAAGCGTCATCACCTCTCCCGGGATCATGGGACCCTCCTTAGCTGAGCGCGAGCGCGAGGCCCGCTGCTGCGACGATGGCGCCGGCGGTGCGTACCGCCACCCGGCCCGCGCCCTGGCCCGCGACAGTTGCGGCCGTCACGCCGATGCTGTGCAGCAGCGCGGTGGCCAGCGCGAAGCCCGCCATGTAGCCGGCAGCCGAGGCACCGGCCGGCAGCTCGAGCCCGTGCGCGTAGCCGTGCAGCAGCGCGAAGGCGCCGATGACGACGGCGCCGAGCGCGGTCGGTGCCCGCAGGCTCGCGGTGACCGCGATGCCAAGGGCGATCACCGAGGCGATGATGCCGGGCTCCGCCAAGGCAAGCGGCAGGTGCGCGGCGCCGACGGCGCCACCGGCCAGCATCAGGCCGACGAAGGCCGCGGGCCACGCCCACAGCGCGCGGCCACCGTTGAGGCCGGCCCACAGGCCCACCGCCACCATGGCAAGGAGATGATCGAAGCCGCCGAAGGGATGCGCGAAGCCCGATGCCAGCGAATGCACGTGGCCGGCACCCGAGTGGGCGAGCGCCGGGGTGGCGGCGGCAAGCGCGAGGGCCGCGCCGAGCGGCGCCAGGTGGCCTCTCTTCGAGTCCTGACGCTTGGCTCGCGGCTCGGCGTGGCCGGGCCTGTCCCGATCAGCCCTCGCAGCGCATGCACCGGCGCCCGTTGACGGCCGGATCCTCGGCACAAGCCCGAGGATGACCCGGGCATGGTCTGTCCACGTTGAACCACCAGGCTTGTGTGACATGGCTGTGTCCCCTCTGGGATTGAGACTGTGAGTGAACGGGTGCGGGCCGCCTGGGCTGGCCTAGCGGATCGGCTCGTGCACGGTCACGAGCTTGACGCCGTCTGGAAACGTCGCCTCGACCTGCACGTCGTGGATCATCTCGGGGATGCCGTCCATCACCTGGTCGCGCGTGATGACCTTGGCGCCCGCCTCCATCAGGTCGGCGACCGTGCGCCCGTCGCGCGCGCCCTCGACCACGAAGTCCGAGATCAGCGCGATCGCCTCCGGGTAGTTGAGCTTGACGCCGCGCTCGAGCCGGCGCCTGGCCACCATTGCTGCCATCGAGATGAGGAGCTTGTCCTTCTCCCGGCCTGTGAGGATCATCGTGCCTCCCGCATCTCGAAAGCCAATCCCTGCGCGCCGTCAGCACTGCCAGATGCGCGGCAGGCCGCGGCCGGACAGCGCCTCGATGACCGGGCGCAATTCGGTTTGCAATGTTCTGCCATCCTTCGCAAGCCCGCGCACCAGGAGAATTTCGCCCCACTGGCTGGCGCCGATGCTGCTGCGGGCGGACGCGACGAGGGCCCGCACCTGATCGAGCCGCCGGGCCGCGTCCTTGCCGATGTAGACGAGCATCGCCGTGGCACGGGCGCCGGCGAAGGTCGCGGGCCTGTCGAGCGCCTCGGCGATGCAGCCGGCCAGGCGCAGCACGTCGGCAAAGATCAGCCGTCCGCCGCGCCGGATCTGCCAGCGGTCGATGACGGCGCCCCGCGCCACGTCCTCGCCCATGGCGGCCCGCCCGAAGATCAGGCATTCGCCCGCGAGCAGCGTGGCGTCCTCGGCCAGCTCGAAGCTCGTGCGCCGCTCCAGCACCGACCGGTCGAACAGGATCGTGGACTGCGGCAGCCAGTTGAGGCGGGCCCCGGCGGCGAGCCGCGCGCTGACGTCGATGCGCGCCGGCTCCGCGTCGCGTGCCCGGTAGACCTTCTCTGCCGCCGCGCTGGTGACGGTGGCATCGGCGCCGTCATCGAGCGCGACCTGCGTCGAGAAGCGGTCCCCTCCCGTCAGGCCGCCGGCCATGTTGAGCAGGATGGCCTGCGCCTGGCCTCTGCCGGGGCCACTCTCCCGCGGGCTCGGGAAGCGGGCCCGGGCCGAGCCCGACTGATGCAGGCCGTCGAGGACGGTGGCGCCCTCGCGCACCTTGTAGGCTAGCCGCACGCTTCCCTCCGCCCGCGGCAGCCAGGACCCCACCTGCAACACGTTGGCCCGCCCTTTCGCTGGCTCTTTTGTCCGGCCAGCGTTGACCGCCGACGGCAATTCTCTGACTGCGCGTTGCGGCTGTTGCCCTGGGTCCCGGCTCTGCGCTTCGCTCCGGCCGGGATGACAGTCGGGGCTTTTGCTTCTCGTGTCATCCCGGAATTTGCCGGAGGCAAATGTCCGGGATCCAGAGCCCAAGCGCATGCCGCCGAAACGGCGCGACCGCTCACACCGTAAGATAGCGCCTGACGTCGGCCTCGACCATGGTCTTGCCCTCGCCCGCCAGCACCACCTCGCCGCGCTCCATCACGGCATAGGTGTCGGCGAGCTCGCGGGCGAAGTCGAAGTACTGCTCGACGAGCACGATGGCCATCTTGCCCTGGTCCCTCAGATAGGAGATGGCGCGGCCGATGTCCTTGATGATGGAGGGCTGAATGCCCTCCGTCGGCTCGTCTAGGACGATCAGCTTCGGCTGCATGACGAGCGCGCGGGCGATGGCGAGCTGCTGCTGCTGGCCGCCGGAGAGGTCGCCGCCGCGCCGCCCGAGCATCGACTTGAGGACCGGAAACAGGTCGAACAGCTCCTCGCCGATCTTGCGGTCGGCGCCCTTGAGGCGGGCAAAGCCCGTCTCGAGGTTCTCCTGCACGGTGAGGAGGGGAAAGATCTCGCGCCCCTGCGGCACGTAGGCGATGCCCTGGCGCGCGCGCTCGTAGGCCTTGAGCTGGGTGATGGCCTGACCGTCGAGGCTGATCGAGCCCGAGCGCACGGGCTGGTGCCCGACGATGGCGCGCAGCAGGGAGCTCTTGCCCACGCCGTTGCGCCCCAGCACGCAGGTGATCTTGCCGACCTCGGCTTTCAGCGACACGCGCCTGAGCGCCTGCGCGGCCCCGTAATAGAGATCAATGTTCTCGACCGTCAGCATGCTCTGCTCCTGGTTGAGCGGTCTCCTCTCCCCTGGGGGGAGAGAACGCGAGGCGTAAGTCATCCGGCCGAGCTGGCGAGGGGCGGCTGCGGATCGAGAAAGGCGCCCTCATCCGGCCCTTCGGGCCACCTTCTCCCCAAGCGGAGAAGGGGCGCGTGCTTGTCTCGCAAGACGGGCTCGGTGATTGCCAGGGTGGCGCGTGCATGTCCGTCAGCGCCCCAGGTACACTTCGATCACGCGCTCGTTGTTGCTCACGTCGTCGATGGAGCCTTCGGCCAGCACCGATCCCTCGTGCAGGCACGTTACCTTGACGCCGAGGCGGCGCACGAACTCCATGTCGTGCTCGACGACGACGATGGTGTGGCTCCTGGCGATCTCGCGCAAGAGGTCGGCCGTGGTCATGCTCTCGGCGTCCGTCATGCCGGCGACGGGCTCGTCGACGAGCAGGAGCTTGGGATCCTGCGCGATCAGCATGCCGATCTCGAGCCACTGCTTCTGGCCGTGGGACAGGGAGCCGGCAAGGCGCTGGGCATGCTGCGTGAGGCCGATGGTCTTGAGGATGTCGTCGATGCGGTCGCTGTCGGCGCTGTTGGCGTGCCACAGCAGGTTGGCGAGGACGCTGCGGTTCATCTTCAGCGACAGGAGCACGTTGTCCCAGACCGTGTGCTCCTCGAACACGGTGGGCTTCTGGAACTTGCGGCCGATGCCGAGCGAGGCGATGGCCGCCTCGTCCTTGGTGGTGAGGTCGATGGCGCCCTGGTCGAACAGCACGTCGCCGTCGTCGGGCCGCGTCTTGCCGGTGATGATGTCCATCATCGTCGTCTTGCCGGCCCCGTTCGGGCCGATGATGGCGCGCATCTCGCCCGGCGCCAGCGCCAGCGACAGGTTGTTGATGGCGCGGAAGCCGTCGAAGCTCACGTAGACGCCGTTGAGGTAGAGCAGGCTCTGGGCCGCGATGACGTGCGGCTGGGCGACGGTGAGATCGGTTTGCGCATCCATGGACCTACTCCGCGGGCTGGGCGGCGGTGGCGCCGCCGGACGGGGCCGCCTTGCGCCGCTGCGGCAGCAGGCCGAGGATGCCCTTCGGCATGAAGATGGTGACGAACACGAACAGGCCGCCCAGCGCGAACAGCCAGTAGGGCGCCAGCAGGCCGGTGGTGAACGTCGACTTGGCGTAGTTGACGATGACGGCGCCGAGGGCTGCACCGACGAGGGTGCCGCGGCCGCCGACGGCGACCCAGATCACCATCTCGATGGAGTTCGCCGGCGTGAACTCGCTCGGATTGATGATGCCGACCTGCGGCACGTAGAGCGCGCCAGCGACCGCCGCCATGCACGCCGACAGCGTGAAGACGAAAGTCTTGTAGTTCTCCACCCGGTAGCCGAGGAAGCGCGTGCGGCTCTCGGCGTCGCGCACGGCGATCAGCACCTTGCCGGCCTTCGAGGTGACGACGGCGCGGGCGATGATGTAGCCGGACGCGAGCGCGACCGCGGAGAGCACGAACAGCACCGTGCGCGTGGCCGGAGACTGTACCGAGTAGCCCAGGATGTCCTTGAAGTCGGTGAGGCCGTTGTTGCCGCCGAAGCCGAAGTTGTTGCGGAAGAAGCCGAGCATCAAGGCATAGGTCAGCGCCTGCGTGATGATCGACAGGTAGACGCCGGTGACGCGGCTGCGGAAGGCGAACCAGCCGAATACGAAGGCGAGCAGCCCCGGCACCAGCAGCACCATCAGCATGGCGAACCAGAACATGTCGAAGCCGTACCAGAACCAGGGCAGCTCCTTCCAGTTCAGGAACACCATGAAGTCGGGCAGGATCGGGTGGGCGTAGACGCCGCGGGTGCCGATCTGGCGCATCAGGTACATGCCCATGGCGTAGCCGCCGAGCGCGAAGAAGGCGCCGTGGCCGAGCGAGAGGATGCCGCAGTAGCCCCACACCAGGTCGAGCGAGAGGGCAAGCAGCGCGTAGCACAGGTACTTGCCCCACAGCGCCACGGCCGAGGTGCCGAGATGGAAGGCCGAGGTCGGCGGCACGGCCAGGTGCAGCACCGGCACGATAACGATGGCCGCCGCAAGGATCGCGAGGAAGATGATGCCGCGGCTGTCGGAGGCTTCGATGAGGCGTCGCGTGATCATGCTTCCACCGCCCGGCCCTTGAGCGCGAACAGACCGCGCGGGCGCTTCTGAATGAACAGGATGACGGCGACGAGCAGCAGGATCTTGCCGAGCACCGCGCCCGCGTAGGGCTCGAGGAACTTGTTGGCGATGCCGAGCGACAAGGCGCCGACGAGGGTGCCCCACAGATTGCCGACGCCGCCGAACACCACGACGAGGAAGCTGTCGATGATGTAGCCCTGGCCGAGGTTGGGCGAGACGTTGTCGATCTGCGACAGCGCCACGCCGGCAAGACCGGCGATGCCGGAGCCCAGGGCGAAGGTGAGCGCGTCGATGCGGCCGGTGTTGATCGCCATGGCGCTGGCCATGCGGCGGTTCTGCGTCACCGCCCGCATCTGCAACCCGAGCGTCGTGTAGCGCAGGGCCGCCAGCAGGGCTGCGAAGATCAGGATCGCGAAGACGATGATCCAGAGCCGGTTCCAGGTGATGGTGAGGCCGCCGAGCTGGGTGGCGCCCGACATGAAGTGCGGCGCGCCGACCTCGCGGTTGGTGGGACCGAAGGCGGTGCGCACGGCCTGCTGCAGGATCAGGCTGATGCCCCAGGTGGCGAGCAGCGTCTCGAGCGGACGGCCGTAGAGGAAGCGGATCACGCCGCGCTCGATGGCGATGCCGACCAGGGCCGCGAACAGGAACGCGAGCGGGATGGCGATGGCGAGCGAATAGTCGAAGAGGCCGGGAAAGCGCGTGCGGATGATCTCCTGCACCACGAACGTCGTGTAGGCGCCGAGCATGACCATCTCGCCGTGCGCCATGTTGATGACGCCCATGACGCCGAAGGTGATGGCGAGCCCGATGGCGGCCAGCAGCAGCACGGAGCCCAGCGAGAGGCCGTACCAGAAGTTCTGCGCCACGGCCCAGGCGGCAAGCGCATTGTCGATGGCCGTGAGGGCCTCCGCCTGCGCGCGCTGGACGCCGGCGGGCTGGTCGCCCGGCATGCCGGCCAGGAGGCCGCGCGCCTCCTGGTCGCCGCGGTCGCGGATGACGCCGATGGCCTCGATCTTCTCGTTCTCCTTGTAGCTGCTGCCGTAGATCACGATGGCGCTGCGCGCCTCGATCAGGGCCCGCTTGATGCGCTGATCCGTCTCCTTCTGGATCGCCTGATCGAGAGCGGGCAGAGCCGAGGCGTCGCGGGATTTGAAGACGGCGGCTGCCGCCTCGAGGCGGCGGCCGGGATCGGGCGAGATCAAGGTGAGGGTCCCGAGGGCCGCCTCGACGGAGCGCCTGAGACGGTTGTTGAGCCGCACGTTGGACAGGTCCGCGGGGGCCTCGCCCGTGAGCTTCTCGCCGGTCGCGGCGTTGGTGAGGCCGCCGGCGGCGTCCTTGACGAAGATCCTCTTGCTCTCGGCCGAGAACAGCAGGCGGCCGTCCTGGAGGGCGCCGATGATCTGGGCTGCGAGCTTGTGCCCGCTCGCGGCTACGCCGGTGATGGCGGCGTCGGTGTCGTTGAAGCTGTCGTTGGCGAAGAGCTCGATGGCCTTGGCGTAGGCGGCGTTGTCGCCCTGGGCCTTGGCACCGCAGGCAAGAAAAGCGCTGGCGAAGAGCATGATCAGGGCGGCGATCGCCCGCCGGGACGTCGAGCCTGGCTCAGGCCTCATCATGGGTCGGTATCCCTGTTGCGTTCACAGGCTGTTGTCGTTGGACGTCGGATCGTCTGGGCTCGCGGGCGCGCCCGTCTGCAAGGAAGCGCTGCGACACAAAAGGGGAGGCAGCCGTGTGCCGCCTCCCCGGTGCTCAGGCGTGGCGCATCAGCTGCCGCACTTGTTGGTCTTCGTGTTCCAGTTGCCGCACTTCTTGTCGACCCAGTCGCCGATCAGGTCCTTGGAGCCCTCGAGCTCCTTCGACCAGGCGTCGCCCGGCACCAGGCCGCTCGTCTTCCAGACCACGTCGAACTGGCCGTCGGCCTTGATCTCGCCGATCAGCACCGGCTTGGTGATGTGGTGGTTGGGAAGCATCTTGGAGATGCCGCCCGTCAGGTTTGCAGCCTCGATGCCAGGCAGGGCGTCGATGACCTTGTCGGGATCCGTGGACTTCACCTTCTCGACCGCCTTCACCCACATGGCGAAGCCGATCACGTGCGCCTCCATGGGATCGTTGGTGACGCGCTTCGGGTTCTTGGTGTAGGCCTGCCACTTCTTGATGAACTCGGCGTTGGCGGGATCCTTGACCGACTGGAAGTAGTTCCAGGCGGCGAGATGGCCGAGCAGCGGCTTGGTGTCGATGCCGGCGAGCTCCTCCTCACCCACGGAGAAGGCGACGACCGGGATGTCCTTGGCCGAGATGCCCTGGTTGCCGAGCTCCTTGTAGAAGGGCACGTTGGCGTCGCCGTTGATGGTCGAGACCACCGCCGTCTTCTTGCCGGCCGTGCCGAACTTCTTGATGTCGGCCACGATCGTCTGCCAGTCGGAGTGACCGAAGGGCGTGTAGTTGATCATGATGTCCTCGGCCTTGACGCCCTTGGACTTCAGGTAGGCCTCGAGGATCTTGTTGGTCGTGCGCGGATAGACGTAGTCGGTGCCGGCGAGCACCCAGCGCTGGACCTTCTCCTCCTTGGCGAGGTAGTCGACGGCCGGAATTGCCTGCTGGTTGGGCGCCGCGCCCGTGTAGAACACGTTGCGCTCGCTCTCCTCGCCCTCGTACTGGACGGGATAGAAGAGGATGTTGTTGAGCTCCTTGAACACCGGCAGCACGGACTTGCGCGACACCGAGGTCCAGCAGCCGAACACCGCGGCGACCTTCTCCTTGGTGATGAGCTCGCGGGCCTTCTCGGCGAACAGCGGCCAGTTGGATGCGGGATCCACCACCACGGCCTCGAGCTTCTTGCCCAGAACGCCGCCCTTCTTGTTCTGCTCATCGATGAGGAACAGCATGGTGTCCTTCAGCGTCGTCTCGCTGATGGCCATGGTTCCGGACAACGAGTGCAGAATGCCGACCTTGATCGTGTCTTGCGCTGCAGCTCCACCGGCCATGGGCAACGCTGCCAGCCCGGCGATGGACGCCACCGCGGCAGCCCTGATGAATTGACGAGACATGGGCCAAACACCCCCTTCATATGTTAACGATTTTGGGAAACAGGTCCCGGGGTGGGCCATCAGCAACCGCCGTGCCATGTCAGATGTGAAAACATAAACTGCTGGCGTGTAATGATATTTCTGAGGCCGCCAAGCTGAAGCTGTGGGCTCCGAGAGGATGTCTGCCTAGTTTTTGAGCGCACTGCTCATTGCCCACTCATTAGGCAGCAGACTGCATGCGGCATGCCCGTGCCGCCGAAAAATTGTGCTTATGTTTAAGACAAGTTACGCACAGGCAGGGGGACACAGCGCACATCGCCAGATGGCCCTGGGCATTGTTCAGTAGACGTTTTCCCAAGCTGTCTGGGCCGCGCGGCCGGCGATCGTGTGCGTTTGTCAGTATCCGGTCAGCCTGATGCGTTGTTATGGCCGGTGTTCGCGCGAGGCATCCACCTGAATCAGGGCGGGTGGCGGCCTCAGCGACGCAGCACCGAGTGCTTCTGGGGTGTCCCTAGCTCCCCTGGAGCACTCGGTCTTTGCATTTGCTTTGCGCGGTCGTCTTAGCTGCGGCTGCCGCATGATCCCCCCACCAGCCATCCGTCGAACGTATTCAGGGGCACGTCGCCTCGGGGGCCTGGCGTGCGGACGCCGCAGGCGGGCTCGTTGCCGCGAGACAGGGGTCGGCAGCGGTGGCCGGGTGAATTGTGGCCTTGCGCGGCGCCCCGCGCTCTCCTATAGGGATGCGGCTCGCCCCGTTCGTCTAGCGGTTAGGACGTCAGCCTCTCACGTTGAAAACAGGGGTTCGATTCCCCTACGGGGCGCCAATGGCGCCAGACCGCATTCTTCAGCCTGCACGAAGCCGATGCCCCCAGCGGCCGCCCGAGGGCCCGCCTTGCGCCGGCGTCACGGCCTGACCTGAACACCTCTCCCTTTACCAAGGGCACGCTCCATGCATTGCGTGCGGGGAGGAGGATCCGACGATGTCCCGACACCACCACCTGACGTCCACGCCCGGCCATGTGAGCATAGGCTTCTGGGATGGCGCGCTGCCCCCGGTGCTGAGCGTCCAGTCGGGGGACCGGATCACGGTCGAGACGCTGTCCGGCGAGCTCGCGGACCTGCCCGACCCTGCCACGGGGCTCGCGGTCCTGCCGGAGCACCGCGCCGTGCTGGCGCACGGGCCGCGGGGGGCGGGACCGCATCTGCTGACGGGCCCCATCGCCGTCGAGGGGGCGAAGGCCGGCCAGGTGCTCGAGGTCCGCATCGAGCGCATCGCGCTGCGCCAGGACTGGGGCTGGAACCTGCAGGTGCCGCTCCTCGGCACGCTGCCCGAGGACTTCCCCGAGCTGCGCCGCCTGCACGTGCCGATCGATCGGGAGCGGCGCCTTGCGCGCATGCCCTGGGGCCAGGACATCCCGCTCAGGCCGTTCTTCGGCAACTTCGGCGTGGCGCCGCCGCCGCAATGGGGGCGGCTGTCGTCCAAGGAGCCGCGCGCCTTCGGCGGCAACATGGACAACAAGGAGCTGGTGGAAGGCACGACCGTCTACTTCCCCATCATGGTCGACGGCGCGCTGTTCTCGGCCGGCGACGGGCATGCCGTGCAGGGCGACGGCGAGGTGTGCCTCACGGCCATCGAGACGGCGCTGACGGGCACCTTCGAGCTGCGCCTGCGCACCGACATGGCCCTGACGCTGCCGCGGGCGGAGACGCCAGAGGCCTGGATCACCATGGGCTTCGACGAGGACCTCGACGATGCGGCGAAGATGGCGCTGCGCGACATGATCAGGCTGATCGGCGAGCGCTCGGGCCTGCGGGCGCAGGATGCCTATACGCTGTGCTCCATCGCCGCCGATCTGCGCGTCACGCAGATGGTCGACGGCAACAAGGGCGTCCACTGCATGCTGCCGAAGGCGCTGATGCCGTCGCCGGCCGGCGGCTGAGGCTGCCTTCGAAGTGGGCAAGCCGCGGCAATCGCAGGCGTCAGCGCCGGCCGGCGGGGGCCGGTGCCTTGTTGCCGCGCCGAGCCCTGCACACTGGAGCCGAGACGCCAAATCTGGCACGAAGCTTGTAGCCGCCTTCGGCAGGCGAGGTGCGCCGGGCGCACCGCTTCCACACGCCCGCACGGCCCAAATCGACGTGCGCGCAATCGACAGCAATTGGAGAGCCTAATGGACGGAGCTGCCGCGCCCCGGTCGGGCCGCATCGAGGACGAGCCGCTGCTCAAGGGGCAAGGCCGGTTCGGCGACGACGTCAAACCCGCGGGCACGCTCGCCGCCGTGTTCGTGAGGTCGCCCCACGCGCATGCCCGCATCGTCTCGATCGACACAACCGCTGCCAGCCAGGCCCGCGGCGTCATTGCGGTGCTGACGGCGGAGAGCATCGCCGACCTCGATCTCGAAACGGTGACCGGCAGCAACCCGATCCCCGGCTGGGAGGGGCCACCGCCGGTGGTGCCGTTCCGGCCGGTGCTCGCCCGGGAGCGCGTCATGCACGTGGGCGAGCTGGTGGCGCTGGTGGTTGCCGACAGCGAAGCCAACGCGCAGGACGCGGCCGAGCTCGTCGCGGTCGACTACGACAGCCTCGCGCCGGCCGTCGATCCCGAGGCGGCGATCGCGGCCGGAGCGCCGCAGCTGTGGCCGCAGGCGCCGGCCAACGTCGCGCTCGACTGGCACGGGCCCCGGATCGCCGCCGTCGACGCGGGCTTTGCGGCGGCGGCCCACGTCACCCGCATCCGGATCGCCAACCAGCGCATCGCCGCGGTGTCGCTGGAGCCGCGCGTTGCCACCGCGAGCTACGATGCGGCCGCCGACAAGTACACGCTGCGCACCGGCACGCAGGGCGTGTGGGCGATCCAGATGCAAACCTGCGCGGCGATGAAGCTCGCGCCGGAGAAGCTGCGCGTGCTGACGGACGACGTCGGCGGCGGCTTCGGCATGAAGGCCTCGGGCTACCCTGAGTACGTCGCCCTGCTGATTGCCGCGCGCAAGACCGGCCGGCCGGTGCACTGGTGCTCGAGCCGCGCGGAAGCCTTCATGAGCGACACGCAGGCGCGCGACATGATCTTTGCGGCCGAGCTGGCCTTCGACGACACCGGCCGGGTGCTCGCCGCGCGCATCAACGTCACCGCCGACATCGGCGCCTACCTGACGGGCGTGGCGCTCTACTGCTGCACCGTGCACCTGACGGGCTGCCTGCCGACCGTCTACGACATTCCCAACATCGACATCCGCAGCCGCGGCGTGTTCACCAACAAGGTGCCGATCGGACCCTACCGCGGGGCCGGCCGGCCCGAGATCAACTTCCTGTTCGAGCGCCTGATGGACAAGGCCGCGCGCGAGCTGAAGCTCGATCCGGCCGAGATCCGCCGCCGCAACATGATCCGGCCAGCGCAGCTTCCCTACGCCACCTTCGTCGGCGCCAGCTTCGACACCGGCGATTTCCCGGCCGTGCTCGAGGAGGCGCTGGCGGCGGCCGACTACGCCGGCACCGCCGCGCGCAAGGCGGAGGCCCGGGCGCGGGGCAAGCTGCGGGGCATCGGCATCGGCGCCTTCCTGGAGATCTCGGGCGGCCTGCTGCAGGAAAGCGCCGCCATGAAGTTCGCCGCGCCCGGCCGCGTCACGGTCAGCATCGCGCCCGCCGCGCAGGGCCAAGGCCACAAGACGGTGTTCGGCAAGCTCGCCGCCGACCGGCTCGGACTGCCGCCCGAGGCGATCGAGGTCGAGTACGGCGATTCCGACCGCGACGTGCCGGGGCTCGGGGCGGTCGCCTCGCGCTCGGCCATGCTGGTCGGCAGCGCCGTGGCGGTGACGGCAGATCTCGTGATCGAGAAGGGCCGGCGTGCGGCGGCCGTGCTGCTGCAGGCGGACCCGGCGGCGGTGACCTTCGCGCAGGGGCTCTACACGGTGGCGGGCAGCGGGCGGCAGGTGAGTCTGCTCGAGGTCGCGGCACGCGCGAGCGAGCTCGTCGCGCAGGGCGCCATCCCCGAGGGCCTCGACACGAAGGGCGATATCACGACGGCGCCCTCCTACCCCAACGGCTGCCACGTTGCTGAGGTGGAGATCGACCCGGAGACGGGCGGGCTCGAGATCGTGCGCTACACGGCGGTCGGCGACAGCGGCAACATCCTCGACGCCACGATCCTCGAGGGCCAGGTGCACGGCGGCGTCGCGCAAGGCCTCGGCCAGGCGCTGATGGAGCACATGCGCTACGACGACGCCAGCGGCCAGATCCTGGCGGGCAGCTTCATGGACTACGGCATGCCGCGGGCCGCCGACGTGCCGCCGATCGCGGTGCGCAACCGGCCGATCCCGTGCCGCACCAACGCGGTCGGGGCCAAGGGCGTCGGCGAGAGCGGCACCACGGCGGCACCGTGCGCCATCGTCAACGCGGTCGCCGACGCGCTCGGCAAGGGCAGCGACGCCGACCTCGACATGCCGCTGACGCCGCAGAAGATCTGGCGGGCGCTGCAGGCCTGACGCCCGCTCCGCGCCGTCCGGGACGACGGCGCGGGGCTCGCGGCCGCGGCGATCACAGCCGCGCGCGACATCCGGTTGCGCGGCATCCGGTCCGGCGCGGCCTATCTGCGGCGCGCCGCTGCCACGAAGATGGCGTTGATGATGAAGGAGGCGACCATGCTGCAGGCGGCCATGACCACGTAGTGGTGGCCGGAGAAGCCCTGGCGCGCCGCGTTGGCGAGCTTGCGGGCGCCGGGGATGGTGTCGCCCGAGGCGCTGATGGCGTCGAGCGAGCCCTGCCACACCCAGTCGGCAAAGCGCAGCAGCGAGGCGTAGGTTTCGGGGAAGAACACGTTGAAGGTGAACAGCGCCACCGCCAGCACCACCGTCGCCGGCACGCTGAAGAGCGCGATCAGAACCCGCTGCAACGCGGTGCGCGTGCCGCCGAGCAGCGTGTTCAGCGGGATGCCGACGACGAACGTGGCGAGGATGATGGCCGGCAGCGACAGCACCACGTGCGTCATGTTCACCCGCTCGCGCAGGTGGTTGGCCGCGACCTGCCCCCAATAGGTGCCCGACACCAGGCTGTCGATGAGCTCGATGATGCCGCGCCCGAGGTTGAAGGCCAGCGTGATCACCGGCTCGAGCTGCCGGTCGAAGACCACCGAAAGCAGCATGATGACGAGCATGAAGAGGTAGCTCGTCAGGCCGATGCCGAGGGAGACGACGAGGCGCCGGAGCCAGGAGAGAATGGACATGGAAAACCTGCTTCCCCCTCGTGAGCAGCCCGCGCACGCCTGACGGCGCAGGGCTGCCCGCTCCCGCGTTGGCCGGAGCGCAATCCCCACCGAAGCAACGGCCGACGCGGCGGCAGGTCCCGCCCGGCGCTGCCCCCTCGCTCCCCTCGCTGGTTGCCGATAGCACAAAAGCCGGACCGCTTGAAGACGCACGCGTGGAGGAGACCCGGGCGTCGCTTGGTGCTTCAACTCAAAAAGATGCCGCGACGGGCGCAGGATTGATGTTCGAAACGGGCTCTAACTTAAAGAGATTATTCACCAAAAGGCGCTGAAGTGGGGGCAGATTCATCAGAGTGCGTTCAAAGGTGCGCGCAAGGCCATGCAGTCGATCAGCGTATCGGATTCCATCCCGGCAATGGGCGGCATCGTGCCGGCCCTGCGCTATAGGGATGTGCGCGCGGCCTCGCTGTGGCTGTGCAATGCCTTCGGCTTCGAGGAGGATCGGGCCGTTGCGGACGCGGACGGAACCGTCCGCTACGTGCAGCTCGCCTGCGGTGCCAGCCGGGTGATGCTGTGCCCGGTCGGCGGCACGGCGTTCGATACCTACATGGTGCAACCCGCCGACGTCGGCAGCCGCGAGACCCAGGCGTGCTACGTGTTCGTCCCCGACGTGCTCGCGCACAAGTCGCGGGCGCTGGAGGCCGGCGCCGAGCTCGTGATCGATATCGACGCCGGCGATGGGCGGGGCCAAGGCTATTCCTGCCGCGACTTCGAGGGTCACATCTGGAGCTTCGGCACCTTCGACCCCTGG
>JANRIO010000085.1:0-5816 GCA_033764875.1 Hyphomicrobiaceae bacterium | reverse complement strand
CGTCCAGACAATCGTCGTCGACGACGCCTCGACGGACAATTCGCGGGACATTATCGCGCGATATGGCGATCGCGTCGTCCCCGTGCTCCTCGCGCGCAATGCCGGACAGGGGGCCGCCTTCAACGCCGGCTTCCGAGCGTCCGCCGGGAACGTCGTCATCTTTCTGGATGCCGACGACTGGCTTTCTCCGTGTGCGGCAGAACGGGTCGTCGCGGCCATGCTCCCCGACGTCGCGCAGGTGCAGTTCCGGCTGCATCTTGTCGGCGCAGACGGACGGCGGATCGACCTCATACCCGCACCCGAGATCCGTTTCGACACCGGAAACGTCGTGCCGCTGCTGCTCTCGCGGGGAAGATACGAGAGCACGGTCACCAGCGGGAATGCCTTCGCCCGGTCCGTCCTGGATGCGATCCTGCCCATCCCGGAGGAGAAGTTCCGCATCTCGGCGGACGGCTACCTGGTAACGCTGGCACCGTTGTACGGAAGGCTCGTGTCGATAGACGCTCCCCTGGGCGCCTACGTCATGCACGGCTCCAATCTCTGGGCCGGCTCGGCCGGGCATGCGGGCCTATCCGCGAAGTTCCGCCGGGAGCTGTCCCACGACGAATGCCGGTACGAGGCGCTGCGCAGCAAGGCGGGAGAGCTCGGCATGCCGGTCGACAGCCACCTGGGGCTTGCCGACCCCCGGCACCTCACGAGTCGGCTGGGCTCCCTGCTGACGGATCCGCGCAATCACCCCTATCCGGGCGACGCACGCGCGTCCTTGGGCCTGCGAGGGGCCTGGGCGAGCCGCGACGCGAACCTGATACATGTCCGCCGGGCGCTGCAGGTGACCTGGTTCCTGCTCGTCGGGCTGCTGCCGGGGGCCGCCGCCTCCAAGATGCTGCAATGGCGCATCGACCCGGGCAGCAGGCCGCAGAGGCTGAGACAGACGCTGGCTACCGTTCGACGGTGGATGACCAGGTCGCGGATTGCGGGCAGCGCGTGAGCAATGCGACCGCCCCGGCTGCGAGGACGAGCCTGAGCAACCAGGCGCCGGCCGCCGCACGCACGCCTGGCGCGAGCAGCAGCTGGCAGGCGTCGTCCCCCTGCGTCGCGGCACTCGCCGCACCCGCGCGGCTCCTGGGACGGCTCGACAGCCGGCAATAGCCGGTCTGACCGCCGCCGCCGCGTCGCCTAGCCTGCCTTGCCCCTCTTGCCCGGCAGGATGCCCATCTGCTTGCAGATGATCGAGAGCATGATCTCGTCGGCGCCGCCGCCGATGGAGCCCAGACGGCTGTCGCGGTACTGGCGCGAGATCAGGGTCTCGTTCATGAAGCCCATGCCGCCGTAGTACTGCAGGCAGGCGTCCGTGATCTCGCGTGAGAGGCGGCCGGATTTGAGCTTGGCCATGGACGCGAGCATGGTCACGTCCTCGCCCTTCAACATAAGATCGGCGGCGCGATAGGTCAGCGCGCGCAGCATCTCCACCTCGGTCTTGAGCTCGGCGAGGCGGAAGTGCACGACCTGGTTGTCGAGGATCGACTGGCCGAAGGCCATGCGCTCGCGCGTGTAGGCGATGGTGGCGTCGATCATGCGGTCCTTGGAGATGAGGCCAGAGGCGGCCGCGTACAGGCGCTCCTCCTGGAACTGCAGCATCTGGTAGGTGAAGCCCTCGCCCTCCTTGCCGATGAGGTAGCGCTGCGGCACGCGCACGTCGTCGAAGTGGATCTGGGCGGTGTCGGAGCAGTGCATGCCGAGCTTGTCGAGCTTGCGGGCGATGGTCACGCCCTTGGTCTTCATGGGCAGGCAGATCAGCGATTTGTTGCGATGGGGCGGGCCGTCGGAGGTGTTGGCGAGCAGGCACATCCAGTCGGCCTGGGTGCCGCTCGTGGTCCACATCTTGCCGCCGTTGATGACGAGATCGCCGCCGTCCTTGCGGGCGGTGGTCTTGATGGAGGCGACGTCGGAGCCGGCCCCCACCTCGGAGACGCCAAGGCAGGCGACGTAGTCGCCCGAGATGGAGGGAACGAGGAACTCGCGGCACAGCTCCTCGCTGCCGAAGCGGGACAGCGCCGGTGTCGCCATGTCGGTCTGCAGGCCGATGGCCATGGGCACGCCGCCGGCGTGGCAGTAGCCCAAGGCCTCGAGAAACACGAGCTGGTAGGAGTAGTCGAGGCCGAGACCGCCGTACTTCACGGGCTTGTTGATGCCGAGGAAGCCCATGGCGCCCAGCTTCTTGAACACGTCGTGGGCAGGGAAGATGCCGGCCTTCTCCCAGTCGTCGATATGCGGGTTGATCTCCGCCTCGATGAACTTGCGGGCGCTCTCGCGGATCTCGTGGTGCTGCTCGGTGAACTGCATCGGCGTTGCCCTCCCAGGGCTTTGGCTAGTGTTGTTGGTCTCTCGCTTGGCACCCAGGTGTCATGGTCGGGCTTGTCCCGACCATCCGCCCCACCGCTTGTCCCCCGCGCTCGCGGAGGGCTGGATCCTCGGGACGAGCCCGAGATGACCGCGGGACCCATCTGTTGGACGGGGAACACTAGTCTTTGCTCTTGTCGGCGAGGTAGGTCTCTACGACGCTGCGCGTGTCCTTGCTCGGCACCACGGGCACGATCTCGAAGGTGACGCCGAGGCCGCGCCACTTGAGCACCCACTCCTGCAACAGGCGGGCGTCGTCGCAGCGCATGAGCTGGAAGCAGCGGGCGAAGTTGGGCTCCACCCAGCTGTCGACGTACTCGAGGCCGGCGGGCAGCTCCCTGCCGTGCCTGGCCAGATGCTCGTAGACGGGCACCATGTCGTCGTCGCGGAAGCGCTCGATGATCATGAACAGCATGCCGGCCTCTGATCATGTCCGGCGCCTCTCTCCCTTCTCCCTCTGGGGAGAAGGTGGCCCGAAGGGCCGGATGAGGGGGCCTTCTCGCGGGTGGAATGCAGTTGCCCCTCACCGGCTCGGCCGAATGAGCCGCCGACAGACCCTATCCGGAAGCCGTGGGAGATCTCGGGAACGATGAACATTGCGACCTCTCCTACATCCTTGCGATGCCGAAGGTGTTCGCCTTCAGCGTGCGCGCGTCGGCCTCACGGCAGACGGACAGACAAAGGCTGAGGACGCGGCGGCTGTCGCGCGGGTCGATGAGGCCGTCGTCCCAGAGGCGCGCGGTCGCAAACAGCGCCGTGCTCTCCTTCTCCATGCGGGCGACGACTCCGGCCCGCATGGCCTCGATGCGGGCCTGATCGACCGGCTTGCCGTCGCGGCGCAGCTTCTCCTCGGTGACGATGGCGAGCACGCCGGCGGCCTGCTCGGGGCCCATGACGGCGATGCGGTTGTTGGGCCAGGCGAAGATGAAGCGGGGATCGTAGGCGCGCCCGCACATGCCGTAGTTGCCGGCGCCAAAGCTCGCCCCGATGTGCAGGGTGAGCTTGGGCACGCGGGCGTTGGTGACGGCCTGGATCATCTTGGAGCCGTGCTTGACGATGCCGGCGCGCTCGGCCTCGCGGCCGACCATGTAGCCGGTGGTGTTCTGCAGGAAGATGATCGGCGTATCGGCCTGGTCGCAGAGCTGGATGAACTGGGCGGCCTTGACGGCGCCTTCGGCGTCGATGGGGCCGTTGTTGCCGATGATGCCGACCGCCTCGCCCTCGATGACCGCCTGGCCGCAGACGGTGTGGGTGCCGATGAGCGCCTTGAAGTCGACGAAGTCGCTGTCGTCGACGAGGCGGGCGATGACCTCGCGCACGTCGTAGGGCTTGCGGTAGTCGACGGGCACGACGCCGGCGAGCTGGTCGGGGCTGTAGCGCGGCGGCTTCCATGCCTTGCGCGGCAGGGGGGGCAAGCGCTCGTTCCAGGGCAGGGTGCCCATGATCTCGCGGGCGATGCGGATGGCGTCGGCGTCGTCCTCGGCCAGGTGCTCGGCGATGCCGGAGACGGTGGCGTGCATCTCGGCGCCGCCCAGCTCCTCGTCGGTGGCGATCTCGCCGGTGGCAGCCTTGAGCAGCGGCGGGCCGGCGAGGAAGATCTTGGCGCGCTTCCTGACGACGATCACGTAGTCGGAGAGGCCCGGGTGATAGGCGCCGCCGGCCGTGGAGGAGCCGTGCACCACGGTCACGTGCGGAATGCCGAGGGCCGACATGCGCGCCATGTTGGCGAAGGTGCGGCCGCCGTCGACGAAGATCTCGGACTGGTAGTTGAGGTTGGCGCCGCCGGATTCCACGAGGGAGATGTATGGCAGCTTGTTGCGGATCACGATCTCCTGGGCGCGCAGCGTCTTCCTCAGCCCCATGGGGGCCGTGGTGCCACCCTTGATGCCGCTGTCGCTCGCCGTGACCATGCAGCGGATGCCGCTGACGTAGCCGATGCCGGCGATGGTGCCCCCGCCCTGAATGTTGTCGGCGCCGTCGTCGTCATGCATGTGGAGGCCGGCAAGCGTCGAGATCTCGAGGAAGGGCGAGCCGCGGTCGAGGAGGTGGGCGATGCGCTGGCGCGGGGTGAGCTGGCCCCGCTTCTCGAACATGGGCAGCTTCTGGTTGGAGGTGTCGCGCACCCGCGCCTCGAGATGGCGAAAGCCGTCGACGAGGGCCAGCATCTCGCGGCGATTCTCGTCGAAGGAGATGGACGTGGGGTCGATGCGGCTCTCGATGACGGCCATCAGCGGACTCCAGCGGGTCGCACAAGGGCGCGCCGACCGAGGCGGCCTCCTCTCCCTCTCCCCGCGTGCGGGGAGAGGGCCGGGGTGAGGGGCAGCCCGGCGCACCACACCTGCGGCTTTGCGGTCCCGGAAGGCGTGCGCGAGCGCGCCTGTCCGTGATCTTGCCGGCGCATCGGAGCCGCAAGCGGGCAAGGCCCCGGACAGTCGCGCTTGTGCGCGACTTCCAGGGGCGCAGAAAGAAGGGCAGCGGACGCCGCTCTTCTGCCTCTTCCCGACAGCGGTCGGCGTTTGCGGCGCGCGGTGGTCATCACTCCTCCCCCAGCACCTTGGGCAGGCTGGCGCGATGGAAGCCGTCGTAGCGCGGCAGCGGGCTGCGGTTGGGCGGCAGCGGCCGGCTGATCTTGGTGTTGGGCGCAGCGCCATCGATGCGCAGCGTGGAGCCGGAGATGTAGCTTGCGCCCTCCGACAGCAGGAAGACGATGGCCGAGGCCACCTCGCTCTCGGTGCCCATGCGGCCGAGGGGCGCGATGTTCTTCATGTTGCGGATGCGCTCGCCCATCTCGGGCGGATACTGGTCCATGCCGGAGGAGGCGATCCAGCCAGGCGCCACGGCGTTGACGCGCACGTTGGACACCGACCACTCGTTGGCCGCCGTCTCGGTGAAGTTGACCATGCCGGCGCGCGCCGCGCCCGAATGGCCCATCGCCGGCATGCCGAGCCACATGTCGGCAACGACGTTGACGATCGAGCCGCCACGCCCCTGCATCCACTGGGTGTAGCACTCGCGCGCCATCAGGAAGCCGCCGGTGAGATTGGTGCGCACCACCGTCTCCCAGCCCTTCTGCGTGATGTTGACGAGGGGAGCGGCGAACTGGCCGCCGGCGTTGTTGACGAGGCCGTCGATGCGGCCGTGCGCCTTCAGGATCTCGGCGACGGTGGCCACCACCTGCTCCTCGAGGCGGATGTCGCAGACGTGGGTGCTGGCCCGCCCCGCCGCCACGTCGCCCGCGATCTCGCCGGCGACGGCCGCGATCTTCTCCGCCTTGCGGCCGACGAGAGCGATGCGGGCGCCGAGGCTTGCCAGCTCGTGCGCGACGCAGCGGCCGATGCCGCTGCCGCCGCCGGTGACGATCACCACCTGCCCGTCGAAGAGGCCAGGCCGGAAGACGGAGCGATAGCCCGGCGCCG